>NZ_JBPKAM010000084.1:0-28319 GCF_051216495.1 Pseudomonas baetica | reverse complement strand
CGGGAAAAAGAAGGGACGAAAAAGAATTTGGGGGAGGGACTTTCCCCCCCCTTTTTCGCGAGGTTTTGCTTTTTTTGTTTGCTTCTTTCCCTCCTCCACACGGCGCCCCCCCCCCCCCGCCACAAATCAGATCAAAACCTTCTGTAGGCTTAACCCGCCAACCCGACAAACATGTCCTGCACGTCGTCATGGTTATCGAGGCCTTCGAGGAAGGCTTCGACTTCAGCCATCTGCTCGTCGCTCAGGCCGCTGACCGGGTTTTTCGGCTGATAGCCCAGCTTGGCCGACAGCACAGTGAAACCTTGCTCTGGCAGGGCTTTCTGTACTGCGTCGAGATCGGTTGGATCGGTCAGGAAAAGGGTCGCGCCGTCTTCACCGGCTTCGAAATCCTGGGCGCCGGCCTCAATGGCAGCCATTTCCGGGTCGGCGTCCGGGGTGTCCGGGGAAGCTTCGATCATGCCGACATGGTTGAAATCCCAGGCCACCGAACCGGAAGCGCCCAACTGGCCCTTGCGGAACGCGACGCGGATTTCAGCGACGGTGCGGTTGATATTGTCCGTCACGCACTCCACGATCAGCGGTACCTGATGCGGGGCAAAGCCTTCATAGGTCACGCGATGGTATTGCACGGTCTCGCCCAGCAAACCCGCGCCTTTCTTGATGGCGCGATCCAGGGTTTCCTTGGGCATCGAAGCTTTCTTGGCCTGTTCAACCACCAGGCGCAGGTGCGCGTTGGTAGCAACATCAGCGCCGTTGCGCGCAGCAATGGTGATTTCCTTCACCAGTTTGCCGAAGATCTTGCCCTTGGCATTGGCTGCCGCTTCTTTGTGTTTAACCTTCCACTGTGCGCCCATTACTCACTCTCTTGTCTATGGCGCCGAGACATCTATTGGCCGACGCATGGCGCCAAGTTTATACGGCCTAAAGTCGGCAATCGACCAAAAATTCATGACCGGTCCCCCGCTCCGTTTGACGCCCTGGATCGGCATCTTCACCGATCGTTGTAGGGCGATTCTGAAACTTCGATTTGCGATGACTACAGAGCACCGTGGTTTCGTACCCTTTTCGCCCGTACTCCATGGCAGAAGCGCAATCGATGCATAACGACAAGGAAAGTCCCTTCACCCTGACCCTCCTCAATGACGACTTGATGCTGCAAGTGGTGCAGTTCAGCGGTCACGAGGCGCTCAACCAACCCTATCGATTCGACATCGAAGTGCTCGGCCTGGCACCGGCCATGCCGCTGGAGCGCTTGCTGCAACAACCGGCCCGCCTCGGCCTGGGGCAAGGTCCGGGCATTCATGGCGTGCTGCACAGCGTCAGTCGCGAACATCGCGGGTCGCAGTGGATCAGCTACAAGCTGGTCCTGATGCCCGCCTTGCAGGCACTGGACCAGCACCGATCACGACGGGTTTTCCAACACTTCAGCGTGCCAATGATCCTGCGCCAGTTGCTGGTGGAACATGACCTGCCCGACAGCAGCTATCGCTTTGAATTGGCGACCGGGCACTATCCGCCACGGCCGTTTTGCATCCAGTACGAGGAAACCGACCTGGCCCTGTTGCAACGGTTGTGCGAGGAAGAAGGCATTCACTATCACTTCGAACATCATGCCGACACCCATGTGCTGGTGTTCGCGGAAGACAGCCTGAGCTTCCCGCAGGAACCGCTGCTGATGCCGTTTCAACGCGACGCGCCAGCCCCTGGTAACTCACCGGCGATCAGTGAGTTGTTCCAGCGCCATGACTCGCCAGCCTTTTCACCGAGCCTGGATGCCCGGAATCGTGGTGCAGCGAGTCATATCGATAGCGCAGCCAATCAGCTCTTTGACCAGCCTGCGCCGCCCATGTCACGCCCTGCGATCGAACAACGCCATCGCGATCAAATCGCCCGACGGCATCTTGAGCGCCTGCGTTGCCAACAGGTGCAGATCCAGGGCCAAAGCAACCACGAGCTTTTGCGCAGCGCCCATATCGTGCAGGTGGCCGAACATCCTCTGTCGGGGTTCAACGATCAATGGTTGGTGACCGAGGCGCGACATCAGGGGCAACAGGGAGCGACTTTGGTGCCGGGGGCACCTGCAACGCCGCCTCGCTACCGCAATCAGTTCACCGCCGTGCCCTGGTCGACAGTGTTCCGTCCGGCGCTCAAACAGCCCCGGCCGAGCATCCCCGGTTACCAGCCTGCCCGTGTGTGTGGCCCGCCCGGACACCCGACGGTGCTGGATGAAAGCGGTCGAATCCAGGTCTGTTTGTGGCCCACCCCGGAGCAGGATCCCGATCCTGGTTACGGTCTCTGGATACCGGTTGCCCTGGCAGCGTTGGACAGCCCGAGTGCTCCGCCCTTGCTGCCTTCGGCCGGCAGCGACGGACTGATCAGCTTCCTCGACGGCGACGCCGACCGACCGGTGTTTTGTGCAACCCTTAAGCAACACCACACGACCCGACCCGCACGCTCCCAGGAGCCACGCAACGATACGCGCTTGCTGCTCGACTGGCTGATCCAACGGCCAGAGCCGTAAGCTCTCAGCTCTCAGCTCTCAGCTCTCAGCTCTCAGCTTGAAGCTTGAAGCTGCCTCTATCCCTTATCAGCCTTGCCCGCCGCCGCCGCGAACTTCGCCAGACGCACGTCCAGGTGCCGCGGGCGACGTCCGTGATCCTCGGCCCGCTCCTTGCGGCGGATGGCATTGCGCACCATCAACGAGCCAAGGTAACGAATCGGTTCCGGCGGAAAAAAACCCAACGGCCCGTTCACCAGCGGCGAACGGGTCCAGGGGTTGTCGAGGCCCTGGACCATCGAAGCGAGAATCTGCCCGCCCATATGGCACGGCCCGACCCCGCTGCCGGAGTAACCGAAACCATAGAACACGTTCCCGCTGGCACTCATCTGCCCGAAGAACGGCAACCCCGTGACTGAACGATCTGAGGGTCCGTTCCACGTCGCCTCGACCTTGACGTCGGCAAAGGCCGGGAAGAAATCCGCCAGGCTGTTTTTCAACAGGCCTGCATAGGGCGACGGCTGATCGAACACTGGCAACATCCGCCCGCCATAGGCGAAGGTGTTGCCGCCCTTGCCCAGCATGATCCGGCCGTCCGGAGTGTTGTGGTAGTAGTGCACGAAAATCCGCGAATCGAGCACCGTAACGCCGCTGGTCAATCCGATTTCGTTGAGCAGGTCGGGCCGCGGTTCGGTGATTGCCATGTCGCTGGAAACGATTGCCACGCTGCGCTCGAACTGCGGGAATGCGCGGGCCATCCAGGCGTTCATCGCCAGCACCACCCTGTCCGCACGAACAGTGCCGTTGGCGGTTTGAATGCCCGCAGGCTTGCCCTCCTCCAGTCCGGTCATGGCGGTGTTTTCATGAATCTTCACCCCCAGTTGCAAAGCCACTCGGCGCAAGCCACGCACCAGTTTGCCCGGTTGCACGCTGGCCGCGGCCGGGGAAAACCAGCCTTCCAGGTGTTTGCTGGAACCGGCCATACGCTGCACGTCCGCCAGCGGTCGCTGGCTGAACGAGTTGATGCCATTGCGCTCCAGCGCCGCAATCACGGCATCGGTCGAACCCACCTGGGCGCGATTGGTGGCGGTGTAAAGGGTGCCGTCGAGGCGGTAGTCGGCATCCACCGCGTACTGCTCGCAGAAGGCGCCAATGGCGTGGATGCTGCGCTCGGATTCCTTGACCAGGCGTACCGCTTCCTCGACGCCGAACAACCGTTCAAGGGTGAAATACTTGGCCGACCACGACAGTGCGCAACCACCGTTGCGCCCGCTGGCGCCCGCGCCGCAGATGTCCGCTTCGATCAGCAACACATCCAGCTCCGGGTTCTGCTCCTTGAGCATGATCGCGGTCCACAACCCGGTATACCCGCCGCCGACAATGCACACATCGGCGCGGGCATCGCCTTGCAGCGGCGGGCAGCTGTCAGACGTTTCAGCCTTCAGGGCCTGGTCCAGCCAAAAGGGTCTCATGGATCAATCTCCGGTCAGATTTCCACACGCCAGCCTGCCGCAAAAGCAGCAGGCGACGAGGGAATTGGGTTCAGGTACGCAGGGGTTTTACGGTCATCGGCCGATTCGGCACGAACGGGTAGTTGGTTTTCAGGCCGCCCGGGCGGCTGTTCCAGTGCGGGATCAGCACCAGCGCAGAGAACATTGCGCAACCGGCGAAGACGATGAATACGGTGACAGTGTCGAAGTAGCCCGGTAGCAAGCCGCCGAGTATCGCCCCGACCGAACCGCAGCCATTAACAAAACCCGCTGCCGTGGCCCCGGCCTTGGCGGTGCCGAAATCGATGGCGGCCGCACCGCTGATCATCGAGTCCGGTCCGTAAAGCGTCAGGCCCATGACAAACAACAGCGCCACCACCAGCGCCACGCTACCGGTATGCAGCGCCCCCATGAAGAACGCCAGCGACACGGTCAGCGCCAACAGACTGATGACACAGGCCGGCATGCGTCGGGCACCGAACAGTTTGTCCGAAGCCAGACCGATCATGATCGGCCCGAGCAAGCCGGCCAGTTCGAACGCCGTGGGAATGATCGCCGCGCCCACCTTGCCCACCGAAGGCATCTGCTCGAAAACGATCACCGGGCCCCACAGCAGAATCGCGTAGCGCGCCGGCTTCAGCATGAAGTAAGCAAGGCCGAGGATCAGCACAGTGCGGTTGCGCAGGATTTCCTTCAAGGGTGCCAGGACGCTGATTTTACTTTGGGCGCGGGCCTCTTCCGCGGTCAACTCGGGTTCCGGTTCGACTGCCGGAAGACCCACGTCTTCGGGTTTGTTGCGTTGGAAAATAAAAAACAGCACGGCGACCAGCCCAACCACCGCCGCACTGGAAATGAACGCCGCGTGCCATGAGCCGATGAGCGTATACGCCCACCACCCGGCAAACGGCGACGCGACCAGCCCGCCAAAGGCGTAGCAGGAGCTCCATAAACCCAGTACCCGCCCGCGCTGCTGGGCAGGAAAGAAACTACCGAGGTTCTTGCACAATCCCGACCATCCCGTGGACTGCGCCAGCCCCTGGATCAGCATGCAAGTGGCGAAGATCGGCAACGTGGCGAAACTGCCCATCACCAGGGCAGCGGCCGCTGAAATCAACAACCCGCCGAGGACTACGACCCTCGGACCGAAACGGTCGGCGAGGATGCCCCAAGTGAATTGGCCAATGGCGTAAGCGGTAAGGTAGATGGCGTCGAGGTTGGCCATGGCCATTTTGTCGAGGGTGAACGTCGGGTCTTCGCCGATTCCCAGTTTTGCGACGGAAAACGCTTTGCGGGTGAAGTAGAAAGCAGCGTAAGCGAGCCAGGTGATTGCGAAGATCTGCACGCGCCAACGCTTGATGGTGCCGATGTGCTTGTTCATTGTGGTTCTGACCTCAGGGTGTGAGTGTGCCGGCAGAATTGGAAGAAAACGCCTGTGTTTTTATTGTTGAGCACTGCGAAATCGCCTGATCCCTATGGACGATTCCGGTCAGATGAGTCCTGCTGTTGCACGCACAGGCTCATGGCCACCGCCGCTGTTCGACTGACCAGTCACCGGGGCTGGGGTGGATAAAAACAATTACTGATTAATAAGTGAAATCGATTTATCGTATTTCAAAAATAAGCTGAGCTTTTTATTGGAGGTTTCGATGTCGGTTTCCCACGCCCAGCTCAAAGCCTTCCATGCTGTCGCCGTCTACGGCAGCTTCACCAAAGCTGCCGAACGACTGTTTCTGACACAGCCGGCGATCTCCGATCAGGTGCGCAAACTCGAGGAGCGCTACGGCGTATTGCTGTTCCATCGCAATAAACGCTCGGTGCGCCTGACGGATTTAGGCGAGCGTCTGCTCGGCGTTACCCAGAAACTGTTCGTGATCGAAGCCGAAGCCCAGGAGTTATTGCAGGACTCCCAGGCCTTGCAGACCGGCAGCCTGATACTGGCGGTGGATGCGCCGGTGCATGTATTGCCACAGATCGCCCGGTTCTGCGAACGCTACCCCGGTATCAGCGTCAAGATCGAAACCGGCAACACCGATGAATCGCTGTACCGGCTCTTCAACTATCAAGCCGATTTGGCGTTGCTGGGCCGCGACGTCAGCGACGAGCGCCTGATCTCCCTGCCGCTGCGCAATGACCCGATGGTAGCGTTCGTGTCACGCCATCACCCGTGGGCCGATCGTGAATCCATTTGTCTGGCGGACCTCGACGACACGCCGTTGGTGCTGAGGGAAATCGGCTCGGTGACCCGCCAGACCCTGGAAGAAGAAATGGCCGGCGCCGGGTTTCGGATCCGCCCGGCGATTCAGGTGGAAGGCCGCGAAGCGGCGCGCGAGGCGGTGGTGGTGGGAATTGGCATCGGGGTGGTTTCTGCTGCTGAGTTCGGTGCGGACTCCAGGGTCTGCGCGCTGCCGATTACCGATTGCAAACGACGCTTGACCGAGACACTGGTGTGTTTGCGCGAGCAGAGTTCCCGGCGGATTGTGGCGACCTTTCTGGAGATGGTGCGCGAAAGCCTGATTTAAGCAGGTCTGGCCCCTTCGCGAGCAGTCTCGCTCCCACATTGGATTGCATTTCCCCTGTGGGAGCGAGCCTGCTCGCGAAGGGCGCACCTCGGTTTATCTGTCTGGTGCCAACCCGAAAAACGCCTGTATCAAACGCAAATCCCGCCGCCGCTCCATGCACCCCATCATGTGTCGATTGACCAACCCGTCCCCAATGATCGGCACCGCCGCCACCCGCGGATCATGGCTGACTTCCACCGACGACACCACGCCCACCCCCAACTCCGCTGCCACGGCCTCGGTCACCGCTTCACGGCTGTCCAGTTCCAGCAACACTCGCGGATTGACCCTGGCCTGGGCGCAGGCTTCATCGAAGGTGCGCCGGGTGATCGAGCTCGGTTCACGCAGCACCATGATCACCTGATCCAGATCCTTGAGTGGCACGCCCTTGGTCTTTTGCACCCATGGATGACCGGCGGGCACCAGCGCACAAATGCGTGATTCGTTCAGGGCTTGCAGGTGCAGGCCCTTTCGCGGTTCGACTTCGGTCAGCACCGCCACGTCGGCATGCTCGGACAGCAGCGCCGCCAGGGTTTCCTGGGCATTGCCCAGGCGCAGGTTCACCGTGATCCCCGGATAGCGCGCACGCAGACTCGCGAGCATCGGCATGACCATGTGCGGTCCGTCCGCCGCCACCTCAAGACGCCCGGTGAGCAACTGCCGGTTAGCCTCCAGCATCACCTGTGCCTCTTCAGCCAGGCCGAACATGGCCCGGGTGATCGCCGCCAGTTTGGTGCCCTCTTCCGTCAATTCCACCCGCCGCGCGGTGCGGCGCAACAGGGTGATCTGGTAGTGCTCCTCCAGCGCCTTGATGTGCCCGGTGACCGCCGGTTGGCTGATGAACAGCCGCGACGCCGCCCGGGTGAAGCTGCCCTCTCGGGCCACGGCATCGAAGGCACGGAGCTGAAACAGGTTCATGAATAACCCTCACTGATGGCTGGCATAACAACAAACAATTTGATTGATAACTCGGCAAATTGCAATTTAGGCCCCGTAGCTTCATCCCATCGATTGCGAGGACACGAGAATGAGTACTGCCGCACCCATCCTGCTCACCCCCGGCCCGTTGACCACTTCGGCCCGCACCCGTCAGGCGATGATGGTCGACTGGGGTTCATGGGATGACCGCTTCAATCAACTGACCGCCAGCCTGTGTGAACAACTGCTGGCGATCATCAACGGCGCAGCCAGCCACCATTGCGTCCCCCTGCAAGGCAGCGGCACCTTCGCGGTGGAAGCAGCGATCGGCACCCTGGTGCCTCGCGATGGCAAGGTTCTGGTGCTGATCAACGGGGCTTATGGCAAACGCCTGGCAAAAATCTGCGAAGTGCTCGGCCGCGCCTTCAGCACTTTCGAAACCGCCGAAGATGAACCGACTACCGCCGCCGACGTCGACCGCCTGCTGCGCGCCGATACCGGCATCACCCACGTCGCCCTGATCCACTGCGAAACCAGCACCGGCATCCTCAACCCGCTGCCGGAAATCGCCCAGGTCGTGCAGCAGCACGGCAAGCGTTTGATCATCGACGCCATGAGCTCCTTTGGTGCCCTGCCGGTCGATGCGCAACAGATTCCGTTTGATGCGCTGATCGCTGCCTCCGGCAAATGCCTGGAAGGCGTGCCGGGGATGGGTTTTGTCTTCGCTCGCAAGGAAGCCCTGGCCAATGCCGCCGGCAACTCGCATTCACTGGCGATGGATCTGTACGACCAGCACGCCTACATGATGAAAACCGGCCAATGGCGCTTCACCCCGCCGACCCACGTGGTCGCGGCGCTGCACGAAGCCCTGCTGCAATACAACGAAGAAGGCGGCCTGCCGGCGCGGCATGCGCGCTATGCCGCCAACTGCCAGGCGCTGATGGAAGAGATGGCCAAGCTCGGACTGCGCAGTTTCCTGCCAGCGGCGATCCAGGCCCCGATCATCGCCACCTTCCACGCCCCAAAAGACCCGCGTTACCAGTTCAAGGAATTCTACGAACGGGTCAAGGCCAAGGGTTACATCCTCTACCCCGGCAAACTGACCCAGGTCGAAACCTTCCGTGTCGGCTGCATCGGTCATGTGCAACCCGCCGAAATGCGTGAAGCCGTGGCGGCCATCGGCGAAGTGTTGCGTGAGATGGAAGTGCTCGAAATCTAAGCCACACCGCATTCCCCCCTGTGGGAGCGGGCTTGCTCGCGAAAGCGGTCTGACAGCCAACACATATGTCGACTGACACACCGCCTTCGCGAGCAAGCCCGCTCCCACCCAAAGCAGCTCCCCATTCAGCCAGTTGCCACAGGAATAACTTCACCATGAACTACACCAACCCAACCCAACTGCAAGCCGCCATCCTCGACTGGGCCGGCACCGTCGTCGACTTCGGTTCTTTCGCGCCAACCCAGATCTTTGTCGAAGCCTTCGCCGAGTTCGACGTCCAGGTGTCCATCGACGAAGCCCGGGGCCCGATGGGCATGGGCAAGTGGGACCACATCCGCACCCTGTGCAACCTGCCGGAAGTCGCCGAGCGCTATCGCAAAGTGTTCGGCCGTACGCCGACCGACGATGACGTCACCGCCATCTACCAACGCTTCATGCCGCTGCAGATCGAGAAAATCGCCGAACACTCGGCGCTGATTCCCGGCGCGCTGGACACCATCGCCAACCTGCGCCAGCAAGGGATCAAGATCGGTTCCTGCTCCGGTTACCCGAAACAGGTGATGGACAAGGTCGTCGAACTGGCCGCCACCAACGGCTACGTGGCCGACCACGTGGTCGCCACCGACGAAGTGCCAAATGGCCGTCCGTGGCCGGCCCAGGCACTGGCCAATGTGATCGCCCTGGGCATCGACGATGTCGCGGCCTGCGTGAAGATCGACGATACCGTGCCGGGCATCCTCGAAGGTCGACGTGCCGGCATGTGGACCGTGGCGTTGATTTGCTCGGGCAATGCGCTGGGCCTGGACTACGAAGGCTATCGCGCGCTGGGCAGCGACAAACTGGACAGCGAGCGCAAACGCATCCACAAGCTGTTCGAAGGCTCGCGGCCGCACTACATGATCGACACCATCACCGACCTGCCGGAGGTGATCGCCGACATCAACAAACGCCTGGCCAAAGGCGAGATGCCGCAGAACAACTGATTCACCGCAAAAAACTGTAGGAGCGAGCTTGCTCGCGATGGAGTGTCAGCCACCTCTTTGTTGACTGGTACACCATCGCGAGCAAGCTCGCTCCTACAAAGGCACTGCGCGACAGATAGTCTCAGGCAAACGCGTTGAAACAGGATTACAGTTAAAGCACACCGTCAACCAAGAACGGTGGCTTGACCTGACCTGTGAGGAACACCGTATGCCGTGGAAGAACTCCGCATCACGCTACAGCACCGTATCGATCGCGCTGCATTGGTTGATGCTGGTCCTGTTGGCACTCGTTTACGCCTCTATCGAACTGCGCGGCATCTTTCCCAAGGGCAGCGGCGCACGAACGCTGATTGTCGAATCGCACTTTATGCTCGGCCTGACCGTGTTCGTATTGGTCTGGGTACGGTTATTCGCCCGCAGCCTGGGCCCGGCACCGCAAATCTTCCCGGCCTCGCCTCACTGGCAAATTGCGCTGGCCAAGTTGATGCACTGGGCGCTGTACCTGTTCATGATCGCCATGCCGATTCTTGGCTGGCTGGTCACCAGTGCCAAAGGCAATCAAGTGATGTTCTATGGCCTCGACCTGCCGATGCTGATGGCCGAGAACAAGGAACTGGCCAAGGAACTCCAGGGCTGGCACGTGCTCGGCGGCACCATTGGTTATTGGCTGATCGGCCTGCATGCCGTGGCCGGGCTGTATCACCACTACGTGGTGGGCGATAACACCTTGTTGCGGATGATGCCCAAGGGGGTAAGTCGCAATACCTGAGATCAAAAAAACCTGTGGGAGCGAGCCTGCTCGCGAAGGCACAGTATCATTCAGCAAATGTGTTGACTGATCTGCCCCGTTTCGCGAGCAGGCTCGCTCCCACAGGGGATTGAGTGCATTTGCAAAAATCAGGTCGGCTGTCAGGCCGCCTCGCTTTTGCAGCCCCCCTCCAGAGGCTTCGTCCCGGTTCTGCGGACGGGATCGAGGCCTGCAAAATTTTTATTTCAGCGCCTTCCGACCCTGTGGATGGCCAGCCATTGGCCATACTGCAATCTGTCCCCCCCCTCTTGCGAATCGCCCAGGCAAACTCCGAGTTGTCATGCACGGCAATCTTTTCGTGAACCTGAATATCTGTGTACAGCTTCGTACAATCTGGACAAAAACGTCTGATTCGCTAATGTAGAGCAGGCAGCCGCGCAGGTGGTGGGCCGGGAGACCGTGGATTACGTCGGCAACATCTACAAGTACTACGTGGCGTACAAGCTTGTAGAAGAAAAAAACGCAAAGGCCGCCGCCAATCCGCCCAATGATGGCTAAAGGCTTCTGCGCCACATATCTCGAGGCCTTCTGTACCGCGGTTTTCAGCCTGGAAATGTGAAAATTTCGTTCTAAGCTGAACCTGTCCAACAGCGGGCGTTTTGTACAAAGGATTGATTAAACGTGCAGGCAGGTCGAGGACTTCCACTATGTCAGTACCACCGCGTCAATTAGCCGGCCTTCATCTGCGCCCGCAACGTCAGGCCCTGGCCCTTGAGCCAAGGATCCTGTTCGACGGTGCCGCCGCTTCGGCCGCCGCCGATCAGCATCACAGCGACCCCGCCGAGGCCGCGCATCCGGCCACCGATCCGGCTGCCACGCCCGCCACCCAGACCGAAGGCCGGCCTGCCACCGAGCAGGCACCCTCGGCCGCGCGCAGCCTGCTGGTGATCGACAGTCGCATCGAAAACCGCGAGCAATTAATGGCGCAACTCCCGGGGAACGTCACGGCTATTGTGGTCAACGCCGGTGAAGATGGCCTGGCGGCGATTTCCGCAGCACTGGCGCAACTGGGCAAAGTGGATTCGATCCAGGTGCTGTCCCACGGTGCATCCGGACAATTCACCCTGGGCAATCGCACGATCACCGCCGACAACGTAGACCAACTGAGCAAAACCCTCGAACAATGGCGCAACAACCTGACCCAGGGCGCCGACATCCAGCTCTATGGGTGCGACATCGGCGCGGGTGCCGCCGGTAAAACCCTGGTCACCGAACTGGCCCGCTGGACGGGCGCCGATGTCGCCGCCTCCAGCAACGACACGGGCAGCACCGCAGCCGGCGGCGACTGGACGCTGGAAACCCGGGTCGGCGATATCGACAAGGTCATTGCCCTTAGCAGCACCGCCATGGCCAGTTTCGATGGCTTGCTGGCCGATGCCGCTCCCACCGTGACCTTGCCGGCGACTGGCAGCGATGTCCTGCTGGGTGATCGCTTCACCTTTACGGTCAATTTCAACAACACCTCGACCCAGGCCGGCTTCGCGCCGTTCATCAACCTGGCGCTGGCGGCCACTGGCAAGGATGGCGACGACGGGGTCAATTTCATCTCCGCCACCTACCTGGGGCAAAATCTGATCGCCCATACGGTAACGTTCGACGCGGCCGGCAACGCGACCCATCCTCTGGCGAAAGACGCCAGTGGTAATTTCCTGATCATTAATGCGGCGACTTTTGGCATGCGCGCTGGCGACAAGCTGGTGGTCATCGAGTTGCCGTTTGCCAGCGTCACCAACCAGCAACCGGTGATTCCGGTGCAGATCACCGCCAGCCTGAGCAACCTGGCCGACACCGACTTCTCCAATGGCAGCCCGGACCTGACCATCCGCGCCAGCGGTGGCTTCCAGTTCGGCAATGACGCGCTGGACAACCCACTCAACGACCCGAGCCTGATTCAGGCGGGTTCCGTGGCGTTTGTCGTGCATCCGACGGTGATCACCTTCGATCAGACGCTCTCCACACCCGAGGGCGAAACCGCCACGGGGCCGAACTACGGCCGCACCCTGACGGTGACCGTAACCCCTGCACCGGGCCAGACGCTGAGCCATGTCGTCGTCACCCAACCGCTGCCGGACAACATCCAGGTCACGGCCATCACGCCCGGCGCCGGTGGCCGCCTGACCTCCATCACACTGCACGACGGCACCGTGGTCACCGATCCGGTGGCGATTGCCGCGCTGATCGCCTCCGATACCGTGTACATCAACTCTTTTACCGTCGAATACGACACCCTGACCGCCGCGACCAATACCCAAGTGGCGTTCTATGTGCCGGAGGTCGACGCCAACGGCCAAACGATCATCAACCCGGTTACCGGCGACGCCGTCACCATCACCCTCGGCGCGCCAACGGCCAGCGGCGAATGGGCACCGCTGGACCCACGGGATGTCGTGGCACCCAACACCACCATCGATTTTACCGGCACCGGCCTACCCACCGACTTTATCGCCAAGTCCATCACCCTGCTCAAACAGGTGACCTTGCAAACCGACATCGGCCAGACCGGCATCACCCCCGGCGACACCTTGCAGTACACGCTGAACCTGGCGATTTCCGACTACTTCGCCTTCGGCAAGGACTTCTTCAACGAAGGCCAATTGGTCATTCGCGACCAGCTCAGCGACGGGCAAACCCTCACCGGCACGCCGACCTTGACCGTCACCCTCGCGGGCGTGCCGCAAACCATCGCACTGGTCAGGACGGCGGTGATCAACGCCGATGGCACCACGTCGATGGTGTTCGACATCGCGCAATCGCTGCGTAATGCCTTCTCCAATATTCGCGGCTGGCTCAACGGTGACCTGGCCTTCGATGACCGGCTGGAAGGCGCGGTGCTGGTAGTACTCAGCTACTCGGCCATTGTCGGCCAGACCTACAAACCGCCATCGGGTGCGCCCCACAGTGAAATCAACGAAGGCGACGAACTGGGCAACACCGCCGTGGTCGATGGCACGCTGCTTCAAGACATCTTCAACCTGACCGGGCAAAGCGAAACCGACGGATCAGCCACCACCAGCGTGATCCCGACCAACACCGTGGACATCAAGATCGTCGAGGTCAACGACGGCACACCACCGGCCAGCGGTGAACTGCGTCCCGGCGATGAAGTCACCTTCGAACTCACTTACGACCTGATTACCGGCGACTACGAGCAGTTCAAACTCACCGCCTATCTGCCCCTGCCGTTGTTCGACGTGACGGGCGTAACCTGGGCAACCGGCGATGATCCCGGCCAATGGCAAATCGGGCCCGGCAACACCAATGCCGGTGGCGTGCTCACTGTCACCAGCGCCGCGGGCAACTCAGTGGTGTTCGATTTCGGCAGTTTCGTGACCGCCGATACCACCGGCAGCCGCATCGTCGTGCGCTTTACCGTTCGCGTCGGCGACCAGCCGTTCGCCGATCAGCGCTCGCTGGATGTGCTGGCACAATCGAGCCAGCAAACCACCCTCACCGACCGCACCCTGATTTCCTCGGACGTGGTGGCAATCGTCTCGGTGGCCGAGCCGGTGCTGGCAATCAAGCACGGCGTGGTGTCGGGCACCAACGGTACCGTCAGCAACACCACCGGCAGCTGGAACCCGCCGGGCAGCACCGGCGTGCCCTTCAATGGCAGCGTGACCGACCTGGCGGCAGTGGATGGCAACATCACCGGCATCGACGGCGGCGACACCCTGCGCATGGTCACCGCCATCGAAAACACCGGCGGGGGCGGCGCTTTCGACGTCAGCACCAGTATCACCCTGCCCACCGGCCTGAGCTTCGTCGGCGGCAGCCTGGCCGCCGCCAACCTGCAGATTTTCCGCGGCGACGGCACGGCGCTGGTGCTCAGCATCGACTACAGCGTCAGCGGCAACCAGATCACCTTCCTCGATGCCGGTGGCCAGGCCACCCTGCTCGCCGGTCGCAGCGGCACCGCCGCCGACACCAGCGGCGCCAACGTGGTAGTGATCAGTTATGACGTGGTCGTCAGCTCGACCATCGAAGCCAGCCGCAGCCTGCAAAGCACCGCCACCCTGAGCAACTACGCCAGCGTCGATGGCGGAAGCGACTTCACCCCCACCGACCTGACCGACCTGTCCAGCCAACAGGTGGCGGCACCGGTGATCACCAAAGTGTTCGCCGACGGCACCCTGGACAACGGCGATTCCAGCGCCACCCATACCACCGGCAGCGATCTGGTGATCGGCGAAAGCATGCGCTACGACATCGTCGTCACCCTGCCCGAGGGCAGCACGCAAACCCTGCGCATCGAAGACCTGATCCCGCCGGGCATGCGCCTGGACACCACCTTCAATGGTGGCCTGGGCTATCAGATCATCACCACCCGCGCCGGCAGTGGCGCGCTGGGCGCCGACTTTGTCGGCAGCATCGTGGTCAGCGGTTTTGCCGGTCAGGGCGGCACCCTGGGCGACGACGGCGTCGATGCGCGCTGGACCTTCAGCGTGTCTGGCGCCACCGCCGACAACCAGATCGGCAACAATACTTTCGTGATTCGCCTGCAACTGGTGGCCAACAACGTGATCGCCAACCAGGCGAACAAGGCCCTGCAAAACAGCGCGCAATTGATCTTCAGCGATCCGGACAGCGATACACCCAATGGCAACGTGGCGGTGGACCGTACCGTCGCTCTCACCGGCGGCCAACCCACCGTGACCGTGCGTGAGCCCACCCTGACCGTCACCCAGGTACTGACCTCGACCTCGGGTCTGGGCGGCTATGACCAGGGCGACACGGTGACTTTCACCATCACCCTGAGCAACGGCACGGGCGGCAGTGACTTCAACGCCTTCGACATCAGCTTCCTCGACAACCTGCCCACCCAACTGGACAACATCATCCTGACGGGCAAGCTCTATCAAGGTGGCGCGACCAACAATGGCGGGGTCGATTTCGAAATCGTCAATGGTCAATTGCGCACCGTCAACGGCGCCAACATCGACATCGCCAAGGGCGGCAGCATCGTCCTGAGCCTGTCGGGCGTGGTCAATGCCACGGCGGCGTCGCAGTCCAACTTCACTAACCTGGCGACCGTGCAATGGACCAGTCTCGACGGCACCCAGGGCGGCGAACGCACCGGCGTCGACGGCACGCTCAATGGCGGTACGCTCAACGACTATCGCAACAGCTCGGTGCTGGTGGTGCCGGTGGCCCAGGCCATCCAGATCTCCCGGGTCGGCGGCTTGCCTGACACCGCCGCGCCGGCACCGACCACGGCGCCCGTGGAAGCGGTGACCATCGGCGAAGTGATCCGCTATCGCGTGGTGGTGCTGGTGCCGGAAGGCAACAACCCCAATTACCAGATCCAGATCACCCTGGCCAACGGGTTGCAATTCATTTCCCCGGATGCGCTGGTCAATGCCCTGCGCATCGGTTTCATATCCAATGGCGGGCTAACCAGCGATGCCAACCTGATCGTCGGCGGCACGCTGAATATCGACGGCAATGAGAACAGCCCCGAAGCCTTGCCGATCACCCCGGACCTGCTGGGCCTGGGCCCAACCGGGGTGTTCGACCCCAGCCGCCTGACCGTCGTCACCAACCCCGATGGCAGCCAGACCATCACCTTCAACCTCGGCAACGTGGTCAACGGCAACGGCACCGATGACGACCTGGAGGGCGTGGTGCTGGAATTCAACGTCCGCGTCGGCAACCAGGCGAGCAACATCGCCGGTGCCCAACTGGGTGCCAGTGCCCTGGAAATCGTCAACGGCGCGGGTCGTGCTGCCAGCAATACGATTCTCGAACGCATCGTCGAACCGAGCTTCAGTGGCCTGGACAAACAAGTGGTGGCCTTCGACCCGAATCCTGCGGGCACCACCGGCACCGCCACGGTACAACTGAGTTTCACCCAGAACGGCGGCTTACCGGCGTTCGACGCCCAGGTCGTCGACAACTTTGCCGGCGGCAGCAATTACACCCTGGTCAGCGTCACCATCAACGGCACCACCTTCGGGCCGGGCAACCTGCCCGCCGGCGTGACCTTCAGCACCACCGGTGGCGTGAGCGTCAATTTCGATCAACTGGATGTCGGCGCTCAGGTCCAGGTGCGTTATCAAGTCACCCTGCCCAACGCCACCGTCATCGCCAGCAGCAATGCCACGCTGACCTGGAGCAGCCTGCCGGAGGACTTCACCAGTTGGGGCGGCAACAGCGTCGGCATCGACGGGACTATCAACGGCGAGCGTACCGGAAGCACGGTCGGCCCGAACCAGTACATCCTGCGCGACACGGCCGGGCTCGGGGTGATCACCGGCACGCTTTGGAACGACACCGCGTCGGCCACCACCAGTAACGTTCCGGACGGTCCCGGTCTCGCCGGGCAAACCGTCACCCTGACCTGGGCCGGGGCCGACGGGCAACTGAGCACCACCGCCGACAACTTGATTTTCAGCACCGTGACCGACGCCAACGGCCAGTACCATTTCGGTGTGCTGCCATTGGGTGTATTCCGCATCGACGCGCCACCGGGACTGGTGACCTACCCGCAACCGGTGGGCGATTTGCGCGTGCGCATCGACAGCGACGGCGGCACCCTGGGCCAGATCACCATTTCCCTGGGCGACGCCGATACCCAAGCGGCGAACGCCGGTTACGTCGAACAGAACGATGCACCGGTCAACACCCTCCCCGGCAACCAGCAAGGCCTGGAGGATGTCACCCTGAACATCGGGGGCATCAGCGTTGCGGACATCGACGTCGACCGTGACCCGAACGTCGCCGATCGCAATATCAGCGTGACCCTGAGCGTGCTGCACGGCACCTTGTCCCTGGGCACTACGCTGCCGGGGGTAACGGTCAACGGCGCCAATACCGCCACCCTCACCCTCAGCGGCACCCTGGCCGACGTCAACACCGTGTTGGCCAGCCTGCGCTACCTGGGCAACGCCAACTTCAACGGCACCGACACCCTGACCGTGATCAGCAACGACCAGGGCAATTTCGGCGATGCCAATGGCGATGGCACCCCGGGCACCGCCGCCGACGCTCTGACCGACACCGACACCCTGCAAATCATCCTGGCACCGGTCAATGATCCACCGGTGGGCGTCGATGACAGTGCCACCGCCGTGGAAGCCGGTGGTACCAACAACAACGTGATCGGCGTCGACCCCACCGGCCAGTTGCTGACCAACGATACCGACGTCGACATCGCCACCAACGCCGACAAGCTGCATGTGGTGTCCGTGGCCTCGGTCAATAATGCCGGGGCGCAAACGCCAGTGGCCGCCGTGACGGTCATCACAGGCCAATACGGTCGACTGCTGGTCGGCAGCAACGGCGCCTACCAATACATCGTCGACAACACCAATCCGCTGGTTCAGGCCTTGCGCCTGTCAGGGCAGACCCTGACCGACAGTTTCGACTACGTGCTGGCCGACCTGGCCGGTGCCACCGACATCGCCCGATTGACCGTGACCATCCAGGGTGCCAACGACACCCCGGTGGGTGTCAACGATACCGGTATCGCGATCGAGGCCGGCGGAGTGCTCAATGGCACCCCGGGCAGCAATGCCAGCGGCAACGTATTGACCAATGACACCGACGTCGACACGGTGGCCAATGGCGAAACCAAAACCGTCACCGGTATTCGCGCGGTCGCCGAAGCCAACCCCGGCAACTTCAACCCGGTCGGCATCCCGATTGACGGGCTCTACGGCACCCTGACCATCAACGCCAATGGCACTTACACCTACGTCGTCAACAATGACAACGTCACCGTGCAGCGCCTGAGCGCCGGAGAACAACTGGTCGAGATCTTCAGCTATCGGGTCACCGACGCCGGCGGCTTGAACGATGTCGCGCAACTGAACATCGTCATCCAGGGCGCCAACGACAATCCGGTGGCCAGCGACGATGCCGCCGATGCCCAGGCCGCCTCCACCAACGGCAACGCCACCGAGAGCAACCCCACCGGCAACGTCATCCTGTTCCCCAGCCGTCCGGGCACCGTCGACAACGGCATCGATACGGACGTCGATGCCGCCGACCAGCCCAGCGAGCAGTTGCAGGTCAACGGCGTGATCAACAAAAGCGAGGCCACTTACGATCCGCTCAATGACGTGCTGACCGCTGTCACTGCCGGTAGCACCCAGGCCAACGGCACGGTGGTGGTCGGTTTGTACGGCACCCTGCGCATCGGCGCCGACGGCTCGTTCTTCTACGATGTAGACAGCACCAATGCCACGGTCCAGGGCCTGCAAGCCGGGCAGACGCTCACCGAGGTCTTCACCTACCGCGTGGTCGATACCAAGGGGCTGACCGATACCGCGCAGCTGGTGATCACCGTGCGCGGCGTGAACGACCCGCCCGTGGCACAGAACGTCATCTCGATCGCAACCGAAAGTGGCGGTGTGAACAACGGCACGCCAGGGGTCAACCCGGTGGGCGATGCGACGGTCAATGCCTTCGATCCGGACGGCGACCCATTGACGGTCACCTTCATCCGCACCGGCGCGGAAAGCGCCGGGGGCACCTCCGTGCCCGTGGTGGCGGGCGGTACGGTAGTCGTCGGTTTGTACGGCACCCTGACCATCAATCCCGACGGCAGCTACAGCTATGTCGTCGATAACAACAACGCGGACGTCCAAGCGTTGCGCCGCAGCTCCGACCTGTTGCTCGAACGTTTCACCTTCACCATCAGCGACGGCGTGAACCCGACACCGGAAACCGACACCGCCGAGATCATCGTGCTGATTCGCGGCCAGAACGACAATCCGGTGGCCAACGATGACGCTGCCACGGCCATCGAAGCCGGTGGCGTGAACAACAACCTGCCCGGCGTGGACCCAACCGGCAATGTACTGAGCGATCTTCCGGGCAACGACACCGACGTCGACGGTGGCGAAATCCCTGCCGACCTCCCCGCCCATGATTACGGCGAAACGCGTGCCGTGGCGTCGGTGCGTACCGGCGTCGAGGGCTCGGCGGGTACCGCCGGAACCCTCGGCACCGAACTGCGCGGCACCTACGGCTGGCTCACGCTCAATGCCGACGGCAGCTACAGCTATCGCCTGGACAACAGCATGGCCGCGGTGCAGGCCTTGCGTGCCGGCAACACCCTGGCTGACAGTTTCAACTACAACGTGATCGATGCCAGCGGCGCCCAGGACACCGCGACCCTGACCATCACCATCCAGGGCGCCAACGACGCGCCGGTGGCGCAGAACGATGTCAACACCGCCATCGAGGCCGGTGGCCTGAACAACGCCATCCCGGGGGTCAACCCCAGCGGTAACGTGTTGTCCAACGACAGCGATGTCGATGGCAATGGCGAAACCTTGAGTGTGATCGACGTGCGTCAGGGCACTTCCGTCGGCGTGATCGGTTCGGGCCTGGCCGGTGCTTTCGGCACCCTGACCCTCGGCGCCAACGGCAGCTACACCTATGTGCTCGACAACAGCAACCCACAGGTCCAGGCCTTGCGCACCAACGGCGACGTGCTGACCGAAACCTTCACCTACCAGATCCGCGACCTGGCCGGCGCCACCAGTACCGCGACCCTGACCATTACCATTCGCGGCACCAACGACAACCCACTGGCAGTCGACGACAGCACCGTGGCCGTCGAAGCTGGCGGCACCGCCAACGCCACGCCCGGGATCAACCCCAGCGGCAATGTGCTGACTAACGACACCGACGTCGATGCCAACGACAGCAAGATCGTCACGGGCATCCGCACAGGCGCCGAAGTGGCCGGCGGTACGTTCACCGGGGTCATCGCCCCTCAAACCCTCAACGGTCTGTACGGCACCCTGACCATCAACGCCAATGGCACGTACAGCTACGTGGTCAACAATAACCTGGCAGCAGTCCAGGCGCTCAAGGTCGGCGATTCGCTGGTGGAAACCTTCACCTACCGCATGCGCGATACCGCCGGGGCCACCGACATCGCCCAATTGAATATCCGCATCGACGGTGCCTGGGATGCGCCGGTGGCCACCAACGACGTGGCGGTGGCCGTGGCCGACAACGGCGCGGGCAACAGCGTCAATCCAACCCGCAACGTATTGCCCAACGACACCGATGTCGACCAGGGCGATGCCCTGCACGTCAGCGGCATCCGCTTCGGCACCGAAGCGGCCGGTGGCGCGCTGGACCCGGTCAATCCGGGCACCGACAACACCAACGGTACGCTGATCAATGGGTTGTACGGGCAATTGATCATCGGTGCCGACGGCAACTACACCTACATCATCGACTCCAGCAACCCGACCATTCAGGCGTTGGGCCCGTTGCAGTTCCTCGATGAACACTTCACCTATCAGGTCACGGACCTTGGCGGGCAAAGCGACCTGGCGGAGATCCACATCATCATCCGCGGACGCAACGATGCGCCCCACGCCAACACCGATACCGGTACCGCCGTGGAGGCCGGCGGCCTGAACAACGCACAGCCGGGTGTAGATCCCGGCGGCAACGTCATCGGCAACGACACCGACCTGGAAAACGATGCCCTGACCATTTCGGCGGTGCGCACCGGAACCCTGACCGGAACCGGCACCACGGGCGTGATCGGCACGTCCTTGCGCGGGCAATACGGCGATCTGGTCCTGCTGCCCGACGGCACCTGGCGCTATACCCTGGACAACAGCTTGCCCGCGGTGCAGGCCCTGCGAATCAGCGGCCAGACCCTGATCGATGTATTCACCTACACAGAGACCGACATCTTCGGTGCCTCTTCGAGCGCCGAACTGCAAATCACCATCGACGGCCGCAACGACACGCCCATCGCGCAGGATGATGGCAGCACCGCCCTCGAAGCCGGCGGGGTCAACAACGGCACGCCGGGCACCAACGCCACCGGTAACGTGCTGGACAACGACAGCGACGTCGACAGCGTGGCCAACGGCGAGAGCAAGCAGGTGTTGTCCGTCAGCGCCCAGAACGGCCAGAGCAGCAATGCCGGTCAAGTGTTGGTGGGCCTTTACGGTCAGTTGATCCTCAACGCCGACGGCAGCTACACCTATGTGATCGACAACAGCAATCCGCAGGTGCAAGCCCTGCGCACCGCCGCCAATACCCTGAGCGAGACCTTCACCTATCGCATGACCGACACCGCCGGCGCGACGTCGGATGCACGCCTGACCATCGTCATCCAGGGTGCCAACGATGCACCGGTGGCGCAGAACGACAGTGCCGTGGCCAGTGACCAGACTCCCGCACCGCAAGCCACCGGCAATGTGCTGCCCAACGACAGCGATGTGGATGCCAACGATGGCCTGCAAGTGGTCGCCGTGCGCACCGGCAGCGAAACCGGCACTGGCACGCCCGGGGTGATCGGCCAACCGATCCTCGGTCTCTATGGCACGTTGATTTTGAACGCGGACGGCAGCTACACCTACACGATCGACCAGACCAATCCCGCGGTGCTGGCCGCTGCCGGATTGGGCCAGGTGCTGCAGGATGTCTTCACCTACACCATCAGCGATATCAACGGTGCCACCGACCTGGCCGAACTGGTGATCAACCTGGACATCGCCTCGCCGTTCATCCCGGCGCCGCAGAACGATTTCTTCGACAACGACCCGACCAACCGACTCAACCGCAACGGCGCCTTTCGCCTGCCCGACCCGACTCCTGCGATCTTCATCACCCCGGTGGTGGAGCGCGAGGCGCGGGCACTCGAGGTCTCGAGCTGGGGCGCCGGTGGCTCAAACCTGCGCATCGCCAGCATCGGCGAGTTCCCGGTTGACTCGCTCGGTGCAGGATTGGGTCTGGTTCCAGGCCAATTCGTGTCCCAGGCCGTGCGTGAAAGCCGCCGGGAAAGTGATCTGGACATGCTGTGGATTCTCGGACGCCAGGGCCGCACCAGCCTGAGTGCCGATGGCCTGTTGGCTGATCCGTCGCTGTTCACCATCGACAGCGCCCACATGACCCAAGGCCCGGCACAAGCCGAGAAACCCGCCGAACCGCGCCAGGCCCGGGGTTTCAGTGCCCAGTTGCGAACCGCTGCGAACCGTCTGTACCCGGCCAATCGAGAACCTCGCGATCCGACAAACTGAAAGAACCGGTGAACACAAAGGATTGAATATGCCAAAAACCGCAACCAGGCTACTGAGTACCGCCCTCGTTTCGACGATGCTGCTCAGCGCCTGCTCCTCGCTGGATCCCAAACCCTCCACCGAGGAGGAAAACCGTCAACGCATCCTGGCCGATCAGTCACGCATGTACTCGGGCCAGGAGGCCGTCACCACGCCCATTACCTTCTATGAGGCGGCGGCGCGGGCGCTCAAGTACAACCTCGATTACCGCCTCAAGCTCATGGAAAGCGCACTGGCCTCGGACCTGCGCGACGTGTCGAGCCACGAGATGCTGCCGCGCCTGGTGGCGTCGGCGGGGTATGCCGGGCGTAACAACGACTCCGGTGGCACCTCCATCGGCATCGAAGACCGCGAAGTCAGCTTGCGTGCATCGACCTCGGAAGAACGCTATCGCGAACTCTACGGCCTGGGCCTGAGCTGGAGCCTGCTGGATTTCGGCGTGGCTTATTACCGTACCCAGCAGAAGTCCGATCAGATCCTGATGGCCGAGGAGCGCCGGCGCAAAGTCGCGCAGAACGTCCTGCAGGATGTGCGCAATGCCTACTGGCGAGCACTGGGCGCCCAACGCCTGATGCCGGAAGTCGACAAACTGCTGGCTCGCACCCACAGCGCCCTGACCTCGGCCCGCGAGGCAGAAAACAAAGGCCTGCTGCCACGCCAGGAAATCCTCGCTTACCAGCGCGCCCTGCTCGACTCCATCTACCTGCTGACCGTACGCCGCCAGGACCTGGAGTTCGCCCAGGCGGAACTGGCGGCGCTGATGTCATTGCCACCGGGCTCGAAAATGGTCCTGGCCGACAACACCGAACCACCGTTGCCGGAACTGCACCAGAGCATGGCGCAGCTTGAACAGCTGTCCATGGAGAACCGCCCGGAGATCATGGAGGAGTGGTACCGCAAGCGCGTAAACCAAAAGGACCTGGACATCGCCAAGGCGCAATTGTGGCCGAACGTCAGCTTCGACTACGGCTACAAATACGACTCGAACAAATTCAACTACAACAGCGACTGGATGGGCACCGGTGTGCAGGTTTCGATGAACCTGCTGCGCTTGTTGCAACTGCCATCGCTGAACGCGGCTGAGAAATCCCAGAGCGAAACCGACGACACCCGGCGTGTGGCGCTGTCGATGGCGATTCTGACCCAGGTACGGGTCGGCGCCCTGCGCTATCAGCTGGCGCGTCAAGAGGTAGAGTTCACTGATGAGAGCCTGCGGGTCGATCGCAGCCTGCTCGATTATGCTCAGGCCGCCAAAACCGGCGCCCTCGGTTCCGAGCTGGAAGTGATCCGCGCCGAAGGCCGTTTTCTGCTCTCGCGCTATCAGCGTGAAGCGGCCTTCTCCAGTGCCCAGGCGGCCTGGGGGCGGTTGTACAACTCGGTGGGCCTGGACGTACTGCCCAACGAAATCGACAAACATGACATCAAGACCCTGGCCCGGGAAATCCAGAACACCTTGAGCAAACAGGAGCAGCAACGGCTGCTCGTCACCCAGCAAGGAATGCCGAATGTTCAGACCCACCCGTGACTCGCGATGGTTGTTGCTCATGCTGACCGCTGCCACACTCGGGGTTCAGGCCCAGGACTCATCCATGGAAAGCACCACGACAATCCGCGTGTTGCTCGCCGCCGAACTGGAGACCACCCTCTCCAGCCAGATGAACGGAACACTCGGAGAATTAAAAGCCACCTTCGGCGAACACGTCGTCAAATCCGCCCTGTTGGCGCGCTTCAACTGCAATGAAGCCGAGGCGCGCAGCAAAGTCGCGGTGGCTGAACTGGCGATGGCCAAGCAGAACCTGCAAGCCAAACAACAGCTGCGCCAACTCAATGCCGTCGGCGACATCGAAGTGTCGATGGCCAACACCGAAGTGCAGAAGGCCGAGGGTGCCCGGGCCATGGGCGTGGCCCAGAGCGGTTACTGCCAGGTACTGGCGCCGTTTTCCGGGACGGTGGCCAAGGTCTACGTCAAGCCCTACCAGACGGTCAGCGCCGGCACGCCGCTGTTCGATCTGGTCAGCGATGGCGCACTGAAGGTACGACTGAACGTGCCGTCGAACATGCTCAAGAACCTGAAAAAGGGGATGCCGTTGCAAGTGAGCATCCATGAGACGGGCAAGACCTATCCGGCCCACGTCACGGTGGTCAATTCGCGGGTCGATGCCGTGGCCCAGACCGTCGAACTGGAAGCCCGGCTCGACGAAAAATTCCCTGACCTGATGGCCGGCATGAGCGGCACGGCGCGGTTCAATCAGGAAACGGCCCAGCCATGACCATGAATGAACCCCTGCCCCACCCGCACCTGCTGCTGGAACTCGATGCCCTGCGTGACAAGGCCATCGCCGCCGACTCGCTGAACGCCCTGGCCTTCAGCATGGCCAACGACCTGTATCCGCTGTTGCCGTTTCATCAGGCACTGGTGTTCGCTCAACGTGAGTCTTCCCTGGAATTACTCTGCGTGTCAGGCCTGTCGCGCCCCAGCGAAGACTCGCCCTATTTAGTCTGGTTAGGTCGCGCCAGTCGCTGGATCGCCACCCAGGTGCCGGACGGCGAACCGGTCTGGCTGACCCAGGACAGCACCACCGCGCCTGCGGACATCAGTGAAGGTTGGATCGAGTGGTGGCCGTCGGGCCTGTGGTGCGTGCCGATTCAGGATCGCGAAGGGCATCGCCTGGGCTTGCTGTTGCTGCTGCTCGAACAGGAACCCCCCGCCCTGTTGCGTCAGGTCCTGGCCGGCCCGATCAACACTTGGGCCTATTGCTGGACCGCGCTGACCAAGCGTCGGCGTTTCGGCCGCTGGTGGCCCAGCCGCAAGCAACTGCTGTTGGGGCTGCTGGTGCTCGGCGCCTTGCTGTTGCTGCCCGTGCGGCAAACGGCCCTGGCGCCGACGGAAATCGTCTCCCGTCAGGCGCAGATCATCAGCTCGCCCATCGACGGGGTGATCGAGCACATCCAGGTCCGTCCCAATCAGCCGGTGGAAGCCGGCACGCCACTGTTTTCCCTGGACGAAACCACCCTGCGCAGCCGCGCCGAAGTGCTCGGCAAGGAAGTGGCGGTGGCCGATGCCGAGTTACAGGCCGCCAGCCAGCGAGCGTTCGATAACCCGCAGAGCAAAAGCGAGCTGACCCTGCTCGAAGGACGCTCGCAACAGCGCCGGGCCGAACTGGCGGCGGTACAGGCGCAACTCAAGCGCACTCAGGTGCTTTCGCCTCGCGCCGGCGTCGCGGTGTTCAGCGACCCCAACGACTGGCTGGGCAAACCGGTGGTGACCGGTGAGCGGATCATGCAAGTGGCCGACCCGACTCAACCGGCGATGTTGATCCAACTGGCGGTGGCCGATGCCATCGCCCTGGAACCCGGCGCCGAAGTCACGCTGTTTTTGACGGCGTACCCGCTGACCCCGCTCAAGGGCAAGATCCTCGAAACCAGCTACCAGGCCCGCCCCAGCGATGAAGGCGTGGTCGCCTATCGGCTGCTGGCGAGCATCGACGGCACGCCGGAACACGCCCGCCTGGGCCTGCACGGTACCGCCAAACTCTATGGCGGTCGGGTGATGCTCGGCTATTACCTGCTGCGTCGACCGCTGGCGACATTGCGTGCCTGGAGTGGCTGGTAATGCTCGACCCGGCCGACATTCCCGTGCCCCCGTTGCGCGAGGACCTGCGCCTGAGCGAGGCCGCCCATGGCAGCAGCGGCGAGCCGGCGTGGGTGATCCAGGACACGGTGATCAACCGCTTCTATCGCATCGGCTGGCTGGAGTTCGAATGCCTGCTGCGCTGGGGCCAATCGCCGCGCCAGATCAGCCAGCAGATCGCCGAGGGCACCGCGCTCAAACCCGATGTGGAGCAGATCCTCGACTTTCGCCAGTTCCTCGAACAACACCAATTGCTGCGTGCCGGGCCCGCCGCCTTGGCGCGTTTGCAGGCCAAGGGCGAGGAAGGCAGTTGGTTGAGCTGGCGCTGGTGGCTGCATCACTACCTGTTTTTCCGCATTCCGCTGCTGCGCCCGCAACAGCCGTTGCAACACCTGGCCCATTCCCTGCATTGGTTGTTCCATCCGCTGACCGCGATGCTGGTGGTGAGCCTGAGCGTGCTGGGGGTGATTCTGGTCCTGCAACAATGGGACAGCTTTACCAGCGCCGTGGTCGAATCGTTTTCTACCGAAGGCCTGTTCAGTTTCGCCCTGGCGCTGATCGTCGCCAAAACCCTGCATGAGCTGGGGCATGCGCTGGTGGCGACGCGGCTGGGGTTGCGCGTCGGGCACATGGGCATCGCCTTCGTGGTGCTGTGGCCGATGCTCTACACCGACACTGGCGAAAGCTGGAAGCTCAGTCGCTCCCGCCAGCGGCTGGCCATCGCCTCGGCCGGGATCGTCACTGAATTGTCCCTCGCCGGGCTTTCAACCCTGGGCTGGGCGCTGTGTGATCCGGGGGCGCTGCGCAATGCCCTGCTGTACCTGGCGACCACCAGTTGGCTGTTGTCCCTGGCCTTGAACGCCAGCCCGTTCATGCGTTTCGACGGTTACTTCATCCTGTCCGACCTGCTGGATTTCCCCAACCTGCACGAGCGCGCTTCGGCGCTCGCCCGGGTCACCCTGCGGCGCAACCTGCTGGGCTTGCAGGAAGACTGGCCGGAGGTGTTTCCCACCGGCCAACGCCGGCTACTGGTGACCTTCGCCATCATCACCTGGGTCTATCGGCTGGTGCTGTTTCTGGGGATCGCCCTGGCGGTCTACCTGTTCTTCTTCAAATTGCTGGGGATCATCCTGTTCATGGTCGAACTCTCCTGGTTTATCGCCATGCCGGTGATGCGCGAACTGAGCCACTGGTGGACCCAACGCGCGAACATTCCGAGCAAGCGTAAAGTGCTGTTCTACAGTGTGCTGGGCTTGATACTGCTTGGCCTCGCCCTGCCCTGGCGCACCCAGATCGACGCCGTTGGCGTAGCCCGCGCCGAGCATCAGCTACGGGTCTATGCACCCTACCCCGCGCGATTGCAATCGATTCACGCCGAAGGCCCGGTCAAGGCCGGTGAAGTGCTGGTGACACTGGACGAGCCGGACATCGCCTCGCGCCTGCACAGCAGCGAAGCCAATGCCCGTAGCTATGAGGCACGCCTGTCCGGGTTGCTGGCCGACCCCGGCGGCCTGGCTGAAGACGCCGTTACCCGCCAGCGTCTGAACGTGCAATTCGAAGAAGCCCGGGCCGCCCGCTCGGAAATCGCCCGGCTCAACCTGCAAACCCCGTTCGCCGGGCTTTGGCTGGACGTCAACCCGGATTGGAAAAGCGGCCAGTGGATCGGCCGCCAGGACGCCCTGGGGATCTTGATCGATCCGCGCAGTTGGCAAGTCGACGCCTACGTCGCCCAGGATCAGGTGCATCGCCTGGTCACCGGCGACCGTGTGCGCTTCTATCCTGACGGCCAGACCACGCCACTGGGCGGCAAGGTGCTGGTAATCGGCAGTACCCGCGCCAGCCAGTTGTCCCATCGCATGTTGTCGTCGCGCTTTGGCGGACCGGTGCCGACCACATCGCAGGAACACGAGCTGGTGCCGAGCGCGGCGCTGTTCCAGGTGCTGATCCAGCTCGACGAGCCCCTGCCAAGCCTGCGCGAAACCCGTGGCCACCTGAAAATCGAAGGCGAGCGACGCAGTGTGCTGGCTGATGTGGCGACCCATTTTCTCGCGGTGTTGATGCGCGAAAGCGGATTTTGAAAATTGCCTGTAAACCTGTGGGGGGGGGGGGGGGGGGGGGGGGGGGGGGGGGGGGGGGGGGGGGGGGGGGGGGGGGGGGGGGGGGGGGGGGGGGGG
>NZ_JBPKAM010000083.1:0-28670 GCF_051216495.1 Pseudomonas baetica | reverse complement strand
AGCTTGCTCGCGATGGACTTGAGAGCGCCGCTTGCATTCAGGCTGCCCGCGTAATCGTTAACGACCATCGCGAGCAAGCTCGCTCCTACAGGTAGTGCGCTTTACGCGTCGTTTTCGTGGGTCAGTTCGAGCACGCGGTCGACCAGTTTGTTGATGCCAGAGGCGGCCTCGCTAATGCTCCCGGCCAGCATGTACGCCGGGGTGCTCACCAGTTTGCGCGCCTTGTCTTCGACGATGTCACTCACTGCACAATCCTTGTGGGTCGCGCCCATCTTGTTCAGCGCGGCGGCGGTGTCGGCATCGTTGCCGATGGTGCAGGTCACGCCCGGACCGTAGATCTTTGCCGCCAGGGCCGGCGAGATGCAGATCAGACCCACAGGCTTGCCGGACTCGGCAAACGCTTCGGTCAAGGCCAGGACATCCGGTTGCACGGTGCAGCCGGTGCCTTCGACGGCGAAGTTGGACAGGTTCTTGGCCGATCCGAATCCGCCGGGGATGATCAATGCGTCGAAATCCTCGACGTCTGCTTCGCGGATGTCCTTGATTTCGCCGCGGGCAATACGCGCCGACTCCACCAGCACATTGCGCGATTCGGGCATTTCTTCGCCGGTCAGGTGATTAATCACGTGTAACTGCGCAATATTCGGTGCGAAACACTGTACCTGCGCGCCACGCTGGTCCAGGCGCAGCAGGGTAATCACGCTTTCGTAGATCTCTGCGCCGTCGTACACGCCACAACCGGAAAGGATCACTGCAACTTTTTTGCTCATGGGCGTTTCTCCAGATTCATGGCGTTAAATGTCCACTAATTTGTCACTCGTTGCCATAGGGTTATTTCGCGGCTACACATAGCATCTGTCCTTAAAAAATTCCGTTCAGGACGCGTTATGGACTTCATTCTGTATGCGGTGCCGTTTTTCTTTGTGCTGATTGCCGTCGAACTGCTGGCCGACCGTTGGCGCGGGGTCAGCAATTATCGGGTGGCGGACGCGATCAACAGCATCAGCACCGGCGTGCTGTCCACCACCACGGGCCTTTTGACCAAGGGTGTGGGGCTGCTGACCTATGCGTTCGCGCTCAAACATCTGGCATTGTTCGAACTCTCGGCCGACAGCGTGTGGGTCTGGATCTTTGCCTTCGTCTTCTATGACTTCTGCTACTACTGGCTGCATCGCCTGGGCCACGAGCGCAATATTCTCTGGGCCGCGCATTCGGTGCATCACCAGAGCGAGGACTACAACCTCTCCACCGCCCTGCGCCAGACCAGCACCGGGTTTCTGTTGAGCTGGATCTTCTACTTGCCCATGGCCGTGGCCGGTGTGCCATTGGTGGTGTTTGTCAGTGTCGCCGCGCTGAACCTGCTGTACCAGTTCTGGGTGCACACACGGCACATACCCAAGCTCGGCTGGTTCGAATGGTTCTTCGTTACGCCATCCAATCATCGGGCTCACCATGCACAGAACGCTCTCTACATGGATCGCAACTACGGCGGGGTGTTCATTTTTTGGGACCGTCTATTTGGCTCGTTCCAGGAAGAAGACGACAACGAGCCGGTGATTTTCGGCGTGACCACCCCACTGGCGAGCTGGAATCCGATCTGGGCCAATGTGCAGTTCTACGCGCAGTTGTGGGCGGATGCGCGGCGCGCCGAGCGGACTTGGGACAAGCTGCGGATCTGGTTCATGCGCACCGGCTGGCGGCCGGCGGACGTGGCCGCCAAGTATCCGATGAACAAGCCGGACTTGAGCCAGTTCCGTAAATTCGAGGTGCCGCTGGATGGGCGTCAACAGCTGTATGTGGCGGTGCAGTTCTGCGTCTACATCGCTTTGGGCAGCTACTTGATGAACCTGGAGCCGCAGCTCTCTACCTCCGCTCTGGTACTCGGCTGGGGTGCGGTGGCGCTGGGGTTGTTCGTGCTGGGCGTGGCCCTGGAGAATCGCCCGTGGGCGTTGAAGCTGGAACTGCTGCGGTTGGCATCGAACGTGCCGCTGGTGTGGCTGGCGCCGTGGGTGGGGCTATGGCCGGCCAGCGCGGTGGGCTGGGTCGGCCTGCTCAGTTACAGCCTGCTCAGCGGTATCGGTCTCTATTGCTGCAGAAACCGTTTCACTCGGCTGGCGTCTTAGGATCCGCCGTATTGGCGCGCTCTGCTTTCAGTGCCTGTTCATCGGCGTAGACCTGCTTGGCCAGGCGCGCGTTCTTGAAGCGTCGGCGCGCCCACAAGCCCAGGCCCAGGACGAGCAGGGCGCCGAGCACCCACAGCTCATACTTCTTGATGCTGCCGAGCATGCCTTCGAGCACCGCACCGAAGTGATAGGCCGCTGCCGCCAGCGCGGCGGCCCAGATCGCTGCACCAATCCCGTTGAGCAATAGATAACGGCCCGGTGGATAGCCCGACAGGCCGATCGCCACCGGCATCACCGTGCGCAGGCCGTAGACGAAACGGAAGCTCAGGACCCAGATGTCCGGGTGCTTGCGGATATGTTCCAGCGCCCGGTCACCCATCAACTGCCAGCGCGGTTTGCGTGCCAGCAGCTTGCGCCCGTGCTTGCGCCCCAGGAAGTACCACAGCTGATCGCCGGCATAGCTGCCGAAGAACGCCACGACCACCACCAGGTTGATGTCCATGTATCCACGGAACGCGAGGAAGCCTGCGAGCACAAGGATGGTTTCGCCTTCGAAGAACGTGCCGAGGAACAGGGCAAAATAGCCGAAGTCATGCAGAAATTGTTGGAGCATTGTCTGGGTGCTGGCGAAATGAACGCGCAGCCTAACCCTTCGTACACATTCAGGAAAGTGTCCAAATGTGTCTCGACGTGAACATTTCCTACAAGGACAATGGAATGCGGCTACGTGTCACAGGTTGCACATAACTGTAACGTGTTCGTCATAATGGCCGCTTATAACTGTCACGCTCGCCCGTCTGCGCGGGCTCAGGAGTCTGCCGTGAGCTTTACCCCCGCCAACCGTTTGTTCCCCGCCACCCGCCTGCGCCGCAACCGACGTGACGATTTCTCGCGTCGCCTGGTCCGTGAAAACGTGCTGACCGTCGATGACCTGCTTCTGCCGGTGTTTGTGCTGGACGGTGAAAACCGTCGCGAAGCGGTGGCCTCGATGCCGGGCGTCGAACGCCTGACCATCGATCTGCTGCTGGAAGAAGCGGCCAAATGGGTTGAGCTGGGGATCCCGGCGTTGGCGCTGTTCCCGGTCACGCCAGCCGAACTCAAGTCGCTGGACGCCGCCGAAGCCTGGAACCCGGAAGGTATCGCCCAGCGCGCCACCCGTGCCCTGCGCGCGCAGTTCCCTGAGCTGGGTGTGATCACCGACGTCGCGCTGGACCCGTTCACCACCCATGGCCAGGACGGCATTCTCGACGAAGAAGGCTATGTGCAGAACGACATCACCGTCGACGCACTGGTCAAGCAAGCCTTGTCCCACGCCGAAGCTGGCGCTCAGGTCGTGGCGCCATCGGACATGATGGATGGCCGTATCCAGGCGATCCGTGAAGCCCTCGAGCTGGCCGGGCACGTCAACGTGCGGATCATGGCCTACTCGGCGAAGTACGCCAGTGCCTACTACGGCCCGTTCCGCGATGCGGTCGGTTCTGCACTGAACCTGGGCAAAGCCAACAAGGCCTCTTATCAGATGGACCCGGCCAACAGCAACGAAGCCCTGCACGAAGTGGCGGCGGACTTGTCAGAAGGTGCGGACATGGTCATGGTCAAGCCAGGCATGCCGTATCTGGACATCCTTTGCCGGGTCAAGGAAGAATTCAAAGTGCCGACATTTGTTTATCAAGTCAGCGGCGAATACGCCATGCACATGGCAGCGATCCAGAATGGCTGGTTGAGCGAAGGGGTTATCCTTGAATCCCTGACCGCTTTTAAACGTGCAGGCGCTGATGGCATCCTGACCTACTTTGCCGTTCGCGCAGCTCAATTGTTACGAGAGCAGAAATAGCCCTCCCAGGAACATTCGATGAATACCGAAGGACTCACTGAAGTTGCCGTACAAGACGCTCAACCTGTAGTGGAGCAAATCGCCGAAACACCGCCTGAGCTGGAGCCTGCTCTACCCGCGACGGTGACCGAGCCCGCACTGGCGGCGCCGGCGATTGCCATTCCCGGCCTGGATGACAGCAGCCTGTACATCCACCGCGAGCTATCGCAACTGCAGTTCAACATCCGCGTGCTGGAACAGGCGCTGGACGAGTCCTATCCATTGCTGGAACGGTTGAAGTTCCTGCTGATCTTCTCCAGCAACCTGGACGAGTTCTTCGAGATTCGTGTCGCCGGCCTCAAGAAACAAATCACCTTCGCCCGTGAACAAGCGGGCGCCGATGGCCTGCAACCGCATCAGGCCCTGGCTCGCATCAGCGAACTGGTGCACGGTCACGTAGACCGCCAGTATGCGATTCTCAACGACATTCTGTTGCCGGAGCTGGAAAAGCATCAGGTCCGCTTCATCCGTCGTCGTCACTGGACGACCAAGCTCAAGACCTGGGTCCGCCGGTATTTCCGCGATGAAATCGCCCCAATCATCACCCCGATCGGCCTTGACCCGACACACCCGTTCCCGCTGCTGGTGAACAAGAGCCTGAACTTCATCGTCGAGCTCGAGGGTATCGACGCCTTCGGTCGCGATTCCGGTCTAGCGATCATCCCGGCACCGCGCCTGCTGCCACGGATCATCAAGGTTCCGGAAGAGGTCGGTGGCGCTGGCGACAACTACGTGTTCCTGTCGTCGATGATCCACGCCCACGCCGATGACCTGTTCCAAGGCATGAAGGTCAAGGGTTGCTACCAGTTCCGCCTGACCCGAAACGCCGACCTGGCACTGGACTCCGAAGACGTCGAAGACTTGGCCCGTGCCTTGCGCGGCGAGTTGTTCTCCCGTCGTTACGGCGACGCGGTGCGTCTGGAGGTGGCGGATACGTGCCCGAAACACTTGTCGGATTACCTGCTCAAGCAATTCAACCTGGGCGAAACCGAGCTGTATCAGGTCAACGGCCCGGTGAACCTGACGCGTCTGTTCAGCATCACTGGCCTGGACAGTCAGCGCGAGCTGCAATACATGCCATTCACGCCGCAGATCCCGAAACTGCTGCAGAACAGCGAGAATATTTTCAGCGTGATCAGCAAGCAGGACATCCTGTTGCTGCACCCGTTCGAATCGTTCACGCCGGTGGTCGACTTGCTGCGTCAGGCCGCGAAAGACCCGCACGTCCTGGCGGTGCGCCAGACCCTGTACCGCTCCGGCGCCAACTCGGAAATCGTCGACGCGCTGGTGGACGCCGCGCGTAACGGCAAGGAAGTCACCGCGGTTATCGAACTGCGAGCGCGGTTCGACGAGGAATCCAACCTGCAGCTGGCCAGCCGTCTGCAAGCGGCCGGCGCGGTGGTGATCTATGGTGTGGTCGGTTTCAAGACCCACGCCAAGATGATGCTGATCCTGCGGCGCGAAGCCGGTGAAATCGTGCGTTACGCGCACCTGGGCACCGGTAACTACCACGCCGGCAACGCCCGCCTGTACACCGACTACAGCTTGCTGACGTCGGACGATGCGCTGTGCGAAGACGTCGGCAAACTGTTCAGCCAGTTGATCGGCATGGGCAAGACGCTGCGCATGAAGAAGCTGTTGCATGCGCCGTTCACCCTGAAAAAGGGCATGCTCGACATGATTGCTCGCGAGACCCAGTTCGCCCTCGACGGCAAACCGGCGCACATCATTGCCAAGTTCAACTCGCTGACCGATCCGAAGATCATCCGCGCGCTGTACAAGGCCAGCCAGTCAGGCGTGCGCATCGACCTGGTGGTGCGTGGCATGTGCTGCCTGCGGCCGGGGATCGCCGGGGTTTCCCACAACATTCACGTGCGTTCGATCATCGGTCGCTTCCTGGAGCACACGCGTGTCTTCTACTTCCTCAATGGCGGCGATGAGCAGATGTTCCTCTCCAGTGCCGACTGGATGGAGCGCAACCTCGACAAGCGCGTCGAGACTTGCTTCCCGGTTGAAGGCAAGAAGTTGATCATGCGGGTCAAGAAAGAGCTGGAGCTGTATCTGACCGACAACACCCATAGCTGGAGCTTGCAGTCGGACGGTCGCTACATCCGCAATACGCCGACCGGCAACCAAAACCCACGCAGTGCCCAGGCGGCCTTGCTGGAGCGGTTGGGCAGCCCGATCCTGGCAGTCCGGTAGCCAGGCCTCTGTGGGAGCGAGCAGGCTCGCTCCCACAAGAATTGCGTGCATGAAAAAGGCCTTCCGAAGAAGGCCTTTTTCAGTTTCAGCGCACGTTCAAGACGATATCGACGCGTGTGAGCCATTCCGCTTCGTTGGCGAAGTCGGCCTGGGTCAATTGGTTGTCATCCAGCCATTTTTCCGGGAACACCACTTCCAGGCTGTTGCCATTGGCGTTCAGCTCCACCTGTGGCATGGCTTGGGTGCCGCGAATGTGGTGGAACAGGATCGCGAAGCGCAGCAGCACGCACAGGCGAATCAGCTTGATGCCGTCCTCGTCGAATTCGGCGAACTTGTCCTTGGGAATGTTGCGGCGGTGGCCGCGCACCAGCAGCGCGAGCATCAACTGGTCTTCGCGGGAGAAGCCGGCGAGGTCCGAGTGTTCGATCAGGTAAGCGCCGTGCTTGTGGTACTGATAGTGGGCGATGTCCAGCCCCACTTCATGGACCTTGGCCGCCCAGGCCAGCCGTTCGCGCCAGACGCCGTCGTCATCTTCCAGATCCCAATCCGTGGCCACCTGATCGAAGGCATGCAGGGCTTTGCGTTCCACCCGTGCGGCTTGTTCCAAGTCGACGTGGTAGCGCTCCATCAGCGAGGTCAGGGTGCGTTCACGTACGTCTTCATGGTGATGGCGGCCCAGCAGATCGTAGAGCACGCCTTCGCGCAGGGCGCCTTCGCAGTGGTCCATGCGTTGCAATTCGAGGGAGTCGAAGATGGCTTCTAGAATCGCCAGTCCGGCAGGGAAAATCGCCCGGCGATCAGGCTTGATGCCTTCGAAGTCGATTTTTTCGACATCGCCGAGCTTGATCAGCTTGCGCTTGAGCCAGGCCAGGCCAGGAGCATTGACCTCGCCGTTGCCATGACCGCCGGCCTTCAGCGCCAGGCCGATGGCGCGGATGGTGCCCGAGGAGCCGATGGCTTCATCCCAGGTCAGGCGGTGCAGGGCGTGTTCAATGCTCATGATCTCCAGGCGCGCCGCGGTATAGGCCTGGGCATAGCGGGCTGGAGTGATCTTGCCGTCCTTGAAGTAGCGCTGGGTGAAGCTCACGCAGCCCATTTGCAGGCTTTCGCGCAGCAGCGGTTCGAAGCGTTGGCCGATGATGAATTCGGTACTGCCGCCGCCGATGTCGGCGACCAGGCGCTTGCCGGGCGTATCGGCGAGGGTATGGGACACGCCGAGGTAAATCAGGCGCGCCTCTTCGCGACCGGAGATCACTTCCACGTCATGGCCGAGGATTTCTTCGGCGCGGTGGATGAATTCGGCGCGGTTGCGGGCTTCACGCAGGGCGTTGGTGCCAACGATCCGCACGGCGCCCAGGGGCATACCGCTGATCAGTTGAGCGAATCGCTTCAGGCAATCGAGCCCGCGCTGCATGGATTCTTCGCTGAGATGGCGTTCTTCGTCGATGCCGGCGGCCAGCTGAACCTTTTCCCCGAGACGCTCGAGAATGCGGATTTCGCCGTTCTGGGCCTTGGCCACGACCATGTGAAAGCTGTTGGAGCCCAGGTCGATTGCGGCGATCAGGGACAGATTCTTGGCTTGGGATTGCGGCATGGTCAGGGGGTCTCGGTCGATAACCTCGACATCGTGCCACGATCAAAGGCTGTCGCCAACGCGCAGTGTTCAAAGCCTTGATTCAGCACAGGAAAGACGGTGACCGCTGCGCGGTCATTCGCGAGCAGGCTCGCTCCCACAGAAAATTCGCCATCCTGTGGGAGCGAGCCTGCTCGCGAAGAGGGCATCACAGACTCATGAATTCTTTCAGGCTGTCGCCTCCACGGTCCCAATGAAATTCGCCAACTCCGGCGTCTGCGGGTTGGCAAACAATACCTTCGGATCCCCCACCTCATGCACCAGCCCCTGATGCATGAACACCAACTTATCCCCAACCTCCCGGGCAAAACGCATTTCATGGGTGACCATGATCAGCGTCATGCCTTCCTTGGCCAGTTGTCGGACCACGCTCAGCACTTCGTTGACCAATTCAGGGTCCAGGGCCGAGGTGATTTCATCGCAGAGCAACACCTTGGGCGACATCGCCAGCGCCCGGGCAATCGCCACGCGCTGTTGCTGACCGCCGGATAGCCGGTCCGGGAAGGCATCGAATTTTTCCCCGAGCCCGACCCGCTCCAGCATCTGCCTCGCCCGTTCGGCGGCCTGGGCTTTCGGGACTTTTTGCACCACTTGCGGCGCGAGCATGACGTTCTCGCCCACGGTCAGGTGCGGAAACAGGTTGAACTGCTGAAACACCATGCCGACTTTCTGCCGCAGGCTGCGCAAGTCGGCACGGGCGGCGTCGAGGTATTCGCCGTCGACCTCGATGACACCGTCATTGATCGATTCCAGACCATTGAGCGTGCGCAACAAGGTCGACTTGCCCGAGCCGCTGCGGCCGATGATCGCCACCACCTGGCCTTCCTCGACGCTCAGGTCGATGCCTTTGAGCACATGATGGTCGCCGTAGTACTTATGCAGGGCGGAAATTCTAAGCAGAGGCATGCAGTCTCCTTTCGAGGTAGCGCGCACTGAGGGACAAGGGGTAGCAGAGCAGGAAGTAACCCAGGGCCACGAGGCCATAGACCATGAAGGGCTCGAAGGTGGCGTTGGCCAGCATGCCGCCGGTCTTGGTCAGCTCGGTGAAGCCGATGATCGAGGTGACGGCGGTGCCTTTGACTACCTGCACCGAGAAGCCCACGGTCGGCGCCACGGCAATGCGCAAGGCCTGCGGCAGGATCACATATCGCAGCTGCTCCAGCGGATTGAGTGCCAGGCTCGACGAGGCTTCCCATTGGCCGTTGGGGATCGACTCGACGCAACCGCGCCAGATCTCCGCCAGATAGGCACTGGTGAACAGCGTCAAGGCAATCGCCGCCGCCATCCACGGCGAAATCTCCACCCCGGCCAGCGCCACGCCAAAGAACACCAGGAACAGCTGCATCAACAGTGGCGTACCCTGGAACAGTTCGATGTACGTACGCGCGACGTTGCACGGCAGGGATTTTCTTGAAATGCGCATGACCAGGATCAACAAGCCGATCAGCCCGCCCCCAATAAAAGCGACCAGCGACAGCGCCAGTGTCCATTGCAGGCCCGTGAGCAGGTTGCGCACGATGTCCCAGAAGGTGAAGTCGCTCATCGGCTGCTCCTTGCGATGAAGCGCTGGCCGATCCAGTTCAGAAACTGGCGGATCAGCAGCGCCATGCACAGGTAGAGCAACGTGGTCAGGGCGTAGGTCTCGAAGGCGCGGAAGTTGCGCGATTGAATGAAGTTGGCGGCGAAGCTCAGTTCTTCGGTGGCGATCTGCGAACACACCGCCGAGCCAAGCATGACGATGATGATCTGGCTGCTCAGTGCCGGCCAGACTTTGCTCAGCGCGGGCAGCAGTACCACATGGCGAAAGGCTTCGAAGCGCGTCATTGCCAGCGCCGCGGCGGCCTCCAGTTGTCCCCGGGGAATCGCCTGGATGCCGGCGCGGATGATTTCGGTGGAGTAGGCCCCCAGGTTGATCACCATCGCCAGCACGGCCGCCTGCCATTCGGAGATCTGCACGCCCAGGGACGGCAGGCCAAAGAAGATGAAAAACAGCTGCACCAGGAACGGCGTGTTGCGGATCAACTCGACGTAAACCGCAAAAATGCCCGCGAACGGACGGATGTTCCACGCCCGCACCAGCGCCCCGAGGATGCCCAGCCCCACCCCCAGCACTGCGCCGACGGCTGTCAGCTCAAGGGTGAACAGCGCACCGCGCAATAAAAGGTCGGTGTTGTGCACCACGGGCAAGAAATCGAACTGATAGGCCATAGCGAGTCTCCTGCGCGCCGAATCAAAGGTCGGCCGGCAGCGGTTCTTTCAGCCAGGTCAGGGCATTCTTTTCCAGCGCGCCGTCGCTCTTGGCGCTGACGAGGATCTGGTTGACCTTGTCCAGCAGCGCCGGCTCGTTCTTGTTCACGCCCACGTAGACTGGCGAATCCTTGAGCTTCACTTTCAGCGCAGGCACGCGTTTTGGGCTCTTCTCGCTGATCGCGACCATCACCACGTTGCCGCTGGCGATCAGGTCGACCTGGCCAGCCAGGTAGGCGGCTATGGTCGAGTTGTTGTCTTCGAAGCGCTTGATGGTCACGCCTTCGGGGGCAACTTTGGTCAGTTCGATGTCTTCGATGGCGCCACGGGTGACACTGATGGTTTTGCCCTTGAGATCGTCCAGGCCTTTGATGTCAGAGTCTGGCGGACCGAACACCGCGAGGTAGAACGGCGCGTAGGCCCGGGAGAAATCGATGACTTTTTCCCGCTCCGGGTTCTTGCCGAGACTGGAGATCACCAGGTCGACCTTGCCGGTGGTGAGAAACGGGATGCGGTTGGTGCTGTTGACCGGCGTCAGCTCGAGTTTGACCTTGAGCTGGTCGGCCAGCAATTTTGCGGTGTCGATATCCAGGCCGCGGGGCTTCATGTCCGGGCCGACCGAGCCGAAGGGTGGGAAGTCTTGAGGCACGGCGACCTTGAGGACGCCGCGCTTGACCACATCTTCCAGGCCGTCGGCATGGGCGGGTGCCTGGCTCAGCATCAAGCTGGCAAACAAGGCGGCGAGGAGGGCGCTGCAACGCTGGGTCATGGCAAATCTCCGAATCGGCGAGGGGTGATTTCTGCGATTCGACAGAGCACGGGCCATGCCAATCCTTGGCGAAGCGCACCGCAGGCCACGGTTTTACAGGGTTCGCTCGGTCTTACTGGTCTGAACAGTCAGGTCGTATTTCGCACTTCGATAGCGCATCGGCAACGGCCACCGAACCCCCATGGGGCACGACTTGCCGGGCGCCGCGAATAGCTTTACAACTGGGCGCACATTGGCCTGGTTCGTCTGGAAAACCATGAATTCGATCTCCCGCGCCGTACCCGAATTGGCGCTGCAAGCCATCCGCAAACTGATCACCGAACAGGGTATTGGTCCGGGCGATGCCTTGCCCTCGCAACGGGACCTGGCGCTGCAATTGGGGGTCAGCCGGGCGTCGTTGCGCGAGGCGTTGTCATCGCTCAGTGCGCTGGGCGTGATCAGTATCCAGCCGGGCAAAGGCGTGTTCGTGCAGTCGCCGGTGGATCTGCCGCGAAGCGACGTGGCGCCGGGTTGGCCGTTCGCGGCACAGGCTTCGCCGCTGGATATTTTCCAGTTGCGCTATGCGCTGGAGGGGTTTGCTGCGGGGCTGGCGGCCGTGACCTTGACGACCGAAGAGCTCGATGCCCTGGAAGACAATGTCGCCACCATGCGCAGCGAACTCAAATCCGGCGACTTCGACGCCGCAGCGCGACTGGATTTCGAATTTCACCGGCGCATTCTGCTGGCCAGCGGCAATCAGGCGATGTTGAGCATCCTGACCGCCAGCGCCGACATCTTCCTGGAAAGCCAGAAACTACCGTTCATCCGGGTCGAGCGGGCCATGGAAACCTGGCAGGAGCACCGCAAAATCCTTCGCGCGCTGGCCCGTCGGGCGTCTGCCGCGGCGCAGAAGGCCATGCAGGAACACGTGCGCAATGCGGCGCTGCGCACTGGAATCGCCTTCATCGCTCCCGTCTCGGTGTGACCTGGGCTATACCAAAATTCATGGAACACCATAGCGAGACTCAATCATCTGCACCTTCCTGAACGAGGGAAGGGCCGTTATGATGGGCCACGTTTTTTTGCTTACAACCCTGGAGAATTCCATGAGCAGCGATCTTATCAAACACGTTAGCGACGCTAGCTTCGAGGCCGACGTACTCAAGGCTGAAGGCGCTGTACTGGTCGATTACTGGGCTGAGTGGTGCGGCCCTTGCAAAATGATCGCTCCTGTTCTGGACGAAATTGCCGAGACTTACAAAGGCAAGCTGACCGTTGCCAAACTGAATATCGACGAAAACCAGGAAACCCCTGCCAAGCATGGCGTGCGTGGTATCCCGACGCTGATGCTGTTCAAGAACGGCAACGTTGAAGCGACCAAGGTCGGCGCTCTGTCGAAGTCGCAACTGGCGGCTTTCCTCGACGCTAACATCTAAGCGTCGTTGTAGCGTTTCAAAAAAAGGCCCCGCAGTTTGCGGGGCTTTTTCGCTATTGAGGGCTAGACGCTCCGAAATTCAGGTGTTACATTCGGCCCCGCGCTGGTTTCTCCAGTGCCCCCTGCTAGCCGTCGCCGACGCTCTCCTTTTCGAATAAGTACGCGATCCTGTCGCCTTCTCCGCGGCGCGGCCTCATTAAGCCAAAAGCTTAATTTCCCCCCTCCATAAATGATTACGTCATTCCTATATGAATCTGACTGAACTCAAGCAAAAGCCGATTACCGAACTGCTCGAATTGGCCGAACAGATGGGCATAGAAAATATGGCCCGTTCGCGCAAGCAGGACGTGATTTTCTCCCTGCTCAAGAAGCACGCGAAAAGCGGTGAGGAAATCTCCGGTGATGGCGTGCTGGAGATTCTCCAGGACGGCTTCGGCTTCCTGCGCTCCGCTGACGCTTCCTATCTCGCCGGTCCTGATGACATCTACGTCTCCCCGAGCCAGATCCGTCGCTTCAACTTGCGCACCGGTGACACCATCGTTGGCAAGATCCGCCCTCCAAAGGAAGGCGAGCGTTATTTCGCGCTGCTCAAGGTCGACACGATCAACTTCGACCGTCCGGAAAACGCGAAAAACAAGATTCTCTTCGAGAACCTGACCCCGCTGTTCCCGAATGTGCGCATGAAGATGGAAGCCGGCAACGGTTCCACCGAAGACTTGACCGGTCGTGTCATCGACCTGTGCGCCCCGATCGGCAAAGGCCAGCGCGGTCTGATCGTTGCACCGCCGAAAGCGGGCAAGACGATCATGCTGCAGAACATCGCTGCGAACATCGCGCGTAACAACCCTGAAGTTCACCTGATCGTGCTGCTGATCGACGAACGTCCGGAAGAAGTAACTGAAATGCAGCGCACCGTGCGCGGCGAAGTGGTTGCCTCGACGTTCGACGAGCCGCCGACCCGTCACGTGCAGGTTGCCGAAATGGTGATCGAGAAGGCCAAGCGCCTGGTCGAACACAAGAAGGACGTGGTGATCCTGCTCGACTCCATCACCCGTCTGGCTCGCGCCTACAACACCGTGATCCCGAGCTCCGGCAAGGTACTGACCGGCGGTGTCGATGCCCACGCCCTGGAGAAACCGAAACGTTTCTTCGGCGCTGCGCGGAACATCGAAGAAGGCGGCTCGCTGACCATTATCGCCACCGCGCTGGTTGAAACCGGCTCGAAGATGGACGAAGTGATCTACGAGGAATTCAAAGGCACCGGCAACATGGAGCTGCCTCTGGATCGTCGTATCGCCGAGAAGCGTGTGTTCCCGGCCATCAACATCAACCGTTCGGGTACCCGTCGCGAAGAGTTGCTGACCGCCGACGACGAGCTGCAGCGCATGTGGATTCTGCGCAAGCTGCTGCACCCGATGGACGAAGTGGCTGCCATCGAGTTCCTGGTCGACAAACTGAAAACGACCAAGACCAACGATGAGTTCTTCCTGTCGATGAAGCGCAAGTAAGTCGATAGCTCAGCAAAAAGCCGGGGAAACCCGGCTTTTTGCTATCTGATTTTTGATCAACAGGCAGTTCGTGGTTCTGAAGCATCAGGTTCGGCGCTAAACTGCCTGCCCCCGAACGCCACGGCCAACACGAGGCTCACGCATGCAGTATCGCGACTTGCGCGACTTTATCAGCGGGCTGGAACAGCGCGGCGAACTCAAGCGCATCCAGGTTCCGGTGTCCCCAGTGCTCGAAATGACCGAGGTCTGCGACCGCACCTTGCGCGCCAAAGGGCCGGCCCTGCTTTTCGAAAAGCCCACCGGTTTTGACATTCCGGTACTGGGCAACCTGTTCGGCACCCCCGAGCGCGTGGCGCTGGGCATGGGCGCCGAAGCGGTCAGCGAACTGCGCGAGATCGGCAAGCTGCTGGCGTTCCTCAAGGAGCCCGAACCGCCGAAAGGTCTGAAAGACGCCTGGTCCAAGCTGCCGATCTTCCGCAAGATCATCTCGATGGCGCCCAAGGTCGTCAAAGATGCGATCTGCCAGGAAGTAGTCATTGAAGGCGACGACGTCGACCTCGGCAAGCTACCGGTGCAAACCTGCTGGCCGGGCGACGTCGCGCCGTTGATCACTTGGGGTCTGACGGTCACCAAAGGTCCAAACAAGGATCGGCAGAACCTTGGCATCTACCGTCAGCAGGTGATCGGTCGCAACAAAGTCATCATGCGCTGGCTGAGTCATCGTGGTGGTGCGCTGGATTACCGTGAGTGGTGCGAGAAGCATCCCGGCCAGCCGTTCCCGGTCTCCGTGGCGCTGGGCGCCGACCCCGCGACCATTCTTGGTGCCGTGACCCCGGTGCCGGACAGTCTCTCCGAATACGCCTTCGCCGGCCTGCTGCGTGGCAACCGCACCGAATTGGTGAAATGCCGCGGCAATGACCTGCAAGTGCCAGCCACTGCCGAAATCATCCTGGAAGGCGTGATCCATCCGGGCGAGATGGCCGATGAAGGGCCATACGGCGACCACACCGGTTACTACAACGAAGTCGACAGCTTCCCGGTGTTCACCGTCGAGCGCATTACCCATCGCATCAAGCCGATTTATCACAGCACCTACACCGGCCGTCCGCCGGATGAACCGGCGATCCTTGGCGTGGCGCTGAACGAAGTGTTCGTGCCAATCCTGCAGAAGCAGTTCCCGGAAATCACCGACTTCTATCTGCCGCCCGAAGGCTGCTCGTACCGCATGGCCGTCGTGACCATGAAGAAGTCGTATCCGGGGCATGCCAAGCGGGTAATGCTCGGTGTCTGGTCGTTTTTGCGACAGTTCATGTACACCAAGTTCGTTATCGTCACCGACGACGATATCAACGCGCGTGACTGGAACGACGTGATCTGGGCCATCACCACGCGCATGGACCCCAAGCGCGACACGGTGATGATCGAAAACACGCCGATCGACTATCTCGACTTCGCCTCGCCGGTGTCCGGCTTGGGCTCGAAGATGGGCCTCGATGCCACCCATAAATGGCCTGGCGAAACCACGCGTGAGTGGGGCCGGGTAATCGTCAAGGACGACGCCGTGACCCAGCGGATCGATGCCATCTGGAATCAGTTAGGAATAGATTGATGCGTGTAACCTTGCAGCCCTCCGGAGCAGTACTGGAAATCCAGCCCGGCGAGCGGATTCTCGATGGCGCCCGCCGCCTGGGCTATGAATGCCCGCAAAGCTGTCGTAACGGCAATTGCCATGTCTGCGCCGCGCTGCTGGTGGAGGGGCGGGTCGAACAGGCGGGACATGTGCGTGACCATGGCGAGTTCTACACTTGCATAGCAGAGCCGCTGGAAGACTGCATCGTGCTGTGGGATGGCGTGCTCGCGCTGGGAGAATTGCCGGTGCGCACCCTGTCGTGTCAGGTCACCAGTTGCACCGAGGTCGGTGGCGATACTTGGCGCGTACGACTGCGGGCGCCGGCGGGTAAGCCTCCGCGTTATCACGCTGGCCAGTACCTGATGATTCATCGGGACAACGGCGACAAGTCGTCCTTTTCCCTGGCCTCGGCACCTTCAGGCGGGCGTGATCTGGAAATCCACGTGCTGGCACGCGAGGCCAGTGCACTGAATTTGATCCAGCAATTACAACGCGACTCGATGGTGCGGATCGACATGCCATTCGGCGATGCGCACCTGGCCGAGTTGCCGGACGGTCCATTGGTGCTGATCGCCGCCGGTACCGGCATGGGCCAGATTCATGGCTTGATCGAGCATTGCCGCGCCCAAGGCTTCAAGCATCCGGTCCATCTGTACTGGGGCGTGCGGCGTCCTGAGGACTTCTATGAAGTCGAACATTGGGATGAGTGGCTGAAACTGCCCAACCTGTACCTGCACAAGGTCGTCAGCGATCAGTGCGGCTGGCAAGGTCGCTGCGGCATGTTACATGAAGCAGTGTGTGAGGACTTTCCCGACCTCAAGGCCTTGCACGTTTATGCCAGTGGCTCGCCGGCGATGGTCTACGGCACGCTGGATGCGCTGGTCGAGGCGGGAATGGATGCCCACCAGATGCGCGCCGACGTATTCGCCTACGCCCCCCGATCCTGATGCTGCCCTTCACACTGTAGGAGCGAGCTTGCTCGCGATGGACTGAGGAGCGCCGCGGGCAGCCTGACTTCCCGCGTAATCGTTAACGACCATCGCGAGCAGGCTCGCTCCTACAGGGTTTATAACTCCGTATATAGCCCATCGGTATTTATAGAAATCTATAAATGTCGGTAGGTTATATCTCGTTCAAGTAATTAATTAAGAGTTGTGCCAAGGCACTTCAATTACTTGAAAACGTATGTGTCTTATTGTTTAAGCGGTGCGTTCTATTTAGTAACTGATTACTCGCGGGGAGCTGAACGCTATTCGCCATGAGCGCCATCGAATCTTCGTTTCTGAACCTGGCTTACCCGCCGCGGCTCGATCTGGGGCCGCAACTCACCCATGAACAATTGCTCAGTTCGATGCAGTCGACCATGGCACGTCACAAGGGCGGGCCGGTGTGGCTGTTTGCGTACGGGTCATTGATATGGCGTCCCGAGTGCACCGCCGTTGAGCGGGTTCGCGGGCGGGTGCATGGCTACCATCGCGGTTTGTACCTGTGGTCCCACGAACATCGTGGCACGCCGGAAATGCCTGGGCTGGTGTTCGGTCTGGATCGCGGCGGCTCTTGCAGTGGCTTCGCCTATCGCTTGCCGGAAGAACAACTGGACGCTTCGCTGTATGCGTTGTGGAAGCGCGAGATGCCGTTCCCGTCCTATCGCCCGCATTGGCTCAACTGCCGCCTTGAAGATGGCAACCAGGTTCAGGCGTTGGGATTCGTTCTGGAGCGGCACTTGCCCAGCTATGCGGGCAATCTGCCGGATCACGTGTTGAGCCACGTGTTCGAAAACGCTTGCGGGCGCTACGGCACGACACGCGATTATGTCGAGCAGACCGCCCAGGCCCTGCGGAGCCACGCCATGCCAGACCGGAATCTGGAGGCGCGGCTCAAGCGTTGTCAATCAAAGGCTGATCAAGCGAGCGCTTCGCGACTCTGACTGGCGACTTGCTTGTGCATCAGCGTTGGCGCAAGGAAGGCCATTGCCAATAGGCAGGCACCGATCAGCAAGACGAAACCGCCGTCCCAACCGAAATGGTCCACGGTGTAGCCCATCGCTGCACTGGCCGCGACCGAACCACCCAAGTAACCGAATAGACCGGTGAAACCCGCAGCGGTACCGGCGGCTTTCTTTGGCGCCAGCTCCAGCGCCTGCAGGCCGATCAGCATGACCGGACCGTAGATCAGGAAGCCGATGGAAATCAGCGCGATCATGTCGACCGTTGGGTTGCCGGCCGGATTGAGCCAGTACACCAGCGTCGCCACGGTCACCAATGCCATGAACACCATGCCGGTCAGGCCGCGGTTGCCACGGAAGATCTTGTCCGACATCCAGCCGCACAGCAGCGTGCCCGGAATACCGGCCCACTCGTAGAAGAAGTACGCCCAGGACGTCTTGTCCACGGTGAAGCCCTTGGCTTCCTTCAGATAGGTCGGCGCCCAGTCCAGCACGCCATAGCGCAGCAGGTAGACAAAGACGTTGGCCATGGCGATGTACCAGAGCATCTTGTTGCGCAGCACGTACTTGACGAAGATTTCCTTGGCGCTGAATTCCTTCTCGTGGCTGGCGTCGTAGCCTTCCGGATAGTCATTCTTGTACTTCTCGATGGGCGGCAGGCCGACCGATTGCGGGGTGTCGCGCATGGTGATGAAGGCAAAGATCGCCACCGCCATGGCAACTGCCGCTGGCACGTAGAACGCCGCGTGCCAGTCGTTGAACAGGCCCATGCCGACCAGGAACAGCGGTCCGATCAAGCCGCCACCGACGTTGTGTGCCACGTTCCACAGGGAAACCACGCCACCGCGCTCCTTCTGCGACCACCAGTGAACCATGGTCCGCCCGCTCGGCGGCCAGCCCATGCCCTGCGCCCAGCCGTTGATGAACAGCAGGACGAACATGATGGTCACGCTGGACGTCGCCCAATGCGCAAAACCGAAAATGAACATCACCGCCGCCGAAACCATCAGGCCGAACGGCAGGAAGAAGCGCGGGTTGGAGCGATCGGACACGATGCCCATCAGAAACTTGGACAAGCCGTAGGCAATGGCAATCGCCGACAGCGCCACACCCAGTTCGCCGCGGGTGTACCCCTCTTCGATCAGGTAAGGCATGGCCAGGGAGAAGTTTTTGCGCAACAGGTAGTAACCGGCGTAACCGATGAAGATACCGGCGAAGATCTGCCAGCGCAGGCGTCGGTAGGTGCTGTCTATTTTTTCTTCAGGCATTGGAGCCTGATGTGCGGCAGGACGAAAGAAAGCAAACATTCAAGAGCTCCAGATTTCTTGTTTTGACTGCGGATACGAATGTTACAGTTTCGTTACCGAAAATAGCACCGGTTCTCATCGGCAAAACAGCGGAAATGTTGGAAAGCGAGCATTCCTTTATGAACATGTCGCTCAGACGTAAATGAAGGGCGGTGTAGGAAGCGTTACCTATTACCGTTTTGAGTCGCCTGCTTGTTCCGGAATAGGGCAGGCCTTTGGGAAATGTCCTTCGCTATTACCGGAAGCCATGAGCTTCAGCTCAAAGCCGTCGATCTTTACCCTTTGTCCTGCTGCCAGGTCTGGCGTTTCAGATGCGAAAGGGGGAGGTATGCGGTGGGTTGCGTGTGTGGTGCTGCTGTTCGTGTTGTGTGTTGAAAGTAGGGCGGAGGAAGTTTTCCTGATACCGGAACACAACCCCAAGCCGATTTACCCACCGCAGTTGCAGCGATCCGGCATCATCGGTGAAGTTCGGGTCAGCTTTATGGTCCATGCCGATGGGGCGGTCAGCAAAGTGAACATTTTGCAAAGCGATCATCCTGATCTGGCCGAGGCGACCCGGGTTGCGGTAGCGCAGTGGCGGTTCCAGCCGTGGGCGGTTGGAGGGACCAAGCCTGCGGAGCAGGAAGTGATTGCGCCGATGATCTTTGGATTTGATTGGACGTTGCCGATTCACCTCAATGAATGGCTCAAGGCGTTGAAGTGCCGCGACTTCAACGAAATCACGGTCAATACCCCGGAATACGCCTGGGCTGATACGACAGCGTTCTATTACGCCCGTGCTTATCTATCGAATGCCTTTTCAACGACAACGCTGCCTAACGAGCGGCGCTTGGAGTTGATAGCCAAAATGAACAGAAAGGTCCCGATCATTGTGAGGGAGTGCCTGAACAGCCCGGTTTCCAGGTTTGTGAGATTTTTGCCGGAGGACATTCGCAAGTTGCTCTAGCTTTAGCCGGGTCTGGACAGCGTTGAACGAGGTCCAGACCCTCGATTGGCCTCAGCGAACCTGCACCACCACCTTGCCGACCGCCTTGCGCTGGCCAAGATCATTGATCGCCTGCGCGGCATTACCCAGCGGATACACCTGCGACACCAGCGGCTTCAACTTACCTTCGGCAAACCAGCCAAACAATTGCTGGAAGTTCGCCGCGTTGTCCTGTGGCTGGCGCTGGGCGAACGAGCCCCAGAACACGCCGACCACGGCGGCGCCTTTGAGCAGGGCGAGGTTCACGGGGAGCTCGGGAATGCGGCCGCTGGCAAAACCGACCACCAGCAGGCGACCGTTCCAGGCGATGGCGCGAATGGCCTGGTCGAACAGGTCGCCGCCGACCGGGTCGTAGATCACGTCGGCGCCCTGGCCATCGGTCAGGCGCTTGATTTCGTCCTTGAGGCTGGTTTCGCTGTAGTTGATCAGTTCGTCCGCGCCTGCAGCCTTGGCCACGGCCAGTTTTTCAGCGCTGCTGGCAGCGGCGATTACCCGGGCGCCCATGGCCTTGCCGATTTCCACCGCCGCGAGGCCGACGCCACCGGAAGCACCGAGGACCAACAGGGTTTCACCCGGTTGCAGGTTGCCGCGCTGCTTGAGCGCATGCATCGAGGTGCCGTAGGTCATGCTGAAGGCAGCAGCGGTGTTGAAGTCCATGGATGGCGGGATGGGCAGCACGTTGTAGCCGGGCACTGCGACCTGTTCCGCGAAACTGCCCCAGCCGGTCAGGGCCATGACCCGGTCACCGACCTTCAGATGGCTGACCTTTTCACCCACCGCACTGACCACGCCGGCCGCTTCGCCACCGGGGGAAAATGGGAAGGGCGGCTTGAACTGGTACTTGCCCTCGATGATCAGCGTGTCCGGAAAATTCACCCCGGCGGCGCGCACGTCCAGCAGGATTTCATTCTTCTTCGCGACAGGACTGGCGACGTCTTCCAGCACCAGCGATTCGGCAGGGCCGAAAGCTTTGCACAGTACGGCTTTCATCAGGGCTATTCCTTTTGGAGTGATGGCCGATAAGTGTAGGTGTGTGAGTTAACGGGTCAACGAGCATGCCCGACCCTGATAGTCAGCCATAAGCTTGTGCTTGAACGGCGGGTCGTTATGCTAGGCCGCAAACCGGATGAGGATCGAATTTTGAAAGCGTGGATCATGTTGATGCTGGCCCTGTCCCTGCCTGTGGCAGCGGTGGCCGAAGAAGCGGCGGAAAATGCAGCGCCGAAGGTCAATTACATCACCCTGAGCCCGCCATTCGTGGGTAACTACGGGCTGGATGGCACGCCCAAGCTCAAGGTCTACAAGGCTGACGTGGCGTTGCGGGTAACCGGTGACGAGGCGACCAAAGCGGTCAAGGCCAACGAGCCGTTGATTCGTAACCAACTGGTGGCTCTGTTTGCCCAGCAGACTTCCGAGACGATGAACAACGTCGAGGCCAAGGAAAAGCTGCGTCAGGAAGCGCTCAAGCAAACCCAGCAGATCATGAATGATGAAACCGGCAAGCCGGTGGTAGAGGATCTGTTGTTCAACAACCTCATCATCCAGTAAGAATTCTGTTGTCCGGGTGGGCCTCTTCGCGAGCAGGCTCGCTCCCACAGGGGATCTTCAGTGAATGCAGATCCAGTGTGGGAGCGAGCCTGCTCGCGAAGGCATTCTGAAAGTCACCGCAGATCTTACGGTATGAGCGCAATCACCGCCGCCCACTGCTCCGCAGTCACCGGCATCACCGACAGTCGCGAACCCTTCTGCACCAATGGCATCTCCGCCAGCGCCGTCTGCTGTTTCAGGTAGTCCAGCTTCAACACTCGGGAAAACGTCTCCACATGCGCGACATCGATCGCGCTCCAGGCGTTTTTCTCAGGCGTTGCCTTTGGGTCGTAGTAATGACTTTCAGGCTCCAGCGCCGTCGGGTCCGGATACGCGGCTTCGACAATCTTGCCGATCCCGGCGATGCCCGGCTCAGGGCAGCTGGAGTGATAGAAGAAGAACTCGTCCCCCACCGCCATGGCCCGCAGAAAGTTACGCGCTTGATAGTTGCGAACCCCGTCCCAGCGAGCTTTTCCGAGCTTTTCCAGGCCCTTGATCGAGAGTTCGTCGGGCTCTGATTTCATCAGCCAATAGGCCATGGTTTGGCTCCTTGCGAGGTGTGTGGGCAGGTTGTCCGGCAATTTTATGACAAACCGACAGTCGGTTGACGCCATCATTTGCGTGGCGGTTCACGTTGTCGCAAAATGCCGGCCTTTAAAGCTTGACGCTGCTGCACGGCCTACAAACGGAAACCGCTGCTGTCATCGTATTGATATGCCTTTGGGGGGCAGTCGATGAAACGCAAACCGGATTTACTATGGATTTTGGTTATTTTGTTCGGCCTTGGCGTCGTGACTACCGGCTATGCCCAAAGCCTGTGGGCCAACAAGATCGACGCGCCGGTTGAAGTCTCGCCGTTGCAGCAACAGTCGACCGCCTTCAAGCGCTGATCCCGTCATTTCGACGCCGCTGAAATGCAGTGGCGTCTAGCCCGCGTAGTACCAGGCCCTGTCCGTCACCGTTCCTTGCAGCGGCACATCCCAGCTCGCCTGAGCCAGTCGCCCCACCTTCTGACATTCATGGGCCAGCCCCAACAGCGTTGGTTTGCGCCAGGCGTTACGGCGTGCCAGATAAGCCAGGCTTCGATCATAGAAGCCGCCGCCCATGCCTAGTCGCCCGCCGACATCGTCAAAACCTACCAACGGCAGCAGCACCAGATCCAGCGCCCAGACTTTACGTTGTCGGGCGAGGTTGTGCCTTGGCTCGAGAATACGGAAACGATTGGGCTTGAGTTTTTCGCCAGGCCGGATGCGCTGGAACACCATTTTGGTCCGCGGCCAGGCGCTGAGCACCGGCAGATAGGTGGCCTTGCCTCGGCGTTGAGCTGCGCGCAAAAGCAGACGCGGATCGATTTCACCGTCGGTGGGCAGATAAAGGGAAATGTGTTTGGCTCGGCGAAACAGCGGTTGCTGGGCCAGTTGCTTGTACAGCCCGCAAGCAGCCTGGCGCTGCTGACTGGGTGTCAGTGCGCGACGGGCCTTGCGCAGCATGCGTCGAAGTTGCGGGCGGGGAAGCAGCGCAGGTTCGTTCATGTATTCGGGCTTCAGCAGTGCGGAAGGTAAATCCTACCCGTAAAAAAGCCGATGCCGGTATAAAAACCGGCATCGGCTTGGAATCAGGCTCCCCGAATGTGCCGCTATCGACTTAGCCCTTGAACCCGAGAGTTCAAGGTGGAAGACGCAGTAGGCTTTAAGGCTTTCCGTCTAGCGGACATGCACACCAGCCCAACGTGCGACCTCCAGGGCATAGCAAATCGGCTCAGGGACGTCGTCAACTGGCAAACACCCCAGGGAGTGATGGGAGTATACCCCATGCGCAACAGCGAATCAGCCTTTGGTGACGTCCGGATCGGTGGCAAGTACCAGATCGACGCGATCGAGCAGGTCGCGCACCTGTTCACGGGTCGAGCCGCTGGCCTGGATATCCGGGCGTTGTTCCTTGTGGAGCAAGTCGTGCGTGATGTTCAGCGCGGCCATGACGGCGATGCGGTCGGCGCCGATGACTTTGCCGCTGCTGCGGATCTCGCGCATCTTGCCGTCCAGGTAACGGGCGGCGCTCACCAGGTTGCTGCGCTCTTCCTGTGGGCAAATGATCGAATACTCTTTATCGAGGATCTGCACGGTGACGCTATTGCTTGAACTCATGAGTCTTGCTCCAGGGCCTTGAGGCGCGAAATCATCGATTCGACCTTACGCCGGGCGATTTCGTTTTTTTCAATGAGGTGAGCGCGTTCCTCGCGCCAGGTCTTTTCCTGAGCTAGTAAGAGTCCGTTTTGGCTCTTAAGTTGCTCGACTCGGGTAATCAGCAGTTCGAGTCTGGCCATCAGCGCTTGCAGGTCGGTGTCTTCCATTGTGTCCACTGTTCGTCTGATGGGTGGTAGCGGGCAGACCATTGTAGGAGCGAGCACGCTCGCGATGAACCCGAGAACGCCGCGGGGTGTCAGGGCCCCAGCGTTATCGTTGACGACCATCGCGAGCGTGCTCGCTCCTACAGGGGTAGTCGATGTAGGATACAAGGCCTTCATTCTAGACATAGCGCCGTCTGGCGCCTAGCTACCCATGCCCATTCAGAATTCTCCGTACCAAGCCTTCGCCACCCTGCTGACTTCCAGTGGTCACCCTGTCTCGCCCGCCGAACTGCACGGCCTGTTGCTCGGCCGCAGCTGCGCCGGTGCCGGTTTCGATGCCGAGGGCTGGCTGATCGACGCCGCCGAACTGCTGGAAAGCGAGCCGCAGGACAACGTTCGCGCAGCCCTGATCGGTCTGCAAGAGATGGTCAAGGGCGAGCTCACCGGCGACGACGTGACCGTCGTCCTGTTGCTGCCGACCGACGATGCCCCGCTGGCCGAACGCGCCGAGGCACTGGGTCAGTGGTGCCAGGGCTTCCTCAGCGGTTTCGGCCTGAACTGCCGTGACAGCAGCATGTTGAGTGCCGAGGCCACCGAAGTGTTGCAGGACCTGGCCGCCATTTCCCAGGTGCAAGACGCGCTGGAAGAGTCCGAGGACGGCGAAACCGACTATATGGAAGTGATGGAGTATCTGCGCGTCGCACCGTTGCTGCTGTTCTCCGAGACCAAAAAAGACGTGCCGGCCGCCGCCAAACCGTCGTTGCACTAATCGTTTGCCAGGGAACGCCATCTGCCCATGATCCACATCCCGAAATCGGAATACAGCCGACGCCGCAAGGCCCTGATGGCGCAGATGGAACCCAACAGCATCGCCATCCTGCCCGCGGCGGCGGTGGCGATTCGCAACCGTGATGTTGAACACGTTTACCGCCAGGACAGTGACTTTCAGTACCTCAGCGGGTTCCCCGAGCCCCAGGCTGTGCTGGTCCTGATACCGGGGCGCGCGCACGGCGAATACATCCTGTTCTGTCGCGAACGCAACGCCGAGCGTGAGTTGTGGGATGGCCTGCGCGCCGGACAGGAAGGTGCGATCCGTGATTTTGGCGCCGACGATGCCTTCCCGATCACAGACATCGACGACATCCTGCCGGGCTTGATCGAAGGCCGTGACCGGGTGTATTCGGCCATGGGCAGCAACCCGGAGTTCGACCGGCATTTGATGGAGTGGATCAACGTGATCCGTTCCAAGGCCAATCTCGGCGCCCAGCCTCCGAACGAATACGTTGCCCTGGATCATCTGCTGCATGACATGCGCCTGTATAAATCGGCGGCAGAGGTGAAAGTGATGCGCGAGGCTGCACGAATCTCTGCCCAGGCCCACGTGCGTGCGATGCAGGCCAGCCGCGCCGGTTTGTACGAGTACAGCCTGGAAGCCGAGCTGGATTACGAATTCCGCAAGGGCGGAGCGAAGATGGCGGCCTACGGATCGATTGTCGCCGCCGGACGCAACAGCTGCATCCTGCATTACCAGCAGAATGACGCCGTGCTCAAGGACGGTGACCTGGTGTTGATCGACGCCGGTTGCGAGATCGACTGCTACGCCAGCGACATCACCCGCACCTGGCCGGTCAATGGCAAATATTCTGCGGAGCAGAAGGCGATCTACGAACTGGTGCTGGCAGCCCAGGAAGCCGCGTTTGCCGAGATCGCCCCGAACAAGCACTGGAATCAGGCCCACGAGGCGACGGTCCGGGTGATCACCACCGGCCTGGTCGAGCTGGGTTTGCTGCAGGGCGACGTCGATGAACTGATCGCCAGCGAAGCCTACAAAGCGTTTTACATGCACCGTGCCGGGCATTGGCTGGGCATGGATGTGCATGACGTCGGCGAGTACAGGGTCGGCGGCGAATGGCGTGTGCTGGAAGTCGGCATGGCGCTGACCGTGGAACCGGGGATTTACATTGCTCCGGACAACCAGAAGGTGGCCAAGAAGTGGCGCGGTATTGGCGTGCGCATCGAGGACGATGTCGTGGTCACCAAAAACGGCTGTGAAATCCTGACCCAAGGCGTACCCAAAACGGTGGCCGAGATCGAGGCCTTGATGGCGCAAGCACGGACACAAGCGGCATGAATCGAGTCAATCTGGCAATTATCGGGGGAGGGCTGGTGGGTGCCAGCCTGGCGATGGCATTGCAGGCAGGGGCCAAGGCCCGTGGCTGGAAAATTGTGCTGATCGAGCCGTTTGCTCCCGGTGACACCTACCAACCCAGCTACGATGCGCGCTCCACGGCATTGTCCTTTGGCGCCCGACAGATCTATCAGCGCTTGGGCGTCTGGCAGGCAATCTCGCGCCGCGCCGAACCGATCAAGCAGATTCACGTCTCCGACCGTGGACGCTTTTCCACGGCGCGGCTGTCGGCGATGGAAGAAGGTGTTCCGGCGCTGGGCTACGTGGTGGAAAACGCCTGGCTTGGCCAATGCTTGTGGCAAGGTCTGGACCAGGACGTGATCAGTTGGCGTTGCCCGGCGGAAGTCACGCGCATGGAGCCGCTCACCGACGGCTACCGCCTGATGCTCAATGATGAAACCACGCTCGATTGCGACCTCGCGGTGCTGGCCGATGGCGGCCGCTCCGGTTTGCGTGAGCAATTGGGCATCGGCATCAGGAAACGCCCGTATAACCAGAGTGCCTTGATCGCCAACATCACCCCGAGCGAAGCCCACAACGGCATGGCGTTCGAGCGTTTCACCGACGATGGCCCGATGGCGTTGCTGCCGCTGCCGGACAATCGCTGCGCCCTCGTCTGGACCCGTCTGGGCATGGATGCGCAACGCTTGGCTGCCCTCGATGAACGCAGTTTCCTCAACGAATTGCAGGGCGTATTCGGCTATCGCCTCGGCACATTGAAGCAGGTCGGCGCCCGGCATCTGTATCCGCTGTCATTGGTGGAGGCCGAAGAACAGGTGCGTCCGCATCTGGCGATTCTCGGCAACGCCGCCCACAGCCTGCATCCGATTGCTGGCCAAGGGTTCAATCTGTCCCTGCGTGATGCCCAGGCGCTGGCCGACGCACTGCTTGCCAGCGAACAGGCACTGGGTGACTTCGCGACGCTGCTGGCCTATCGCGAGGGCCAGCGTCTGGACCAGAACCTCACCGTCGGCTTCTCCGATCAGGTCACGCGCCTGTTTGGCAGCACGCAACCCCTGGTTTCGCTGGGGCGCAATCTGGGTCTGCTAGGCCTCGATCTGCTACCACCGGCCAAGCGCTGGTTCGCCCGTCAGGCCATGGGCCTGGGTACGCGTCCCGATGTTTAAGTGGCTGACCAACACGTTCGGCAAGGCACGGCTGATGCGCTGGTTCTTGAACCTCTACCCGCCGTACTTCGGCGCCGGGGTCCGGGTGCAGCGCATCAGCGATGACTTCCGCGATGTTCAGGTAACCATGGGCCTGGGCTGGTACAACCGCAATTACGTCGGTACGCAGTTCGGCGGCAGTCTGTATTCGATGGTCGATCCGTTCTTCATGCTGATGCTGATGGAAAATCTCGGGCGTAACTACATCGTCTGGGACCGGGCCGCCGACATCGATTTCATTGCTCCGGGCAAAGGACCGGTGTACGCCCGCTTCAATATCGATGACACCCTGCTCGATGAAATCCGCCAGCAGACCGCCGGTGGCGAAAAATACCTGCCGCAATTGCAGGTCGATATCCACGACGCCGCCGGCCATCTGGTGGCGCGCGTCGGAAAAACCCTTTATGTGCGGCTCAAGCCGCAAGCGAGACAGGCTTAAAGCATGGAAATGCGCGCAGATCTGCTGATTGTCGGGGCCGGAATGGTCGGCAGCGCCCTGGCGCTGGCGTTGCAGGACAGTGGGCTGGAAGTCCTGCTGCTGGACGGCAGCCCGATGAGCGTCAAACCCTTTAATGCCCAGGCGCCGTTCGAGCCGCGGGTCAGTGCCTTGTCGATTGCCAGTCAGCGCGTTCTTGAACGCCTGGGCGTCTGGGACGGCATCGCCAGCCGGCGCAGCAGCCCGTACAGCGACATGCAGGTCTGGGATGGCAGCGGCACCGGGCAAATCCACTTTTCGGCGGCCAGCGTGCATGCCGATGTGTTGGGCCATATCGTCGAGAACCGAGTGGTTCAGGATGCCTTGCTCGACCGGTTGCACGACTGCGATCTCGGCTTGTTGGCCAATGCGCGGCTGGAGCAGATGCGTCGCTCCGGCGACGACTGGTTGCTGACTCTTTCCGATGGCCGCACCTTGCGCGCACCATTGGTAATCGCGGCGGATGGCGCCAACTCGGCGGTTCGGCGCCTGACCGGCGTCGCGACGCGGGAGTGGGATTATCTGCACCACGCCATCGTCACCAGCGTGCATTGTTCGAAACCTCACCAAATGACCGCCTGGCAGCGCTTTACCGATACCGGGCCGTTGGCGTTCCTGCCGCTGGAGCGCGATGGCCGGCAGGATTGGTGTTCGATCGTCTGGTCGACCACGCCGAGCGAAGCCGAACGCCTGATGGCGCTGGATGACGACGACTTCTGTCGTGAGCTGGAACGGGCCTTCGAAGGTCGACTCGGTGACGTACTCAGTGCCGACCCGCGCCTGTGCGTCCCCTTGCGTCAACGTCATGCCAAGCGCTACGTGGCCGAAGGCCTGGCGCTGATCGGCGATGCGGCGCATACCATTCACCCGTTGGCCGGACAGGGTGTGAATCTCGGTTTCCTCGATGCGGCGGTGCTGGCCGAAGTGCTGCTACAGGCTGCCAGCCGAGGGGAGCGTCTGGCGGATGTGAAGGTGCTCAGCCGATACGAACGCCGACGCATGCCCCACAACCTGGCGCTGATGGCGGCGATGGAAGGCTTCGAGCGCTTGTTCCAGGCTGATCCATTATCGGTACGCTGGTTGCGCAATGTCGGGTTGAAGATGGTCGACCGGATGCCTGAGGCCAAGGCGTTGTTTGTGCGTGAGGCGCTGGGGTTGACCGGGGATTTGCCGGCGCTGGCCAGGGCTTGAGGTTCTCGCTGAGGCTAATGGCCTCTTCGCGAGCAGGCTCGCTCCCACAGTTGAAATGCATTCCATTGTGGGAGCGAGCC
>NZ_JBPKAM010000082.1:0-28704 GCF_051216495.1 Pseudomonas baetica | reverse complement strand
CCCCCCCCCCCCTACTCCTCTCCCCCCCCCTCCCCCCCTCTCCCCCCCCCCCCCCTCCCCCCCCCCCTCCCCCCCCCCACCCCCCCTCCCCCCCCCCCCCCCCCCCCCCCCCCCCCCCCCCCCCCACAGTTGGTTTTTGTATGTATAGGGACTCCCGGAGTCAGATCAATCCAGCGATTTTCCAGCCGTCTCCCTGGCCATCCCCAACCCCACCAACGTAAGCCCCAAACACACCATCACATACAACGCCGGCGCATTGTTATTCCCCGTCAACCCAATCAACCCGGTCGCGAAGAACTGCGCAAATCCACCGAACACCGAAACCCCCAGGCAATAAACAATCGACAGCCCGGTGGCGCGAATCGCCCGTGGAAACAGCTCCGTCACCAGCACCAAAGTCGGCACGGTGATCAGCACCAGCAGCAGGGCGGTGACCAACGAAACAGTCAGCAGCGTAGTCAGCGTGGGGTACTGGTTCATCAACATGAACGCCGGGTAGATCAGCAACAGCATCGGCATCGCGCCCAGAACGATGGTGCGGCGACGACCCATACGGTCGCTCAACCGGCCGGCCCAGATCGACAGGCTGATCTGCACCAGCGCGCCAAGACATGCAGCGGTGGTGCCCATCTTCATCGGCAGGTGAAGCACCGTGACTGTGTAGTTGGTCATGTAGTCCAGCACGATGTAGCTGGACGCCGTGCTGCCAATGACCAACAGCACGCCAGTCAGAATTGTCCGGCGATGGCGCGTAAAGATCAGACGAATACCAGACTGACTTTCATGGCCTTGCGGTGTTTCGGCAGCGGTTTCCTTGAGATGGCGACGAATGTAGACACCAACCGGAATCACCAGGATGCCCAGTACGAACGGCAGGCGCCAACCCCAGCTTTCCAGCGCTTCGGGCGACAGGTTCGAGCTCAGGGCCAGGGCCACCAGTGCGCCGAGCAGGAAGCTCAACCCCTGGCTGAACAGCTGCCAGCTTCCATAAAAGCCACGACTTTTGTCGTCGGCGTATTCCATCAGCATTGCGGTCGAGGCGCCGACTTCACCGCCAATGGCGAAGCCCTGTATCAGTCGCGCCAGCACGATGATCACCGGTGCGGCGATCCCGATCTGCGCGTAGGTGGGGGCGATGGCGAACAGTAGAGAACCCAGGGCCATCAACCACAGCGTCAGCATCATCGCCGGCTTGCGTCCGACCCGGTCGGCATAGGCGCCCAGCACCAGCCCGCCGATGGGGCGCATGCCGAAGCCGACGCCGAAGGTCGCCAGCGACAGCAGCAACTGGCCCAGCGTGCTCTCGACCGGAAAAAACTGCCGGCCGATGAGGGTGGCGAAAAAGCTGTAGACGGAGAAGTCGTAGAACTCCAGGCCGGAGCCGATGGTAATGGCGGCAATGGCACGTGCGCCGATCGGTCGACGTACCGAAGAGGCGGCTGGCACTGCGGTAGAAACGGGAGTGGACATGAGGCGAACTCCAGAAGACGAGGGCGATACCCGGTAGTCGAGCGCGAATCAGGCGAGGAAGGTTTCCACCAACCGAACCCAATAACTGGCGCCCGTGGCCAGGCAGCTGTCGTTGAAGTCGTAGCCAGGGTTATGCACCATGCAGCCACCTTCTCCGTCGCCATTGCCGATCAGCAGGTAGCAACCGGGGCAACGTTGCAGCATCACGGCGAAATCCTCGCTGCCGGTCAGCGGTTTCATGTCGCGAACCAGACCTTCTTCACCGACCCAGTCCAGCGCCACTTGCCGGGCGAATGCGGTGCTTTCGGGATGGTTGAACAGCGCCGGAAAACGTTGTGCTTCGTCGACATCGACGGTCGCGCGGGCGCCGAAGCTCGCCGCCTGGGTTTGCGCCACGGTGGTGATGCGCGCAATCAGCTCATCACGTACCTCGGCCTTGAGCGCACGTACGCTTAACTGCAACTCGGCGTGATCGGGAATCACATTGGCGGCGATGCCGGCATGAAACGCACCGACCGTTACTACGGCCGTGTCGAGCGGATCGACATTGCGCGCGACGATACTCTGCAACGCCATGACGATGGCCGATCCCACCAGCACCGGATCAACCGCCTTGTGCGGCATGGCACCATGACCGCCGACACCGTCGACACGGATGGTCACCGTGTCGGTGGAGGCCATGAATGGTCCCGGCAGGAATCCGAGTTTGCCCACCGGCAGGCCCGGCATGTTGTGCATCGCGAAGATCGCATCGCAGGGGAACAGGTCGAACAACCCGTCATCGAGCATGCGCTGCGCACCGCCGTCGCCTTCCTCCGCAGGCTGGAAAATCACCACCAACGCGCCGTCGAATTCACCGTTTTCGGATAAATGCTTGGCCGCCGCCAGCAACATCGCGGTGTGACCGTCGTGACCACAGGCATGCATCACCCCTTCGTGGCGACTGGAATAGGGCAGGCCTGTCTGCTCGATGATCGGCAGGGCGTCCATGTCGGCGCGCAGGCCGATCATCTTGCTGCCTTGCCCCTGGCGTAGCAGCCCGACGACGCCGGTGCCGCCCAGACCACGGTGCACATCAAAGCTCCACTCGGTGAGCTTGCCCGCCACCAGATCGGCGGTGGCGAACTCCTCGAAGCTCAATTCCGGGTGGGCGTGGATGTGGCGACGCAGGGCGATCATTTCTTCTTCGAGCGCGCGAATGCCGGGAAGAGCAGGCAACTGGAGCATCACAGGTTCCTCGTTTTTTATTGGTCGTTTTCGGGTGTCCGACTGATACCCTGCGATCCTAATGAGTTGGCGAATGCCGCGGCAGTCGCAAAAAAGCGGGGCTGAAAACCGGTGGTTTACACCCGCAGCGTCAGGAGGGAAGGATGAAGCTGCATCAATTGCGAGCGCTGGTGATGATTGCCGACTGCGGCAGTATTCGTGCGGCGGCGCGGCAACTGGACGTCTCGCAGACGGCGGTCGCCAAGGCATTGCGTGAACTGGAGGAAAATCTGCAACTGCCTCTGCTGGTACGCAACGCCAGCGGGGTGGTGTTGACCCAATATGGCCAGTCGCTGTTGCAGCATGCGCGACAGATGCTCAGTCAACTTGAGCGCGCGCAACTGGAGTTGGCGCACCTGAGCGATCAAGCCGAGGGGCAATTGCGTCTGGGCATTTCGCCGTGGATGGGCATGACCCTGTTGCCCGAGGTCGTCACGTTGTTCCGCCAGCGAATGCCCCGGGTTCGCCTGGAAATCTTCGAAGGATTGATGGCAGTGACCTTGCCGCGCTTGCGTGACGGCACGATGGAGTTTGCGGTGGGGTTGGTGTCTTCGTTGCTGCCACGTCCGGAGTTCGTCTGTGAGCCGATCTGTTCCTACCGGATGGCGGTGGTGGCCCGCCATGGCCACCCACGCCGCGACAGCCGTTCCATCCATGATCTGCTGGATCAGGATTGGGTGGTCAATTACCCGGATGCCAGCCACGAAGGCCTGATGACCGAACTGTTCTGGCAACACGGCGCGCAGATCGACATGCAACACATCCATCGGGCGCATTCGCCGCAGCTGACGCTATCGCTGATCGGGCAAACCGACATGCTCAGCTACTTTCCGGAGCCGATGCTCACCGTGCCCGACTACCGTGAACGTGTGGAACGCCTGGATCTGGCTGAAACCTTCGCCACCGACACCATTGGCATTGTCACCCCGCGAAATGCCCAGTTGGGCGTCGCCGCGCAATGCTTCGTCGATTGTCTGTTCCAGGTCATCCGCCGCCGTGCGCGATCGGCAAGGCCGGAGGATGTCGAGTTGTTCGATACGCTGGAGTTGTTGATTTGACGGGCGCAATCCACCCTTGGGTAGTGCAGGGCGGGTGGGGTCTGGGGTCTATCGTGCCGCCAGGTCGCCGTACCAGTACGCGGCCGTGACGCCGCCATCCATCAAAAAATCGCTACCGGTAATGAACGTACCTTCAGGACCCATAAGCAAAGCACCCAGGGCGCCCACTTCATCTGGCGTACCGCCTCGCCCGGCCGCGCTCAACTCGATCATGCGCCGGTAGCCCTCACCCCGCGGGCCACTCAACTCGTCCCGCGCTAACGGCGTGAAAATGATGCCCGGGCTGATGGTATTGACCCGAGCGCCGCGTTTGCCCCAGCGCACAGCTTCTGCCATGACTCGCAATGAGTTCCCGCGCTTGGAGATCTGGTACGCCTGCAAAGGATCGGTGATTTGATCGGCCTGCAGCATCGGCAGTGCAAGCAGATCATCGGCGGGCGTGGTCGCCAGCGCCGTGTTCTGTTCGGTACTCAAGGCCGGCAGACGGTGGCCGGATTGTGATGCGATGACGATGGCAGAGCCGTCCGCAGCGATGACATTGCCGAACTCCTCAAGCACGACGGCGGTGCCGTACAGATCAACCCGCAAAATGGTTGCGGCCGGCGCCTGTGAGGGCGAGACACCGGCGGCATGAATGACCCCGACGATCTCGCCAATGGCCATCGCTGTCTTTACCAGCGCCTGCACTGATTCGCGGGAAGCGACGTCAACGATGGCAGTAGTGACCTCAAAACCTGCATCCAGCAAGGTATTGGCCGCGGCGTCGGCGTTCCCCTGTCGCAGATCAGCGAGCACGACGTGCTTGCCGGCGCTGACTCGTCGGGCAATGGCCTGGCCAATCGAACCGGCGCCAATGACGACAATCACTTTCGTAAAATTTTTCATGGGGGTGTCTCGCTTAAGACTGGGATCGTTTCATCCGGTTGAGCGCCGGATCAGGTCATTCACCCTATATTGCTGTTGATGGCTCAACAATATAGGCTCGGCTGCATGGCTTATTGAGGAAAATTCATCAATGATGCGCGCGGATTTGCCAGGGCTTACAGCCTTCATTGCCATCGCCGAACAACGCAGTTTCAGCGGTGCGGCTCGCGTGTTGGGTGTGTCTTCTTCCGCGCTCAGTCACTCGATGCGTAACCTGGAGGCGCGGCTGGAAATGCGCCTGTTCAACCGAACGACGCGCTCGGTGTCATTGACCGAGGCGGGGGAACAGTTGCTCAACGGTGTACGGCCGCTGATCAATGATCTGGCGAACGTGGTCAATGAAGTCACTTCCGCCCGGATCGCGCCTTCAGGTTCATTGCGTATCAGTGCTTCGGAAGCCGCCATGCGGCCGCTGATTCGCCATGTCGTACCCGACTTTGTCGTCCGTTATCCGCATATCCATATCGAGTTTGTCGTCGACAGCAAGCTGCAAGACATTGTCGGCGATGGTTTCGATGCGGGTATCCGCCTGTTTGACGATGTGCCGCGAGACATGATTGCCATCCGTTTCGGCCCGGATCTGCGTTTCGCTGCCGTCGCTTCACCCGGTTATCTGGAACGCCACCCGGCCCCCACCACGCCGCAAGAGTTGAAAACCCATCGTTGCATCCGCTTTCGGTTCACCAGCGGCGGGCTGTTTCGCTGGGATTTCAAGCACGGTGAGCAAAGCGCCAGCCTGGACGTCGAAGGCCAGATCACCCTGGACAACGTCAACCTCATGATCGACGCCGCGTTGGCAGGCGTGGGTGTCGCATGGGTGCCTGAAGGCCAGGTTGCCGACCACTTGCGCAATGGACGGCTGATCCATCTGTTACCCCAGTGGAGTCCGAACTATTCGGGCCTCTGTCTGTACTACCCGGCCAATCGTCATCCGCCCATTGCCCTGCGGCTCTTTGCCCAAGCGGTGAGGGATTGGGTGAGTCAGTCCCGAGTGGGGCATTGATCATTCTCGTTCTTCAACACCAGAGCAAGCGGGTTAGCCAGCGTCTGCCGGCGGCGAGATGATTGCAGGTGAGGGCCTGTTCAGGCGAGCCGCCGGACAAATTGCAAGCCGGCCAGCGGAAGGCCCACGCCGACGATGCACAGACTCCAGACCAGGCTTTCGATACCGAATGCGATCAGCGCTCCACCGACGAGTGTCGCGGGCAATACCGGGAAAAACAGCAATCCGATCAGCAGCGCATGAGCGCCCAGCCGCTTTTTCAAACGATGTTTGGCATTGAAAATACAGACAATCCAGAACAGGGCCCAGAAACCGATACTCATCAAATAAAGGGCTAGATGGATCAAATCTCCAATCATTCCATAGCCGTGCATTTTCATCCCTCCGCTGGAGTTTCAGCGTGCTCGTACCTGACCTGCTCAAGGGGGATTGATGGCCAGTCATTCATTACTCCGGAACTGTAGGCGATATTGGCACTTTAATACTATCCACCGGTACGAACGGCCCCCTCGAGCAGGTTAGATGCCCACTCATGAGACATTGGCTGCGTGGGCCTCGATCTGGGTGAGGCGGCCGTTCTCGAGGCCGGCTTCAAACATCGGCAGGCGCTTCAGCATCCAATTGAGCAACTCCTGAGCCGGAGCGGCCAGCGGGCGGCCCGACTTCACCAGCAATTTCGCCTCGACCCCCTGGAAGATTGGATGCTCCACCGCAATGGCAGCCAGGCTCCCTTGGGCGATTTCCCTGTAGGCGGCGAACTCTCCGAGCAACGAGGCGAAGTCCCCGGCCGCGACCAGGCGCTTGAGGGCTGCCAGGGAGTTGCTGACCAGCAGGGGGCGGACCTCGATTTTCTCCGCGTACTCCAGCATTTCTATTGCCTGGCCGATGCCGAAAGTGGTGGGCGTCAACACCAGTTGGCAGTCGAGTATGTCCGCGACCGTGGCAGGGCCACCTCTCAACGCCAACGGGTGATCCGGGCGAACCAGCAGCATGACCGGTTGCGACGACGTTGCACGAAAATCGATGTGCGCGTGCAGGGGAGGATTGTAGGCAAGGCCGATGTGCGCGCGGTTTTCAGCGACTTCGTTCAGTACGTCGACGACGGGCAGCGTGTCCAGTGTGACGTTGAGCTTCGGGTATTGCTTGCAGAAGGGCGCGAGCACGTTGTCGACCAAGGCGTCGACATAACCTTCGCTGATGACCACCCGTACATGACCTTGCTGCAGGCCCTTGATCGCTTGCAGCTGGTCTTCGAGTTTCTCCTGGTGGGATCGATAGCCGCGCCAGAACTCCAGCAGATGCGCGGCCGCTTCGGTCGGCTGCACGCCTCGTGCTTGCCGTTCGAAAAGCTTCGCCCCCAGCTCTTCCTCCAGCAGCTTGATCTGGCGCGTGATCACCGAAGGGGACGTATTGATGCTGTCCGCCGCGCCACGTATCGATCCGTGGGTCAGCACCTCGTGAAAATACCGCAGCCGTTGTTGGTTGATTTCGCGCATGAGGGGTATTTCTCCAGTGTTGCTCAGAAGGCAACGATACGCGAACTTAGTTGCTCTTGCTGGGTTTCGGTGGTCGGGGCAACATCCTTGGCACCACCGAAGATCAACAAGAAGAATCGGAGAGTCGCATGTCAACCATTGCACCGACGGCAAGAAGCAGGGCGATTACAGCGCTGTACCGCAAACTCAATTGGCGGCTGCTGCCACTGCTGTTCATCTGCTATGTGTTTGCGTACCTGGACCGGATCAACGTCGGCTTCGCCAAGTTGCAGATGCAAAATGACCTGGGGCTTTCCGATGCGGCCTATGGTGCCGGCGCGGGAATTTTCTTCCTGGGGTATGTGTTGTTCGAGCTGCCGAGCAACCTGATGCTGCCACGGGTAGGTGCACGCAAGACGTTCAGTCGCATCCTCGTGCTCTGGGGCATTACTTCGGCTTGCATGCTCTTTGTGCGCGACGTGCCGACGTTCTACCTGATGCGTTTTCTGCTGGGCGTTTTCGAAGCCGGTTTTGCGCCGGGCATGATCTATTACCTGTCCTGCTGGTATGGGCCGACGCGCATGGCCCGGGCCATTGCCATCGTCTTCATTGCCGGCCCCATCGGCGGCATTATCGGTGGCCCGCTTTCTGCCTGGCTGATCACCTCGCTGTCTGGCGTGGGCGGTATGACCGGGTGGCAGTGGATGTTTCTGATTGAAGGGCTTCCTTGCGTATTCCTCGGCATCCTCACGTACTTCGTGCTCGCCAATCGACCCTCGGAGGCAAGCTGGTTGAGCGTCGGGGAAAAGCAACTGCTGGAGACTGAACTGGGGACCTCGGCGAGCCAGGTGCATTCCTTTCGGGGCGTGTTGCGGGACCCGAAAACCTACATCCTGGCATCCGCCTATTTCTGCATTATTTTCTCGATCTACGCCATGAGCTTCTGGCTGCCGGCCATCCTCAAGGCCCAGGGGGTCGACGACACCCTGCAACTGGGTTGGTATGCCGCTATTCCCTACATAGGCGCTGCAATCGGCATGTACCTGATTGGTCGCCGATCCGACCGGCTCGGCGAACGACGCTACCACTGTGCAGTGCCGGCGGGTATCGCCGCCTTGTGCCTGCTGATGTTCCCGTTTGCCGAGGGCCACGTGCTGGTTTCGCTGGCGCTGCTGACGGGGGCGACAGCAACGATTTTCATGGCGTATACCGTGTTCTGGGCCATGCCCTCCGAACACATCAAAGGCGATGCGGCGGCCGGGGGCATCGCCTTCATCAACACCATCGGCCTGTGTGGTGGCTTCTGGGGGCCGGCGGTGATTGGCTGGGCGAAAACCGCCACCGGAACCATGAACCTGGGCATCGTGGCCGTCGGTTGCGCCTCGCTGTGCGCGGCACTGATCATCACGCTGAACAGATCACTGTCGACGGAACAGCCTGCGCCTCAATACAGTGTTGGTTAAGCATCACCCCTAACTTGAGTTTGAATCGTCGTGTTCCGCAAGGAACCAATCACAGGAGAGCACTTCAATGCTTCTACATCTGTCGACCTGGGCCGAGATCGGCCAGTTTCTTGAACGCAGTCGCACCATCGTGATTCCCATCGGTTCGAACGAACAGCACGGTCCTACCGGCCTGTTGGGGACTGACTGGATGTGCCCCGAAATCATTGCCCGCGAAGCTCAGAGCAAGGCCGATATCCTGATCGCTCCGACCTTCAATATCGGCATGGCGCAACACCACTTGGGATTCCCGGGCACCATTTCCCTGCGTCCTTCGACGTTCATCGCGGCCATAGGTGACTGGGTGCGGTCGCTGGCTGCTCACGGGTTCGAGAAGATCCTGTTTCTCAATGGTCACGGCGGCAATGTCGCATCGATTGAAGCGGCCTTCTCGGAGCTTTACGCCGAGGCGAGTTTCGCCCGACGTCCAGCAGGGTTCGCGCTGAAGCTGTGCAACTGGTGGGACTTGCCGGGGGTTAATGATCTCGCAAAGGAACAGTTCCCGACGGGGCATGGCGTTCATGCAACGCCTTCGGAAATTGCCGTCACCCAGTGGGCGTATCCGGAGTCGATCAAGGCAGCAGACTATTCGCCGCAGATCGCCAACTGGGGACCCATCCGCGAAGCGCAAGACTTCCGCGCACGCCATCCGGACGGCCGCATGGGTTCGGACCCCGCTTTGGCAACACCGGAAAAAGGCCGGGCACTGGTGATGCTGGCCGCTCAGGGGCTGGTACAGGAAGTGGAGGCATTCAGCGGGGAAGCGACGCCGGGCTAACTGCTTGAAAACGTCGGGCGCCCATTCCAGGGCGCCTCTTTCAGCCCGCGCCTCGTCATTTCTGTAGGAGCGATCCTGCTCGCGATGATCGTCAACGATAACGCGGGTGATCTGACACCCCGCGGTGGCTGTGCCTCCATCGCGAGCAAGCTCGCTCCTACAGAGAGTTACTTTTAAATTAGTTATTAGCTAATAACTTAAGGCTTATAGCTTTTAACTGCATTTAATTATGAGCTTGTTATATGTCGCTTATTCTATCTTTAGAATAATTTGTGATTAGTCATCGCTGCTTTTATGTCTTTATGATCTGTCCCACAACAACTCGTGAGACAGGAGGTAGCTCGATGACTATTCAAATCAAACCGGTCGCTGGTCGAATTGGGGCACAACTGGAAGGCGTGAAGTTGGGGGGAGATATCAGCGCCGAAGCATTCGAATTCATTAATCAGGCACTGCTGAAATACAAAGTACTGTTCTTTCGCGACCAACATCTGGATGACGCCGAACACGAGGCCTTTTCCCGGCGCTTCGGGGATCAGGTCCCGCACCCGACCGTGCGTTCCGCCGAGCAGGGCGCGGCGATTCTGCATCTGGATGCCAAGGAAACCCGCGCCAATTCCTGGCACACCGATGTGACCTTCGTGGCCAATTACCCGAAGATTTCCATCTTGCGCGGTGTGGTGATTCCTCCTTACGGCGGCGACACGGTATGGGCCAATACCGCAGCAGCTTATGCCGATTTACCCGACCCGTTAAAACAACTTGCAGACAATCTTCGCGCATTGCACACCAACGTGTACGACTACGCCGCACCGCGTAATACCGATGAATCCGGACTTAAACGTTATCGTGAACAGTTCACCGCGGAAATCTATGAAACCGAACATCCATTAGTTCGAGTGCATCCGGAGTCGGGTGAAAGAAGTTTGTTGTTGGGGCACTTTGTCAAACAAATCCAGGGTGTAAGTACCAGCGACTCCAAGCAACTGATTCGCCTGTTCCACGACCGTATTACCCATGTCGACAACACCGTGCGCTGGCGCTGGCAAGAGGGCGATGTGGTGATCTGGGACAACCGCGCCACCCAGCACATCGCGATCAACGATTACGGCGATGCCCCGCGCATCGTGCGCCGCACCACCATCGACGGTGATGTGCCGGTGGGAGTGGATGGTCGCTTGAGCCAGGCGCTGCTGCCGAGTCCGGACGCGCGCTCGCCGAAAACCGAAGCCGACAAAAAACACCTCGCCGCCTGACAAGCAACTCTCATTGGTACAAGGAAGGCTGACATGAAGCTCAATGGCATTCGTTTGCTTAAAAAAGGCAGCATCGCTGCAGCACTGGCTGCGGTTCTGGCTGTACCTGTAGCCGAGGCCGATGTCTTGCGCATCGGTGTCGCAACAGCCGGTGGCGGTGATCCGGTGACCTTCAGCGGTTCGCCCCTGGGCATCGTGCGCAATCAGCAGTTGCTGGAGAAAGCCTTCGCCGGGACCGGCACCGAAGTGCAGTGGTTCTTCTTCAAGGGGGCAGGGCCTGCGGTCAACGAAGCCTTCTCCAACCAGCAACTGGACTTCGCCTACCAGGGCGATCTGCCGGCGGTCGTCGGGCGTTCCAACGGACTGGACACCAAGTTGCTGGCCGCACTGGGGGTGCGCGCCAACCTGTATCTGGCGGTGCCCAAGGGCTCCCCCCTGAAAACCATCGAGGACCTCAAAGGCAAGAAAGTCGCGATCTTCCGCGGTACCAACGGCCACCTGGTGATGATCAACCTGCTGGCGGAGCACGGGCTGAGCGAACGCGATATCAAGGCGATCAACCTCGATACCGGCAGCTCCCAGGCGGCGTTGATTTCCAATGGCGTGGATGCCGCCTTCGGCGGTCGCGAGTTGTTCAAGCTGCGTGACCAGGGCCTGATCGACATCGTTTACGACAATCCCAAACAGGACGTGCGCTACACCCGCCAGACTGCGTTGGTGGTTCGCGGTGACTATGAGAAGGAGCATCCGGACAAGGTGCAGAAGGTCGTCGACACACTGGTGGATGCAGCGAAATGGACATCGGACGAGAGCCACCGCGACGAAGTCTTCGCCGAATGGGCCAAGAGCAATGACCCGGCGAACTCACTGCGTGCCGACTTCACCGGGGTCACCCTCAGGGACAGGGCTTCGCCGCTGGTCGACACCTTCCTGATCAGTCGCTATCAGGCCGTGGCGGATCAGGCCAAGGAAGAAAAACTCATCCGCCGGCCGGTCGCTATCGATGGTTGGTTCGAGAGCAGCTATTTGCAGAAATCCCTCAAGGCCAAGGGACTGGAAAACTACTGGACGCCTTATGGTCCGGATGGCAAGCAGCCGGCGGGTAACGCGGTAGCAGCCACGACGACCAGCAAACAAGGGAGCTAGGCAAATGGCCAGGGCACAGACCGCAAGACTTGAGCAGTATGGGGCGCCGGCATTGCCGGGCGACAACGTCAAACGTCTTCCACCGTCACCCGCACGTCCGGTACGCAAGGTCGAGGTGCCGCGCACTTCGGCCTGGTCCTTGAATCTGGGTGATAAGGCCTTGCCCTGGCTATTGCCACTGCTGTTGCTGGGTTTGTGGTACCTGGGGGTGGAGCGGGGCTGGCTTTCAGAGCAGGTGCTGCCACCGCCAGCCTACGTTTACCAGGCGCTGTCGGACCTGGTCAGCAGCGGCGATCTATGGATGAACGCGTCGGCCAGCCTGCAGCGGGTTGTCGTCGGGTTCAGTCTCGGCGCATTGCTCGGCGTGGCGCTGGGCCTGGCCATGGGATTATCCCGGACGCTGGAGGATTACCTGCTGCCGACCTTCAACGCACTGGTGCAAATTCCGGTACTGGGCTGGCTGCCGTTTGCCTTGCTGCTGTTCGGCATCGGCGAGACGCTCAAGTACGTGCTGATTGCCAAGGCCGCTCTGGTGCCGATCACCCTTTGCACCTTGCAGGCGTTTCGTCAGGCACCCAAAGGCTTGCTGGAAGTCGGCCGGACCTACGGCTTCAGTCGTCGGCAAAGCGTCACCTCCATCGTCTTGCCGGCGGCGATCCCGACGCTGTTTACCGGGTTTCGCCTGGGCTTCACCAAGGCCTGGCTGTCGCTGGTGGTGGTCGAGCTGGTGGCCTCGAGTGAGGGGTTGGGTTACCTGATCGTCTATGGGCGCCAGTTGTTTCAACTGGACCTGGTGATGGCGGCGGTCGTGGTGGTGGGGACTCTCGGTCTGCTGATCGATCGCGGTTTCGACTACGCGGAGCAGCGCCTCAATCGCGGTCGGCCAACGGTTGGGGGGCGCCAGTCATGAGTGCAGCTTTGTCATCAGCTAACAGTAGCCACCGCTATCGCGGTTGGGTCTTGCCCATCTGCGCGATTGCCCTGTGGTGGCTGGCTTCAAACCTGGGCTGGAGCGAATCGGGACTGTTCGTTTCGCCGGAAAAAGTCGCGGCAACGGCCTGGGATCAAATCACCTCCGACAAATTCTGGCGGGCGATTTCGGCGAGTCTTGCGCGCAACCTCAGTGGCTTTTTTATCGGTACCGCGCTGGGTCTGGTACTGGGCTGCCTGCTGGGTCTCTCGCGGCATTTCGAACGTTTGGTCGGCCCCAGCTTCAACACCTTCAAGCAAATCTCCCTGTTCGCCTGGATCCCCCTGATCTCGGTGTGGTTCGGCCTGGGCGATGTGGCCAAGGTGGTGTTCCTGTCACTGGCCGCGCTGGTGCCGGTGGTGGTCAACACCTGCGACGGTTTGCGCAACGTCCCACCCAACCTGCTGGAAGTGGCGCGGGTGTACGGCTTCACTCGGTGGCAAACCATTATCGGGGTGATGCTGCCCGCCGCCTTGCCGTCGATTTTCACCGGGCTCTACCTGGCGCTGGTCTACAGCTGGCTGGCAACCATCGGTGCCGAGTACCTGCTGGTATCGGGGGAGGGGATCGGCAACACGCTGATCGATGGCAGCGAACATTTCATGATGGACCTGGTGCTGTTTGGCATGGTGGTGATTGGCCTGGTGGGATGGGGCCTCAACGCCCTGGCCCGGACACTCGAGCGGCGGATGCAGCGCCTGTACGGCATCGCTACTAACTGATTGCCACATTGAAAAGGATCGCAACATGAGCAACGGCCTGACCCTGGAACACATCAGCAAGCGGTTCAACTCCAAACCTGGCAGTTCGACGCAATTGCAGGTGCTGGACAACATCTACCTCGACATCGCCCCTGGCGAATTCATCAGCATCGTCGGCGCCAGCGGTTGCGGAAAATCCACGCTGCTGCGACTGATCCTCGGCCTTGACGAGGAGTTCGACGGGCGCATCCTGCTTGATGGCAAACCCATCAAGGGCACAGGCCTGGAGCGCGGTATCGTGTTTCAGGATCACCGTCTGTTCCCCTGGCTCAATGTCGAGCAGAACGTCGCTGTCGGCCTGAAGAACTCGCCCCTGAGTGCCGGGCAGAAGCGTGACACCGTACGCGAGCACATCGAACTGGTCGGCCTGCAAGACTTCATCGAGTCCTACCCGCATCAGATTTCCGGTGGCATGGCCCAGCGCGTGGCCATTGCCCGTGGCCTGGTCAATCGTCCGAGCGTGTTGCTACTGGATGAACCCCTGGGTGCCCTCGACGCCTTGACCCGCGCGCGCCTGCAGGGCGAGCTGCAGAACATCTGGGCCAAGGAAAAAATCACCATGATCCTGGTCACCCACGATGTCGACGAGGCGGTCTTCCTCGGCGATCGTGTGGTGGTGATGCAGCCCAATCCGGGGCGCATCCGGCGCATTGTCGACGTCGATCTGCCGCGTCCGCGCAACCGAAGTGACAGCCGTTTCATCGCCCTGCGCGATGACGTGTTGAGCGACTTTGCCGAGTTGCATTGAGTCCCGTGTCGTCCTGTTTTTTTCAGATTCACTTTCTCAGGCTATTTATTTAGGAAAAGGGAAATGTCCGAACGTCAGCTCAGCCTCAATCTCTTCATCTATCCCAACGGTCATCACGAAGCCGCCTGGCGTCACCCGCAGTCGGTGCCGGAAGCGTCCATGGACATTGGCCACTACCAACAGCTGGCGCAACGCGCTGAACGGGAAAAGCTCGATGCGATCTTCTTCGCCGATTCGCCATCCCTGGCTGAAAGCGACCGCGAAGGCCTGCGCATTCGTTTCGAACCGGTGACCTGGCTGGCGGCAATCGCGGCGGTGACCCAACGCATCGGCCTGATCGCCACGGCCAGCACCACCTATAGCGAACCCTACAACCTGGCCCGTTCGTTCAGCGCGCTGGATCACCTGAGCAAGGGCCGCGCCGGCTGGAACATCGTCACCACTTCCCTGGCGGCCGCCGCCGCGAATTTCGGCCTCGACCAACATCCGCCGGCCCATGACCGCTATGCCAAGGCCGAAGAATTCGTGCAGGTGGTGGGGGACCTGTGGGACAGCTGGGAAGACGATGCGCTGGTGCTGGACAAGGCCGCCGGGGTATTTGCCAACGGTGCCAAGGTGCACTCGATCAACCACGTGGGCACGCATTACCGGGTCAAGGGGCCGTTCAACTCGCCGCGTTCCCCGCAAGGGCGGCCGGTGCAGGTGCAGGCCGGCTCGTCCGAGGATGGCCGTGATTTCGCCTCTCGGCATGCCGAAGCGATCTTCACTGCGCACCAGACCCTGCAAAGCGCGACCGAATTCGCCAACGACATCCGGGCGCGGGCGAGGACAGTGGGGCGCGACCCGAGCCAGCTGAAAATCCTCCCGGGCATCAGCCCCTACATCGGCAGCACCGAAGCCGAAGCCCAGCGCAAGTTCGATGAACTCAACGAACTGGTGCTGCCGAACGTTGCCCTGGGCCAGTTGCGCCGGCTGCTGGGTGTCGACTTGTCCGGTCAGGATCTGGACGCGCCATTCCCGCGTCACTTGGTCAACTTTGAAGGCGGCGAGAGTCAGGCCAGTCGCTTCAAGCTGGTCATCGACATCGTCGACCGCGAGAAGCCGACCTTGCGCCAACTGATCAACCGCCTGGCCGGCGCTCGCGGACATTGGGTGCCAGTGGGGACACCGGTACAGATCGCCGACCTGATCGAACAGTGGTTCCGCAGCGGTGCCGCCGATGGTTTCAACGTCATGCCGCCGGCGTTCCCCGAGGGCTTTGAAGTGTTCCTTGATGAAGTGCTGCCGATCCTGCGCAAGCGCGGGTTGTTTCGCGAGGAGTATGCGGGCACTACGCTGCGTGAGCATTACGGCCTGAGTCGCCCGGTATCTCGGTTTGCATTGAAATCGGCCTGAGTGAACCCGCTACCTCTGTAGGAGTGAGCACGCTCGCGATGGACGTCAACGATAACGCGGGCTATCTGGATGCCCGCGTTGTCCCGACGTTTTTCGCGAGCAGGCTCGCTCCTACAGGGGCGGATCAATCTGATCCAGCACTCGGTTCGCCGTGATCTCCGCCAACATGACGCTGTTGGAAATACCCAGCAGCGCATGGCGATCTCCGCCCTCCAGATGATCCACCAGTTGATGAACCATCACATCTACCGACGCCAGGGTTTCGACCAGGTACACCATCAGCGTTTCGGTGCTGGTTTCCGGGTTCACGGTGAACAGGGTGCTGGGTGTTCGTGGGGTGGCCTTGATGTCGGCTGTCGAGGGGGAGTGAACGTCGAGGGTAGGTTCGGTGGCCTCGTTGAGGTTGTTTGAATCGGGTTCGGCGGGGGAGGTTGGATCGGTGTTTGGGGGATTGGGTGTGACTTTGAACATTGACTAACTCCTTTAAGAAGTGAGCCGTTCACACTTCGCGACTAAACGAAGGGAGGCGGCTGTACGCAGGTTAGTCGACCGGGGAGTTAGCAAAACCGGCGCGCCCGAAGGCGCCCTGCGCACAACCACCATTAAGTACAGGACAGAAAAGCCTGACTGAATGACACGCTATGCACCTTACTAACACCGCCGGGCGACTAAACCCGATCACTGATGGGCAGTGACGCGAATCAAGTTACCGAGCGACCCCAAGGCGCACAAGCCGGCGGATTCTGGCGTAACCGTAGGCAGCGACGCAAGGTTTTGTAGCCCTCATCCCGTAACCGCAAGTGCCTTTAAACAAGCGCTCGCGGGTGGTGTTTAATGAGTGGGTGAACTCATCGGGAAAACCGGCAACCCGTACGTCAACGCAAGTTCCAAGGCCGGTTACAAGGGGTATAACTATCAGAACAAAAAGCGGGTCGCGCGAAATAAGCCTTCCAAAGACAGCGCCCGGGCCAGCCCTCAAGGCCTGATCGGCGCCTGCGGCGCGGAGCGATGTGATGAATTCCAGAGCATGGCGATGGGCTCGCAAGAGCCTTCTTGGCTGCATCGAGCTGGCCTTGCTGGTCGCTCCACTGTGCGCCAGCGCCATGTACAAGTGCCAAGCCAGGGACGGAACCATCAGCTACGCCAGCCAAGCCATCGCTAGCGCCCGCTGCACTCGCCTCAATGGCACGGCAGACGCCGGTGCAGGCGCCAAGGCAAAGGCCCAGCCCCGTCTCGTGCGGGGCGACGACTCAGGCGCGATGCGGATTCGGGTGTATACCTTCATGCATCGGGGTGTCCGCCAATATGTAAGCCGGCGCCCGGTCGGGATCTCCGCAAGGGTCGATGTCCTTGAGGTCTATTACATCAAAGGCTGCTATCTGTGTACGGTGCCGAAGGGTTTCAAGGTCGCCACTCTGCGCCTGGACACCCAGTCCTATCGGCGGGAGATCGAACTCGCTTCGGGTCAATATGGTGTCGACAGGGCGCTGGTCCGCGCAGTGATACATGCCGAATCGGCGTTTCGCCCCAACGCCATTTCCGAAAAAGGCGCCCAGGGGCTGATGCAGTTGATGCCCGCCACCGCCGAGCGCTTCTCCGTGGACGATCCGTTCGACGCACGACAGAACATTCGTGGCGGCGTGCGCTACCTGGCCTGGCTGCTCAAGCGCTTCAACGGCAACCAGGTGCTGGCATTGGCAGGTTACAACGCCGGCGAAGCGTCCGTGGACGAGTACAACGGCGTGCCTCCCTACGCCGAGACGCAATCCTACGTCACCCTCGTACAGTCCTTGACCGAACGCTATCGCAATCATCGCTAGCAGCCCATAAAAAAACCGACGATTCATGCATTTACTGATTCGCCATGGGGTGACAGAAATGGGCTACCTTGTTGGCACATTTACTCATGGCTCAGGGAGAGCGCAATGCCTGTAGAAATCCAGCTTTCGGAACATGTGACTGAAGCAGAGCGGTTAGGAATCTTGAACCCGTTGCTGGCCCATAACCTGGCCAACGGTGGGGACGACGGTCATGAAACATTTGCCCTGTTGCTCCGAGACCCTGACAGCAACGAAGTTATAGGCGGGCTGTACGGCAAGGTCTCCTATCAATGGCTGCTCGTTGATCTTGTCAGCGTTCCCGAGTCGATGCGTGGTCGAGGACTCGGAGAACGGCTGATGCGCATGGCCGAAGATATCGCTCGGGAAAAGAACTGCACGGGTATCTGGCTGGAGACCTTCAGCTTTCAGGCACCCGGCTTTTATCAAAAACTGGGCTACTGCGAATTCGGACGCCTGGCAGACTATCCACCGGGACATACCCGGCTGTACTACCAGAAGCTGTTGGGATAAGGGGATAGGTCTATTTTTTGGTAATCGAGTCTGGCTGCTTTCCGTTGTCGCTACCGGTTGTTTTTGACCGATTACGGACCTTCGTGACAGGCAACAATTGACCGATTACTGCCCTTGGTGAGGGCAGTAATCGGCCGAAAGTGGTCGCTCCATTGTTCTGGCAGTCTCATTCAGTTTGGTGAAGCCCTGCCATGTTCAGTAATCCGCTGATTAGTCGATAATGAAAAACCACTTAGCTATTGGCACGCCCAAATGGATCAGATTCTTTCTCTTCTCTCCGATACCATTCCAAAAGCCCAAACCCTGGAGCAGCTTACGCGTCCTTTGCTGGCCCTGCTCAGCAAGATAACCGGTATGGAGTCGACCTACCTGACGACCATTGATACCGACGAGGGTGTCCAGCGCGTCGAGTTCGCACGAAACGTCGGTGACATGGTGATTCCTGAAGGACTGGTCGTGCCTTGGACAGATACTCTGTGCAAGCGGGCACTGGATGAGAATCGCATGTACTCGGATAACGTTGCCGAATGCTGGAGTGACTCGGAGGCCGCCGCGGCCTTGGGCATCAGAACTTACGTGAGCGCGCCAATCAGATCCCAGGATGGGCAAGTGCTGGGGACGGTATGTGCCGCCAGCTCGGATCAGGTGGCCCGCTCTCCTGACGTGGAACCCTTGCTGATGCTGTTGTCAGGCTTGCTGGGATACTCCCTTGAACGTGGACTGCTTGTTGAGCGACTCCAGGCTGCCAACGCCGAATTGACCAAGCTGGCCCTGACGGATCCACTCACCGGCCTGTCCAACCGGCGTGCCATTTTAAACGATGCCGCGCGCCTCTTCGCCCTGGCCCAGCGGGAGAGCAAGTACATACTGATGGGTGTCATCGATCTGGATGGGTTCAAGCTCATCAACGATACCCACGGTCACCTGGCAGGAGACCAGCTACTGCGTGGCGTGGCCGCACGACTGCAGCACGGCCTTAGAAGCAGCGACATCATCGGGCGTACCGGAGGTGATGAGTTTATTGTGATCGCCTTGGGCACACCCTCCGAACACTCGGACCCGGCAAAGGACATGCGACATGACGCCGAACTGCTCCAGGATCGCCTGTCCAAAGCGACAATAGGGCGATACGAGCTGGGACACGGTCTTGGTGATGTTCAATATACCGGCGCGAGTGTTGGGGTAGTGGCAGTGATACCGGGCAGCATGACTGTGGACGAGGCCACAAAGCTGGCAGACCGCGAGATGTATAAGGTGAAACAGCAGCGAAACCGACAACGGCTGTAGTTGCGAGAGAAATAAATCTCATTCGCCATTTATCTGACGCCCATCTGACGCTCGTCTGAAAAGCGTCGGATAAATGGCGTTTTGCGTTGAGCTTTTACCTTCCTGACCTAGGCTCAAGCCATGTGGGTAGGAGGTACAGTCCATGCGTAAATTATTGATTGGCTCATCGATGCTGGCCTGTCTGGTCGTGCTGGGCGGCTGGTTGAGTCGACCACAGCCATTGGCGGTCAGGCTGCTAGAGGTTGAGCGGGGGCCAGTGGAGACGCTGGTGGCCAACACTCGCGCGGGTACGCTGAAGTCCTGTCGACGCTCGCATCTGTCCTTCAATGTCGGCGGCCAGGTTGCCGAGTTGCTGATCGGCGAGGGCCAGCGGGTCCAGCCGGGTCAGGTGCTCATGCGCCTGCGGCAGGATGAGCAACAGGCCCGGCTGCAGGAGGCCGAGGCGCGGCTGGAGGCCCAGCGCAACGCTCGCGAACAGCGCTGCCAGCAGGCTCATCTGGACCGGCGCGACCTCGATCGGCTGGGCCAGTTGGCCGACCGCAAGTTGGTTGCCGCCGATCGCCTCGATCAAGCCGAGACCAAGGCTAACCTGGCGAAGCTGATGTGCAATGCCAGTGCCGTGCTGATCCGCGAGGCCGACGCCAGCCTGCAGTTGCAGCGTTCACTGCTGGAGCAGGCGACCCTGCGTGCGCCATTCGCCGGCGTAGTCGCTGAAATCAACGGCGAACTCGGCGAGTTCGTCACCCCTTCGCCGCCGGGTATTCCCACGCCGCCGGCGGTCGACCTGATCGACGACAGCTGCCTGTATGTCGAGGCGCCGATCGATGAGGTGGACGCTGCCCGGGTTCGCCCCGGAACCGCTGTGCGGATCAGCCTGGATGCCTTCCGTGGCCAGCATTTCTCCGGCCGCGTCAGCCGCATCGCACCCTATGTACGCGAACTGGAGAAGCAGGCGCGCACCGTCGATGTCGAGGTGCGCTTCGACCAGCCGCCGGCCGATCTGGTCCTGCTCACCGGCTATAGCGCCGATGTCGAGATCCTCTTGGAGCAGCACGCAGGTGCTTTGCGCATCCCCACCGAGACCCTGCTGGAGGGGCAGCGCGTGCTGCGTTATGACCCGAGCGCCCGGGTGTTGCGCGAGGTGGAGGTGCAAACCGGGTTGAGCAACTGGCGCTGGACCGAGGTGCTCGCAGGGCTGGACGAGGACGCGCGTATCGTCGCCAGCCTCGAGCAGGAAGGGCTCAAGGACACCGTGGCAGTGATCCCGGTGGATGCGGCGGAGACTGAGAAATGATCCGCTTGCGCGGCGGCAGCCGCAGCTTCCAGTTGGGCGAGCAGCAGGTGATGGGGCTGGACGGCCTGGATCTGGACATCGCCGCCGGTGACTACATGGCGGTGATGGGCCCGTCGGGCTCGGGCAAGTCGACCCTGCTGAACATCCTCGGTTTGCTCGATGCGCCGAGCGCCGGTGAATACTGGCTGCAGGGCGAGGCCACGGCGACGCTGAGCGAGGCGCGGCGCGCCCAATTGCGCAGCCAACTGATAGGTTTCGTGTTCCAGTCCTACCACCTGATCGCACGGCTGACGGTGCTGGAAAACATCGAGTTGCCGATGGTCCTCGCCGGCATCGGCGCGGCGCAACGGCGCAAGCGCAGCAGCCAATTGGTGGCGCGCCTGGGGCTGGGCGAGCGCATTGCCCACCGCCCGGCCGAGCTGTCCGGTGGTCAGCGCCAGCGCGTCGCCATCGCCCGGGCGATGGTCATGCAACCTGCGCTGTTGTTGGCCGACGAGCCCACCGGCAATCTCGATAGCCAGGCCGGCGCCGAGGTCTTCAGCCTGCTGGAGGAGCTCAACGGCGAGGGCCTGACCCTGATAGTGGTGACCCACGACGCCAGCCTGGGCGCCCGCGCACAGCGCCAGTTACACATGCGTGACGGGCGGATCCACAGTGCTGTGTCGCAGCGGGCGCTCACCTGATGCGCGCTGCCGATGCCCTGGGCTTCTGGCTCGGCGCCTTGCGTGGGCATCGCTCGCGCAGCCTGATGTTGCTGCTGGCCATCGCTATCGGGGTGGTTGCGGTCAATCTGCTCACCGGTCTCGGCGCGGGGGCGCGTGCCTTCGTCCTGAACGAGTTCTCGCTGCTCGGGCGCGACATCCTGATCGTTTTCCCAGGCCGCAAGGAAACCACGGGGCGCATGCCGCCGCTCACCGGCTTGACGCCGCACGAGTTGACCTTGCAGGACGTCCAGGCCATCACCCAGTTGCCGGGCATCCGCCGGGTCGCGCCGATTCAGGCCGGACAGATGGAGGTGATAGTCGGCAACCGCAATCGTGAGGTGCTGACCCTGGGCACCACCCGGGACTTCTTCGCCATTCGCCAACTGACGGTCGTCCAGGGCCAGCCCCTGCCGGCGCTGGACCCTGAGCAGGCCGAGGCCGTCTGCGTGATCGGCGGCAAACTGCGGCGCGAGCTATTCGGTGCGCGCCCGGCCCTCGGTGAATGGGTGCGCGCCGGCGACCGGCGCTTCCGGGTGGTCGGCATCCTCGGTGAGCGTGGCGAATCCCTGGGGATGGATTTCGCCGAGATGTTGATCATCCCGGTGGCCAGTGCCCAGGCCTTATTCAATCGCGAGGGGTTGTTGCGGGTGTTTGTCGAGGTGCGTGGTCCGAGCTTTCTCGACCGTAGCAAGCGGCAGATACTCGCCGCGCTCAAGGAGCGTCACGAGGGTGAGGAAGACATCACCCTGATCAGCCAGGACAGCCTGCTCAGCGCCTTCGACGAGATACTCGCGGTGCTGACCCTGGCGGTGGCGGGGATTGCCGCGATCAGCCTGCTGGTGGCAGGCATCCTGATCATGAACGTGACCTGGATTGCGGTGAGCCAGCGCAGCGCCGAGATCGGCCTGCTCAAAGCCATAGGTGTGACGGCGGCGCAGCTGCGCCTGCTGTTCCTCGGTGAGGCGGCGCTGCTCGCCCTGACCGGGGCGCTGGCGGGGTTGCTGCTGGCCGAAACCTTGCTCTGGCTGGGGCGCCAGGCGTTCGATCTACCGCTCTATGCACCCTGGTGGGCGCGGGCGAGCGCGGTGCTGCTGGCACTCGGCACGGCGCTGCTGTTCGCCTGGCTGCCGGCCGCTCGGGCCTCGGCGCTGGAGCCGGTGGCGGCGCTACGCCCGCCGGGAGCGCACTGATGCGCTGGCAAGATGGTTTGCGGCTGACCAGCTCGGCGCTGACCTGTCGACCCTTGCGCAGCCTACTGACCCTGCTCGGGATAGCGATCGGGATAGCCGCTGTGGCGCTGCTCACGGCCATAGGCGAAGGCGTGCGCGGCTATGTGCTGGAGAACTTCTCGCAGTTTGGTACGCGGATCATCACCGTGCGCCCGGGCAAGACCCAGACCAGCGGCCTCGGCGGTCTGCTCGGCAGCGTACGGCCACTGACTATCAGTGATACCGACGCTCTGCGGCGCTTGCCGCATGTCGAGGCGGCGGTGCCGATCATTCAGGGCAGCGGGGATATCCAGTTCGGCCAACTGAGCCGGCGCAGCGACATTCTCGGTGGCGGCCATCAGCTGGCGCAGGCCTGGCGCATGCAGCTGAGCCTGGGCGAGTTCCTGCCCGTGGCACGTGACGGTCGCTCGCCACCCTATGTGGTGCTCGGCCATCAGCTGCGTGAAGAGCTGTTCGGTGACCGCAATCCGCTGGGCGAACTGATCCGTGTCGGCGGTGTGCGTTTCCGGGTGATCGGCGTGATGGCAGAGAAGGGCCAGTTGCTCGGCTTCAACCTCGACGATATCGCCTACATCCCGGTGGATTGGGCCGAAAGCCTGTTCAACCGCACCGGGGTGGTCAAAGTCCATGTGGTGTTCGACGCCGGCACCACTTCGCGGGCGTTGAGTCGGCAGATTCGCCAGGTGCTCGGCGAACGGCACGGCGAGGAGGACTTCAGTCTGACCACCCAGGACGACATGCTGCGCAGCTTCAACCGTGTTCTCGGCACCCTGAGCCTGGCCATCGGTGCCCTGGGGGGCATTTCCCTGTTGGTCGGCGCTGTCGGCATTCTCACCATCATGACGACCACTGTGGGCGAGCGTACGGCGGAAATCGGCCTGTTGCGGGCGATTGGTGCCAGTCCGCGGCAGGTGCTCGGGCTGTTTCTCGCCGAAGCGACACTGCTGTCCCTGGCCGGTGGTCTGCTGGGTCTGTTGTTGATGGGCCTCCTGCTCGGGCTACTGCACCTGGCCATGCCGAGCCTGCCCTTGGCGCTGCAGCCGCTGTTTCTGCTGCTGGCGCTGCTTCTGGCGGCGGTGCTCGGCATTCTCGCCGGCCTTGCTCCGGCATTGCGGGCGGCCCGCCTGCATCCGGTGGCGGCGCTGCGCAGTGAATAGCGGCCAGGACCGTAAAGGGGACATTTCGCCGAGAATCAAACGCTACTTTTACTCCACGAATCGGCCCACGTATTGGCGAACCTGTAGAGGGGTAAGAACGAGTCCGATAGATCCTTACCCAGTGGTGTGAGCCCGTAACCGCCATCGTTCGACTCGATGAAGCCAGCCTCCCGAAGTTCATTGACCCTGCTTTGCAAGACGGTGGGCGAGATGTCGCCACATGCGCTTCGCAGTGCGCGGGAACTGAGTGATCCGTGCCGAAGTTCCCACAGGATCCTCAACGCCCATTTCTGCCCGAGCACATCCAACAGCGCCATGATTGGACGACGGCCATCCAGCATTCGCGAATCCAAGTGTTGATCATCATTCATAAATATGGCCCTTGCTTGCTACGAATTATGTAGCGAATACTCTTGCTACATATTTGATAGCGGAGGGTACATCATGGCTCGAATCGAAGCACTCAACAAACCCTACACGGAAGAACTCCAGGCGACGTTCGACAAAATAATGGGAGAGGGTGTCCCACCATTGTTGTTGTTCACGACCATCGCCAGCAGCGAAAGGGCGTGGCGCAAGTTCAGGGGCGGTTCACTGCTGGATGGAAACCTGCTCACGCTTCGCCAACGGGAACTGATCATCAACAGGGTCTGTGCACGTACCGGATGCGAATATGAATGGGGTGTGCATGTTATGGCTTTCGCTCAGGACGCCGGACTGACCAGAAACGATATCGGCCACGCCTTGGACCATCCACTCCGGGCGGAGAACTGGAAGGAGGAAGAAGCGGTGTTGCTGACTACGATCGATGCCCTGCACGATCGCGCTACATTGACCGAAGCGGAATTTCAGGCCGCCCGAAAGTACCTCGATGACGATCAGATCCTTGAAGTGCTCATGCTGGCGGGTTTCTATCGAACGGTATCGTACATTGCCAATAGTTTGGCTCTTCCGCTTGAGCCAAACGCGGCGAGGTTCAGTGAGTTTCGTCACGGCCTCCTCACAGCAAAAGTCTAAGTTCGCACCTTGAATTTTGCGCCACCTCCGTGAGGTGGGGAGGCCGGCCAGATGATTCTCAGATGTATTTTTCAGAGCAATCAGAAAAATACAATTGTCCTTTTTTCATGATTTTGAAACTTGCTGATACAAATGTGAATACGTATCATTAGATTTCAATTTCAGGACGCAGGGAGTGCATTGTCCATATAAAAATAAGGTCAAGAATAATGCTGAAAATGCTCCTCGTGTACGTTCATCTGCTCGCAACTTGTATTGCCCTAGGCAGGGTATTGCTGGCCGATCACAAACTTTGGAGTTGGCGCAAGGAAGCGCTGGATCAGGCGAAACATGAGTATCTGGAAGAAACCAGGAAAATCGCCACCCTCGCATTATTGGCCCTTTGGGGCAGTGGTCTGTTGTTAGTACTTCAGGGGTATCTCCTTGAGGGCACTGCGTACTTACTCAATCAGAAGCTCTGGGCCAAGGTGACGGTTGTCGCGCTACTGACCCTGAACGGTGGTCTGTTGCATCGCGTTGGCTTCCCGTTGTTGCAAAAAGCCCCCTTCGTCTCGTTACCGGCTTGCGACCGTAGTCGCCTTGCACTCTTGGGGGCGTTCTCTATGAGTGGCTGGCTGTTCGCTGCCTTCCTGGGGGTGGCTCGAGCCTGGAATCATGTAATGCCATGCTTGCATGTGATGGGGGTCTTCACGGCGTTCGCGTTGCTGGCTTGTGCCGTGGCGCTTGTGGTCGCCAGCACGGCGAGCACAACAAGCGGTGAAGAACCTACGGTTTCATAGTGGCTGTATCACATCTCGAGCATGGATAGCGTGGTGCCGCCTTCGGCGCAGGAGCCAGCCAAAGCATTCATGTTCGAAGTTGTGGATAGGCTCAATCCTGACACCTAATCGCCATACACAGAATTTAGTTGTGTTGCATCGACACCGGGCTAACCGCTAGAAAGCATCATGCTGACGGGGTCCGAGATTGCTGCGCTCTGTGCACATATGAACTGCAAATTCCCCGTCTAGTATCTATTTTCTGGCTAATTACACTCTTCGGTAACACTAATCCGAGGAGTGCAAGATGATCAACAGTGTCAGGATTCATGATGTCGGTGGGCCGCAAGTCTTGAGTCTGGAGCAGACCGGCCCTCAACAACCGGGTGTCGGTGAAGTCTGGCTGGATCAGGTGGCCATCGGGGTCAACCCGCTGGATCTAAGCCAACGATCCGGTGCCGTGCGCATTGCCTTGCCGACCACGCTTGGGCTTGAAGGCGCAGGGCGTGTGGCGGCGATCGGGGAGGGCGTCACGGAGGTGGTGGTAGGCGACAGGGTGGCCTATGCCACTGGGCCGCTGGGGGCTTACGCCAGTGGTCGCTTGTATCCGGCCAACCGGCTGGTGCGGATTCCCGATGAGCTCGGCTTCGACGAAGCGGCGGCGGTGATCTTCAAAGGTATTACCGCCCAGTACCTGCTCAAGACAACCTACCCGGTCGGGCCTGGTACCCGGGTGTTGCTGTATGGCGCGGCGGGTGCGTTGGGGCAAATCATGGTGTCGTGGGCCAAGCACCTGGGCGCCTTTGTGATCGGCGTGGTGTCGAAGGCGCAGAGCGTCGAGCGTGCCAAGGCGGCCGGGTGCGACGAAGTGCTGGTGTTCGACGCTGCGACGCTTGCCGATCAGGTGACGCAACTCACTCAAGGCCAGAAGGTTGATGTGGTGTATGACCCCATCGGCCGGGCGTCCTTCGAGGCTTCACTGGACAGCCTTCGTCCCCGTGGCCTGCTGGTGTCCTTCGGCATGGCCTCGGGTGCGGTACCGGCGATGGAAGTCAGCGTCTTGAATGCCAAGGGCTCGCTGTTCCTGACCCGGCCGTCGCTGGCCGCGCACACGGCCACTGCGCAGGAATATCAGGCGCGTGCAGAGGATGTGTTGCAGGCGATCGCGGCGGGTATCATCCAGCCGCGTGTCTGGCGTCGCTATCCATTGGCCGATGTGGCCCTGGCGCATGCCGATCTGGAGAGTGGCCGGTCGCAGGGGGCGATCGTGCTGACGACTTGAGCTGTCTGAACCCGCGAGGTAAGTGGTTGCATGGATCTATTCGATAGCCGTCAGGCGGATGAGCTTGCCACGTTGCTGGCGCTGTCCGAGCACGGCTCCTTTGCCGCGGCGGGGAGGGTGCTGCAACGGCACCCGTCAGTGCTGTCCAAGCGACTCAGCGCCCTTGAGCGGCGACTGGGCATCCGCCTGGTGGAGCGCACCACCCGGCAATTGCGCTTCACGGACGAAGGGGAGCGCCTGGTCTCGCAATTGCGCCATGCCGTCAACCTGATCACCCAGGCAGAGCAGGATGCCGCGCGAGGTGCCGCATTGGTCAGGGGACGGTTGCGAATTGCCTTGCCGGCAGCGATGGGGCGCTTGTGGCTGGGATCGATGGTGTCGGAGTTTGCCCTGGCCTATCCCGAGGTTTCACTGGAGGTCGAATACGCGGAACGCTTCGTCGACATCGTGGCCGAGGGATTTGACGCGGCGATCCGCATCGGTGAGTTGGCGGACAGTCGCTTGGTGGCGAAAAAACTATGCGATCACCGCCGAATCCTCTGCGCCGCGCCGGCCTATCTGCAAAGCCGGGGCGTGCCCGAAACACCGGCAGACCTCGCAACACACAATTGCCTCGGTTTCACAGGCCTGCACTCCTGGCCGGAATGGAAGCTGACGCGAGAGAACGAACTGGCCTCTGTCAGAGTGCGTGGCAGCATGGTCAGCAATGACAATGAAGCCCTGCTGGGCGCTGCCCGATTGGGGATGGGTATTCTCGCCGGGGGCGAATGGTTGATGAAAAGGGACCTTGATGCCGGGCAACTTATACGGGTGCTCCCGCAGTGGCAGCTGGATGCCGATGCGGCTGTGTACTTGGTGCGTCCATCCGCTCGGTACAGCACGGCGGCGAGCGTCGCGTTCAAGCAGTGGGTCGAGGGGCAATTTGTCAGTACGGCGCCATGGGAACGCTGAAGGGGTACTCCCTTTTCGCAAGAGTGACCATCGCAAATGGTACGAAAGGCGTGGGCGTTTAATCAGTCGGCTTTCGGCCAAAAGCTAACCTGTGTGGCCCCTTCTCTGCACCATAGACAGCGGGTCGGTTTGATCTAGCCTTGTAGAAGACCACGCGCGAGAAAAACGTCATGCTCCTCGCCTTCAGAAATCTATTCATCTTTGTATGGGTCAGCATTTTTTGCCTGGCAGCACTCGGCCAAGAAGAAGCCGGAACCGATCACCCTCCGGCAATTCTTCCATTGAAATCTGAGTTGCCGCCAAAAATCATTGCCTTTGCGCCGCTCGCCGAGCCGCTCGCCCGCGGTGTTGTCATCATTCAGTATCGGACAGAACACGCCAGGATCATGCCTGTATTCGGCAAAGCCGCTGGTGACGTCTCTCCCCGACTGGGCCACCTCCATGTGACCGTCGATGACTGGAAAGGTACATGGGCGCATTCCAGCGAAGACCCAATCATCCTGGTTGGACTGACGCCCGGTACTCACAAAGTTCTCCTGGAAGTGGCCGACCCGACTCACAACATCCTCACCAGCACGACCGTTAGTTTTATAGTCCCCGAGAAAAAATCAGCGGACGCCCCCAAAATGGACGATGGTCACGCGGTAAAACCCTGACCTTGGGGCGCCATTGCTAACGGCTGTGGTGTGTGTAGTTTCGGATTTATTAAATGCAACTGAGTGCCTTTATTTAGTCGGAAGCCGCTTTGCAGCAGCGGTGCGCTATGAGGTGCTTGCTGTTGTGATAGGCAGCAATCGGCCGATTCTGTTGAAAAAGTCGGATTTTCGGCTCGCCTGAACTCACGCACGATCACCACCGAAGAATCTACTCACCACATCGAGTGGTTTTTCGGCTCTTCGTTGACCTTTGCTGCTCAGTTAGT
>NZ_JBPKAM010000081.1:0-29159 GCF_051216495.1 Pseudomonas baetica | reverse complement strand
CGAATGCGGAGTGTCAGACTCCATTAATGTGACTGACAGACCGCTTTCGCGAGCAGGCTCGCTCCCACAGGGGATCTCCAACAGGGGGAGGCGGGTCAGGCCTGACGTTCGGCTTTCGCTTCCTCACCCAGGCAAGCCGCCGCGGTGAACAATACATCGGTCGAGGAGTTCAGCGCCGTTTCCGCCGAGTCCTGCAGCACACCGATGATGAAACCGACCGCCACCACCTGCATGGCGATTTCGCTCGGGATTCCGAACAGGCTGCATGCCAGCGGGATCAGCAGCAGCGAACCACCCGCCACACCCGAAGCACCACAGGCACAAATCGCCGCGACGACGCTCAGCAAGATGGCCGTCGGAATGTCCACGGCAATGCCCAGGGTGTGCACGGCCGCCAGCGTCAGCACGGTGATGGTGATCGATGCGCCGGCCATGTTGATGGTCGCTCCCAGCGGAATCGACACCGAGTAGGTGTCCTCGTGCAGGCCCAGGCGCTTGCTCAACTCAAGGTTGACCGGAATGTTCGCCGCCGAGCTGCGGGTGAAGAACGCGGTAATGCCGCTTTCGCGCAGGCACATCAACGTCAGTGGATACGGATTGCGGCGTAGTTTCCAGAACACGATCGCCGGGTTCATTACCAGCGCCACGAACAGCATGCAGCCCAGCAACACGGCCAGCAGGTGCGCGTAGCCGATCAAGGCGCCGAAACCAGAGGTGGCCAGGGTCGAGGCCACAAGACCGAAGATCCCCAGCGGGGCAAAACGAATCACCATGCGTACGATCAGGGTTACGCCGTTGGACAGGTCGTCCAGCACGCCGCGCGTGGCCTTGCCTGCATGGCGAATGGCAATGCCCATGCCGATGGCCCAGGCCAGGATGCCGATGAAGTTGGCGTTCATCAACGCACTGACCGGGTTATCGACCACGCTGAGCAACAGGCTTTGCAGCACTTCGCTGATGCCGCCGGGGGCGGTGACCGCAACGTCCTGCGTCGACAGCACCAGGCTCGATGGGAACATCATGCTGGCCACCACCGCGACCACGGCGGCCGCGAATGTACCCAGCAGGTACAGGAACAGGATCGGGCGGATGTGGGTTTCCTGGCCGTGTTTGTGGTTGGCGATGGATGCCATGACCAGGATGAACACCAGAATCGGCGCGACCGCTTTCAGGGCAGAGACGAAGACTTTGCCGATAAAGGCTGTGGACTTCGCCGCTTCAGGCGCAATCAGGGCCAGGGTAATACCGGCGATCAGGCCAATGAGGATCTGCGTGACCAGGCTCAGGCGTTTGAGGCGTTGCAATAGAGAAGGGGATGAAGCGCTCATAAAACGGCATCTCTGATTTTATTAGGTGCGGGGGTATCACGACATCGACGCCGGAAAGCGATCGATGATCAGGGTGTACGTTTCGCGGGGCGCGGACTTTATCACAGCGTGCTCCGGATACTTCAGTCCTGTGACGATCTGCCACCGGCCGTTAAACGCGATTTGCAGGTTCGTGCAACCCTGATCGGAAACACTCTGTTAAGCTTCGCCATCCTCATTTTCATGTTCCAGTGAGCCTTCGGGCTATCGCTGGTGTCGTCGTTTTTCTGGAGTTCTGCATGCTGTTGCCCGTTTTTCTGTTGTCGGCCGCCGGTTTCACGGTACTGACCACGGAGTTCATCATCGTCGGCCTGTTGCCGGCCATCGCCCGTGACCTCGAGGTCAGCATCCCGCAAGCGGGGTTGCTGGTGACGCTGTTCGCCTTCACCGTCGCCGCGTTCGGGCCGTTCCTCACGGCGTACTTCGCCCGCTTCGAACGACGCAAGCTGTTTATCTCGGTGCTGGTCATGTTCGGCCTGGCCAATACCCTCGCCGCGTTGGCACCGAACATCTGGGTGATGGCCTTTGCCCGGCTGATACCGGCCCTGGGCCTGCCGGTATTCTGGGCGCTGGCGAGTGAGACGGCGGTAGACATTGTCGGGCCTGACTACGCCGGACGCGCCATCGCCAAGATCGGCTTCGGCATCGTCTGCGCCACGGTATTCGGCATTCCGGTGGGCACGCTTATTTCCGATGCATTCGGCTGGCGCAGTGCCTTCGCCATTTTGGCGTTCATCGCCTTTGCCAAGGCGCTGTTGCTGTTTATCTACCTGCCGAAAACCAACCTGCATCAGCATCAGGTCAGCTTCCGCTCACAGTTCAAGATTCTGCGCAGCCCATTGATGGTGGGGCATGTGTTGCTGTCGATTGTGGTGTTCAGCGGCATGTTCACCGCCTACACCTACCTGGCGGACATCCTTGAGCGCCTGGCCGGGCTCAACGGCACGGTGGTCGGCTGGTGCCTGATGGGCTTCGGCGCGGTAGGGCTGATCGGTAACTCCCTGGGTGGTCGCGCGGTGGATCGGCATCCGTTGGTGGCCTCGCTGATGTTCTGCGCCTTTATGATCGCCGGCCTGGTGGCGCTGGTACCGAACATCCATTCGCCTTTCGGGCTGGCGGCGGCGATGGGCATCTGGGGTATTACCCAGGCGGCGCTGTTCCTGGTCAGCCATGTACGCCTGATGAAGGCCGCACCGGAGGCGCCAGCGTTCGCCGCGTCGCTGAACATCGCCGGGGCCAATCTGGGAATCGGCCTGGGCGCCATGATCGGTGGTCGGGTGATCGACAGTGTCGGCCTGCAAGGACTGGGTTTCGCTGCCGCCGGATTGATCCTGGCTTCGATCCTGTTGGCCATCGCGCTGATGACCTTCAAGCCCCGGGAACCGGTCACAGCGCTGTAAACAGCTCGCGTCGGGCACCTTCGGTAATGGCGACAATGCCAGGGTGCTTGACCTTGCGTTCCACCGAAATGGCGTAGAACGACTCGCTCACCGCGTCGGTCTGGCCGATCACCTCCACGCCATATTGGCGCTTCACTTCGTCGGCGATCACGCTCGGGCCGATGAAAATCCCGCTTCCGGATTGCCCGAACGCCTGCATCAGGGCGCTGTCGTCGAATTCGCCGACAATCTGCGGCTGGATCTGCTGTTCGGCAAACCAGCGTTGCAAACGGCTGCGCACCACCGTTTCCGAGCCCGGAATCAACAGGGGCGCGCCGTGCAGGCTGCGAGGAAAGTCCTGGCCATAACAGGCTGCCAATTCGGCGGTGGCGAAGAAGCTGATCCCGCATTCCCCGAGTTTCTGGGAGTAGCCCTTGATGTCCAGATGCGAGGGCATCGGGCTGTCGGAAATCACCAGGTCCAGGCGCTGGATCGCCAAATCGGCCAACAAACGTTCAAGTTTGTCCTCGCGGCAGGTGATACGCAGAGGCTCGCTCAATTCCATGGTCGGCGCGATCAAGCGATAGACGATGGATTTGGGTACCACGTCCGCTACGCCCACGCGAAACAGAATCTGTTGCTCATTGGGTCGGGCTCGCAGCATCAACTCCAGTTCGCCCCCCAGCTGAAACATTTGTTCGGCGTAGGGCAGGGTCTGGCGGCCGGCTTCCGTGAGTTCCAGTTGTCGGCCGACCCGGCGAAACAGTTCGATGCCATAGGTTTGTTCGAGCAGTGATATCTGCCCGCTGATGGTCTGGGGTGTCAGGTTCAGCTGCTCGCAGGCGCGCACGATGCTGCCGGTCTTGGCCACGACCCAGAAGTAATGCAATTGGCGATAGTTGAGCATGGCGATCTACAGTTCGTAAAAAACGAAGTATAACCGCTGAAAATACGAATTTTCCTGAAGTATTCATCTCCCTAGAATGCGTCGCTATCAACGGGCAATCGTTGCGGTCCTGTTTGTTCTATCGAGGAAAACATCATGAAGCTTAAAACCACGGCTCTGCTGATCGCGTCTGTGCTGGTGCTCTCCGGCTGTGAACAGGCCGAGAAAAGCGCTCAGCAACTGATGGGCAAGGCTGCCGAAAGTGCCAAACAGGCCATCGACGACACCCACAAAGCCGCCGAGCAAGCACTGAGCGAGGCCACCGGCGGGTTGATCAGCAAGAAAGAATCATCGGAAAAAGATGCGGAGAAAACCGAATCTTCCTCCCAGGAAATCTAAACCGTCTTACAGCGAGTCAGGACTGACCCATGGAATACCTTTTACAGCTAGCCGCTAGCCCCACTGCCTGGGTCGCCCTGGCCACCCTGGTGGTGATGGAGATCGTGCTGGGCATCGATAACCTGATTTTCATCTCGATCCTGACCAACAAACTGCCTGAGAAGCACCGGCAGAAAGCGCGGCGCATCGGTATCGGCATGGCGCTGATCCTGCGACTGGGCTTGCTGAGTACTATCGCGTTCATCGTCCAGCTGACAGCGCCAGTGATCGAAATTTTCGGCCACGCGTTCTCCTGGAAGGACATGATACTGATCGCCGGCGGCCTGTTCCTGTTGTGGAAAGCCACCACGGAAATCCACCACAGCATGGACCCGTCGCCGGAAGATCCGACCTCGAAAACGTCGACCGTGACCCTGGGCTTTGCCGCAGCGATCGGCCAGATCCTGATGCTGGACATGGTGTTCTCCATCGACAGCATCATTACCGCTGTCGGCATGACCGAGCATTTGCCGATCATGATCATCGCGGTGGTGGTGTCGGTATTGGTGATGTTGTTGGCGGCTGACCCGCTGGCCAAGTTCATCAACGACAACCCGACAGTCGTCATGTTGGCCCTGGGCTTCCTGATCATGATCGGCATGACGCTGATCGCCGAAGGCTTCGGCGCCCACGTACCGAAAGGCTACGTCTACGCTGCCATGGCGTTCTCGGCTGCGATCGAGGTGTTGAACATGATGTCCCGCCGGGCGAAGCAGAAGCGCGTTGCCGCTGAGGCTTGACCTGCGCTGAATGAAAAGGCCGCCTGTACTCGAGAGAGTGCAGGCGGCCTTTTTGTGTACGGTGCAAATGGCTGATCAGTGTGCGGAGGCGTGACGCGAGTCAGCTTTATCGTTTTTCGCCTCGGGTGCCGGCCGGGCGGGGTGGTGATGGTGGCGACGGGTAATGCGCAGGACCCCCCATAACATGGCGGCGGCGACGGCCAGCCAGCCGGAAATCAACATCACGATAGTCATTGTCAGGCTCATCAGTGCCTCCTCTTTGCCCTGCGGCGGGCGCACACGCTTTGCAAGTGACAGTCTAGCCGCTGACGTGTTGCAGGCTATTGACCGAAGGTCGACTGCAACCAATCAGTTCGCTCTATAGCGCGCAATCAACTGCGGGTTAAGGCTATACCGCCACCGCGCGGCGTCCTATGATCGACGGCCAAGCCGGGAAGCGGATTGCCTGGCGTCTGAACAAGAGAGTGATGATGGTGCGGGTAATTTCTCGAATTCTATCGGTGGCACTGATTGCGGGCTGTATTGCCGGGTTGTCCGGGTGTGCAGGCAACGTTGCACCGCAGATCAAGCGTCTGCCGGAGCGGGTCGAACTCACAGGTCGGTTCTATCGCGGCGTTGCCAATCAAAGCGGGCCGCAAGTGTTGGCAAGCCTGTTGTCCCAGCAGGGCATCGTGATCACGCCGGGCTTGCTCGACAAACCGCTGCATCTGCCGGGCGCTGAGGCCCAGCTGCAACAGAACATGCAGAACCTGGCGCGTGAATACGGAATGATGGTCTATCCCCTGGACAGCAATCTGCCAGCCCTGCTGACTCAGGTGGCAGCGGGTTATCCGGTGATGGTGCGTTTTACCGAGGGCTCCGCGCTCTGGGCTGAACCGCGTTATGCCATTTTGTCCGGCTACAACCGTCAGAAGCAGACGGTACTGTTGCGTGCGGGCATGGAGCAGCGGGTATTGATGAGCTTCGGTTCGTTCGAATCGGCTTTCAAGGACGCCGGTGGTTGGGCCGTGCTGATTCAGGCGCCGACGCAGATTCCGGCCGAAGTCGATCAGCAGCGCTGGCTCAAGGCTGCGAACGATCTGGCCCAGGCAGGGCAAGAGCAGGCGGCTGCGAAGGCCAAAAAAGCTCTGGCCGCGCAGTAAGTCCGTTCGTCATCTATTCGGCACCGGACGGGGCCAGGGGTATCTGATAGATAAGACCCTGGCCCCCTCGGAGGTGCATATGTCTACCGATTCGAGCTTCAACGACAAACGCCCGGAAAACGTTCCGACAACCCCAGATGGCAATGTCGACCCAGTGTTGGATCCGGACAGCCCGTTGCGAGATCCGCTTGCCCGGCCGGTCGTGGCGCCTGTGAAACATCCGCAGGGCTGGCAAGACCCCAGCAAAGGGGATGGCATTCCGGATGACGACCAGATGCCGCTGCCCAACGACTGATCGTTGACGAAAAAAAAGCCCCGAATGTTCGGGGCTTTCTTATGTGCGCGATGTTGTTACTTCGATGCCTCAACCACGCCGCTCTGGCGCTGCTTGAGGTTCTTGTCCGATTTGTATTGCATGGCCGCGGACGCTACGTTGGCGCTCTTGCCGGTTTCGACCCAATTGCGGATGCGCGTGGCATCGGCAAAATGCGTGTACTTGCCGTAAGCGTCAAGGAGCACCAGGGCAACCGGGCGGTTACTCATCCGGGTCACCAGCACCAGGCAGTGACCTGCTTCGTTGGTGAAACCGGTTTTGGTCAGCTGGATGTCCCAGTCCGGTTTGCGGACCAAATGGTCGGTGTTACGAAAACCCAGGCTATAGACGGGTTTGCGGAACGTGACGGTTTTTTCCTTGGTCGTGCTCAGCTCCGTCAGCAATGGATACTTGTGCGCAGCAATCAACAGTTTGCTCAGGTCGCGGGCGGTGGACACGTTGCGCGGCGAAAGACCGGTGGGTTCGACAAAGTGGGTATTGGTCATGCCCAGGGCCTTGGCCTTGGCGTTCATCGCGGCGATGAACGCGGCGTAACCACCCGGGTAGTGGTGGGCCAGGGTGGCGGCCGCCCGGTTTTCAGAGGACATGAGGGCGATCAGCAGCATTTCCCGGCGCGGCAGTTCACTCTTCAGCTTCACTCGGGAGTACACACCTTTCATTTCCGGCGTGTCGCTGATGTTGACGTTGATGTATTCATCCATGTTCTGCCTGGCTTCAACCACGACCAGGCCAGTCATCAGCTTGCTGACGGACGCGATGGGCACCACCACGTCGGGATTGTTGGCGTAAATGACTTTGTTGGTCTGCATGTCCAGCAACAAGGTGCTGCCGGAAGCGAGCTTGAGTTGCGAGGTGTCTCGAGGCGCAGCGGTGGTTTCGCCGGCGTTGGCAATTGGCGTGATGAAAGTCCCTGTAACTGCAAAAAATAGGCTCAGGATGGAAAGACGGATTTTCACGCTGGCAGACTCATAAAGTGTTGATACACCGTTATGTAACGGGCTATTTCTCAAAAAGCGCGACATTCTGGAGTATGGCTGAATAACTGTCGATGGTTGTTCGAGGGCAGCGTGAAAGTCCTTGGAAACATGAAAAAAACGTCATTTTCCGGCGGATGGTCGATCCCGTTCCGCTGACAAAAAAGAACCCCGCTTTGAGCGGGGTTCCTTGAGTCACTGGCTACCTTGGCAAAAGGGTTCAGCTGTGCAGGGTTTCGCACGCGTACAGCGTGTTTTCCAGCAGGCAGGCACGGGTCATCGGACCAACGCCACCCGGCACCGGAGTAATCCAGCCGGCACGGGGCAGGGCGGTTTCGTAGATGACGTCACCGACCAGTTTGCCGTCTTCCTGGCGGTTGATGCCAACGTCAATCACGATCGCGCCTTCCTTGATCCACTCGCCCTTGACCAGGCCAGGCTTGCCGGCAGCCACCACGACCAGGTCCGCACGACCGACGTGGCCGGCCAGATCCTTGGTGAAACGGTGAGTGACGGTCACGGTGCAACCGGCCAGCAGCAGTTCCATTGCCATCGGGCGGCCAACGATGTTGGAGGCCCCGACCACCACGGCGTTCATCCCGTACAGATCGGCACCGGTGCTTTCCAGCAAGGTCATGATGCCTTTGGGAGTGCAGGGACGCAGCAGAGGAATACGCTGGGCCAGGCGACCGACGTTATAAGGATGGAAGCCGTCAACGTCCTTGTCCGGGCGAATGCGCTCCAGCAGTTTGGACGCGTCCAGGTGTTCGGGAAGAGGAAGCTGCAACAGTACGCCGTCGATTGCCGGATCGTCGTTGAGGCGATCGATCAGATCGGCCAGCGCTTCTTGAGTGGTATCGGAAGGCAGGTCATAAGCTTGGGAAAGGAAGCCGACCTCTTCACAGTCTTTACGCTTGTGCGAGACATAAACCTGAGAGGCGGGATCGCTGCCGACCAGGATCACCGCGAGGCCAGGCGTACGCAAGCCTTGCTGGCGACGCTCGGTGACGCGTTGGGCGATCTGCTGGCGCAGGCTGGCGGCGATCGATTTGCCGTCGATTAGTTGTGCAGTCATTGCGCGTGATTAACCATCGAGAGGGGAAAAAAAGAGAGCGCATTCTCGCATGTCATGCGGTGAGGGCAAAGGCGCTTGGTCTGTAAATTCCCCTAAGCCCTTTAATTAAATGAATTTTTTTTAAAAAGGATTTGACGACCCTCGGGGCGCTCTATACTATTCGTCGCACTTGTCGGGCACAGCCTAGCACTGGTTAAGAAGGTCAAGCGGAATCAAGGTTCTGTAAGGCTGGAAAGCATTTAGTTTGTAGTCCTCCAAGGGTACAGATTAATAAGGCGCCCGTAGCTCAGCTGGATAGAGCATCCGCCTTCTAAGCGGATGGTCGCAGGTTCGAGTCCTGCCGGGTGCGCCATTAGGCAGCTTTGGCACAAGTAGCGCGATATGGTGGGCGTAGCTCAGTTGGTAGAGCACGGGATTGTGACTCCCGTTGTCGTGGGTTCGATCCCCATCGTCCACCCCATATTTCGAAAGGCGCCAGATTAACAGTCTGGCGCCTTTGCTTTAAAAGCTTCAATCCGCGGATGTGGTGGAATTGGTAGACACACTGGATTTAGGTTCCAGCGCCGCGAGGCGTAAGAGTTCGAGTCTCTTCATCCGCACCAAATAAGCTTCATCTGTGCCACTCGGCCTGGTTGGAGTTCAACAAAAAAGTCGTCAGGCTTTGTTGTTGGCAAGTTGTTACGCAATATGGTGGGCGTAGCTCAGTTGGTAGAGCACGGGATTGTGACTCCCGTTGTCGTGGGTTCGATCCCCATCGTCCACCCCATATTTCGAAAGGCGCCAGATTTAACAGTCTGGCGCCTTTTTTGTTTCAGGGGTTTGAGTGTTTGGCGGCTGCGGGTTTCGGGTCGCAGGGGCAGGGCGCTTCGTCGTATACATGTATCTCGATGATTGCGCATTGCCCGCCCGCCTTGCTCGCGAGGCTGGTTGTCAGGGAGATGATTCAGTCGCCTCTATATATAGAAGAGGTTGGCGCAGAGCCCTGGCTTGATTGGCTGTATTTGCTAACAGGGCGAGGCGCAACCGTTTGTCCCCGCCTTCAAATTGCCTGCTGTTTTTTTACCCGTTTTCAGTAGGGTGACTTCTTGAGTTTGACCCACTAGAATGCATGCCCTTGATTCTTGGGTCGGAAACGGCCGGCTAACGTCTGTGCAACGAGGAATATCCATGCAAGTTTCTGTTGAAAATACTACTGCTCTTGAGCGCCGCATGAGCATCACCGTGCCGGCCGAGCGCATCGAGACTCAGGTCAACAAGCGTCTGCAGCAGACTGCCCAAAAGGCCAAGATTGCTGGCTTCCGTCCAGGCAAAGTGCCAATGAGCGAAATCAAGCGCCGTTTCGGTGCCGATGCGCGCCAGGAAGCTATTGGCGACGTGATCCAGTCCTCCTTCTACGAAGCTGTGGTTGAGCAGAAGCTGAACCCGGCTGGTTCGCCGTCGATCGAGCCTAAGTCGCTCGAAGCTGGCAAGGACCTGGAATACGTTGCCGTATTCGAAGTGTTCCCTGAGTTCACCGTTGCCGGTTTCGACGGTATCAACGTAGAGCGCCTGAGCGCCAATGTTGAAGATGCCGATCTGGACAAGATGCTGGACATCCTGCGCAAGCAGAACACCCGTTTCGAAGTGGCCGATCGCGCCGCTCAGAACGAAGACCAGCTGAACATCGATTTCGTTGGCAAGGTTGACGGCGAAGTGTTCGCTGGCGGTTCCGCCAAAGGTACTCAGCTGGTTCTGGGTTCCGGCCGCATGATCCCTGGCTTCGAAGACGGCCTGGTTGGCGCCAAGGCAGGCGAAGAGCGCGTTCTGAACCTGACCTTCCCTGAGGACTATCAGAACCTGGACCTGGCTGGCAAAACCGCTGAGTTCACCGTGACCGTGAACAGTGTTTCCGAACCAAAACTGCCAGAGCTGAACGAAGAGTTCTTCGCTCAATTCGGCATCAAGGAAACCGGTCTGGAAGGCTTCCGCGCCGAAGTTCGCAAGAACATGGAGCGCGAGCTGCGTCAGGCTATCAAGTCCAAGGTCAAGAATCAGGTAATGGATGGTCTGCTGGCCACCAACCCGATCGAAGTGCCAAAAGCTCTGCTGTCCAACGAAGTTGACCGTCTGCGCGTGCAGGCCGTTCAGCAGTTCGGTGGCAACATCAAGCCTGACCAACTGCCGGCTGAACTGTTCGAAGAGCAGGCCAAGCGTCGCGTTGTGCTGGGTCTGATCGTGGCTGAAGTGGTCAAGCAATTCGACTTGAAGCCTGACGAAGCTCGCGTTCGCGAAATGATTCAGGAAATGGCTTCCGCTTACCAAGAGCCTGAGCAAGTTGTGTCCTGGTACTACAAAAACGACCAGCAACTGAACGAAGTCCGTTCGGTTGTGCTGGAAGAGCAAGTTGTGGATACTGTTCTGCAGAAAGCTAGCGTGACCGACAAATCGGTCTCTTACGAAGAAGCGGTCAAGCCGGTGGAAGCTCCACAAGCCGACTAAATTGTTTTTGCGTTAGAAGTACACACCATAAGCCAGCCTTCGAGCTGGCTTATGCGTATTCAAGACATAACTTTTGGGAGTGACTGCAGAGCATGTTCCGTAATTCTTATATTCAGCAGAACTCTGATATCCAGGCCGCAGGCGGCCTGGTCCCGATGGTTGTCGAGCAGTCTGCTCGTGGCGAGCGCGCCTATGACATTTACTCGCGTCTTCTCAAGGAGCGGGTGATCTTTCTGGTGGGGCCGGTAGAGGACTACATGGCCAACCTGATCTGTGCGCAATTGCTGTTCCTTGAAGCGGAAAACCCGGACAAGGACATCCATCTCTATATCAATTCCCCGGGCGGTTCGGTGACGGCGGGCATGTCGATCTATGACACCATGCAGTTCATCAAGCCAAATGTGTCGACCACCTGTATCGGCCAGGCGTGCAGCATGGGTGCATTCCTGCTGACGGCCGGTGCACCTGGCAAGCGTTTCTGCCTGCCGAACTCTCGCGTGATGATTCACCAGCCTCTGGGTGGTTTCCAGGGCCAGGCTTCGGATATCGAAATCCATGCCAAGGAAATCCTGTTCATCCGTGAGCGTCTCAACACGCTGATGGCACAGCACAGTGGTCGCACCCTCGAAGAAATCGAGCGCGATACCAATCGCGATAACTTCATGAGTGCTACCGCCGCCCGTGATTATGGTCTGATCGATGAAGTGATCACCCAGCGCCCCGCTTAAAATAAGCAGCTCAAAATAAGGCTGGTCGGCTGGTCCGATCACCAGCGGGCTTGAAAAAGCCCGCAATAGCCTTCATCTTGTGTTGCAAGCCTATCGGATTTGGATCGAACGAATGACTGACACCCGCAACGGCGAGGACAACGGCAAGCTGCTCTATTGCTCCTTCTGTGGCAAAAGCCAGCATGAAGTACGCAAATTGATTGCCGGCCCCTCGGTCTTTATCTGCGACGAGTGCGTCGACCTGTGCAATGACATCATCCGTGAGGAGGTGCAGGAAGCCCAGGCCGAGAGCAATGCGCATAAATTGCCTTCGCCCAAAGAAATCAGCGGCATCCTTGATCAGTATGTGATTGGTCAGGAGCGTGCGAAAAAGGTTCTGGCCGTAGCGGTGTACAACCACTACAAGCGTCTGAACCAGCGTGACAAAAAGAATGATGACGTCGAGCTCGGCAAGAGCAACATCCTGCTGATCGGCCCGACAGGCTCGGGCAAAACCCTGCTTGCCGAAACACTGGCCCGCTTGCTGAACGTTCCGTTCACCATCGCCGACGCAACCACCCTCACCGAGGCGGGTTACGTGGGTGAAGATGTCGAGAACATCATTCAGAAGCTGTTGCAGAAGTGCGATTACGACGTGGAAAAGGCTCAGATGGGCATTGTCTACATCGATGAGATCGACAAGATCTCTCGCAAGTCTGACAACCCGTCAATCACCCGGGACGTTTCCGGTGAAGGCGTGCAGCAGGCCCTGCTCAAGCTGATCGAAGGCACGGTCGCTTCCGTTCCGCCTCAAGGTGGTCGCAAGCATCCGCAGCAGGAGTTCCTTCAGGTTGATACCCGTAACATCCTGTTCATCTGTGGTGGTGCGTTCTCCGGCCTGGAAAAGGTCATTCAGAACCGTTCCACCAAGGGTGGCATTGGTTTCAGTGCGGAAGTTCGCAGCAAGGAAGAAGGCAAGAAAGTCGGTGAGTCCCTGCGTGAAGTCGAGCCTGATGACCTGGTCAAGTTCGGTCTGATCCCGGAATTCGTTGGTCGCCTGCCGGTCCTGGCAACGCTGGATGAGCTGGATGAGGCTGCGCTGATGCAGATTCTCACCGAGCCGAAAAACGCACTGACCAAGCAGTACGCCAAGCTGTTCGAGATGGAAGATGTGGATCTGGAATTCCGCGCCGACGCGCTGAAGGCAGTTGCCAAGCGCGCGCTGGAGCGTAAAACCGGTGCTCGTGGGCTGCGTTCCATTCTTGAAGGTGTATTGCTCGACACTATGTATGAAATCCCCTCGCAATCCGAGGTGAGTAAAGTAGTGATCGACGAAAGCGTTATAGAAGGCAAGTCCAAGCCACTGTTTATCTATGAAAACAGTGAGCCGGCTGCCAAGGCCGCGCCAGACGCCTAAGCGTCACGCAGCCGGTACAAAGAAGGGGCCTTCGGGCCCCTTTGCTTTTTGCATGTTTTACACAGTCTTTGTGCTTGTTTTTTTTGAAGGCTGCCCCCATCTTGGTTTCAAGCTTACTTCCATCTGTTTCCGGCCTTGTGGCCGCCGTAGAGGCGAAATCATGAAGACAACCATCGAATTGCCTCTCCTGCCATTGCGTGATGTCGTGGTTTATCCGCACATGGTTATCCCGCTGTTCGTGGGACGCGAGAAATCCATCGAAGCCCTCGAGGCAGCGATGACGGGCGATAAGCAGATCCTTCTGCTGGCTCAGAGAAACCCTGCTGACGACGATCCCGGTGAAGATGCACTTTATCGCGTAGGTACGATAGCGACCGTCCTGCAGCTGCTGAAGCTGCCTGACGGCACGGTCAAGGTTCTGGTCGAAGGCGAGCAGCGGGGCGCCGTGGAGCGCTTCAGCGAAGTGGACGGCCATTGCCGTGCCGAAGTCTCGTTGATCGATGAGGTCGACGCGCCTGAGCGCGAGTCGGAAGTGTTCGTTCGCAGCCTGCTGTCCCAGTTCGAACAATATGTGCAGTTGGGCAAGAAAGTTCCCGCCGAGGTCCTGTCGTCGCTCAACAGCATCGACGAGCCCGGACGCCTGGTCGATACCATGGCCGCACACATGGCCCTGAAAATCGAGCAGAAGCAGGAAATCCTCGAAATTATCGATCTGTCGGCACGGGTCGAGCACGTTCTGGCGTTGCTGGATGCCGAAATCGATCTGCTGCAAGTTGAAAAACGCATTCGCGGTCGCGTCAAAAAGCAAATGGAGCGCAGTCAGCGCGAGTACTACCTGAATGAGCAGATGAAGGCCATCCAGAAAGAACTCGGCGACAGCGACGAAGGCCATAACGAAATCGAGGAGCTGAAAAAGCGTATCGATGCTGCTGGTCTGCCAAAAGACGCGCTGGCCAAGGCCCAGGCCGAGTTGAACAAGCTCAAGCAAATGTCGCCAATGTCCGCGGAAGCAACCGTGGTGCGTTCGTACATCGACTGGCTGGTTCAGGTGCCGTGGAAGGCTCAGAGCAAGGTTCGTCTGGATCTGGCGCGTGCCGAAGACATCCTCGATGCCGACCACTACGGTCTGGAAGAAGTCAAAGAGCGGATTCTCGAATACCTCGCCGTGCAAAAGCGCGTGAAGAAAATTCGTGGTCCCGTGTTGTGCCTGGTAGGTCCTCCTGGGGTGGGTAAAACCTCTCTGGCAGAGTCGATCGCCCACGCCACCAACCGCAAATTCGTGCGTATGGCCCTCGGCGGTGTGCGCGATGAAGCGGAAATCCGTGGCCATCGCCGTACTTACATCGGGTCGATGCCAGGAAGATTGATTCAAAAAATGACAAAGGTGGGCGTCCGCAACCCGCTGTTCCTGCTCGATGAAATCGACAAAATGGGCAGCGACATGCGTGGCGATCCGGCCTCGGCGTTGCTGGAAGTGCTCGATCCCGAGCAGAACCACAACTTCAACGATCACTATCTGGAAGTCGATTACGACCTGTCGGATGTGATGTTCCTGTGCACCTCGAACTCCATGAACATTCCGCCGGCGTTGCTGGATCGGATGGAAGTGATTCGTCTGCCGGGCTACACCGAAGACGAGAAGATCAACATCGCCGTCAAATACCTTTCGCCCAAGCAGATTCAGGCCAACGGCTTGAAAAAAGGCGAGCTGGAATTCGACGAGGACGCGATCCGCGACATCATCCGCTACTACACCCGCGAGGCTGGTGTGCGTGGCCTGGAGCGCCAGATTGCCAAGGTTTGCCGCAAGGCGGTCAAAGAGCATGCGCTGGAAAAACGCTTCTCGGTGAAGGTCACGGCAGACGCGCTGGAACACTTCCTGGGCGTGCGTAAATTCCGTTATGGCCTGGCCGAGCAGCAGGACCAGATCGGTCAGGTGACCGGGTTGGCCTGGACTCAGGTGGGCGGCGAATTGCTGACCATCGAAGCCGCTGTGGTGCCGGGCAAAGGGCAGTTGATCAAGACGGGTTCCTTGGGTGATGTGATGGTCGAATCGATCACCGCAGCCTTGACCGTGGTGCGTAGCCGCGCGAAGAGCCTGGGGATCCCCCTGGACTTCCACGAGAAGCGCGACACCCATATCCACATGCCGGAAGGGGCGACGCCGAAGGACGGCCCTAGCGCAGGCGTAGGCATGTGCACGGCGCTGGTATCGGCCCTGACCAGCATTCCAGTGCGTGCGGATGTGGCGATGACCGGTGAAATTACCTTGCGTGGTCAGGTATTGGCGATCGGTGGTTTGAAAGAAAAACTGCTCGCGGCTCACCGGGGTGGAATCAAGACTGTGATCATTCCCGAAGAGAATGTTCGCGATTTGAAGGAGATTCCTGACAATATCAAGCAAGATCTCCAGATTAAACCGGTTAAATGGATTGACGAGGTCCTGCAAATTGCGCTGCAATACGCGCCGGAGCCCTTGCCGGATGTGGCTCCAGAGATTGTCGCGAAGGATGAAAAACGCGAGTCCGATTCTAAGGAAAGAATTAGCACGCATTAGTACGTATTTGCCTGGGGGGCTTTCTTGACAGCTTTTTAGAGCCCTTGTTATAAAGCGGCTCTTAAGTGTCTGTAGGCCATTCAGCACTCGTTTTTGCTTTCACCAAAAAAACTTAGAATCATACTCAAATAGATATAAGGGGACTTAGAGTGAACAAGTCGGAACTGATTGATGCTATCGCTGCATCCGCTGATATCCCGAAAGCTGCTGCTGGCCGTGCGCTGGACGCTGTAATCGAATCCGTCACTGGCGCTCTCAAGGCTGGCGACTCTGTTGTTCTGGTTGGTTTCGGCACCTTCTCCGTAACTGATCGTCCAGCTCGCATTGGTCGTAACCCACAGACCGGTAAGACACTGGAAATCGCAGCAGCCAAAAAACCAGGTTTCAAAGCCGGTAAAGCACTGAAAGAAGCTGTCAACTAAGTTCGATTCAGGTTTTTGCCTATCCGGGTCGGGGTCATGCCTGACCTGGCAGCGGAGCGGTAGTCCAGTCGGCAGGTCGCCGGTCCGAGACACCGAGGCTCGCAAGTTCGAGTCATCGGTCCGCTCCGCCAGTTACGAGAAGGCGCATCCTCGGATGCGCCTTTCTTCTATCCGGATTCTACCCACGCTCCACGGTTGCCTAATTTTGAAGTTCAACCGTTTATGGGGGACGCATGCTGCAGAACATCAGGGACAATTCACAAGGCTGGATTGCCAAGACCATTATCGGGGTCATCGTAGTACTGATGGCTTTGACCGGTTTCGACGCCATTTTTCAGGCCGCGACGCACAAAAATGAGGCGGCGAAGGTCAATGGTGAAGAAATCAGCCAGAACGAGCTGAGCCAGGCGGTCGATATGCAACGCCGTCAACTCATGCAACAGCTGGGCAAGGATTTCGATGCATCCTTGCTCGACGAAAAGATGCTGCGCGAATCGGCCCTCAAAGGTCTGATCGATCGTAAGCTGCTGCTGCAGGGCGCCGAAAACTCGAAATTCGCTTTCTCCGAAGCGGCTCTGGATCAGGTCATCCTGCAAACGCCTGAGTTCCAGGTGGATGGCAAGTTCAGTCCTGAGCGTTTCGATCAGGTTATTCGTCAACTCGGTTACAGCCGTATGCAATTCCGCCAGATGCTGGCGCAGGAAATGCTGATCGGCCAGCTGCGCGCCGGTCTGGCGGGCAGCGGTTTCGTCACCGATACACAGGTTCAAGCCTTCGCCCGTCTGGAAAAGCAGACCCGTGATTTCGCTTCCCTGAACATCAAGGCTGACCCGGCTGCGGTCAAGCTGACCGATGATGAAGTCAAGGCCTACTACGACGAGCACGCCAAGGAGTTCATGACGCCGGATCAGGTGGTCATCGATTACCTGGAGCTGAAAAAGGCTTCCTTCTTTGATCAGGTCGGCGTCAAGGACGAAGACCTGCAAGCGGCGTATCAGAAAGAAATCGCGAATCTGTCCGAGCAACGCCGGGCCGCGCACATTCTGATCGAAGTGAACGACAAGACCACTGAGGCGCAAGCCAAGGCCAAGATCGACGATGTCCAGGCCCGTCTGGCCAAAGGCGAGAAGTTCGAAGCCCTGGCCAAGGAGTTCTCCCAGGATCCGGGGTCGGCGAACAATGGCGGCGACCTGGGTTATGCAGGTCCTGGCGTCTACGATCCTGCGTTCGAAAAAGCCCTGTATTCGCTGGCCAAGGATCAGGTTTCCGAGCCGGTTCGCACCGATTTCGGTTTCCACCTGATCAAGCTGCTGGGTGTGGAAGCGCCTGAAGTGCCGACGTTCGCCAGCCTGAAAGACAAGCTGACCCGCGAGCTGAAAGCCCAGCAGGTTGAGCAGCGTTTTGTCGAAGCCACCAAGCAACTGGAAGACGCGTCGTTCGAAGCTTCCGATCTGGCCCAGCCGGCACAGGACCTGAAGCTGACCGTTCACACCTCCAAGCCGTTCGGTCGTGAAGGTGGTGAGGGCGTTACAGCCAACCGTGCCGTGATCACCGCCGCGTTCAGCCCGGAAGTGCTTGATGAGGGTGCCAACAGCACCGCCATCGAGCTTGATCCGGAAACCGTGATCGTGTTGCGCGCCAAGGAGCACCTCAAGCCTGCGCAATTGCCGCTGGAAGGCGTGGCTGGTCCTATTCGCGTGCAACTGGCCAAGGAGCACGCCAGTGCTGCTGCCAAGACCAAGGCTGATGAGCTGATTGCCAGCCTGCGCGATGGCAAGACTGCGCTGGACAAGGCGGTCGATGGTCAGAACTGGAAAGTGACCGAAGCGGCGACCCGTGCTCAGGAAGGGGTTGATCCAACCGTCCTGCAAGCACTGTTCCGCATGCCCAAACCTGTTGCCAAGGACAAGCCGACGTTCACCAGCGTGACCCTGTCTGATGGCAGCCTGATGATCGTGCGTCTGAATGGCGTCAACGAAGCTGCAGCGCCGACCGAAGAAGAGAAGGCTCAGTACCGTCGCTTCCTCGCTTCGCGCGTTGGTCAGCAGGACTTCGCTGCTTACCGCAAACAGCTGGAAAGCCAGGCGGACATCAAGCGTTTCTGATGTCAGGCTAAGTGCTGCGTTATACAAGAACCCCGGTCGAAAGGCCGGGGTTTTTTGTTGAGCTGCACTGACAGGCGTGTGGGACTTTTGGCAAATATCGGAGTCAACACTCCTGTAACTGTTTTAAGACACAATCGGTGCGACGCTAAGCATCGATTTGTTGCACAATACGCCCCGAACCGGTTTCCTCAGGATGTTCAATGTTTAAATCATTTCCGATGCGTGTTGCCGGGCTGGCGCTGGTGCTGGCCGCAGCGGCCGGGTGCTCGTCGAAGAAAGCCGCCATCTATGAGCATGAGAACTTCGACGACTCCGGAACGTTTTCCCGCAATTACCCTGTGACCGACGCGCAGAGCTGCGAAGCTGCGCGTCGGGCCTTGCTGAGCCAGGGCTATATCATCACCAGCAGTGATCCGAAGCTTGTCAGCGGGCACAAGAGCTTCCAGCAGACTGGCGAGAACCACATGGAAATCAGTTTCAGTGTGGTCTGTGCCGACGACGGCACCGCTGGACAACACGCTACGGTGTTCGCCAATGCCTTGCAGGACAAGTACGCACTGAAGAAAACCAACAACTCCGCCAGCCTCGGGGTAGGCGTGTTGGGTTCGGTCTCGATGCCAATCGGCTCGTCGGACGACTCAATGGTCAAGGTCGCGAGCGAAACCGTGACATCCGCCAAGTTCTACGAGCGTTTCTTCGCCCTGGTCGAGCTTTTCCTGCCCAAGGAAGCAAAAGCAGCGGCACATATCACCGATAAACCGAAAACCGATCTGGGTATGCCTGAGCCTAAGGCCGCGTCGGCTCCGTTGGCCCCACAACCGGCGACAGAACCGGCCCCGGCTGCGCAAGCGACAACGACACCGGCCGAAGCCACTCCGGCAGCGTCCGAACCGGTAGCTCCGCCGCCTGACGTCGCACCGATCACCGCGACCCCGAGTGCCGAGCCGATGCCAGTCACGGAAACGATCACGCCACCGTCCAACCCGAGCGACATCCCGCCACCTTCCGAGCCGATCCAGGCGATGCCGATCACTGGCCAGTGATCGGTGCCACGGGACCGGGCGAAACCGCACCGGTCCTGTAACCGCGGCAAAGATTGATCCGCATCAAACAGACCGCAGTCCGGCGACCTGTGTCGAAAAAATCCTGTGATAAATTCCTGACCGCCTGCTACGTTTTATCTTGTAGCGACGAAGTGTCGTGTCCGCGTCATTTTTCTTTCATTCGGGCACTTTATGCTCAAGGCGCTGGTCATTTATTCAGACGTTTGCGATGAGCTGTGGGGGATTTGAATATGGACGACTATCAAGAAGAACTGCTCGAATATCAGGCATTCGAACTGGATCCGCCGGAACCTGCGGAAGACGCTACCGAGTTGTAAGCGTCAGGCGGATTGGCGATGACTTCGGCGAAACTCGCCAGGCGTCTGAGCCGTCCAGCGTTTGAAGGCACGTTGAAACGCTTCGGCTGAGGCGAAGCCCAGCAGGTAAGCGATTTCTCCGAATGCCAGTTCAGTATCGCGAATGTATGTCATGGCCAGATCACGACGGGTGTCGTTGAGAATGGCGCGAAACTGCGTGCCTTCTTCGGCCAGTTTGCGGCGCAAAGTCCAAATAGGCAGCTTCAAACGCGTAGCCACCTCTTCCAGGTCGGGTTCCCGGCCACCATTGAGCAATGGTCCGAGCAACTGAGTGATGCGTTCACGCAGGCTGCGGGTGCGTGTCAGTTGCTCCAGTTCCCGTTCACACAACGTCAGCAGAAGGCGCCAGGTACTCGGGCAATGCTCCGGGTTGCGTTGTGCGAGGCTGGCAAGGCTCAGGCGCAGTTGATTGTGCTCGGCACCAAACTGAATCGGGCAGTCCCCCAGCACGTTGTAGGCGGCTTGATAGTCGGGTGCTTCGAACTCGATTTCGATGCGTTCGGCGTGCAGCGGGGCAGGACTCACGCTGGACAATTGCTGTAACCAGCCGGAGAGGATCGAATCCACCACGAAACGGTTATAGCTGTTGTAAGGGCTGATGGAGTAAAAACGCAGCCAGGCTCCTTGAGGGTCTTCGTGAAAGCTCGATTGACCGCGATAGTTGGAACCATACAAGGCTTCGTAACGAATCAGGCAGCGTGCCGCCTCGCGTACCGTCGGCGCCTGGGCCGCCGTGACGCCGGCCAGGCCGACCTGGCTCAGGCGACTGAACTGGCCCATCCGCAAGCCAAACCCCGGGTTGTCGGTCAACTGAATGGCACTGTGTCCCAGGCGCATGTAGCGCGGAATGGAAAGCCGGGCGCCGGCTTCGCTCAGCCGGGCGGCATCGAGGCCGTACTGCTCAAGCAGGGGCTGGGGGTCTGCACCATGGCTGCGCACGGCATCGGCCAGGCTGTGAACGATACCCACCGTGAGATCGCCGAGACGCATCGGTAGCGGTTTCATGGCTTACAACCACAGGTTCAGCAGGCGCGCGCCGCGGGCATTGCCGTCGGCGAAGTGCTGACCGTTGCTGCTGAGAAAACTCTGGCCGGCACTGCCTTGGTCCCAGAACTGCCCACGCAAGAATACGCTCATGCCGGCAATCGCTTGGCCGGAAGGGGGTTGAGTGGTCAGGGTCAGGCGATGCCAGGCCTGGCCTTCGCTGAGCTCTCCGGCCTTGAGGCTGACGGAGCCCGGTGTCGACGACCCCACATAGCCACGCCATGGTTGATCCCAGGTACCCCGGCCAGAGACGAACGCCGGGACCGCAACGATCCGTGCCTGCAACTCGTCGAGCTTGTGGTAGTTGTCCGGGTACCAGCTATCGCTACCGATCAGCACACCCAGTCGCCCGGCCGGAGTATCGACGACATTGAGCGTGTGCTCGCCATTGGCCTTGATCGCGTCCTGCTGTTCGAACACCGGGTGCATTTGCCGTTGGGGCTGGCCGATCGGCACCCCGTCTCGGCCGAACACAACGCTGGTGTTGAACAGTGCGCCGCGACCGATTTTCAGGTTTCCGTCGATGATGCTGGGTTCGGGCAGGACGATGGAGCCCGCCACCAGGGTCACGCGAAATTCCTTTGCCAGTCCGCCGAACAAGGCCTGGTAATCCTTGGCCATGCCTTTGGCTTTCATGCGCAGGTGGGCGTCATCGAGGCGGCTGCCACTCTCGGCGCTAATCAATGCACGGATGAACTTCAGTGGGTTGCTCACCGCCAGCCAGTTCATGGCTTCCTTGAGGGTGGTTGCCTGGTACAACTCATCCTTTTCACCGCTGACCATCAACCAGGTGCCGACATGCTCAGGCAGCACAACGATGGTTTTTTCGTTCAACAAGCCTTGTGCCTGGGCCTTCTGCAGATAAGCCGCGAGTTTGCGGTGCAAGCGCTCGGGACTTTGATAATCGGTGGGGAACAGCTCGGGCTGGATGCCCAGCAGGTTGCCACGATCGGCGGGGGTGCCTTGATCGATCGCGAGATCGATCCGCAGGTCCGAAAGGTAATGACCCGCCGGGCGGTCTGCCGCCCACATCGCGTAGGTCGTCAGGGCAGCGATCAACGCCATGGAGAAGGTCAGGTACAGAAATTTGCGCATGGGGAAACAGTCAACGCCGTGTGCGGGTTCGATGTCTAGGGTATGGCCCATGTCGACGCTTGCCAAGGGCTGCTGCACATTTTGATCATTAAGTTGTCATTTACGGTCATTGAGCGTCCTAGGGAGTGCTCATAGTCTGTAACACATGACTGAGGGGCGCCGGAGAGCGCCCGCATTTTTCCGTGATCGCTCGTTGTGGAGTTACCGATGACCGCCGCTCATTACCCGCACCTGTTGGCCCCGCTGGACCTGGGATTTACCACGTTGCGCAACCGCACCCTGATGGGCTCGATGCACACCGGTCTTGAGGAAAAGCCCGGTGGCTTTGAACGCATGGCAGCGTATTTCGCCGAGCGTGCCCGTGGCGGTGTCGGCCTGATGGTCACCGGCGGTATTGGCCCGAACGACGAAGGCGGCGTGTACTCCGGCGCGGCCAAGCTGACCACCGAGGAAGAAGCGCTCAAGCACCAGATCGTGACCCGCGCGGTGCATGAGGCAGGCGGCAAGATCTGCATGCAGATCCTTCACGCCGGCCGGTACGCCTATAGCCCGAAACAGGTTGCCCCAAGTGCCATCCAGGCACCGATCAACCCGTTCAAACCGAAAGAGCTGGACGAGGAAGGCATCGAGAAACAGATCCGCGATTTCGTCACCTGCTCGACCCTGGCGCAACAGGCCGAGTATGACGGCGTCGAAATCATGGGCTCGGAAGGTTATTTCATTAACCAGTTCCTCGCTGCCCACACTAACCACCGCACCGATCGTTGGGGTGGCAGCTACGAAAACCGTATGCGCCTGCCGGTGGAAATCGTCCGTCGGGTGCGTGAAGCGGTTGGTCCTAACTTCATCATTATTTTCCGTCTGTCCATGCTCGATCTGGTGGAAGGCGGCAGCACCTGGGACGAAATCGTGCAGTTGGCCAAGGCTATCGAGCAGGCCGGGGCGACCATCATTAACACCGGTATCGGCTGGCACGAAGCGCGGATTCCAACCATCGCCACCAAGGTGCCGCGTGCGGCGTTCAGCAAGGTCACGGCCAAGCTGCGCGGCGAGGTGAGCATTCCGCTGATCACCACCAACCGCATCAACACCCCGGAAGTCGCCGAGCAGATTCTGGCGGAAGGCGATGCCGACATGGTCTCCATGGCACGACCGTTCCTCGCCGACCCGGACTTCGTCAACAAGGCCGCTGAGGGCCGCGCCGACGAAATCAACACCTGCATCGGTTGCAACCAGGCATGCCTGGATCACACCTTCGGCGGCAAGTTGACCAGCTGCCTGGTGAACCCGCGGGCCTGCCACGAAACCGAACTCAACTATCTGCCCGTGCAACAGCTCAAGAAAATCGCCGTGGTCGGTGCCGGCCCTGCCGGTTTGTCCGCCGCGACGGTGGCTGCCGAGCGTGGTCATCAGGTGACGCTGTTTGATTCGGCCAGCGAAATTGGCGGCCAGTTCAATGTTGCCAAGCGTGTGCCGGGCAAGGAAGAGTTCTATGAAACCTTGCGATATTTCGGTCGCAAACTGCAAACCACTAACGTCGAGCTGTGCCTCAATACCCGCGTGGATGTGGCCAGTCTGGTCGAGGGCGGTTACGACGAGATTATCCTGGCCACTGGTATTGCGCCGCGAGTGCCGGCCATTCCCGGTGTCGGGCATGCCAAGGTGTTGAGCTACCTGGACGTGCTGCTGGAGCGCAAACCGGTGGGCAAGCGCGTCGCGGTGATCGGTGCTGGCGGTATCGGTTTCGACGTCTCGGAGTTCCTGGTTCATCAGGGTCAGGCCACCAGCCTGAACCGCGAGGAGTTCTGGAAAGAATGGGGCATTGATACGCACCTGGAAGCGCGCGGCGGTGTCGCCGGAATCAAGGCGGCACCCCATGCACCGGCCCGTGAAGTGTTCCTGCTGCAACGCAAGAAATCCAAGGTCGGCGATGGCCTGGGCAAGACCACAGGCTGGATTCACCGCACGGGCCTCAAGAACAAACAGGTGCAGATGCTCAACAGCGTCGAGTACCTAAAGATTGACGACGATGGCCTGCACATTCGTATTGGCGAAACCGGCGAACCGCAAGTGCTGCCAGTGGACAACATCGTGATCTGCGCCGGGCAGGATCCGCTGCGCGAGTTGCAGGACGGTTTGGTGGCAGCGGGGCAGAATGTGCATCTGATCGGTGGCGCGGATGTCGCGGCAGAGCTGGATGCCAAGCGGGCGATCAATCAGGGATCGCGGTTGGCGGCTGAGTTGTAATCCACAGGCCCAACTTGCCAATGGCCATCGCGAGCAGGCTCGCTTCTACAGGTATAGCGCGATCCTTGTGGGAGTGAGCCTGCTCGCGAAGGCGGCCTGTGAGCGACTAGAATGCTGGCTCTTCATGAGCTCGATCAGGCGCCAATGTTGCTCCCTCCTTCCGATTGGCTACCCAAAGCCCCCCTCGAACGTCTTCACCTCGACTGGCTCAAAACCGCTGGCATCGAAGTCGCCGTCCTGCGCCTGGACCTCATCGACCCACTGATCAGTGGCAACAAATGGTTCAAGTTGATCGAGCACCTCAGGGCGGCTGACCAGGCCGGCGCCAAAGGCATCATCAGCCTGGGCGGCGCTCACTCCAATCACCTGCATGCGTTGGCGGCTGCCGGAAAACGGTTTGGGTTTGCCACGGTCGGGCTGTTGCGTGGACATCCCCAGGAAACGCCGACGGTAAAAGACTTGCAGGCGTTTGGCATGCAGCTGCATTGGTTGGGTTATGGCGGCTATCGCGCGCGGCACGCACCGGGATTCTGGGAGCCATGGTTGGCGCAGTATCCCGATCTGTTTACGGTCCCGGAAGGTGGCGGCGGTTTGCAGGGAGCAGTGGGTTGCCTGCAACTGAAGACCATGGTCAACGAGCAACTGAACGGTCTTGCGTGGAGCGACTACGACGGATGGTGGCTGGCCTGTGGGACCGGCACAACACTGTCCGGCTTGGTGCTGGCCGAAGCGGGTGAGCATCCGGTTTACGGCGCGTTGGCGGTGCCCGACGATCATGGTGTGGCGCAGCAGGTAGAGCAGATCTTGCAAGAGGCAGGTGTCACAGGCCTGATTTATGGACTGTTCGACGCCAGCCGTGGCGGCTTTGCGAAGGTTGATCCGCTGCTGCTCGAATTCATCGATCAGACTGAGCAAGCCACGGGCATGGCGTTGGAGCCTCTGTATACCGGCAAGGCGCTGCTGGCGCTCAAGCATCAAGTCGAAGCGGGGCGGTTTGCCCCAGGCACGCGGCTGGTCTTCGTGCATACCGGCGGTTTGCAGGGGCGGCGAGGGCTCGCACACAGGGGATCAAGACTTCCCGAAGCGTTACATTAGCCCAGCGAAACCCGCCACTGCAGTACCTCAATCTAACTTCACATCGGTTGCGTTTTTGACTCCCCAAAGACCGGTCGGAAGAAACTGCGCTCATAGCTGAGGATACAGCGGGTTTCTTCCGCATACTTGAATGCGGCAATGCACTCCGGGTCGTTCATCGATTGTTGCCGGTAAGTGTCGTAAGCCGCGAGGCTGGGGAAGGTGAACATCGCCAGGGCGATGTTGTTGGCGCCCTCGGACGGCAGGAAGTAACCGTGATGCTGGCCGCCGAATTTTTCCACCAGGGGAATCCACAGCTTTCCGTAATGCTCGAATGCGTCGAGTTTGTACGGATCGAGTACATATTTCAGGTAGCAGGTGACCATCTGTTGTTCTCTCTGACAGGGTTACTGGGTGGTTGAATCATCGGGCGGGTCGCGCTGCACGCGAGCGGTAATCGGCGGTGGCTCTTCACCACTGGTATCGCGCTTGAGCCATTCGGCCGGTGGGCAGCCCACCACGTTGAGGAAAGTTCGCGAGAACGACGCCTGAGAGCTGTAGCCCACCGACGCCGCAATCACCTTGATCTGCACACCTTCACGCAACAGGTCCTGGGCCAGTTTCATGCGCCAGGTGGTGACGTAGCCCATGGGTGAAATCTCCATGATCCGGGTGAAGCACGCCGAGAATTTCGACCGGGACATGTTTGCCCATTGAGCCATTTTTTCCACGGTCCATAGTGCTTCCGGTTCCTGATGAATCCGGTTGAACACCGTCGCCAGTCGCCCGTCCTGCAGGGCATAGAGCAGGCCACTGGCGATCTTGCCCTCGATCACCGAACGCCGCACGAGCCGCACAAAGAGATATTCGAGCAGCAGGTTCAATGCCTTGGTCCGACCGGGGGCCTGGTTCTGGAATTCATCGATCAGGGTGCCGAGCAGAGGGACGAGGTTGTCCAGTTGCCGGAACGGGAACACCAGGGTTTCCTTGAGCCCGAGGGGGAAGGGTTGCAGGGAGTTTCGTCCGAAGCGGAACGAGGCGCAGACCAGCTCGGCGCCATCCGGGGAGCTGGAACGCAGCTGATAACGGCAGCTGCTGGGACAAAACAGCACACTGGGTTCGCTGATGGAAATTTTCGGTAACCCCGGCTGCACCATGTCGATACCGCCGCGACTGATCACATGGATAAACGCCATGCCCGGCGGCTTGTCGAGTACCAGCGTGCCATCCATGGGACCGGCGAAGAACAGCCGGCCCTGCAGGTGCGTGCGTTCAAAGAATTCGGAAAGGATATCCATGTTGGAGACGCCCGGGTAAAGACTCTGCACGTCCTGGCAAAAGCGGGGCAGGGCGCGACCGTAGGATGCAGCTGTCGCCGATGGTAATCAACGCGCCTGGCGGGTGCCACGGCACAGAGCGATATTTCTGCGCGATTTTCTTTCCCTGCACCGGAGTCCACCTGATGAGCAACGATCCGATTCGCACCCCGTACGCCGACCCGACAGAACCCGCGCTGCCGGACCCGGGCATGAAACTCGACCTGTCCCGCACCGCGCTGGTGGTCATCGATCCGCAGATCGACTTCCTCAGTCCCGAGGGCGTGAGCTGGGGGGTGTTCGGCAAGAGCATCGTCGAACACGACGTGGTCAATCACCTGGGACAGTTGTTCGCCGCGGCCAAAGGCGCGGGCATTACTGTCGCCGTTTCCCCGCATTACTACTATCCGTGCGATCACGAATGGCAGTTCGGCGGGCCGCTGGAAAAGGTCATGCACAGCATCTGCATGTTCGATCGCAAGGGGCCGCTGACCCTCGACGGTTTCGAAAACTCCGGTGCTGATTTCATGCCCGAGTTCAAACCGTACATTCTCGACGGCAAAACCATCATTGCCTCGCCGCACAAGGTGTACGGCCCGGAAACCAACGACCTGGCCCTGCAACTGCGCAAGAAAGGCGTGTCGCAGATCATTCTGGCGGGCATGGCGGCCAATCTCTGTGTCGAGTCGCACCTGCGTGAACTGCTGGAGCAGGGCTTCGAAGTGGCCGTGGTCCGCGACGCCACCGCCGGCCCGACTACTCCGGAAGGCGATGGTTACCTGGCGGCGCTGATCAACTACCGCTACATCGCCAACGCCCTGTGGACCACGGCGCAAACCGTGGATTATCTCAACGCCTGATCGCCGCGACCTTGTGGGAGCGAGCCTGCTCGCGAAAGCGGTGTATCAGCCGACAACATTGTTGCCTGACACTCAGCCTTCGCGAGCAGGCTCGCTCCCACACAAATGTGTAGCCGCCGTTATCGAGGGCTGTCCTCCCGGGCAGCACGGGCGAACTCGATGAAGGCCTTGAGCGTTGCCGGCACATGGCGACGGCTAGGGTAATAGAGGTGCAGTCCTGGGTAGTACGGGCACCAGTCGCCCAGCACTTGTATCAGGCTCCCATCGGCCACTTGCGCCTTGACCATGTCCTCGAAGATGTAGGCGATACCGACGCCCTGCAGCGCCGGACCGACCATCAGGCTGACGTCGCCCAGGGTCAGCGGGCCGTCGACTTCGATTTCCTCGGCAATGCCACCACGCTCGAACTCCCAGCGATACAGTGCGCCGCTGGGGAATCGATGGCGGATGCACGGCAGGCCATGCAGGTCCTCGGGTTTCTGCGGAGCCGGGTGCCGGTCAAAGAACGCGGGTGAGGCCACTACCACCGAGCGCATGTAGGCGCCAATGGGCAGGGACACCATGTCAGCCTCCAGCCGAGCCCCGAAGCGCACGCCAGCATCGAAACCGGCGGCGACCACATCCACCAGGCCATCGTCGGCCACGATCTCCAGTTTCACGTCCGGGTAGGCTTCCAGAAATCGGCTGGCCAGCGGTAGCAACACCAGCTCCGCGGCCTGGCGACCGGCGGTGATGCGCAGGTTGCCAGACGGTTTGTCGCGAAAGCTGTTGAGGTCTTCCAGGGCGTCGTCGATGTCGCGAAACGCAGGCCGTAGCCGGCTGAGCAGACGCTCTCCGGCTTCGGTCAGCCCCACGCTGCGGGTGGTGCGGTTGAACAACCTGACACCGAGGCGATTCTCCAAAGTGCGTACCGCATGGCTGAGCGCCGATGGTGTCACACCGAGTTCGACCGCCGCCCGGCTGAAATTCAGGTGACTGGCCACGCACAGAAACATCGAAAGATCAGGCGCCGAAGGTGCTTTCATTTATGAATGCCTTTCACAAAGCCATGCAAAATTGCTGGGGTTATCACATCAGTAGTGGAGTTCTAAAGTGGCGTCAACTCATCAAGAAGGCCCGGCAATCACGCTCGGGTCTATGACAGGAGGAGTTGATATGCGTACTTGGCTCATTACTGGCGCTTCCCGTGGTTTTGGCACTCTGATCGCAGAACAGGCTCTGCGTGCCGGCGACGCGGTGATTGCCACGGCTCGTAAACCCGAAGACGTCATTGCCAAACTGGGCGACCATCCCAACCTGCTGGCGGTGCGTCTGGACGTGACCCGCGAGGAGGAAGCGCATCAGGCGGTTGCCGAAGGCATCAAGCGTTTCGGACGCATCGACGTGCTGATCAACAATGCCGGGTTCGGCGTGTTGGGCGCGGTGGAAGAAACCAGCGCCAGCGAGACCGAGCGACTGTTCGCCACCAACGTTTTCGGCGTACTCAACGTGACCCGCGCGGTGCTGCCGCACATGCGTCGCCAGCGCTCCGGGCACGTGATCAACATTTCTTCCATCGGCGGCTACCAGGCCTACATGGGCTGGGGCGTCTACGGTTCCACCAAGTTTGCAGTCGAAGGCATCACCGAGGCGCTGCATCAGGAACTGGCGCCGCTGGGCATCCATGCCACGGTGGTGGAGCCGGGCTTCTTCCGCACCGACTTCCTCGATGAGCAATCGCTGGTGAAGACCGCACTGGAGTTGCCGGACTACGACGAGACGGTGGGCGCGATGCGTAAATACGCCGAGTCTGCCAACCACGCCCAGCCGGGGGATCCGGTGAAATTCGCCGAAGCCATGCTGGCTCTGGTCAACGCGCCGAAGCCGCCACAACGCCTGGCGCTGGGCAGCGACACCATCGCGCGAATCGAAGCGAAGAACCGCTTCGTTGCCAAGGAACTGGCCGAATGGAACGAACTGGCGTTGTCCACTGACTTCAAGGACTAAACCTTAACCCATCGAACCTACAGTGGGAGCGAGCCTGCTCGCGAAGACGGAGTGTCAGTCACCGATGATGTCGACTGATAGTCCGCATTCGCGAGC
>NZ_JBPKAM010000080.1:0-30771 GCF_051216495.1 Pseudomonas baetica | reverse complement strand
GAGCCTGCTCGCGAAGGGGCCAGTCCAGTCAACATTTCTACTGAATGACACACCGCCTTCGCGAGCAGGCTCGCTCCCACAGTTGGAGTTCTGCCAGGCACAGGCTTGGTGTTTGCTTTGCTTTGCTTTGCTTTGCTTTGCTTTGCTTTGCTTTGCTTTGCTTTGCTTTGCTTTGCTTTGCTTTGCTTTTGATCTTGATTTTGACCTGCCCCGTCGGAATGCCGAGCACTAGCGAGGCACCGTACGTCAGGGGACAAAGCGCTTGGTTACTTGGCGCTTTTCCAAGTAACCCGCTGTAAGAGCGGAACCGTCAGTAGCCGTTACCGCAGAAACGGATATACACACGGTCCCCACCCCGCGAGCCCCTGAAACTGGGGACGAACTTTCCCCGCTAGCGGGTGCCATTCCCCAGTCTTTTCCCCAGCTCATGGCATATTGATGTTGATAAGCCATTGTTTTTCCGGCGTTAATACTTTTGTATAAATCAGTTACAAATATGGCGAGGCATTTGCAAAGCCCCCATCACCCCCTTCACGCATACGAGGTGGCTGGTGATGGACAAAAAAACGCGGTATCCCTTCAAGTGGTTGTTGACGCCTTTGAGCGTCGCTCTTTCTATGACACTAAGCACAGGGATGCTGCGCGCCAGCCCGATCGACGATGAGCGACAGCCAGAGCCTTCGGATCCTTCGGCCTACTACGACGAACCGGCCGACAAGGCGGGAGCATTGAATGCCATCCTGACCATGCCGGAAGCCAACCAAGACTCCTTCGATTTGCCTGATGGCGTCAAAGGCACACGCGACACCGAGCGGGTGGAAAACCAGCTGCCGCCAGCGCAACAGACCAGTTTCAACTACCCCACCAATGGCAAGCCCAGCCCGTTGTTCGGGGCCCAGCCATTCACCCAGCAAATGATGCTGTTCGAGGAGTTCGGGCCAGAAAAACTCGACGCCACCACACCGGCCGCACAACTTCCGTTTCCGCCGCCGGGGATTGGTCCGTTGCCGGCCCAGGACCCCAACAGCGTCGCGCGCAGTGCGCCGCCAAGCCTGGCGCTGGATAACTTCCTGCGTCAACCGGGGCTGACACCGTTCCCCAGCCAGTACGCCAATACCGTTGACCGCAACCCGTGGCAGGCGCAGATCGAATATTTCCTCAACCGCCATATCGGCTCGTCGGCCGAAGGCCGTCCGCCAGGAAAGGGCTGGTCCCATCAGCGCTGGAACGAGTTTTACCCGCAGAACGCCTACAAGACCGTGCAGACCGGTATCCGGACCAATGGCGGCTTGCGTGACGATCGGCAAATGCACCACTACGCGGTGGGTGAGTTCGGCCCCGGTGGTCTCTATCACAACGTCGCGGGCATTCCGGCAACGGACGGTACTTCCAAGGGTATCGAGCCGCGCCTGCATCCGCTGATGCCGGTGCAAAATCACAACTCGGTGTGGACCTTCGACGGCACCTTGCCGCCCAAACTGTTGATGGTGCGTTACGGACAGCCGGTGCTGATGCGTCATTACAACGGCTTGCCCATCGACCCGTCGGCCAACATGGGGTTCGGTCTGCACACCATCAGCACCCACGAGCACAACGGTCACGCACCGGCAGAAAGCGATGGCTATGCCAATGCGTTCTTCTTCCCCGGGCAGTACTACGACTATCGTTGGCCGGTGCAGCTCGCCGGGTACGACAGCATCAACACCAAGGCGGAAGACCCGCGTGCGGCGTTCCCGTGCTCGCCCGGTGAAACCCTGTGGACCAATGACATGAGCCCGGGTCTGAAGACTTGCGACCACGGCACGATCAAGATTCGCGGCGACTGGCGCGAAACCATGAGCACCCACTGGTTCCACGACCACATGCTCGATTTCACCGCGCAGAACGTCTACAAGGGCAACGCGGCGATGATGAACTACTACAGCGCCCTGGACCGTGGCAACGAGTCGGTGAACGATGGCGTCAACCTGCGACTCCCTAGTGGCAGCGCCTTGCCATGGGGTAACCGCGACTACGACGTGAACCTGTTGTTTGCCGACAAGGCCTGGGATCAGAACGGTCAGCTGTGGTTCAACCCGTTCAACACCGATGGCTTCCTCGGTGACCAGGTGGTGGTCAACTGGGGCTGGAAACCCACCCTGGATGTGCGTGCCCGCAGCTATCGGTTCCGCATGCTCAATGGTTCGGTGTCGCGCTACTACAAATTCGCCCTGGTGCGTGAAATCAAAGGTAACAGTGGCGAATTCCCTGGACCCAGCGGCTCGGGCGTGTCTTATGCCCGTGTGCCGTTCCACATGATTGCCAATGACGGCAACATCATGGAACACGCCGTGCCATTCGACGGCACCATGGACCTCGACGCTGATGGCGACAAGCAGAACCACAACGCCATTCTGCCCACCCAGGGCATTGCCGAGCGCTTCGACATCATCGTCAACTTCGCCAAAAGCGGTATCAAGCCGGGGGACAAACTCTTCTTCGTCAACCTGTTGGCCCACGACGATGGCAAAGGCCCGAAAGAACCGATCCCGCTGGCGGACGTACTGTCCGAGAAATACAAAGCGGTGATCAAGCAAACCAGCAAGGGCCCGCAGTGGGACAGGGGTGACCCGGCGGTGGGCAAGGTGTTGCAACTCAACGTCAAGGCCTACACCGGTCAAGACCTGGCCATGGATCCTTCGTTGTACGAGCCGGCCAAACCGGGCAAGGCGGAAGGCCTGGTGATGATTCCGCTGAAGATTCACGCCGACAAAGCGGCCGACAAGGCACTGCTGGCCAATGCCCGTCACCGCACCTTCACCTTCGGCCGTTCCGACGGCACTGATGAAGCACCCTGGACGGTCAAGACCGATGGCGGCTTCGGCTACCACATGGACCCGCGTCGCCTGAATGCCTCGACCCAGTTGGCCAGCGGTCCCACCGATGCCGGGACCACCGGTTTCGGCACCCTCGAGGTGTGGAATATCAAGGCTGGCGGTACGGGGTGGAGCCATCCGGTGCATGTGCACTTCGAGGAGGGGATCATCCTCAGTCGTGGCGGCAAGGCGCCACCTGAATGGGAAAAATGGGCGCGCAAGGACGTGTACCGCATCGGTTCGGAAAAGGATGGCCTGGACAGCGTCGAGATGGCGATCAACTTCCGCGAATTCGCCGGGACCTACATGGAGCACTGTCACAACACCCAGCATGAGGACAACTCGATGCTGCTGCGTTGGGACCTTGAGAAGCCCGGGCAATTCCAGTTGATGCCGACACCGCTGCCAAGCTGGGATGGCGTGCGCTACGTGAACTCTGCCGCACTGCCAACCTTCCGCACCGGCGACGGTACGGGTCCACAAGTGACGGTCAGGAAATGAATCGGGAGGGTGTCGACATGAAGTTGCATACACCACGTTCACGCGCATTGCTCATGCACCTGGTGCTACTGATGGCCACCGGTTTGCTGGTCAGCCAGCTGCTGGTTGCCAATCAGGCACCGCCGACACCCGCTCCCGCACCGGCCGCCGCGCCGTCCGAAACCGTCGTAGTCGACTCCGCCACCCCCTGGGGGGCGGACTATTTCCCCAACACCTTGCTGACCGACCAGAACGGTCGGCAGGTGCGTTTTTTCGATGACCTGATCAAGGGCAAGGTGGTGGTGATCAACTTCATCTTCACCTCGTGCAGCGACTCTTGCCCGCTGGAAACCGCGCGCCTGCGCCAGGTGCAGAAATTGCTCGGCGACCGGGTCGGGAAGGACATCTTCTTCTACTCCATCAGCATCGATCCCTTGAGCGATACCCCCGAGGTGCTCAAGGCTTACTCCCAACGCTTTCAGGTCGGGCCAGGCTGGCAGTTCCTCACCGGGGAATTTGCCGATGTCACCGAGCTTCGGCAAAAGCTCGGGCTGTTCATTGACGGCGTCGACAACGGTCGCAGCAAGGACCACAACCTGAGCCTGATTGTCGGTAACCAGCAAACCGGTCGCTGGATGAAAGCCTCACCGTTCGAGAACCCTTGGATTTTGGCCGATCAGTTGGCCAACACCTTGCATAACTGGAAGGAGCGGAGCATTGCGCAGAGCTACGACAAGGCCCCGGAAATCCGTCCGCCGAGCAATGGCGAAGAACTGTTCCGTACCCGTTGCGCCTCGTGCCACAGCCTGGGCCCGACGGACGGACAGGGCATCGGCCTGCGCAGCATCGGCCCGGACCTGATCGGCGTCACCAAGCAACGCGATCCGGCCTGGCTCAATCGCTGGATCCGCGAGCCGGACCGCATGCTCTTGGAAAAAGACCCGCTGGCAATGGAACTGTACGAACGCTTCAACCGGATTCCGATGCCCAACCTGCGCATCGATGAGCGTTCGGCACAGTCGATCATCGAGTTTTTACAGGAGGAAACCGATCGCCAGCATCCTTCGGCGACCCCACTGGCCGCCGGCGAAGAAGAGCCCGAACACCATCACGCCATCGCAGTACCCAAAACTTAGGTGCGGTGATGGCGAAATAACACTTGTTTGACCGTCTGTCGCGATCAATGCCACCTACACTGATCCAGAGCACGGCACAAATGGCTTGATCACAGTAACCAGGACACATGCATGCAGATGCTGGAAGAACAAAAAGTACCTGCGCCGAACCCACCGGCAGCAGAAAGCAAGGATTGGCGACCGCCATTCAACCTGGTGCGCTGGTTCTCACTGGCGAGCTTTTTCATCATTGCCGCGGTGGCATTGGGGCTGGGCTACATTTCCACCCGCTTCGTGGTGCAAGAGAGCATCGAGCGCGATTCGATGCTGACCGCGCAATTCATTCAGGCCATCGGCGATGCTGAAGTTCGCCATGCCTCGATTACAACGAAAAGGACCATGGGGGAAATGCTCGACCCACGGGATGACAACGCCTATCCCGATGTCAATCCGGCGGCCCGTGCCAACGCGCGCATCGAGTTTCTCGATCATGTGGAACACTTGCCGGACATTCTGCTGGCCACCGTATACGCCCTGGATCGTACCGTGGTGTGGTCAACCAACCCCGAGCTGATCGGGCAACGTATCGAGGGTGACGATGAGCTGGACGAGTCCTTTGAAATGAAGGAAGCGGTGTCCACCAGCTACCACGAAATCGATGAAGAAAAGCCAGAACAACGTTTGCTGCGCGAACCCCAATACCTGTTCATCGAGAACTACATCCCGATGTTCAACGCCGATAAAAGCAAAGTGATTGCCATGGTGGAGATCTACAAGGAACCGATCGACCTGGTGGAGCGCATCCAGCGTGGGTTCAAGGCGATCTGGCTGGTGACCCTGCTCGGTGGCGCGGCGATTTATCTGGGGCTGTTCTGGATCGTGCGACGCGCCGCCATGCTGTTGCAGAGCCAGCAGAAGCAACTGGTGGCCAACGAAACCTTTGTCGCCCTGGGGGAAATGTCCTCGGCGGTCGCCCACAGCCTGCGCAATCCACTGGCCAACATCCGCACCAGCGCCGAGCTGGCCCAGGAAATCGCCAGCCATAGTGCGCAGAAGAACATCGGCGACATCATCGGACAGGTCGATCGCATGTCGCGCTGGGTGCGCGAGTTGCTGGTGTCATTACGGCCGGTCAATGACGATCATGAAGACGTCGACCTGGTGCTGACCATCGATGATGCCTTGGGCGCTTTCGAGCCGTTGATCAAGCGCTCGAACGTCGAGGTGCGCTTCACCCCCAAAAGCGTGCCACCGGTCGTCAGCCAACAGGTGCTGCTGACGCAAATTCTCAATAGCCTGTTTGCTAACGCCCTGGAAGCCATGCCCACGGGTGGCTTGCTGAGTATCGATATTGAAACGCCGGCTCCCGGGCAAGTGAGCATGATTCTCAACGACACCGGCAAGGGCATGACCAAACAGCAACAACAAATGGTCTTCAAGCCATTCTTCACCACCAAGCAAGGGGGGCTTGGTGTAGGTCTGGCGTTAGTCAAAAGAATAATGGAGCGTTTCGAAGGCTCGGTCGAACTGACGAGCCAGGAGCAGGAAGGAACCCGCGTTTGTCTGAATTTTAAAGTGGCAACGGGAGGGGAATATGGAACACAGCATACTGCTGGTCGAGGATGATGAACTCCTCGCCGAGAATATTCAGACGTACCTGGAGCGCAAGGACTTCGAGGTGACAGTCTGCCACTCGGCGGAAGACGCGCTGGAGCAGCTTAGGTCTTTTGCGCCCGATGTGGTGCTGACCGACAACTCGTTGCCCGGCATGAGCGGGCATGATCTGATCCAGAAGCTGCGCATCAGCGCGCCGGATCTGAAAGTGATCATGATGACCGGCTACGGCAACGTCGAAGACGCCGTGGTGGCCATGAAGGAAGGGGCGTTTCACTACGTGACCAAGCCTGTGGCGCTGCCGGAGCTCAAGCTGCTGCTGGACAAGGCCCTGGCCACCGAGCGCATGGAGCGCACCCTGTCGTTCTATCAGGAGCGCGAGGCACAGAAGGCCGGGGTGCAGGCGCTGATCGGTGAATCGGCGCCAATGGTCTACCTCAAGGGCACCATCACGCAATTGCTCGACGCCGAGCGCCGCATGGCCAACACCGACCTCCCTCCCGTGCTGGTGGAAGGCGAAACCGGCACTGGCAAGGAGTTGGTAGCCCGCGCCCTGCATTTCGACGGTCCGCGCGCCAAGGGCCCGTTCATTGAATTCAACTGTGCCTCGATTCCGGCCAACCTGGTGGAGTCGGAGCTGTTCGGTCACGAGAAGGGCGCCTTCACCGACGCCAAGGATCGTCGCCTGGGGTTGGTGGAAGCGGCCGATGGCGGCACGCTGTTCCTCGACGAAATCGGTGAAATGGATCTGCTGCTGCAGGCCAAGCTGCTGAAACTGCTGGAAGACCGGACGATTCGCCGGGTCGGGGCGGTCAAGGAACGCAAGGTCGATCTGCGGGTGATCAGCGCCACCAACTGTAACCTCGAACAAATGGTCCAGCAGGGCAAGTTCCGTCGCGATCTGTTTTTCCGTTTGCGTATCATCTCGATCAAGGTGCCACGCCTGTATGCCCGCGGTGAAGACGTCCTGCTGCTGGCCCGGCACTTCCTCGCAGCCCACGGCAAACGCTATGGCAAACCGCACCTGCGCTTCAGTGAGCAGGCCGAAGAGTTGCTGCTCAACTACAGCTGGCCGGGCAATGTGCGCGAGTTGCGCAACATGCTGGAGCAGACTGTGTTGTTGGCGCAAAGCGACATCGTCGCCGCTCACCAGTTGAACGTGTGCATGAGCCTGGTGGACGAACCGCCGATGTTTCAGCACGAGGTGCCTGTCAGTGAGCCGCGCGCGGCCTACAACGGCAGCGAATCGATGAATCTGCCGGAAGTCGAGCGCGACATGGTGCGCAAGATGCTCGACAAGACCGACTGGAACGTGACCAAGTCCGCCCGCTTGCTGGGCCTGAGCCGCGACATGCTGCGGTACCGAATCGAGAAGCTCGGCCTTGCGCGCCCGGATAAACGGCAGTGGTAGAGGAGCAGTTGCAAGCTGCAAGCCTCAAGCTGCAAGCAAGAGCAGTTACAGTGCCGGGCCTGGGGTGCTGAGGCAGGCCAGCATGCATGTGGGGTCGATGACCTCCTGGTTGACGTAGACGCCGCGCTCCTCATCGTAGGTACGAATGAATACACGCACGGTGGCATCGGCCACCGTTGGCAGCTGGGAGTCGGAGAATACGTGTTCGCTGGACACCGGGATGAACGTCTGGGGCGATGTCGGGATGTACGACCCCGGCGGCACCGTGCTCAGCGAAGGAGGAGCGGGGTGGGCGAACGGTTGGTCGGCCCCGTAGTAATTGAATTCACTGCTCGACTGCTCGGTTTGCATCGGGCTGTCGTCGGCCTGTGCCCAGTTGGCGGCGGTCAGGCAAAGGGCAAGCAACAGCGTCTTTTCTATCGTGTTCATGGCAGCACCTGCGGTAACGGTTTGCGCGCACATCCCCAAGGTCATTAACTATAGCGCTCCCTGTAGGAGCGAGCTCGCTCGCGATGGTCGTCAACGATAATGCGTGCTGTCTGAATGCTCGCGATGTCTGGACGTTCATCGCGAGCAAGCTCGCTCCTACAGGGCTACAGTCGTGGATCAAACATTTGATATGGACGCGCCCAAATGGAATTGCCGACAAAAGAAAACGCCATCGCCAGCAACCGCGATGCCTGGAATGATTCCGCCCGCCATCACAAGGACAGTCCTGAATGGCCAGTGCTCTTGAACGCTGTGGCCCTTGCGGATTTTTCCTGCCTGGATGACACCTTGACCGCTCTGCTGACCGAGGTTGGTGTAGCGGGCAATGAGGTGGTGCAATTGGGCTGCAATAACGGCCGCGAAAGCCTGTCGCTGTTCGCGCTGGGCGCCCGTCGAGTGGTCGGCGTCGACCAGTCCATGGCCTTTCTCGATCAGGCGCGGGAGCTGGCCTCACGCTCGCCCCATGAAGCCGAATTCATCGAGGCTGACATCCACCGTTTGCCACTCGAGTTACTGGGCCGCTTCGACGTGGCGCTGATCACCATCGGTGTGTTGAACTGGATGCCGGACATCGGCGAATTCTTCCGCCATGTCGCGCAAACCCTGAAGCCGGGCGGGGCGATGGTGGTGTACGAAACCCATCCTTTCCTGGAAATGTTCGACCCTGAAAGCGCCGAGCCCTACACCCTGGCCACTTCCTATTTTCGGCGCGAGCCGTTCGTGCAGACCGAGCCGATCGTCTACGAAGGCAGGGTCGAGCAGCAGGCAGCGCCGTCGTACTGGTTCGTGCACACCCTGGGTGACATCTTCAGCGGTGCGCTCGCTGCCGGATTGCAGATCAACCATTTCAGGGAGTACCCGCACTCCAACCGCGAGGAACTGTACGACCGTTACGAAGGGCGGGAGGCACAGGTGCCGATGTGCTTTACCTTGGTGGCGCAGAAGCGCTGAGAACTGTATTGCCTGGACTGGTGCCTTCGCGAGCAGGCTCGCTCCCACATGTTGCCCTTTTTACGACGAAGAACCACTGTGGGAGCGAGCCTGCTCGCGAAAGCGGTGTCGTGATCGCCAAGTTACTCGGCTCCCTGCACCGGATCAGGATTGAATTGTGCTACCGGCATCCCCTGGAGGATGGCCCAATCGCCTGACTAGCGCCTTTTCAGCCAGTCCTTCAGGCGTTTCGCATGGGGATAGAGCCTTACCCAGAGATCGGCCAGCGGCGAACCGCTGCTGACAACGAAAGTGCATAGCGGCTTGCGCTCCAGCCACAGGCGATTGGTCAATTGGCTATCCGGGCTCGAGCAGGAGTCCATCCACTCAATGCCGCGCTCCTCGAGTTCGTTACGCCGTTGGATGTATTCGAGGATGAGGAGTACGCCAGGCGAATGTTTGGCGTAGTCCTCATCGAATGCGATCTTGAAGGCGAAAGCAGCCGGTGGGGCGAGGAAGTCGCAGAGCATCGCCAACGGACGACCATCGAGGGACATTTCGAGCATCACGAGCTGACCGCGGGCATACGCGGCGCTGGCGACTGCCTCGAAATAACGGAGACATTCCGGGCGACTACCCAAGGCCGATTGCGACTCACCTTTCCAGCCCTTCATCTCGAGTTTGACGAACGCCGCGAGCCAGGCCGACAAGTCCTCGCCGCTGGGTTGCAGCGCACGAAAACGCAAGTCACCCAACTCGGCCAGGCGGTTACGTCGTCGGCGGTACTCTCTGCGTTCCTTCGACGACAGTGCGCTCTCCAGATAGCGCTCGGTATCGTCGCCCAGCCTCATCAGCGCTCGTTGCCAGTGAGAGCCTTCATGGAAGCGCCGTCCCTGCTCGCGCAGCGCCCCGCGTAGGGCATCGGCCAGTGGGCCATCGGCAGGCGCATCGCTCATACGAAAAAGCGGGTAGCTCTTTCGATGGCTGTGTAACCAGTGCAGGAAAGTGCGCATCACCCCGCTCTCGTGACCGCTGCGCAACAGGGGTGCTACTGAAAAGCAATAACGGTGGCGGACCATTCTGGCCACCGACAAGGGCGAGAGGACACAGGCGCTCGGCTCGAACAGTGGGAAAAAACCATCAATCACAAACCCGGGCCGCATCGTTTGCTCGGTCGGCCTGAGAATGAACAACAGTACGAAGCGCTTGTTGCCCGTCAAGTGTTCGAGGGCCGACAGCAAGGCCCAGGGCGAGTAGAACATGTTGGGTTCGACAGCGGCCTTGGCCAGCGCCTCCCAGGCTTCGATATAGGGCTCGGCATCCGCCCGCGAGCGGACGACCTCGATGTGGTAGTCGGCGCACTGCGACACAGCGCTGCTAACGTCGTAGGCTTTCTCGATAATCATATCCCGCATCCTGCCCTCCAAGGGAAACGCTCCATCCATCCCAACCGCGGAGTTTGTCAATCAGGCTCATGAAGCCTTCGTTGGCCAGGGATTGGCTTTGTGTGGTGATGGTATTGATGGGTATAGATCAACATGGCAATTGCATGGCACGTCCTCGTTCAGCAATTTGTTTCAACATATGCATCAGATTTGACACAATTGCAGGCAAAAAAAAGCTGCTCGCCAAGGTCACCAGAGGGCTTGCGGATCCGCACATTTTTGGCAGCGAAACGTCTGACGATTCATTGCGTAACGGCCTCTGCACGCTGTTCGGTCGTGTTGCCGGCCACGCTGTAGGCAACCCTGGGTATCCCCGGCAAACGCAGCTCCAGCAGCGCACTCAAGGACTCGCCCTGATTCAGATAGGCATCGCCAAAATCGGCGCCGAGCTGGTTGGGATGGACGACGATTTCCAGCAAGCCGTCGGTAGGTGGCGCGGCGTTGCGCAAATCTACCGGGGTGCACACATAGTCGGCGGTGGCCCCGGCCAGTTTGTTCAAACGGCGATTTAGCAACTCTTTGAACACGCGTTTGCGCAGGCTCTGGTTCTGCCCCAGATTGCGCGCCAGCCGCACGGGAACACCCTGGCGGGCGGCGAAGCGCGCGACGATCTCGCCGATGGGCCAGATGTTGTGCACGTGTTTATGGGAGTCCAGATGGCTTGGGCGCACACCGTTATCGAGGCAGCGTTGCCATTGGGCTTCGAGTTCTTCCTCTACCGCGAGGCGATCCTGATGGCCGAGCCAGAGTCGCGTGCGGGACAGGTTGAGGTCGAATACGCCGGAACTGTCACAGAAGGTCCGGCGGGTGAGAATGCGCCGACTCACCGGGTGGCCGTAGGTGAGATTGAAGTGCAGCCCGATGCGTCCCTCCAGCAACGGGTGGCGGGCCAGGGAGCAGGCCGCTTCGAAGGCCGGCATGTTGGCCATGGCGGTGGCGGAACTGATGATTCCGGCCTGGAACGCCCCCAGAATCACCGCGTTTTCACAGGCACTGAGGCCGAAATTGTCAGCGTTGACTATGACTTGGCGAGGCATGTTGGCCCTCCACGAGTTTTTCGGTGGGTGCTGGCGGCTTGGCTACGGGCGCCGAGGGCGCCGCGACGGATGCAGGGGCAACGGCCGCCGCTTTACGCTTGGCCCGCCACTGCTGCAATAAAGGTTTGACCTGTTGCCAGAATCGCAAGGCCAGCCCCAAGGCCAGGCCATCGGGGCGCCAGGAATAAAAACTCCAGCGCCAGTGCTGCAGTTGTCCGGTCATGCGTTCATGCAGTTGATGGCTGGAGTTTTCCAGGCTTACGCGTGACGCATCGATCCAGCGCCAGTTGTCGTCCAGGCCCCAGCGAATCCATTCTTCGAGCAGCACTCGACCGCTGCCCAGATCGGCGTATTGCGGCAAGAACGCCAGGTTGTAGTCGTACAGTCGGCCCTGTTCCAGCAAGCCTAGGCGATAGCTGATGCAGCGACCGTCCAGTTCCAACACAACCACGCGCACCAGGCCAAGGGCTGCGAGGGCGGTGAAAGCGCGATCCATCCATTGGCGGTGACGCTCATCGGAAAAAATCCCCACGCCTTCATCGCCTTTCCAACTCACCGCTTCAACTTCGCTGATGACGTTGAGCAGCGGCCCCATGGTCGAGGCATCGGGGGTAATACGACGGACCTGGGCGCCACACGCGGCGATGCGTTTGCGTGCCCGGCGCAGTTTGTAGCGCGGGTCACCGGAGACTTCCTGGCGATCGGCCTCGCTGATCCGGTGCACGGGCGTGCGACAACTGAGGCGACGTTCAGCGGTGGAGCTTTGGCTCATCCAACCGGTCAGGGCGCTTTCGGCACCGATCGGTTCGGGCAGCTCATTGAGTTGCAGCAGGGCATGGGGCAGTCGACGGCGAATCTCGATCAATGCCTTGCGCATGTTCGCCGCGTCCAGGCAAGCCAGGAGCGCGAGGCGGTCGGCGAGGGGGTAGCCCAAGTGATGAAGTACTCGAAATGGCAGTCCGCCGAAACGTTCGACGGACGTTACCAAAGGTAGACACAGCACCAGTTCATTGCCCTGCCAGCCCAGCAGAACGTGTAAACGTTCGCCGGCGGTCAGTGCCTGTTCGGATGCAGACATCCAGGCCAGCGCGTTGAACGGCGTGTGGTCCGTCACTCGCAACCGCAGCGCTTCATAGGCCGCTGCGGGAAAGTCTGCGGCGCACAGCGAAGTACGCCATTCAAATCGTGCTGTCATAGGGTCAGGCCACCTAAGCAGTAACGGGTGGATGTGCCGGTTTGCGCAAGGCATCCAGGCGCGAGCCGGTGTAGCGGGTTTCGCGGGAGTAGCGCCAGCGGCCAAACAGTTTGTAGACGTTCATGATTCGCCCCTGTTCGTTAAATCCCATGCGAATGTGCATCTTGAGGGCCCGGATATTGCGGGTCTCGCAGACATCCACCACTTTATTGCAGCCTTGAGCCTGCATGGCCTTCCAAAGGTTTAGCTGAAAATCCAGGGACAACAGGGTGCCCCAGTAGGCCCGGATTTGCTCAGCGGCGAATTCGAAGAACTCGCCTTCTTTCACCGGGAACCAGCAGCGATAGTAATGATGGTCGTGGTAGCCGTGCGCGGTGCCCCAGATGAAGGCCACCGCATCGCCTGTATCATCCAGGTACATATGCCCGGTGTGGCCTTCGCGAGCCAGTTCGGTCATGGTTTGGACGCGCTCAGCGAAGTGACGAGTAAACGCCACGGTGTTCTGCGGGGTGATGATTTCCAGGCGCAGCGATGGGTAGGGTTTGAGTTTATGCGGCTGCACCGGGCTGACCAGGTCGCGCTCCAACCACAACAATTCCTCATGGTAAAAAACGAAGTGCTTCCACACTTTTTTGGCGGTGGCGCGCAGCCCTTTTTCTTTGATGTGGGTAATGAGTTTCTGCAACGCACTCATGATGTTGGCTCCTGACGGGGCGACCCGTAAGTGGAGTGATCCAGCGCGCGGCAAAATGCCTGCGTGGCCAAACAATTGAGCGGCGGTCACGAAGCGGTCCAGCCAAGGGCGAACAATGTTTCTCCTGGCAGCTCGAAGGTCACGCGACCGTCGTGGCAGTCGAAGGGTGCGTCACGGCTGCGGTTGTCGGCACCAAAGTAGCGTAGTGAGCCGTTGGCCAATGGGCACGCGGCACCGCTTAGCGTCACATGCTGCAGGCGCGAGCCCTTGTTGACCCCCAGCAGACTGCGCTTGGGGTCCTCGGCCATGGCCAGCACATCGACCTCGAACGCGTCGTTGTCCAGGTGCATCACACTGTGCAGCCAGTGCTGCTGAATGAATTGCTGGGCCAGGCCGACCGGTTTGAGTTCGAAACGCTCGTCACCCTGGACGCGAAACATGCCCTTGGGATATCCGGGCTCATCGCCGGCCAGGAACCAATTGAGCATCTCCAGCAAGCCGTCCTGGGACGAGTTGATGACGACCGAGGCCCACCACATCGAGGCGAAGTGGGTTTCCTGATCGTAGGGGCTCAGGCTTGAGCCGCTGGATATGTTGGTTTGGTCCAGCAGCAAAGCCTTGCGCGGCCTGCCATTGGCGTCGAGTCCCACGAGGTCGGCGGCGCGGCGCACGCTGTCGCGATAAACCCGGGTCGCCAGCAGGTCGCGAATCATCCATTCGTGCCAGGCCAGCGCATCGACCTGATCGCCGGATTCCTCCAGTAAACGCCGGGCCCAGTCGATGCCGCGCTTGTCGGCAGCGCTGTCGGCGAGCGGGCCGTTGATCAGTCGCGAGCTGGCGGGCATGGCAATGCGCACGCCAGCCTTGGCATTGTCCGGGTTGCTGCGCACCTGCCGGGCCATGCTGTTGAAAATGCTTTGATAGTTGGCGTAGTCCGGATAATTGAGGTTCGGCTCGTCGGCGAACCCGATGTAATGCGTGCCTTTGCCGCCCAGGGTGCGAATCGTGGCGAGCCAGGCGTCGAGTCCGGTGTTGCTTGTGGTATCGGCGCGCAGATCGGCCTGACGCTGAGTGCCGGCCAGTAATGTGATGTCCTGGGTGATGCCGAAGCGGTTCTGGTACCGCTGGCGGAAAGCGTCCTCATACTGCGGACGCTTGGCGGTAATGTCGACGAAGCTGTAGTAACCGCCGGCCTGTGGCTTGAGCGCATCAAATACGGCATAACTTGAGGGCGGCGGCATCGCGTAGGGCAGGGCGATACCCAGGTTCGGCGTGTTGCCGAGGATTTCATTGTGTAAGGCTAACCGGGTCTGGCCGTCATCTTCTCGCAGGGGTTTTAGCTGCTGCGGATTCTGCGCAAACAGATTGGCCGTGCCGTCGAGCCAGAACGCCGCTTTGCCGCTGCCCTGCAAATGCAGGCGCCAGACCTGATCGGTACTGGCGACGGGTAACTCGACCTGATCGAACTGCCAGTAGGCGCTATAGGGTTTGAGGGCCAGCGACAGTTGTTTGCCGTCGCCCACGCGTTGGGCCTGCAAAGCGTTGACACCGCCGTGGAACTTGCCGGCCAGCACTGCATGTTCCCCCGCCGCGACTTTGAAATACAGCTCATCGCCGTCGCGGGTATGAGCGCTGAAATGCACCTTGGCCGGGGCGAACAGCGCCACCGTGCGTTCGTCGTGCTCTATCTTGTAACGGCGAAAGCTGTAGCCGGGGATCTCCAATCGATAACTGCTGGCGCCCGGCGCCAACGGCCAGTTTTGGCTGCCGCGGGTTTCCTGGGCGGCTATGACCCGATCGCCCACGAGTTTGCCTTGGCCGTCCAGCAGGTACAGGCGTTCTTCGTTGGCATCCGCCTGCCAGGCCGGCACCCAGCGCACGGTCACGGTGTCGGGTTGATCCGCTTGCAGGTACAGGCTGCCGTCGCGGATGTCGGTCCAGCGCATCTGCCCGGCGCTGGCGTCGAGCGACAGGCCCAGACCCAGACCCAGACTTACCGCCAGCGCGAAGTACTTCATGCTGACTTCCGTTGCAGCATTTGAACCATCGGTGCCAGGTCGCTGGGCAGGATGATCAGGGTTTGCCAGAGCGGCACCTGGCTCAAGCGGCAAAACATCACCAACAACGCGATGGTCACCGCCAGGTAGGCGATGGACGAGGCCGCCGCCGCGCCGACGATGCCGTAGGTTGGTATCAGCAACAGGTTCAACGCCAGATTGAGCAAGGCACCTATGCCCATCAGCAGCGAAATCAGGCCCGGTCGGTTCTTGCCCAGCAGATCCAGGCGCAGGATGCTCGCGTAGTTCAACCCGAACAGACCCGGCAGCAGCGCCAGTAACGCAGGATAAGCCGGCTGATAGTCGGCCCCGAACAAGGTCACGATCAGCCATTCGCCGATCATGGCCATGGTCAGACACGCGCCGAGCATCACCGTGGCTGTGAGGCGCAGCGCCAGCGGCGTGACGTGTTCAATGCCTTCTTCCTGTTGCAGCAGGCGTTTCATCAGCGGCGTGGTCACCGCTTCCGGAACGATCAACAGCAACTCGGCGGCGGCGCTGGCCATGGCGTAATGTCCCAGCGCGGTACTGCCGAGCAGGGCACCGATAAACAGATAATCGGAGCGCAGAGTCACTTGCTGGAACAGCAGGTCCGGATGGCTTCGGGCGCTGTAGCGCAGCAGTTCTTTCTGGCTGGCGCGGTCCCATTGCAACGTCAGCGGTTGATCACGCTTGAGCCAAAGCCAACCGACAAGCACCACTAGGCTGATGCCTGCCAGCCAACTGATCAATGCCGCTTCAAGAGCGGCGCTTTTCCACATCCAGAACAACGCGAGAAACAGCAGCAACGGTGTCAGCGACTCGATCAGGCGCAAGGCATTGAAGGCCACTACGCCGCCCGAGGCGTTGTGCAAGGTCAGCAGTCCGCTCTTGAGTACGGTCAATGGCACCGCCAACAGCAACAACCAGGCCAGCAGGCCCAGTTGCGTGGTGATATCCAGTTCACTGCCGAACTCGCGGGTCAGCGCCACCACCAGCAAGGTCAACAAACCGGCCAGCAGACAGCCGAACACCAGCACCTGACTCAGCAGCAAGCCCATGGGCCGTTGCTTGGCCGCCTGATAACCCACCGCCGAATTCAGCCCGCCACTGGTGGCGGCGCTGATCAGATCCGGCAGGGTGCTGAGCAGGGCAAACAGGCCGCGCTCGCTTGGCCCGAGAATCCGCGCCAGCAATACGTTGCGCATCAGGCGCAGGCCGATCATCGCCAGTTTGGTGCCCATGCTCAGGGCCAGGTGCTTGAGGTAGTTGCTGCGACTCATGGGCGGCCCCCACGGTAGATGCGCCAGGACAGCAATTGCGGATTGCGCGCGGTGCGCTGGCTGACGCCGAAGCGTGGCAAGGCCATCGGATCTTCGACGCCACGATAAATGCCGGTGCCGGTGCCCAGGGCAAACGGGAAGTCGTGGTCGGCCACGCGCTCGCGCACCCGCTCATCGTTGTCGCCATTGGGGTAGCAGTACACCGGCAGCGGCCGGTTGCAGCCATTCAGCAGGGCCTGGCGGCTGCGACTGAGCTCTTCGTCGAGTCGTTGATCGTCCAGGCCGGTGAGGATCGCATGGCTGGCACCGTGGGGGCCGAAGCGCACCAGTCCGGAGGCTTCCAGCGAGCGTACCTGATGCCAGTCCAGCGCCTGTGGCAGTGACTCCTGCGGGCACGCGTCGGTCAGGCGATTGAGGTCCACGGGGGGCAAGGTTTTCAGGTCTTGCAAAAAGTGCGTTAGCGCCAGGCTGCGCCGCTGCTCATCCGGGTCATCGCACTGTGCGGGCAGAGGCCGACCCAGTCGCTGCAAGCATTCGATCAACGGCTGGCGGGCCTGTTCACCGTGGCTGTTCCACAGGGTTTCGCCAATGCTTTCCCACCAGAAACGCTGGCGGCTGCCGATGAAATCCGTGGACAGGAAAATGCTCGCCGGCACCTGATGTTTTTGCAGCAGCGGGAAAGCATTCACCGCGTTGTCGCGCCAGCCATCGTCGAAGGTCAGCGTCACTTTCGGGCGATGGGACCTGAGGCTGCCCGGTTGCAGAATCTCCATCAACGGCACGCAGTCGAAATGCCGTTTCAACCAGACCAGCAAATGCTCAAAGGCCTTGGGGCCCACGCACAATTCATTGCGATGGGGCAGTTCGGCGGCGCGGTCGTCGGCCAGCACCCGGTGCAGCATCAGGATCACGCCGGCGCCATGCAGTTGCTGGCGTCCGACGGGGGAGTTGAGGTACAGCCAGCCGCTGGTGCGTTTTAATAGTTGTTTGATCGCCATGGCCTGTGACCTTATCGATTTTGCTCAGGGTTCCATTGCGCATAACGCTGGCCGCGCAGGAACTGCCACAGGCCGATGCTCATCCCGGTAAGGGTCACCAGAAGAAACGCAGCGAGGCGAAAGGGTTTGGGCAGGCGGTGTTGCGAATCCAGCAGGCCGGCGATAGCCACCGCATAACCGAGTAACTGGGCGATCAGGCTCAAGCGATAAAACCCGTGGTCGTCCCACAGCCAGAAATTGCTCAGCAGCAACGGCAGCAACAGGATCGGCGCCAGGCGCCGGATCAACTTGTGGCTGATCAAGGCAATCGCATACAGGCCGTGTTTCAGCGGATTAAGCAGTTCGCGGCGCTGGGCCAGGCTTTGCAAACCGCCGACGGTCACGCGCTGGCGCCGACGGAATTGCTTGTCGGCTTCATCCACGCCGGTGTCGATCACCCGGGCTTCGGGTACGTAGATGATGCGTTTGAAGGCGACCGGCGCGCAGGTGCTGATAAAGAAGTCATCGTTGACCTCCGCCGGTACGTTCTGGAACAGCTCGCGACGCAGGGCGAGCAGGGCGCCGTCGGCGGACACCATGCAGCCGGTGCGGTTTTCCACGCGGCGCAGCCAGCCTTCGTAATGCCGATACAGGCTGTCGCCGATGCTCAGGCCCTTGCCGGTCACCGGGATCAGCATGTGCCCGGCGCAGGCGCCGACCTTGGGGTCGGCCAGCGGCGCGAGCAGGTGGCCGAGGGTGTCGGTGGACCATTGGTTGTCGGCATCGGTGAACACCAGGATCTCGCCGGTGCTCAGTGCGGCACCGGCATTCAGGGTCGCGGCCTTGCCCTGGCGGGGCAGGTCAAGCACGCTGATGCGCGGGTCGACGACCTTGCGCGCGCAGGCCACGGTGTCGTCGGTCGAGCCGTCGCTGGCAAGGATGACCTGCAGCGAGCGCGCCTGATAATCCTGGGCCAGGACGGTGCGCAGTTTCTCTTCGATGTGCCGGGCCTCGTTGTGCGCGGCAATCACGATGCTCACATCCATCGGTGCCGCCGGTCCGTGATGCCGCACCGCAAAGAATGGCGCCAGCAGGGTCAACAACAGCGGGTAGCCAAGCCAGGCGTAGACCGGCAACAAAAGGCACAACCAGAAAATGAATTCAGCCACGGGCAGGCCTCCTGGCATTCCATTGACACAGACTGAGGATGAACGCGGCGCCGGCCAGGTGCAGGCGCACCCAGTGCAGGCCCCACAGTTGCAGGGTCAGGCCGATGTCGCGGTGCTTGACGCTCTGGCGCAGGCTCAAGACAAGCGCCGGCAGATTGGTCAGCAGAAATAGCAATCCCGCCAGATGAACCTGGCCGTTGGCCAAGGCAATCACCGCTGCAATATCCAGCACCCACGCAGCCATCGACAGGATCGGGAAGCGCAGCAAACGCAGGGTCATTCCGTTACTGCGCAGTAACTGCAGGTGACTGCCCTGGCGCCAGAATTCCTTGCCCATCCATTCGCGCCAGCTGCCTTCATAACCCCAATGCAGGGCGATGCTCTGGTTGACCGAGAGCAGACGGGCGCCCGCGGCGGCCAGGCGCATGGTGAAGTCCTTGTCTTCGCCAGTGCGCAGGGTTTCGTCAAAACCGCCGATCTTGCTGAACCAGGTGCGCCGCATCAGCAGGTTGGCACTGGGCAACCATTGCACCGATTGCACCGTCTGCGCACTCGGGCGCAAGGTGCGGCGCTGCCAAGCCGCCGCGTACCAAGGCGCTTCGGCCGGGGTATGCAGATCCAGCCCAAGGACATCGACCTGCACCGCCGTCTTGATCTTCACCAGCAGCGTCAACCAGTCTTCGGGCACCTCAATGTCGGCATCGACAAAGGCCAGCCATTCCCCGGTCGCGACGGCCGCCCCGCGATTGCGCAGCGCACCGATCAACAGGCCGGGTTCGAGCAGCACGTGCGCCCCGCATTGATCGGCAATCTGTGGGCCGCGATCGTCGGAGCCATTGTCGACGACGATCAGCTCGCATTCGAGCCCGGCGGCGTTGGCGGCATGTTGCGCGGCCAGCAGGGTCCTGGCGATATGCGGGGCTTCGTTGAACATCGGGATCACGATACTGATGCGGCTCATGCCTTGGCCTCCAGGATTGGACTTTCTTCGGCTTTCAAACGCAGCACGCTGGTCAAGGCGAGCATGATCCACAAGTACTTTTGATTCGGCGTGCTGAGGAACATCAAAAACAGCGTCAGTGACAGAAAACTCATGCCCAGGTGCGTCATCAGGTCGGCCTGCTCCCCGTTATGGCGCTGCATCCAGGCTCGCCGGGCACGCATCATGTTGTATAAGCCCAGCGCCAGCATGCCGACGAACAACAGGCCGGCGGGAATCCCCAGTTCACTGAACACTGCCAGGTAGGTGTTGTGGGCTTCGCGGTACAGGTCGCCGATTTTTCGGTTGGCGGAAAACGCTTTGGCATAACCGGTGGGGGCATAGTGCATCGGGAACGTACCGGGGCCGGTACCCAGCAGCGGGTTCTCGCGGATCATCTGGCTGCCGACCACAATGTATGAGGCACGACGGCCGAGGGATTCATCCTGGCCCTGGGCCTTGGCCCCTGAACTCAAGATGCTCAAGGATTGGATACGTTCGACATAACCGGGCGGCATCGAATAAATGGCCAATGGAATCACGATGGCCATACCGAGCATGGCAAAACCCAGGTGACGAGGACGGATGCGCGGCAAGTGTGCGCGGTAGTGCCACATGCCAATCATCAGGCTCAGGACCAACACCACCAGCCCCGATCGGGATTCGGTCTTGGTCATTCCGCCCATCAACAAAATGCTGCAACCCAGCCAGAACAAACGTTGCAAAAGATTCGGGCTACGGATTAACAGCAGCAGGGCCATCGGTATGGCGAAGGCGATCAACATGGCAAAAGCGTTCGGGTCTTCCAGCAGGCCGGCAGCGCGGCCCTGGTCCTGAAACTTGCTGGAAAACATCGCCAGTACGCAGGTCAAGGTGACGCTGAGTGTCACCAGCCGGGCGAACATGTCGAGGTTCAACTCGCGACCGATCAGCAGGGTGATCACAAACAGAATCAGGCCGACGCTCAGTTCCCGCAGATGCTCGAGCGACGTGTCCAGGTCATCGGTGTTCAACAGGCTCAACAGGTAAAGCGCCATGAACCAGATCAGGTAGCGCCAGATATTGCTGCGCAACCGCTGGGACGGAATCTGGTGCATGGCCAATTGCAGCATCAGGATCAGCGCCAGCGAAGCACCAATGAACTTGGTGCCCGATAAGGCGCTGCCCTTGAATAAACCTTCGAACGGCACGAGCGCCGCGATCCCCAGCAGGCCCCAGGCCGGTTTGCGATACAGCACCGCGATACCGACCAGGCCCACCACTGCTCCCGGCGCCAGAAATGGATAGGGACTGGCTAGCAATGCAAGGCAGACCAGGCCGAGCAGACTGACGATCGAGAGCGGGAAAATCATGCGCGTGCCTCCCGTGCGGTATGGATGTAAAGCTGCGACCAGCGTTCGGCCAGGGCCTTGAGGTCATAGCGATCCAGTTGCGTGCGCCTTGCGTTGTCGATCAGCTCGCGAGCCAGCGCCGGGTCGCGCAGCAACGTGCCGATCTGCCGGGCGAGGGCGGCACTGTCGGCGGGGGGCGCCAACAGACCGTTGTGCCGGTCTTCCAGTACATCGGGAATCCCGCCGACTCCGAACGCCACCACCGGCACGCCGGCCTGCATGGCTTCGAGCAGAATCATCGGCGTGCCCTCGGTGCGCGAGCTGATCACCAGCGCGTCGAGTTGCCGCCACCACGGACGCATGTCGGTCTGGTAACCGGGTAGCGAGATGCGCTCCTGCAACCCCGCTGAATGGATTCGGGCCAACAGGTCGTCCCGTTCCGGGCCGTCGCCGAGCATCACGACGTCCAGTTGCGGGTACTGCTGACACAACGGGATCAACGCATCGAGAAAAAGATCCGGACCCTTTTCACTGCTCAGGCGCCCGACGTAACCGGCCAGCCAGCGTTGGTGTTGAGTCGTCTGCGATGGCAGATCGTTGCTGGCCGGCAGGCCATTGGGGATCACTTGCAGCTTCTCCGCCCGCACACTGGCCTGACGGCACAGCGTGGCAATGCTTTCGGCCACGCACACCACCCGGTTCACCGACGCGGTGCGGCACAGTTGCAGGCTCAGCCAGGTGTAGAACTTTTGCTTGCGGCTACGTGGCGTGAAACCGTGTTGGGTGATCACCAAAGGCAGGCGCAACAACGTTGCGCCGACCCAGCCGAACAGCAGGCCCTTGAAATTGTGCGTGTTGATCAGCGGCATCTCGGCCCGCCGCTGGCGCAAATGCGCCAGTAACGCCCCCAGCCCCGTACAGCTGCGACAGTCCACCCCGGCCTCGCGAAACCGCGCGAGCAACTCGTACGGTGCATCGAGAAACAGCACCTGATGTTGCCCCGGCGTCGCCAGGCAGTGGTCCAGCAGCATCCGCTCGGCGCCGTAGAAGCCGCCGCTGCTGAGCAAATGAATGATCGGCAGCGATGGCTTCAGCGGCGCGTTCAATTGCGCACCCAATGGACGAAGCTCGGCACACTCCAGTTCTTGTGCGGGTTGCCCGGTTCCATGTTCTGATCGTTGATCACCAACAGCACGGGCAAGCCCAGTTCATGGGTAATTTGCGCAGGGTGTTTGAAGCGGTGATCGAAAAACTCACGCACGTACACCAGAGCGATCGCCAGCAGCAAACCGGTAAACAGGCCGAATGGAATGATCAGCATGGGTTTGGGGAACGCCGCTTCGGTCGGTTCGAACGGCGGGCTCAGGACCCGGGCGTTGGACAGGTCGTTGTCCAGCATGCGGGCGGTGCTGCTTTCGGCAAAGCGCTGGGCGTAGGTGGAGAACGCCGCGTGCAGGGCGTTGATTTCGGTGTCCACCTGGCGCAGCTTGCTCTGGGTTTCCTGCAACTGGTGGATGCGGTTCTTGAACTCGGCGATGCGCGCGGTCTTCTGGTCGATGACCGAACTGATAATCGCCAGGTCGTTAGTGCGTTCCTGTATCCGGTTGCTGACCACCTTGAGGAACTGCTGGCGGGAGCGGGCGATTTGCTCGCGGGCCAACAGCATTGGCTCGCTGCCTGGCTGGAAGATCGCCAGGTCGTTCATGTAGCGACTGACCTGGGTGGTCAGCGCCTCACCCATTTGCTTGATCTCGCGATCTTCGAGGGCGACGTTGTCCACGGTGGTGGTGAAGGTGTAGGGGAAGGTGTAGTCATTGAGTTTGTTGTCTTTGGCGGCGGCCAGGCTGGTTTTCAGGTAATCGAGCCAGCGTTGGCTTTGCAGCAGGCGATCGCGGTACAGGTTGAGCGCCTGTTCCTCGGTGTTGATGGCGTTGAGGCGGAAAGTGATTTCTTCCTTGGGATCGGATGCACCGATAGCGCCCAACAAAGCCTGCCGGTTGCCTTCCAGGCCATCGAGACGGACCTGATACTGGGTCTTCTTGCTTTCGTAGAAGCTTTGCGGCAGGTCGATCGATTGCAAGGCCTGACGGCTGACCAGGTAGTTCTGCAGCAGCCCCGCGACAAACTTGGTGCCCTGGGCTGGATCCGGGAAGCTGTAGATGATCGAGATGACGTTGGAGCCCGGCAGGGTTTCGATCTTCAAGCTATTGATGGCCTGTTGGGTCAAACCGTCGAGCACGGTGTCGCGCACCGGATCGGTCTCCATTCCCAGCGCGGACTTCAGCGGGTTGATCACATGCTCGCGCAGCGGTGTGATGACATGTTGTTTGAGTGGCCGGGTCACCAGTTTATTGAACACCGTGGGAGGCGGGGTGTACTCACCCTTGTCCCGCAATTCGCTGATGGTCTGCCGGATCAAAGCCGGAGAGCGCAGGATATTGCTCTCGGTTTCCATGTCGGCCAGTGACGGTGGAACAAAGGTCGCGTTTTCCTGGTTCAGCGACGTGGTCGCGTCACCTTGGGAGATTTTTTTCGACTGGACGATAACTTGCGCGGTGATATCGAAGCTCTGTTTGAGCATCAGCGGCAAGACAAGGGTGATGACTGCAAAGACCAGGAATACGCGCTTCACCAATTGCTTGTTAGCGAAGAAGATCCTGAAGAACTCGTGCAGGTAGTTTTCCTTGGGATTCATGTCAGGTCACCTGAGAGTCAGTTGTTGTTGTCGTCTTTGTTGTCGAGGCGGTAGCCGAAACTCAAGCCCACGCCCTGGAACAGCACCACGTCCGCCAGTTGCCGCGCGAGCTCACCGGCGCTGGCCAGCTTGGTCTTGGGCACGTAGAGCATGTCGTCCGCTTGCAGGTAAGCGATCTGCGGGGCATCGCCGGACAGGGCTTTTTCGACGTCATAACGCGTGGCCTGAACCTGATTGCCGTTGCGGCGCATGATCACTACCGAATCCAGGCGTGCCTTGGGACTGGAGCCACGGGCCAGGGTCAGGGCTTCGAGCACCGAGACTGGCCGGCGGATCGGGTAGGAACCCGGCTGGCCGACTTCACCCAGCACGTAGATCTCGTTGCCCGCGGTGGACTTGAGCAACACGTCGACGGTCATCCGTCCCGGCAGTTGCGCGTACTTTTGATTGAGGAAGGTTTCCAGTTGATTGACGGTCATGCCTTGCAGCGGCACCGCACCGATTTCCGGGAAACTGGCATAGCCGTCGGTGCCCACGGTGATCTCCCGGCTCATGCCGGTGGCCGGGTGGTTCAGCGTGTTTCTGAGGTTCGTCTCATTGCTCAGTGGGCTGATGACCTGCACGGAGAGCTGATTGCGGTTGGGCTGGAACAGTTGTTTGCGCTGATAGGCCCGTTGAATCTCCTCGCGTGCCTGCTCGGAGGTCAGCCCGGCGATTTTCACCGATGTATTGGCACCCGGCAGTTCAATCGTGCCATCGGGCAGCACCATCTGATTGCCATTGAGCTGGTTGGCGGCGGTGAAGTTCAGGCCGACCTGGTCACCGGACTGAATGCGGTAGGCATTCGAGCCGCTGGTGCTGATGTGGAAGATCACGTCCAGTACATCCTTGGGACGCAAGGTCTGTTCGACCTTGGGCAGATCAGTGGCCTGGGCATTGGCCGGCGCGGCAGTGAGGATGTTCACCGGCATGTTCTGGGTTTCGGAAGTGCTGGAGCAACCTGCAAGCGGCAGCAACAGCAGGACAAGCATTTTGGCGTTCATGGCGTCATCCTTTTTGCGGTTGCTTACAGGTTCTTGTAGAGCCACTTGGGCATGTAGTACTTGCGTCGGTTGAACACGCTGCCGACCAGTTTCGCGCCGGCCTGGGTCAGGCGCTGCACCGCGGCCTGGGCCACTTCCCAGCGAGTGTCTTCGGAGCGCACGACCACGATCACGCCGTCCACCTGGGTGCTGATGACCAGTGTGTCGGCGGCCGAATACACCGCGTCGCCGTCAATCACCACGAAGCGATAGCGACTGCCGAGCTCATCGAGCAACGGTCCCAGGCTTTCTGGTGTCAGGTGCTCGTTGCCCCGGGCATGCCGGCCGTTGGGCAGGATGTGAAAGGGCAGACTCGACACGTCCACCACGCAGTCCTGCAACAGGGGCGGGCTCTGGTGGTTGAACAGCAGGTCGCGAAAACCGCGCTCTTTGGTTAATCCAAGCTGTTGTGTGAGGTTGGTCGAGGACTGGCTGGCGTCCACCAGCAGCACTTGGCCGCTGCTCATTTGCGCGAGTTGGCCGGCCAGCGCCAGGGCGCTGGTGGTCGTGCCCGCGCCGGGGTTGGCAGCGGTCAGAAACAGGATGCGCAGATCCTGATCGAGCACGGTCGAGGCTAGGTTGGACTCGCTGGGGTTGGCGATGCTGAGACTCTTTGCAGTTGAACCGTCCATTAGCTTGCTCCGTGGCCGCTGAATACTTTGAAGGGGGTTTTCAACAGGATCTTCAGATCAAGCAGCAGGCTCTGCTCGGCGATGTAGCTGAGGTCCAACTCAACGCGCTGGTCGAAGTCGATATTGCTGCGCCCGGAGATCTGCCACAGGCCGGTCATGCCGGGGTAGATGCTCAGGCGCGCGAGGTGATTGTCCTTGTAGCGATAGGCGTTGAACGAGGTTGGCCGCGGGCCGACCAGGCGCATGTCGCCGGTCACCACGTTGATCAGGTTCGGCAGCTCGTCGAGGCTGGTGCGGCGCAGGAAACCACCAATGCCGGTGATGCGCGGGTCCTTGTCGATCTTGAAATCGATGGCATCGGCGCCGTGCTTGTTCAGGTGACGCAGCGATTCCTTGAGTTCCTCGGCGTTGGCCACCATGGTGCGGAACTTGTACATGCCGAACATCCGGCCGCGGTAGCCTGTGCGTTTTTGCACGAACATCACCGGGCCCGGGCTGGTGAGTTTGATGGCCAGCGCCAAGCCCAGCAGCACGGGCGAAAGCAGCAGCAGAATCACCAGTGCGCCGAAGCAGGCGACCACGCGGTTGGTTCGCGACAGCGTCCAGGGCCGACCACCGTCACGGCCTGTCATCCAGCCACGTCCCTGCATGTGGATCGCTGCGTCGAGGCGCATTCGGTGCTCGGGGTCCAGGCGCTTGTCACGGCGCAATTGAGTAATCGGCACTCCTTTTTCATGTCCAGTCATTGAGCGATCCTCCGCTGGTGTTCAGCCGCGAGCGGCGCATGGGCGATAGGCAGTGAGTAGTAGTCGCGGAACCAGGCGATGAAACGCCCGAGTCCTTCATCCAGCGCGATACGCGGCTGGAAACCGGTGGCAGCGGCCAGGTCGCTGGCATCGGCACAGGTGTTGAGCACGTCGCCGGGTTGCAGGGGCAGCAATTGGACCCGGGCTTTTTGCCCGAGGTGTTTTTCCAGCAGCGCCAGGTAGTCCTTGAGCTCCACCGGGTGCTGGCCGCCGATGTTGTAGAGGCGCCACGGCGCCATGCTGCTGGCCGGGTCCGGTTGCTCGCGGTCCCAGTCGGCATTGGCCTGTGGTGGCCGCTGGATCAACCGGGCGATGCTTTCGATGATGTCGTCGATGTAGGTGAAGTCGCGCTGATGCTCGCCGTAGTTGAACAGCTTCAGCGGCGTACCCTCGGAGATCGCCCGGGCGAACTGGATCGGCGACATGTCGGGTCGACCCCAGGGACCGTACACCGTGAAAAAACGCAGGCCGGTGCAAGGAATGCCGAACAGGTGGCTGTAGCTGTGGGCCATCAGCTCGTTGGCTTTCTTGGTCGCGGCATACAGCGACAGCGGATGGTCGACGCCGTCGCGTACCGAATAGGGCGTGTGCTGGTTGGCACCGTAAACCGAGCTGGAGGAGGCGAAGATCAGGTGCTTGACCGGATGGTGACGGCAGCTTTCGAGGACGTTGAGGAAACCGCTCAAGTTGCTGTCGAGGTAGACCCGGGGTTTCTCCAGGGAGTAACGCACTCCGGCCTGGGCCGCGAGGTTGATCACCACCTCGGGCTGTTCACGGGCAAACAGGGTGTCGATGGCCGCAGCATCGGCCAGGTCAATCGTTGAGAGCTGGAAATGGCCGACCTGCTCCTGCACCCAACGCACGCGGTCGTGTTTGAGTTGCGGGTCGTAGTAGTCGTTGAAGTTGTCCAGCCCGATCACCTGGTGTCCGTCGCGCAACAGCCGCAACACACAATGGGCACCAATGAATCCGGCGGCTCCGGTCACCAGGATTTTCATGGACGCAACGCCTCGGGCACGACGTGACGCAGGCCAATGCCGCTGTAATGCAAACCGGCCGCTGCGACTTGTTCGGGGTTATACAGGTTGCGCCCGTCAATGATCACCCGTGACCGTAGCTTGCTCGCCAGCAGTTCGAAATCGACCACGCGGAAGTTTTTCCATTCGGTGCAGATCACCAGCGCGTCGGCATCCTCCAGGGTGTCGTCGCGGGTGGCGCAGAGGTGCAGGTCATTGCGATAGCCGTAGATACGCCGGCACTCGGACATGGCTTCCGGATCGTAGGCCTGCACGCTGGCGCCTTCGGCCCACAGCGCCTCCATCAGGTAACGGCTGGGGGCTTCACGCATGTCGTCGGTATTGGGCTTGAACGCCAGGCCCCAGATCGCGACGGACTTGCCGGCCAGCCCTTGCGGGAACTGCGCCTTGAGTTTGCCGAAGAGGATATGGCGCTGGCTGTCGTTGACGTCGGTGACGCTGCGCAACAGGCGCAGGGGCATGCCGTTGTGTTCGGCGGTGTGCAGCAGGGCACGCAGGTCCTTGGGGAAGCACGAACCGCCGAAGCCGCAACCGGGATAAATGAAGTGGTAGCCGATGCGCGGGTCGGAACCGATGCCTTTGCGCACCGCTTCGATGTCGGCTCCCAGCAGTTCGGTCAGGTTGGCCAGCTCGTTCATGAAGCTGATGCGGGTGGCGAGCATGGCGTTCGCCGCGTACTTGGTCAGCTCGGCACTGCGGTTGTCCATGAACATGAGTTTTTCATGATTGCGGCAGAAGGGCGCGTACAGCTCGCTCATCTGGCTACGGGCCGTGTCGTCTGCGGTGCCGATGATGATCCGGTCCGGACGCATGCAATCGGCCAGGGCACTGCCCTCCTTGAGAAACTCCGGGTTGGACACCACCCGCACCTTCAGCGCCCCCTTGCCCCGGCACTGCAATTCTTCAAGGGCGGTCGCCGCGACCTGGTCCGCTGTGCCGACCGGCACGGTGGACTTGATGATCAGGGTGCGGTCGGCCTCCATGAAACTGGCGATCTGCCGGGCCACGTTCAGTACATGGCTCAAGTCGGCGGAACCGTCTTCGTCGGCCGGCGTACCGACCGCGATGAAGATCAGCTCGGCGTGCTCGACGGCATCGCTGGCCTGGGTGGAGAAGAGCAACCGTCCAGCCTTGATGTTTTCTTCCAGTGTGCCGGACAGGCCGGGCTCACTGATCGGTGGAACAGCTTGTTGCAACTGCTTGATCTTGTTCGGATCGATGTCGACGCACAAGACGCGATGTCCAACATCCGCCAGTGCCGCTGCTTGTATCAGGCCAACATAGCCCGTACCAAATACGCTCACGTCCATATTGGCGTGCCTCGTAAGTCGGTGAAGAAAGATCAGAAATGGGACTGTCAAAAGGGGTATAGACCAGCCTTGGGAAACCGTGTCAGCAAACTGACATGTAAAAGAGCTAAGACATCCCCAGTTCTGGGGGGCTAATTGCCATCAAGCGCTTGGCCCTGCTGGCTTGGCCGAATTTTTGAGAGGATCTGAAGATTTTCAAGAATGCGATAAACGGTCGTAAGGCTTGAAATACAAGGCCTGTAGCCGATTGAGTGTGTCAGAATTGAGACGATTTTTTTTTGACGCTTTGAGCTGATTTTTGACGTTTCTTGCGCTTGAGTGGCTCGGTGCTAGTGTCAAAAAAAGGCCGACAATCTATTGGCCGCCCCCGCAATTGGGTTTTGAAATGCCAATGATTCGATATCTCAAAGAAGTTCTGATAGCTGTCTATTTGATCACCCATTACGACTATTACTTTGGTCGTGTCAGCGCGATCGGATTAAGTTTTCCGTTGCTGTTGTTTATCGGGATGTTCGTCATTTTGACAGTTACCTTGTTTATGACGGCCTATATTCGCCAGACATTAATCCGGCACTTGTTCGCGCTGGCGATGTTTGCCTCGGCGGTGTTCTTTGATGTTTATTCGCGGGTCACCGCCGATTACCTGACCTACAGCGGTTTCGTTTCGCTGATGTATTCCGGCGGTTTCATTGAAGAAGCGCTTTATCAGTACCGGGATGCGATCATCAGCGGCGTGCTCGGTGGATTGCCGCTGCTATTGGGCATCGGCCTCAAGCCACGTCGGCGTCTGCCTCTGCCGGGTGCGGTGTTGATGGCGGCTCCGCTGTTGGGGGTACTGTTACTCAGCGCCGTGTTATTCGTGCGGGCCGGGGAGGGCGCGCGCGGACTACCGCAGATGTACACGCCGCTGGCCTACCTGAACCTGTTCGCCTATGAGTCCCTGCACAACACTGTCGGCCCGCGCGAACCGGTGAGCCTGGCGCGCATCGATCAACCGGTGGGGCACGACATCGTGCTGATTATCGACGAGAGCATTTCCGGTAATTACCTGGACATCAACGCACCGTTCGGCGTGCATAGCAATCTCAAGGAACCCCGGCCGGGTGTTGCGATCTTCAACTATGGCTACGCCGCCTCGATCGCCAATTGCAGTGTCGACACCAACGTCACCCTGCGCTATGGCGGCACCCGCGCCGACTACGTGCGGATCAACAGCACGTTGCCGTCGATCTGGCAGTACGCGAAAAAGGCCGGTTTGCACACGGTGTATATCGATGCGCAACGCACCGGCGGCAATTTGCAGAACCTGATGAACACCACCGAGAGAAAAGACATTGATCAGTTCGTGCAATTCGACCAGACCAGCGTGCGCGACCGCGACATGGCGGCCGCGGCAAAACTGATCGAACTGCTCAACGACGATAAGCCGCAATTGGTGATCATCAACAAGGTCGGAGCACATTTCCCGGTGCACGACAAATACCCCGATGGTTTCATGGCTTACCGTCCGACGTTGCCTCGGGGGCAATTCGTCGAGGTGGCGGACACCGGCGAACGCAACGGCTTCAATGGACAGCCGGACGATTGGGTGCTGTATCGCAACGCTTACAAGAACACCCTGTTGTGGAACGTCGGGGAGTTTTTCTCTCGGGTATTTGCCCAGGCCAATCTGAACAATGCGCTGTTGATCTACACCTCCGATCACGGGCAGGACCTGCATGAGCGGGGCAATCCGGGATTGAACACCCATTGCGGCGGTGATCCGGTGGAGGAGGAAGGCCTGGTCCCGTTGGTGGTGATTTCCGGTAGCGGATTGAACACCCTGGACTGGCAGGCTGCACTGGCTGGCAATAAGGATCGCTCCAGCCACTACAACATCTTCCCGACCTTGCTGCAGTTGATGGGGTATGACCTGGCGGGGGTGGAAGCGGTGTATGGCAAGCCGCTGAGCGTGCCGACGGCCGATGATTTCACCTTCAACTATCGGTTCAATGCGCGGCTCGGGGCCAAGCCTGCGTGGAAGCACATCGACTTGAACACCATCGTCACGCCGACACAGGCGCCTGTCAGTGTGGTGGTGGGGCAGTGAGCGCTTGAGTGAACTGGTTGTCCTCTTCGCGAGCAGGCTCGCTCCCACAATGGAATGCATTTCAACGGTGGGAGCGAGCC
>NZ_JBPKAM010000007.1:0-101221 GCF_051216495.1 Pseudomonas baetica | reverse complement strand
AAAGCGCGGGGAGGGTGTGGATTGATGCGCAAAAGTAACCCATGCCCCCCCCCCCCCCCCCCCTCCCACAGGGTTATTTGTAGGATTTGAGTCGGGTGGCAAATCCCAGGCAAACAAAAACGCCCGGCATAAGCCGGGCGTTTTGTATTGACCTGATTAGCGAGCGCGGTAAGTGATGCGCCCTTTACTCAAGTCATAGGGCGTCAGCTCGACGCGCACTTTGTCGCCGGTAAGAATACGAATGTAGTTCTTGCGCATCTTGCCGGAGATGTGCGCGGTTACGACGTGCCCATTTTCCAACTCCACGCGAAACATGGTGTTGGGCAGGGTGTCGACGACAGTGCCTTCCATTTCGAAGCTGTCTTCTTTCGACATGCAGTAAAGCCCTCGGTGTCCAGTGAATGGCCCGGTGCAACTGCGCCAGGCAAAAGCGGCGTGCATTGTGCCCGAAAAGTGGGGTTCAAGCCAAGGGGTTTAGGGTGTGCTCTAGTTCAGAACGACCCAGCGCTGGTTGACCAGCAGTTCAATGGGGCGATATTGGGTCTTGTAGCTCATTTTTTTGCAGTTCTTGATCCAGTAGCCCAGGTAGACCGCATCCAGCCCCAGCCGGCGGGCCTCGGCGATTTGCCAGAGAATGGCGTAGCGCCCCAGGCTGCGGCGCTCTTCGTCGGGTTCGTAGAAGGTATAGACCGCCGATAGACCGTTCGGCAGAAGATCGGTGACGGCAATTGCCAGCAGCCGACCGTCGAGACGGAATTCGTAGAATCGTGAAAACGGCAGGTCGCGTACCAGGAACGTCGAAAACTGATCGCGACTGGGTGGATACATGTCGCCATCGGCGTGCCGCTCTTCGATATAGCGCTGATAAAGATCGAAGTACTCTTCGCTGAAACCTGGCTTGGCGGGGCGTACCTGCAGGTCGGCGTTGCGTTTGAAAATGCGTTTCTGTTGGCGATTGGGGGTGAATTGCGCCACAGGGATGCGTGCCGGCACGCAGGCATTGCAGTTCTGGCAGTGGGGGCGATACAGGTGGTCGCCACTGCGACGAAAACCCATTTCCGACAGGTCTGCATAGACATGCACATCCATGGGCTGGCTAGGGTCGAGGAACAGGGTCGTCGCCTGCTCATCAGGCAGATAGCTGCAGGAGTGGGGCTGAGTGGCATAAAACTTCAAACGCGCCAACTCGGTCATGATCAACCCTCGGATTAAGCTTTTGATTAGGGGGCGTCTCTAAGTGTAAGCCACGCGAGCAAAAGTCGCTCAGCAAACCCAGGTTGCCCGGCTGGGTTGATCCAGATACTGCGCCAGGTAGCCAGCAAACGCGCTGCGGGGAATAGACCGTGCGCCCAGGCTGTGCAGATGGTCGGTGGGCATCTGGCAGTCGATCAGCACAAAGCCTGAGTCTTTCAGATGTCGTACCAACGTGGCAAAGCCAAATTTTGAGGCATTATCGGCGCGACTGAACATGGATTCGCCGAAAAACAACCGGCCCATTGCCAAGCCATACAAGCCGCCGACGAGCGTGTCCTGGTCCCAGACTTCCACGGAGTGCGCGTAACCGCGTTTATGCAGTTCCAGATACGCGTCCTGCATCGCCTGGGTGATCCAGGTGCCGTCGGCGTATTCTCGTGGGGCGGCGCAGGCGCGGATGACCGCGGCAAAATCCCGGTCGAAAGTCACTTGATAGCGTTGTTGGCGCAGCAACTTGTTCAGGCTGCGGGAAACATGCAGTTCGTCGGGAAACAACACGGTGCGTGGATCCGGCGACCACCAGAGAATCGGTTGGCCTTCCGAGAACCAGGGAAAGCAGCCGTGGCGGTAGGCCTGAATCAACCGGTCGGCGGACAGGTCGCCGCCAGCGGCCAATAGGCCGTTGGGGTCGCGCATGGCTTTTTCCAGTGGCGGGAAAGTCAGGGAGTTGCGTTGTAACCAAGTCAGCATGGCGTCCGGGCTTGCAGAAGGGGAGGGCGGTGGCGGGCGCAAGGCCCGTCACCCAGTGTGCCGTTAAATGGCGGGAATGTCGTCGAGGTATTTTTCCGCATCCAGTGCGGCCATGCACCCGGCCCCGGCAGAGGTTACCGCCTGGCGATAAACGTGATCAGCCACGTCGCCGGCGGCAAATACGCCGTCGATGGCGGTTGCCGTGGCATTGCCTTCGCTGCCGCCCTTGACCAGCAGGTAACCATCGCGCATTTCCAGTTGGCCAATGAACAGATCGGTATTGGGTTTGTGGCCGATGGCGATGAACACGCCGGCCACCGCAAGCTCATTGATCTCGCCGGTATGGCTGTCGCGCAATCTCGCGCCGGTCACGCCGCTGGCATCACCCAGCACTTCATCCAGATTCTGGTTCCAGTGCAGGCGGATATTGGCATTGGCGGCTTTGTCGAAGAGTTTGTCTTGAAGGATTTTCTCCGAGCGCAGCTTGTCGCGACGGTGAATCAGGTGAACTTCCTTGGCGATATTCGACAGATACAGCGCTTCTTCAACCGCTGTATTGCCGCCTCCGACAACCGCAACGACTTGGTTGCGGTAAAAGAAGCCATCGCAGGTTGCGCAGGCTGAAACCCCTTTTCCGGCAAATGTCTCTTCCGAGGGCAGTCCCAAATATTGTGCCGAGGCGCCGGTGGCGATGATCAATGCATCACAAGTATAAGTGCCGCTATCGCCGGTCAACTCGAACGGGCGTTGCTGCAACTTGGCTGTATGGATGTGGTCGTAAACGATCTGTGTAGCAAAGCGCTCGGCGTGTTTTTGCATGCGTTCCATCAGGACCGGGCCAGTGAGTCCTTCCACGTCCCCTGGCCAGTTGTCGACTTCGACGGTGGTGGTGAGCTGGCCACCTGCCTGTATGCCGGTGATGACAACGGGTTTGAGGTTGGCGCGGGCGGCATACACGGCTGCGCTGTAACCGGCGGGGCCGGAACCCAGGATGATCAGGCGGTGATGCTGCACTTCGCTCATAAAAACACCTCATAAGCCTTTGTCACAAAAGAGAATGCATGCTCAAATTGAGTCGCATGTGATGTGCTTTTGACTATGCTACATCCAAGTGCTTCAAGCATGGCATCGGACGGACAAACCCGTACAATGCCCGGTTGTAACAGTGTTTGTAACAATGATTGTAAAAAGAGCAAGGTTGCGTCTCGGGTTTATAAAAACCTGGGCGCAGTGTTAAAAGTAGACCCGGTTACGCTTGTTAACTTTTTTACCTGCCTGGATTGGGCAGTTTTTTATAGTCAATCAACAGATGGACGCGCCCATGGCGCAGGAATAGAAGCGTTTTGAAGAAATCCACCGAAGCACCCAAGACAGTCGTTCCGCTCTGGCGCCAGCAATTGCACTACCGGCTCAAGGAAGGTGCATTGATCGCCATCGGCGCGTTGTGCCTGTTCCTGATGATGGCCTTGCTGACCTACGGCAAGGACGACCCGGGCTGGAGCCACAACAGCAAGATCGATGACGTACAGAATTTCGGTGGGCCGGCAGGTTCCTACAGCGCCGACATCCTGTTCATGGTGCTGGGCTATTTCGCCTATATCTTCCCGTTGTTGCTGGCGATCAAGGCTTACCAGATTTTCCGGCAACGCCACGAGCCGTGGCAATGGAGCGGCTGGCTGTTTTCCTGGCGCCTGATTGGCCTGGTGTTCCTGGTGCTTTCCGGCGCTGCGCTGGCGCACATTCATTTCCATGCTGCGACTGGCCTGCCGGCCGGCGCGGGTGGCGCGTTGGGCGAAAGCCTGGGCGATCTGGCGAAGAACGCGCTGAACATTCAAGGCAGCACGTTGCTGTTTATCGCCTTGTTCCTGTTTGGCCTGACGGTGTTCACCGACCTGTCGTGGTTCAAGGTGATGGATGTCACCGGCAAGATCACCCTCGACCTGTTCGAGTTGTTCCAGGGCGCAGCCAATCGCTGGTGGGCGGCCCGTACCGAGCGCAAGCAGCTGGTCGCGCAATTGCGTGAGGTTGACGATCGCGTACACGAAGTGGTCGCGCCGACCGTGACTGACAAGCGCGAGCAGGCCAAGGTCAAGGAACGCCTGATCGAACGTGAGCAAGCCTTGAGCAAGCACATGTCCGAGCGCGAGAAGCAGGTACCGCCGGTGATTGCCCCGGCTCCGGTCAAACCCGCAGTGCCGAGCAAGCGCGTGGAAAAAGAGAAACAGGCGCCGTTGTTTGTCGACAGCGCCGTGGAAGGCACCTTGCCGCCGATCTCGATTCTCGACCCGGCGGAAAAGAAACAACTCAATTACTCTCCGGAATCCCTGGCGGCGGTCGGCCATCTGTTGGAAATCAAGCTCAAGGAGTTCGGCGTCGAAGTCGCCGTGGATTCGATCCATCCGGGCCCGGTGATTACCCGTTACGAAATCCAGCCGGCGGCCGGGGTCAAGGTCAGCCGTATCGCCAACCTCGCCAAGGACCTGGCGCGCTCCCTGGCCGTGACCAGTGTGCGCGTCGTGGAAGTGATTCCTGGCAAGACCACGGTCGGTATCGAGATTCCCAACGAAGACCGGCAGATCGTGCGCTTCTCCGAAGTCTTGTCGACCCCCGAGTACGACAACTTCAAGTCGCCGGTCACCCTGGCCCTGGGGCACGACATCGGCGGCAAACCCGTCATTACGGACCTTGCGAAAATGCCTCACCTGCTGGTGGCCGGTACCACCGGTTCCGGTAAGTCGGTGGGTGTGAACGCGATGATCCTGTCGATCCTGTTCAAGTCCGGACCGGATGACGCCAAGCTGATCATGATTGACCCGAAAATGTTGGAACTGTCGATCTACGAAGGCATTCCGCACCTGCTGTGCCCTGTGGTTACCGACATGAAGGACGCCGCCAATGCCTTGCGCTGGAGCGTTGCCGAAATGGAGCGGCGCTACAAACTGATGGCGAAGATGGGCGTACGAAACCTGTCGGGCTTCAACGCCAAGGTCAAGGAAGCCATTGATGCTGGCGAGCCATTGAGCGATCCGCTGTACAAGCGCGAAAGCATCCACGACGAAGCACCGTTGCTGCAGAAACTGCCGACCATCGTCGTGGTCGTCGACGAATTCGCCGACATGATGATGATCGTCGGCAAGAAGGTTGAAGAACTGATCGCCCGTATCGCCCAGAAGGCGCGGGCGGCCGGTATCCACTTGATCCTGGCGACCCAGCGGCCGTCGGTGGATGTCATCACCGGTCTGATCAAGGCCAACATCCCGACCCGCATGGCGTTCCAGGTATCGAGCAAGATCGACTCCCGGACCATCATCGACCAGGGTGGCGCCGAACAATTGCTGGGCCATGGTGACATGCTGTACATGCCGCCGGGCACCAGCCTGCCGATTCGTGTCCACGGTGCCTTCGTCTCCGACGATGAGGTTCACCGGGTGGTGGAAGCCTGGAAACTGCGCGGTGCACCGGAGTATAACGACGACATTCTCAACGGCGTCGAAGAGGCCGGCAGTGGATTTGAAGGCAGCAGCGGTGGCGGCGACGGCGACGATGCCGAAACCGACGCGCTGTACGACGAGGCGGTGCAGTTCGTCCTGGAAAGCCGTCGCGCATCGATTTCCGCGGTTCAGCGCAAGCTGAAAATCGGCTACAACCGCGCCGCACGCATGATCGAAGCCATGGAAATGGCCGGGGTCGTGACGGCCATGAACACTAACGGCTCGCGTGAAGTCCTGGCCCCTGGTCCGGTGCGCGACTGACCTGAAATTGAACGGGCGGCGTCCTCGGGCGCCACCCGCACTCCCATGAATGTTAAGAGGACTCCCATGCGTCTTATCCGCATGTTGCTGCTGCCGGTACTGGCTTTGACCACGCTCTCGGCCCACGCCGATGACAAGGACGTGGCGCGCCTGACTCAACTGCTGGAAAAATCCCAGACCTTGAGTGCACGCTTCTCCCAACTGACCCTTGATGGCTCCGGCACCCAATTGCAGGAAACCGCCGGCCAGATGTCGCTGCAGCGTCCCGGCCTGTTTTACTGGCACACCGATGCACCCCAGGAGCAGTTGGTGGTGTCTGACGGCAGCAAGGTCACCCTGTGGGACCCGGACCTGGAGCAAGCGACCATCAAGAAGCTGGACGTGCGTCTGACCCAGACCCCGGCCCTGTTGTTGTCCGGTGACGTGTCCAAAATCAACCAGAGTTTCGACATCAGCGCCAAGGAAGCCGGTGGCGTGATCGACTTCACCCTCAAGCCGAAAACCAAGGACACCCTGTTCGACAGCCTGCGCCTGTCGTTCCGCAACGGCCTGGTCAATGACATGCAACTGATCGACAGCGTCGGTCAGCGCACCAATATCCTGTTCACCGGCGTGAAAGCCAACGAACCGATCCCTGCGTCCAAGTTCAAGTTCGACATCCCCAAGGGTGCCGATGTGATCCAGGAATAAACCGCAGGCACACAAGAACTGTGGGAGCGAGCCTGCTCGCGAAAACAATATCAGCCTTCCCGCTTGACTCAGATCAGAACGAAGAACGCCAGCAAGCCACCAAAAATTGCCCACTTTTCCAGGTAATAGAGCTTGCGATTGCGCTTCTTCAGCTCCTTGCCGTGCAGGCGGATCTTGTAGATCTTGCCGAACAGACGGTTGATCCCGCCGGTTTTGTCGCCTGCCTCGTTCGGCGCACCGGCAGCCGACATCACCGTGCGGCTGAACCAACCATTGAACGCCGCCGCCCAGCGATATTTCATCGGCCGCTCGACATCGCAGAACAGGATGATGCGGTTTTGCTGGGTGGTGTTTTCGGCGTAATGGATGAAGGTTTCATCGAACATCACCGCCTCGCCGTCGCGCCAGTGGTAGTTCTCACCATCGACGTTGATGTAGCAACCGGCATCGTTGGGCGTTTCCAGGCCCAAGTGATAACGGTAGGAGCCGGCATACGGATCACGGTGACGCACCAGTTTGGAGCCCGGTGGCAACTCGGCGAACATGGCGGCCTTGATCGAGCCGATGCTTTGTACCAGCTCGGTGGTACGCGGGCACAGTTTCATCGCCGACGGGTGGCTGTCGCCGTACCACTTGAGGTAGAAGCGCTTCCAGCCTGTCTTGAAAAACGAATTGAAACCGACATCGTCGTACTGGTTCGAGCGCTTGATCTCACCGGCACGCAACAGATTCTGGCCTTCGGCGCGGATTTCTTCCCAATGGGTCTGCAACGGGCTCAGATCGGGAAAGTCCGCCGGATCGAGGTACGGCTTGTTGGGGATCTTCGAGAACAGATAAAGGAAGCAATTGATCGGCGCGAGAAACGTCGAGTGATCGCTCAGTTGACGGCCCAGTTTATGGCGCACGCGACCGCGCAAGTGCACATACGCGATGGAGACAACGTAGACAGCGGCAATGATGAGTTTCACGGAAATCGTCACACGTCAGAAGTGAACATACTGCGCCCCCTGCCGGCCAGCGGCCTACGGGTCTTGTGCAGCGTCTGAAAACGAAATAGCGGTCCGGGGCCCATCCTTGAGCCGTGCCGTTTACCGGCAACAGATGAAAGATGGCATTTTAGCCACCGCTTGTAACCAATTGTTAGCCTTCAAGTGTGAAAATCTGTCCTTTGATACGGCCAAACCGCCGCTGCGGCCTGATGGCCCTATCGTTTAAAGAGCTAGACCAGTACAATCGCCGCCAAACTTTACGCGCCCCTTTGGTTGATGACGGGAATGTCCCGGCTTCAGCGCACTTCGACTCGGCCGCAACCCTTGCTTCTCTGAATGCTTCTCAGGAAAAACCCTTGATTTCTACAGCTAACATCACGATGCAGTTCGGCGCCAAGCCGCTTTTCGAAAACGTTTCGGTCAAGTTCAACAATGGCAACCGCTATGGTTTGATCGGCGCCAACGGTTGCGGCAAGTCGACCTTCATGAAGATTCTCGGCAGCGATCTCGAGCCATCCTCTGGCCAGGTCATGCTCGAGCCGAACGTGCGCCTGGGTAAATTGCGCCAGGATCAGTTCGCCTACGAAGAATTCACCGTGATCGACACCGTGATCATGGGTCACGAGGAGCTATGGAAGGTCAAGGCCGAGCGCGATCGCATCTATTCGTTGCCGGAAATGAGCGAAGAAGACGGCATGGCCGTGGCCGAGCTGGAAACCGAATTCGCTGAAATGGACGGCTACACCGCAGAATCCCGTGCCGGTGAGCTGCTGCTGGGTCTGGGCATTCCCCTGGAACAGCACTTCGGCCCGATGACCGAAGTTGCGCCAGGCTGGAAACTGCGTGTTCTGTTGGCTCAGGCACTGTTTTCCGATCCTGAAGTGCTGTTGCTCGACGAACCGACCAACCACCTGGACATTAACACCATCCGCTGGCTGGAAACGATTTTGACGGCGCGTAACAGCACCATGATCATCATTTCCCACGACCGTCACTTCCTCAACAGCGTCTGCACCCACATGGCCGACCTGGACTACGGTGAACTGCGTCTGTTCCCGGGCAACTACGACGAGTACATGACCGCGGCGACCCAGTCCCGCGAGCAACTGCTGTCGGACAACGCCAAGAAGAAAGCCCAGATCGCCGAACTGCAGACATTCGTCAGCCGCTTCTCGGCCAACGCCTCGAAAGCCAAGCAGGCCACTTCCCGCGCCAAGCAGATCGACAAGATCCAGTTGGCCGAAGTCAAGCCATCGAGCCGCGTGAGCCCGTTCATCCGCTTCGAGCAAACCAAGAAGCTGCACCGCCAGGCCGTGACCATCGAACAGATGTCCAAGGGCTTCGACGGCAAGACCCTGTTCAAGAACTTCAGCTTCACCGTCGAAGCCGGCGAGCGCGTGGCGATCATCGGCCCGAACGGTATCGGCAAGACCACCCTGCTGCGCACCTTGATGGGTGAACTGACGCCGGACGCCGGTTCCGTGAAATGGACCGAAAGCGCGGAACTGGGCTACTACGCCCAGGACCATGCCCATGACTTCGAAGACGACGTCAGCCTGTTCGACTGGATGGGCCAGTGGACCCAGGGCGAGCAGGTCATTCGCGGCACCCTGGGCCGCATGCTGTTCTCCAACGACGAGATCCTCAAGTCGGTCAAGGTCATTTCCGGGGGTGAGCAAGGTCGCATGCTGTTCGGCAAGCTGATCCTGCAAAAGCCGAACGTGCTGGTGATGGACGAACCGACCAACCACTTGGACATGGAATCCATCGAGGCGCTGAACCTGGCGCTGGAGAACTATCCGGGCACGTTGATCTTCGTCAGCCACGACCGTGAATTCGTATCGTCCCTGGCCACTCGCATCATCGAGTTGAGCCCCAATGGCGTGACCGACTTCAGCGGCACCTATGACGATTACCTGCGTAGCCAGGGTGTGGTGTTCTAAAAGCCTCTCCAATCCTGTAGGAGCGAGCTTGCTCGCGATGGAGTCGAGACCACCGCGTTTTCCAGTGGAAACGCGTTATCGTTGACGACCCTTCGCGAACAGGCTCGCTCCCACAATTGGAATGCCTTCGCCCTGTGGGAGCGAGCCTGCTCGCGAAGACGTCCTCAACGACAACGAATATAGTTAGCCTGCTTCCTTTTATCCCGCCGCCGCGCCATCATGCAGTTCTCCCACCGCCGCCCGCGAATGAGCCCTCATGTCTGCGCAGCAACAGCCACCGCAAAGCTCCATGGCGATCACCCTGCAGATCGTCTCCATCGTCTTCTATACCTTCATTGCCTTCCTCTGCATCGGTCTGCCGATTGCGGTGTTGCCGGGTTACGTTCACGAACAACTCGGGTTCAGTGCGGTCATCGCCGGGCTGACCATCGGCTCACAATACCTCGCCACCCTGCTCAGCCGTCCGATGGCCGGACGCATGTCCGACACCATCGGCACCAAGCGTGCGATCGTTTACGGGCTGTCAGGCATTGTGTTGAGCGGTGTGCTGACGTTGTTTTCGACCTTGCTGCAGGACCTGCCGTTGTTGAGTTTGCTGATCCTGATCGCCGGCCGCTTGTTGCTCGGAATCGCCCAGGGCTTGATCGGGGTGGGCACTATCAGCTGGTGCATGGGCCAGGTGGGCGCCGAACACACGGCGCGTTCGATTTCCTGGAATGGCATCGCGTCCTACGGCGCCATTGCCATCGGTGCGCCACTGGGGGTGGTGATGGTCGATGGACTGGGGTTCGCCAGCCTGGGCATCGCGCTGTCACTGCTGGCCGCGCTGGCGCTGCTGCTGATTCGCAACAAACCCTCGGTACCGGTGGTACGCGGCGAGCGGCTGCCGTTTTGGAACGTGTTCGGGCGAATTGCGCCATTCGGTGCGAGTTTGAGCCTGGCGTCCATTGGCTACGGCACCCTGACTACCTTTATCACCCTGTATTACGTCAACCGTGGCTGGAGCGGCGCGGCGTATTGCCTGACGGTGTTTGGCGTGTGCTTCATTCTGGCGCGCCTGCTGTTCATTTCCAGCATCAGTCGCTTCGGCGGATTCACCTCGGCCATTGCCTGCATGACCATCGAAACCGTGGGCCTGGCATTGCTCTGGCTCGCGCCTTCGACGGGCTATGCCTTGATCGGCGCAGGCCTGACCGGGTTCGGCCTGTCGCTGGTGTACCCGGCACTTGGCGTCGAGGCGATCAAGCAAGTGCCCAACTCCAGCCGCGGCGCGGGGTTGAGCGCTTATGCGGTGTTTTTCGATCTGGCGCTGGCGATTGCCGGGCCATTGATGGGCGCCGTGGCATTGAACCTGGGGTATTCGTGGATCTTCTTTGGTGCGGCGCTGTTGTCGGTGAGCGCGCTGGGGTTGACCTTGCTGCTCAAGCACCGCGCGATGGCATGACGCCCATTCCTTCGGCAGCTCCTACAGGGGGCTATTGATCAGCAGTTTGCATCCCGGCCCGGGTCGCCTTGCCCAAGGTACGAGAGAAAAACCGCCCGGCCTCGGTTATCAGATTACGGTGAATGTCCTCACGATCGACACCATCGGCGTCCGTACACAGTGCCGGCATGATGACGATCTGTTCGTCGTTGCAGGGCGCCATGAACACGAAGTGCCCTGCCCCGGCCAGCAACTTGAAGTCCGGCGCCACCGGCAGTTTGCGAGCCAGTGCGGCGGCGTTCTTGTCGATGGGCACCAGTTTGTCGCCATCGCCGCTATATAACAGCACCGGTACATGCACGTCGGCCAGGGTATGACGACCGAACTTCAGGCTTAGTGGCGCCATTAGCATCAATGCATGGACGCGCGGGTCGGCCACCGGTTGCAAGTCATCACGATCGACGATCAGTTCACCCTGGGTGTTACAGGCATCGCGATCGTCTGGACGTTCCTGGCAGTAACGGCGCAGGCGATCCAGGTCCGGCGTCGCGCCGGACAGTATCAACGCCGTCTCCCCGCCTGCCGAGTAACCAATGACCCCGACCTGATCGGCATTGACGAATGGCGCCAGCATACGATCGCCCAGGGTCGCGGTAATGGCTTCGGAAATCTGGATCGGTCGCCCGTACAGGTTGCTCAGGGTGCCAAGACGGCTGTGGTCCTTGGAGTTATCCCCCGGATGAATCACGGCCACCACCACAAAACCCTTGCGCGCCAGCGACGTGGCCAGGTCATGCAGGGCCAGCGGGGTTCCGGTGTTGCCGTGCGACAGCATCAGCATCGGGAAGCGACCCATGGCGACTTTAGTGTCTTCGCCGGCCTCGACTGTGTAGCCCTCAAGCTTGCTGACGTGCTCTTTTTCGCTGGAGGGGTAGAACGCGATGGCGCGCATCGGTTGCAGATCGAGCGGATCGAGAAAACTCATCTCGTGGTAGCCGACGCTCCAGTGAGGATGCGGCGCAGGGGCGGCGTGCACTGAACTCAGGCTGCTGAACAAGCACATCAGTAAGATTGCACAAAGACGCATCATGGGATGCCCCACCCTGTTACCGGACCGCGGCTGTTTACCCTTGACTGCATATCTCGGGCCACAACTCATTGAAATCATGAAACAGTCGGAAACAAAAAACTCCGCACCTGCCACTTGCGTGATCAGAATACAGAGTTTTTGGGGGATTGCCTGCGCCGTTTGACGCCTTTACGCAAGCCTTACGCGGCGGCGAACAGTTGCTCGCTGATGTGCGTCTGGGCGTCGCTCATGGCTTTGGTGCGCACTTCGTCACCGTAAGCCAGGCCATGGGCGCGGACGAATTCGATGTCGGTGATGCCGATGAAGCCGAACAGCACTTTCAAGTAATCTTCGTGGGCAACGCCAGTTGCCTGACCGGCATGCAGACCACCGGAAGTCGAAACGATCACCACTTTCTTGCCACCGCACAGGCCTTCGGGGCCGGCCTCGGTGTAACGGAAGGTCTGACCGGCAACCGCGATGCGGTCGATCCAGGCCTTCAGTTGAGTCGGGATGGTGAAGTTGTACATCGGCGCTGCAATCACCACGGCATCGGCGGCGAGGAATTCGGCCAGGGTCGACGCACTCAGCTCGGCTTCGTGCTTTTGCGCGGCGTCGCGCAGTTCGGCGGTGGTGCCCGCGGCTACCAGCGTGGTCGAAGAGAAGTGGCTGATGGCGTCGGCGGCGAGGTCACGGTAGGTCACCACGGCGGTTGGCTCGGCGGCTTGCCAGGCTTTGACAACTTCACTGCTCAGCTGACGGGAAGCCGAGTTGTCACCAAGAATGCTCGAATCGATATGCAGCAGTTTCATGTGGGATCTCCAAGTGAGGATCGCCGCCAGGGCGATCTGATGGAAACAATCCTACAGACGAAACCAATAGATGATTAGCGTGCAACAATGCGATAGTTTGTCCCACTGATAGAACGATAGAGACAGCTCCCATGCAAGACCTGAATGACCTCTATTACTTTGCCAAAGTCGTGGAGGCCGGAGGTTTCGCGGCGGCCGGGCGATTACTGGGAATCCCAAAGTCGCGACTGTCCCGTCGCATTGCCGAACTTGAAGAGCGGCTGGGCGCGCGACTGCTGCAACGCACCACTCGCCAGCTCAAGCTGACGGCCGTGGGCGAACGTTACCTGCGCCACTGTCAGGCCATGCTCCTGGAGGCCGAAATGGCTGACGAGGCCGTGGCCAGCATGTCGAGCGAACCTCGGGGGCGGCTGCGTGTGTCCTCCCCCGTCGGCCTGGCCCACGAAATGCTCCCCGGTGTGATCAGCAGCTTCCTGGAAAAATTCCCGCAGGTGCAGCTTGAGGTCATGTTGGTCAATCGCCGCGTCGATCTGGTGACCGAGGGCGTCGACGTCGCTTTGCGCGTGCGCGAACCGGGTGATGAAGACCCGCTGCTGGTAACCCGCCGCCTGCGCCAGGCACAGATGCTGGTGGTGGCCAGCCCGGGCTTTATCCAGGGACATGAGATCAATCATCCGGACGATTTGAAAAACCTGCCGGTACTTGGCGCCCTTGAACCCGATCGCTTGGTGCACATTCGCCTGGTTGATCACCTGGGCAAACCTTATGACCTGGCCCGTGAAGCGCGGTTGGGCGTTGACGATTTCATCGTGCGCAAGACCTGCGCCCTCGCCGGCCAAGGGTTTACCACGCTGCCCATGATGTATTGCGAGCAGGAACTGGCAAACGGCTCGCTGGTGCAGTTGCTCCCGGAGTGGTCGATGCCCGGTGGCTGGTTGCAAGCGGTCTACCCACACCGGCGCGGAGTGATGCCCGCCGTACGTGCGTGGCTCGACCATTTGATTGAAACCTTCAATGCCTGTGGGGACCGATTGATATGAACAGCGCACGCATGAGTGAAGCCGACGTTGCCGCCTTTTGCCTGGCGCTGCCCGGTGCACGGGAAGATTACAAGTGGGGTGGCGTACGGGTATTTTCAGTGGCCGGAAACAAAATGTTCGCCCTGCAGGGCCTGCGCGGTGACTCCCTGGCGTTCAAGGTCGACAAGGATCTGTTTCTCGGTCATTGCGACCGACCGGGCATTCACCCCGCCCCTTATCTGGCGCGGGCCCAGTGGATCATCATGGCTACGCCCTACCCGCTGGGCGCCGACGAATTGCGAGGCTTGCTGCAACGCTCTCATCAACTGGTGGTCAGCAAGCTGCCCAAGCGTGTTCAGGTTGGGTTGCTGATTTAAATCCCGGCCAGCCAGAAAGACAAAAAACTGTGGCGAGGGAGCTTGCTCCCGCTGAGCAGCGAAGCGGCCCTAAAAAGGGGTCTGCTGCGCGGTCCAGCGGGAGCAAGCTCCCTCGCCACAAGGTTCATCGCCCCACTATCAAAACAGTGCAAACAGATGAGCGCCAAGAAACAACACGTCGATCCAGAACACCTGATGCAACAGCACAATGAGCCAGAACACCAGTTGAAAGGAAATCTTGCGCGTCTTGTGCCGAAACACTTGTTGCGCCAGCAAGGCGCCCGGCCAGCCACCGGCGAACTCCAGTGCATGCAGCGCGTTTTCCGGGGTGCGCCAGTGGTCGGCGCGGGCCTTGCGCTTATCGCTCCAGTACAACAGGAACGCCAGCACGCTAACGATGCCGTAGGCCGCCAAAGGAATCAGCGAACCCCCTCGCAGCCACATCGACAGCGAACCGAACAGCGGCAGCGCGCACAGGATCGCGAACACCAGGAGTTTCAGCCGCAGATTGCGGATCTCACCTCCGGACTGACGCCCGGAGTGGTTGCGCGCGCTGGAGTCGTTCATGGCTTGGCCGCGGTCCAGTCGACCCAGCCGAACTGCCAGGTGGCCAGAATGACCAGGCCGAAGGCAATGCGGTACCAGGCAAAGGCGGCATAACTGTGGCTGGCGATGAACTTGAGCAGGCCTCTGACGGCAATCATCGCGAAGATGAACGCGGTGACGAAGCCGATGGCGAAAACCGGGAAGTCGGCCGGTACAAACAGCTTGTGGTACTTGTAGCCCGAGTACACCGCCGCGCCCACCATGGTCGGCATGGCCAGGAAAAACGAGAACTCGGTGGCGGTCTTGCGCGACAGGCCGAACAACAACCCGCCAATGATCGTCGAGCCGGAACGCGATGTGCCCGGAATCATCGCCAGACATTGGGCAAAACCGACTTTCAGTGCATCTTTCCAGGTGATGTCGTCCACGGTTTCGGCATGCACCTCATGTTGGCGTTGTTCAGCCCACAACATGACGATGCCGCCCACGACCAGCGCGGTGGCCACCGTGATCGGGTTGAACAGATAGTGGTGAATCAGATCCGCGAAAATCACCCCCAGCACCACCGCCGGCAGAAAGGCAATCAGCAGGTTGGCGGTAAAGCGACGTGCACCGGGTTGCGTCGGCAGGCCAATGACCACGTCGAAAATCTTGCGGCGAAACTCCCACACCACCGCCAGGATCGCCCCGAGCTGGATAATGATGTTGAAGGCCATGGCCCGTTCGCCACCGAAATCGAGCAAGTCGGCCACAATGATCTGGTGACCGGTACTGGAAATCGGCAAAAACTCTGTCAGCCCTTCTACAACCCCAAGAATCAACGCCTGAAAGGCAGTCCAAAGATCCATCAATCCCCCAAAGGCCATGCGTCAACGCATGCCCCGTCATTATTTTTCAAAGCGTTCAGCGTAGTTGAAAACCCGCGCGCACAAGATACCCGCAGGCCACGGAAAATTCCGTGAAATATCAATTTGCATTCAGGTTTTTCCGCTCAAAGCCGAAATGCTGTCAGGCAAGCCTGATTTTCGTCGGCGCGTTTCGGGCCCGTGATGCCGGGCCACCACAAAAACAAGAACCCCCAAGAATAAGAAACGGGAGCACAGCGTTATGATCAGCTTGCGTAATATGTCTATAAGCCGGCGTTTGTGGCTCATCTTGATCGTGGCCGTCATGATGCTATTGGCCCTGGGCGTCATGATGCTCAAGCAGATTCACGATGATCTTTACCAGGCCAAGGCGCAGAAAACCCAGCATGTGGTGCAAACCGCCAGCGGCATCCTCACCTACTACCACGACCTGGAAACCGCCGGGACCCTCACCCGCGAGGCCGCGCAGAAACAGGCGCTGACAGCCGTGCGCGGGCTGCGCTACGACCAAAACGATTACTTCTGGATCAATGACTTGTCACCGGTAATGGTCATGCACCCGGCCAACCCGAAACTCGATGGCCAGAACCTCTCGGCCATTCGCGACCCGGACGGCTTCGCGGTGTTCAACGAAATGGTGGCCATTGCCAAAGCCAAGGGTGCCGGCATCGTCAATTATCGCTGGCCTAAACCGGGCGCCAGTGCCCCGGTGGAGAAAACCTCCTACGTCAAACTGTTCGAGCCTTGGGGCTGGGTGATCGGCTCTGGCGTGTACATCGATGACATGCAAGCCGAATTCTACGGACAAGTCAGGGACGCCTCGGTGATCGGCCTGGCCATCGCATTGATCATGGCGGCACTGGTGATCGTGATCGCCCGCAGCATAGTCCGCCCGCTTCAAGTCGCCGTGAACGCGATGGCCAACATCGCCAGCGGAGAAAGCGACTTGACCCGCAGCCTCGACACCCACGGCCAGGACGAGGTCACGCAACTGGCGCGACACTTCAATGCGTTCACCAGCAAATTGCGCGGGGTCATCAGTGAGTTGCAGGTGTCCGCAAGCGCTCTGGGCCAATCCTCCAGCGAACTGGGCAACGACGCCACCCAGGCCCAGCAGCGCAGTCAGCAACAGTCGCAACAGATGGAGCTGGTGGCCACGGCTATCAATGAAGTGACTTATGGCGTGCAGGATGTGGCGAAAAACGCCGAACATGCCGCCAGCGAAATGCGCGATGCCCAGGCTCAGGCACAACAGGGCCAGGTCAATATCGATAGCAGCCTGCAGCAGATCGATACCCTGTCTTCCACCATCGATCAGGCGGTGGAAGTGATTCGCACCTTGGCCGCCGAAAGCACTCAAATCGGCAGCGTTCTGGAGGTGATTCGCTCCATCGCCGAGCAAACCAACCTGCTGGCCCTCAACGCCGCCATCGAGGCTGCCCGCGCTGGCGAGCAAGGACGTGGCTTTGCCGTAGTGGCCGACGAAGTACGCCTGTTGGCCCAACGTACGCAGAAGTCCACGGCAGAAATCCAGTCGATGATCGAACGCCTGCAAAACCACTCCGAAGCGGCTGTCAAGGTGATCGGCGACAGCAGCCGGGCATCGCAACTCACCATCGAACAGGCTGGTTTAGCGGGTGCCAGCCTCAACGCCATCGGCCAGGCACTGCGCAGTCTCAATGGCCTGAACGCTTCCATTGCCAGCGCGACATTGCAACAGGCGCATGTGGTCGAGGACATCAACCAGAACGTCACGCAAGCCGCCGGGCTTTCCCACAGCACCGCATTGGCGGCTGAACAATCGAGCGCTGCGAGCGTACGGCTCAAGGGGTTGAGCGAGCAGTTGAACGGGTTGCTTCGGCAGTTTCGCGTCTGATCCTTTGTGGGAGCGAGCTCTGCTCGCGATGGACGTCAACGATTACGCGGGCAGCCTGACGAAACGCGGCGCCCTGACTTTCATCGCGAGCAGGCTCGCTCCTACAGGGTATGGCGTACAGGGTGCCGGAGGGTACAATCCGCCCCCTCTTCGACTTCCCTCAAGGAACCCCCATGTCCGGGCTTGAACTGTTTGCTGCCACCCTCGGCGTCATCGCCGTCTGGTTGACGGTCAGGCAGAACCCCTGGTGCTGGCCGATCGGCCTGGTCATGGTGCTGATCTATAGCTGGATCTTTTTCGAAGTGAAGCTGTATTCGGACATGTTGCTGCAAGTGATCTATGCCGCCTTGCAGATCTACGGTTGGTGGCAATGGACCCGTGCAGGCACTGCCCGACGGGGACGCGAGGTCAGCTGGCTCGATGGCCGATCCGTGGTGCTCGGCCTGGTCATCGGTGGAGTTGGCAGTCTGTTGCTCGGTGCCGCCATGGCGCACTGGACCGACGCCGCCCAACCCTGGCTCGATGCGGCACTCACGGGCTTCAGCCTGGTGGCTCAGCTGTGGATGGCACAGAAGCGCGTTCAATGCTGGCCGTTGTGGATTGTCGTGGATGTGATCTTCGTCGGCTTGTTCGTCTACAAAGCGCTGTACCTGACGGCGGCCTTGTATGCATTGTTCCTGCTGCTGGCTGTGCAGGGCTGGCGCGAATGGCGCGCGGCCCCGGTGTTGCGCACATGAAAGTCCTGGTGCTGGCAGGGCCGGAATCCAGCGGAAAAAGCTGGCTATCCAAGGAGATTTTCGCCAATTTTGGCGGCATATTGGTCAATGAATACGTTCGGCATTTTATCGAAAGCGAAGCACGGGAAACCCGCTATGATGACATTTCATCCATAGCACATGGCCAGTTGGCCTGGGAGGATGAAGGGCGCGTCAGACAACCTTCCCTATTGATTCTTGATACGCACCTCTTGAGCAATATCCTTTGGAGTCGCACCTTGTTTGGCGATTGTCCGGCATGGATCGAGCAAGCGTTGCTGGCGCGGCACTACGACCTTCATTTGCTGTTGAGCCCTGAAGGCGTGGCCTGGCATGACGATGGACAGCGTTGCCAACCACAAATGGCAGAACGCCAGGCGTTTTTCCAGGCCAGCCGCCAATGGCTTGACCTGCATCGCCGTCCCTACCGGGTACTGCAAGGCGATTGGAAACAGCGAAAAGAAGAAGCATTCGAGGCAGTGACTCGCTTGCTGAAGCCCTGACAGGTTCCCCCGTCCTGTCGAAAATGTTCCACTCCTGAAACACCACAAACTCGAAAACCCGCGAGCTAAAGCGCTTTTAGCGATTAGACGTGAAAATGTAAAGCCACTGATACACTCATCCTTCAGAGCCCTTGATGAGCAACGACGCCAGCAAAGACGGGACTTTGGGGCTGCTCTGTCTCAGCGGCGTTACAAAAATTATTGACTACCTCGACAATTAAAACCAACCCACTGTTTTCAATAGGAAAACCAAAAGCGGCACACCTTCTGCTCTGTCCCTCGTAGCGCTGATAAGGGCCAGCGTACGTCTAACAGAAGGAATTGCCGCCGTGGGGAAATTCGATAAGAGCATTTACAGTCTCCTGCTGATCGGATGCGCATTGGGCTCAGGCATCAGCCTGCCTGTACAGGCCGACAACGGCATCATTATTATCACTCGCGATGTCCAGCCGCGAATGGCAACCCGCCCCCCGGTGATCCCTGATCCCAACCCCACCACCGTCAATGCCAATCCATCCCAACAGATCCTGCGGCAAACGAACGAGTTGAGTGACGGCGACTTTGCCGGCGTCACCAGTGGCACGGGCATCTCCGGTCTGGTCAGTCAAGGCGGTACCGGCAACCTGGCCGGCAACATCACCAGCCAGACCCAGCTGACCAACCTCCCCGGTGGACGTTCGGGAAATGGGGGCAGCGGCATCGCCAACATGGTCAATTCAAGCGTCCAGCGCGGCCTGGGTGCTCTGAATATCATGACCGGAGACCGTTGAGATGAATCGTACGCTGCTGATGATCGCCATGTTTTGCAGTGCATCGACCTTCGCCCAGTCCCCCGTCATCAATAACGCCGAAATCGACAATTCCGGCATGCAGTACAACGGTAACCTGACCGTCAACCAGGCAGCGGGCGACCTGCAACAACAGGCCAATGCCCGGGCTCTCGCCACTGGCGCCAATGCCAGTGCCTCCACGCAGATTCGCCAACGGCTGCGTACGATAGTCGACCCCAACATGGAAGCCAGGTCCAGCATTCAAGGCAACTCCTTCAGCCATGGCAGCGGCGCGCTGGGTGTCAACCAGAGCGCGGGCGCCAGCAACCAACAGGCCAATGCACTGAGTATCAGCATCAGTGCCCAGCCGCAAAGTCTCGATGACAGCGTTCTCATGCAACAGAACGTGGCGCTGCTCAACAACTCCGATCCAACTGACTCGTCACCCGGCTATCGCCAGGTCACTACCAGCGACCAGGCTTTCACTGGTAGCCGCGGGGTCATTCAGTTGAATCAGAGCGCCGGGGTGGGAAACCGAATGGCCAACACCCTGAGCGTACGGGTCGTGGATTGACCCATACAGGTAATAACAACACTTAACCTAAAATAAGTACGGAGAATCACCATGAAACCTTCGATGGCATTAAAGCCTCTGGTTTTCGCAATTGCTGCGGTCATGGCTGTTGCTGTACAAGCTGGAAACGATCGTCACCATGGCCATCATAACAATGGCCACAACCACACTCCTCCTCCAACCAAGATCCCTGTGTATGCGACTGCCAATGCTTACGATAGGCAAAGCAACACCAACAATCGCATCTACAACGAAGGGACCCAAAACTCGGCTGAAATGAGCAGCTCGGCCACCGGCACCAGCGGCAACGTCGGCGTCAACGTGGCAGGCGGCAACGGCAACCAGCAAGACAACGCAGCCGCGATTGCCAACGCTGGCGCCGACTCCAGCCTGGATAACAGCTTCGTGTTCGGCAGTGCGTCCGCCACCGCTGACGTCCGGCAATACAGCAACAACAACCGGGTAGACAACTACTCGACCACCAACACCGCCACGATGAGCGCTTCGGGTAATAACGGCAGCGGCAATATGGGGATCAACATTGCCGCCGGCGACCTGAACCAGCAGAAAAACACCATGGCAATTGCCAACTCCAATGCACCGTTGGGCAACGCAACCGCTACCGCGTCCGCCAATCAAAACGGGCCTGGCCTGGTTGTGAACAATGGCGCAGATCGGACCTATCGCCTCGATACGATTACGCTGACCAAGACCGTAAGTGGTAGTTCTTCTTTCGATAAGTCTTTCGAAGCGAGCGGCAGTCAAAGCAACTCTTCGAGTTGGGCCGCAGCCGGATCGAAGAGCTCCGAGTCCAGCGGATCGCTTAGCATTGATGTAAGCGGTTCGAAGAGCAGCGCTGCGAGTGGTTCCAACAACAGCGCCGCGAGCGGTTCGAACAGCAGTTCTGCAAGCGGCTCCAACAGCAGCAGTGCAAGCGGCTCTTCCAGTGCTTCTCTGAACGCTTCGTTGGATGCGACGTTGGACGCTTCTGCGCAGGCTTCCAACTCAGTGACTTACGGCCATCACACCCGCACCAACAGCTCCGACAAGTCGCTTAACGTATCGCTCAACGCATCGGTTGACGCATCGATCGACAAATCGTTCGACAAATCGCACGAATCCTCGTTCGACCGTTCGCGCGACTCTTCGTACGACAGATCGAACAGCTCCTCGTACGACAAATCGCGCGAATCCTCGTTCGAAAAATCGTTCGATGCATCGTTCGAGAAAGCGAACGCGTCTTCGTTCGAAAAATCGGGCAGCAAGTCGTCCGAATCGGAGTACAACAAAGCGAAGAGCTTCAGTGAAAGCAGCTCGTTTGAGCTGAGCAACACTGTTTCCTTCCAAAAGCTGACCCCAACCGGCTGGGCTAACCCTGTGACCAACACCGCAACCCTGAGTGGTTCGGTCAATGGCGGCAGTGGCAACCTGGGTGTCAACGTAGCTGCTGGTGTGGGCAACCAACAAAGCAACTCGCTGGCAATCTCCAACACTTCCTTCTAAGTGCTGTCTCTGGAGGCCCCCTCACGGGGGCCTTTTCAACACAACCAGGGGGCATCCCATCATGCGCATTATCGCCTTGGCGTTTTTGCTTTGCGTGGCCAGTGTGATCGAGGCGGCACAGATGCCGCTTTCCATCCTTCCGGGTGGCGCGGTGGTGTACAAGCCGATCCAGAGCATCCGCGAGCGTAAATTCGCCGACCTGGTGCAACAGAAAACCGATTTCAGTTGTGGCGCAGCCGCGCTGGCAACCATCTTGCGTCAGGCCTATTGGCTGGACGTGAGCGAAGAACAAATCATCGAGGGCATGCTGGCGCACGCCGACCAGGATCTGGTCCGTGTCCAGGGCTTCTCCATGCTCGACATGAAGCGCTACGTGGAAAGCATCGGCATGCGCGCGCGTGGCTATCGGGTGGCAACGGAAACATTGAACGACATCAAGATTCCGGTGGTCGTGCTCATGGATGTCCGCGGCTACAAGCATTTTGTAGTCATGCAAAGGGTGCATAAAGGCTGGGTGTACATCGGAGACCCGGTACTCGGTCATAAACGCTACAAAGTCGAAGACTTCGTCAAAGGCTGGAACGGCATCATCTTCGCCGTGATCGGCCAGGGCTACGACAAAGCCAACGCGTTGCTCGACCCGCCCCTGCCCCTGACAGCCAAGAACCGCATCAACGCCTTCAACCCGGTGCAGGACGCAGAGTTGATGGATTTCGGATTCATCCAAAGTGACTTCTTCTAACTAGCACTTTTTACTAATAACAAGGGAGCACGAAGCTCCGGGAGTATCCAATGAAGACTCCAATCTGGTTGGCCATGGCATGCCTGACCGCCAGCCTGCCGATCCAGGCAGAAATATTCAAACCCATCGAATTGAAGGATCAGGAATTGGCGAACCTGCGGGGCCGCTTTGTCATGCCGGGAAGGATCGTCAGTTTCGGCGTGGTCATGACCAGCACCTGGGAAAATGCCAAGGGCGAAGTCATCGGGGCCAGGTCCTCGATGCAGATTCAGCAGTCGACCATCAAGCCACAGTTCTATGTGTCGATGATCGACGAAAAAGGCACCGGTACAACGCGTGCGCAAGACAACAACCCCGGCACCGGTACCGTGACCGGCGGCAACGGCCTCAATAGCACCGAAGGCGTGACTCAAGTGGTGCGCGCTGCCGGCGACAACAACACGGCTTACAACAATGTTGATATCAACGTCAGCAAGGCCAGCCAGGCCCAGGCAGTGCAACAACAGGGCCAGGCACTGGCGACGGGCGGAACGTTGACCGGTTCCAATGACGCGGGCTCGCTGAGCATTTCTTCGACCGGCACCGGCGTGCAACTCAACATCGTGGCCAACAACAACCAGGGCAGTGCCATGCAACGCCTTGGCCAGGGTGGACTGATGCAAAACACGACCTTGCTCGGCAGCACCAATCAGGTCCGCAACCTCACGTCCTTCAATGTCGTACTGCGCGACAGCACGCAGACGGCCGGGTCGTACAACGGCAATCTTGACCAGCTCAGAGGTCTTCGCACTTCCGGATTCTGATCTACGCTCAGTCTCATCAGATGCATTCAGAAGGGACGGCTAACCCATGCACCGATCGTTTACGTTCAGAGCTATCGTTTGTTTGAGTAGCCTGGCTCCGGGAGCATTGCTACAGGCGGCACCGGATCCCCAGGTCGAAGCACTAAAACAAGAACTCATGGAGTTAAAACAGCGTTACGAAGCACAACAGAACGCGCTGATGGTACTTGAACAGCGCGTTCGCCAGGTCGAAGAAGCACCCGTGGCACCGCCTCCCAAACGCCTGACCAAATCCCCTGCCGAAACGACCAGGAGCGGCCAGACGGTGGCCACCGGTGCGCCCGGAACCACAGGCAGTTCCTATGGGCAGTCGCTCAAGGATGATTCAGAGCCGGCACAAAGCGTTTCCAACCTGTACGACGAAGCCAGCGGGTTCTTCGGCGGCGGCAAGTTCAGCGTCGAAACCGGCCTGACCTATACCCACTACGATACCCGTGCATTGACGCTTAACGGCTTCCTGGCACTGGACTCGATTTTTCTCGGCAATATCAACCTCGACCGTATTAAGGCCGATAACTGGACACTGGACCTGACCGCGCGCTACAACGTGGCGCAGCGTTGGCAATTTGACATCAACGTCCCCGTGATTTATCGCGAATCGACGTATTCCTCCGGAGGCGCCGGTGGCGCAGGACCGGTGACGTCGGACGCCAGCGTCACCCGCGATCCGATCATCGGCGACGTGAACGTCGGCGTTGCCTACAAGTTCCTGGATGAGTCGGAAAGCCTGCCCGACGCGGTCGCCACCTTGCGCATCAAAGCCCCAACCGGCAAGGACCCTTACGGCATCAAACTGGTTGAGGACCCCGGCAACGATAACCTCGCGGTACCTGAGGACTTGCCGAGTGGCAACGGTGTCTGGGCGATCACCCCGGGGATCTCGCTGGTCAAGACGTTCGACCCGGCCGTGCTGTTCGGCAGCCTGTCCTACACCTACAACATTGAAGACTCTTTCAGCGATATCAGCCCTCAGGTCGGCGCCAAAGTGAAAGGCGACGTGAAGCTGGGTGATTCCTGGCAGATCGGCGGCGGTATCGCCTTCGCCTTGAACGAGAAGATGAGTATGTCGTTCTCGGTTACCGATCAGTTCGCCCGCAAGAGCAAGATCAAGCCGGACGGTGGCGATTGGCAATCGATCACCAACAGCGACTACAACTCGGCCAACTTCAACATCGGCATGACCCTGGCCGCCACCGACAACCTGACAATCGTTCCCAACCTGGCCATCGGCCTGACCGAGGACTCGCCGGACTTTTCCTTCAGCCTGAAATTCCCGTATTACTTCTGATCCATCACTCACAAAAAAAACCGCTGCGACTCACATCGCAGCGGGTTTTGACGACTGTAGGAGCGAGCTCGCTCGCGATGGACTTGAGGGCGCCACGGGGTGTCAGGCTTGCCGCGTAATCGTTAACGATCTTCGCGAGCAGGCTCGCTCCCACAAGGGTGTGTTCAACGGATCTGATGCTTGTGCAACAAACGGTAGAAGGTGGGCCTGGAGATCCCCAGCACCTTGGCGGCAATGCTCAAATTATCACTGTGACGATTGAGCACATCGCACAAGGCCTGGCGCTCTGCCCGGTGCTTGTAATCTTCCAGCGTGCCCATTGGCGGGGCGATACCTTGATGACTGATCAATCCCAGGTCGCGCGCTTCGATCTGCCTGCCTTCGGCCAGTACCAGTCCGCGACGCACGCGGTTGGCCAGTTCTCGCACATTGCCCGGCCAGTCATGCTTGCCCATGGCAATCAAAGCGTCATCGCTGAAACTGCGCGGACGGCGGCCGGTTTCATGGCTGTAAAAATGGGAAAAGTGGTTGGCCAGCATCGATAGATCGCCATTGCGCTCACGCAGGGGCGCAGTCACGACCTGCAACACGTTCAGGCGGTAATACAAATCTTCGCGAAAACGTTTCTTTTCGATCGCGGCCTCGAGATCGACATGGGTCGCGGCCAACACCCTTACATCCACCGGAATGGGCTGACTGCCGCCTACTCGTTCAATGTGTTTTTCCTGAAGGAAACGCAACAGGTTCGCTTGCAGCTCCAGGGGCAGGTCACCGATCTCGTCGAGAAACAGTGTGCCGCCGTTAGCCGCCTCCAGCCGTCCAATCTTGCGCTGATGGGCCCCCGTAAAGGCCCCTTTCTCGTGACCGAACAGTTCGGACTGGATCAAGTGCTCGGGAATCGCACCACAATTGATCGCGACAAAAGGTTTACTGTGGCGCAGCGATTGCCGATGCAATGTACGAGCGACCAGTTCTTTGCCTGTCCCGCTTTCGCCGCGAATCAACACGGGCGATTCGGCGGGCGCCAATTTGCTCAACAGCTTACGCAACTCACGTATGGGTTTGCTGTCGCCCAGCAGCTCGTGCTCGGGCTGATCGACGTGTACCGTGCCCTGCCCGCGCAGGCGAGCCATACCGAAGGCCCGTCCCAGTGTGACTTGCACCCGGGATACGTCGAACGGCAAGGTATGGAAGTCAAAAAACCATTCACAGACAAAGTCCCCGACATTTTGCAGGCGCAGGACTTCCTGATTGAGGACCGCAATCCATTCGGTCCCACTGCGACTGATCAGATCCTTGACGGCGTCGGTATGTTCGAGGTGAAAAGGCTGCAGGCGTAACAAGCCCACATCACAGGTACGGTCGGAGGCGTTTTCCAGCGAACAGCTGTCAACATCCCAACCCACGGAACGTAATCCCGGCAATACACGATGGCAGTCGTCGTCGGGATCAACCACTAATAGACGTCGTAAAGCTGGCGCTTCGCTCATGACGGTTCCTTGGCGCCAAATCCGGGGAAATTTTATTAAAAACAGTCATTTGGCGGACCTGGCTGTAACGTTAGCAAGAATTTGACGTGGCCTTGTACCGTTTGACTATAGGGCTGTTGCGTAAAGAGTTATAAGAAACTGCATCGTTAGTTACCTAACGAGTATTACCTTTCATTCAGCTTTCAAAACAAGTGTTTGCGATGGGCATCTGAAAGAAAGTTGAAATTTCTTTTCATTGTGTGTGACCCGAACCCCGGTAGCGGGCATCAGTACAAGTAACCTGCCGAACGGTAAGCCCAACCGTCGGCACATCACTTGATTGGGCATACAGAGAGAAGACCCCATGAACGCCCCGCTCCGTATCAACGAAGCTCTTTTGATTGCCGACCGCGCATTTAAACCTTTCCAATGCGTGGCCTGGGCGCCACAGGACGGCAACGGCGAACTCAGCCTGACCGTCATCGACCGTACCAACAACAGTATAGGCCGCAAGCAGATCCCGAGCAGTGCCTACACCGACCCGGAGCAACTTGAACGCCTTCTGAAACAGGCTCGTGATGAGTTGAGTCAGGAAGGCTATACATTGCAATCGTGGTCGATGCCTCACTAAGCGTTATGCGGATTACTCCCGGAGTAATCCGCACCCTCCCCCCCTTGTCGTTAGTTGCCTGTTAACAGGAATAACTTAACTTGCGACACCTCGTTATTTGAACTAGCGCACGTTTAATCCTTTGCTGGCTTGGCATTGGTTCGAAAAGACACTGTTGTGGCACACAGCGACTCTCCGCCTGTGAACTCTGCCAGTTGTGCACCAGAGCATTCAGGGATTGAATATTCTTCTTATCAAGTCGCCACTTCCAACTTTCGGACCATGACGACTCGCAAGGAGATGCGTGAATGTCAACCCAGTCCGTTTTAGCCTTCCCCACTGCATTCGATCGCGCCGGGCGCCTTGATCCTGCTTTCGCCAGCCACGGCAAGACCCAGGTGTACTTCGCCGGTAGCGTTTCAAGCATGGCCAACGGCGTCGCAATAGATGGCCAGGGTCGCTTGCTGGTGGCGGCAAAGGTCGGCACCCCGGCTGGCAGCCGCTTTGGGCTGGCCCGTTTGCTGGAAGACGGTTCGGCGGATCTCACATTCGGCAACCAAGGCAGTGTGATCGGGCAATACACACCGGGCTTCGAAGCCATGGCCGGCAAGGTTCACGCATTGCCCGACGGAAACATTCTGCTAACCGGCCTGCACTACGAAAACGCCCACCGTACCCTCCCCGCTTTGGCGTTGTTCGACTCGCAAGGTCGTCTCGTCCAGCGGTTTGGCGACAACGGATGCTGTGTCGTGCGTCTGCCGGGCAACCTGGCCCACGGGATTCGCGACGCCTGGCTGCCACCCGGCGTGCCGGGAGCCGAAGCCTGTGATGCCGACGTCCAGGCGGATGGCCGGATCGTGCTGGTGGCCAACCATCACTTTGAACTGGCCGACCACGCTGGTCTGCTCATCCGGCTTGACGCCGATGGCAAGCTCGACCACAGCTTCAATGGCCGCGGATTCGTGATCGTCCGACATTTGTTGATGAACACCTGGCTCAACAGCGTCAGCGTGCAACGCGACGGCCGAATCCTGGTGGGCGGTTCGATCAACTTCCCCGAGGAAGGGTTGCTGGCCCGCTATCACACCGATGGCAGCCTTGACGATCGTTTTGCCGTGGACGGCTTCATGAGCTTCAAGGCCCAGGGACAAAGCGCCCAAGTCAGCCAGATAGTCCAGCAAGACAATGGCGACGTACAGTGTTTTGGCAGCAGCCGTGATCCCATGCGCTGCCTCGCCCTGAAACTACACATCAATGGCCGCCCGGACAGGCATTGCAACGATGGCCAGGCGCAATTGCTGGACATCGGCCGCAGTGGTTGCCAGTGGACTGCCGCTCAAGTGCAAGCGGATGGCTGCGTGGTCGCCGTCGGTGCAACCATTGGTGGTGTCGATGCCGATTATCTTGTGGGGCGTTACCTGGCGGACGGACAACTCGATCCCAATTTTGGCGACGGCGCGGGATGGGTCCGTACCCGACTTGGCCGCAGTCTCGACACAGCCACTTCACTGGCGGTTCAAGCCGATGGAAACATCGTTGTCGGTGGCTATTCACTGGACGGTAACTATCGTGCAGTTGTGGCCCGTTACTTGAGCTGATCCAAGTTGTTTTTCTTGTACTTGATCTTCTGTATCGCTTACGGCAACTTGCGCGCTTCTTATTAAAAGGAGTGGCCGATGTCCGGCTCGATGGCCCAGGCGTTCGCGCATAACTTTCTCGGTAACTCACCCCGCTGGTACAAACTCTGTATCGTCGGCTTTCTCATTCTCAATGCGCTGGTGCTGTGGACCTCAGGTCCGGTGGCAGCGGGTTGGCTGCTGGTATTGGAGTTCATCTTTACCCTGGCCATGGCACTCAAATGCTATCCGTTGATGCCTGGGGGTTTGTTGCTGGTCGAAGCGTTATTGCTGAAGATGACCACGCCTCAAGCCCTTTATGATGAATTGCTGCACAACTTTCCGGTGATCCTGTTGCTGATGTTTATGGTGGCAGGCATCTACTTCATGAAAGACCTGCTGTTGTTTCTATTCTCGCGATTACTGCTTGGGGTGCGCTCCAAGGCATTGCTGTCTTTGATGTTCTGTTTTTTGTCGGCGTTTCTATCGGCGTTTCTCGATGCCTTGACTGTGACCGCCGTGATCATCAGCGCGGCCGTCGGTTTTTACTCGGTGTATCACCGCGTGGCCTCGGGCACCGATCCGCGTCAAGACAGCGAGTTCAGCGATGACCAGCACCTGCCGACGCTTCATCATGACGATCTCGATCAGTTTCGCGCCTTTCTTCGCAGCCTGCTGATGCACGGTGCCGTGGGGACGGCGCTGGGCGGCGTCTGTACGCTGGTGGGTGAGCCGCAGAACCTGTTGATCGGCCATGAAATGGGTTGGCATTTCTCGGAGTTCTTTCTGAAGATCGCACCGGTTTCACTGCCGGTGCTGGTGGCAGGCCTGGTGACGTGTGTCCTGCTGGAAAAGCTGCGCTGGTTCGGCTATGGCACCTTGCTGCCGGACAACGTTCGGATCGTTTTGGCCGATTTCGCCGCCCAGGACAATACCGAAAGGACCCCGCGTCAGCGTGCGGCACTCATCGTGCAAGGGCTGGCGGCCTTGATCCTGATTGTCGGGTTGGCGTTTCATGTCGCTGAAGTTGGCCTGATCGGCTTGATGGTGATTGTGCTGATCACCGCGTTCACCGGCATCACCGACGAGCACCGCCTGGGCACGGCGTTCAAGGACGCGATGCCGTTTACGGCACTGCTGGTGGTGTTTTTCGCCGTGGTGGCGGTGATTCATGACCAGCAATTGTTCACGCCATTGATCCAGTGGGTACTGGCGCTGCCGACCGATCAACAACCTGGCATGTTGTTCATTGCCAACGGCTTGCTCTCGGCCATCAGCGATAACGTATTCGTGGCGACCATCTATATCACTGAAGTGAAACGGGCATTCATTGCCGGGCACATGAGCCCTGAACATTTCGAGGCGCTGGCCATCGCGATCAACACCGGTACCAATCTGCCTAGCGTGGCCACGCCCAATGGCCAGGCGGCATTCCTGTTCCTGCTGACCTCGGCGATCGCACCGCTGGTTCGGTTGTCCTATGGACGGATGGTGTGGATGGCGCTGCCGTATACGGTGGTGATGGGGATTCTTGGCTGGTACGCCGTGAGTTACTGGCTGTAAACCCAATCCTCCTGTAGGAGCGAGCCTGCTCGCGTAGGCGGTGTGTCATTCAACATTGATGTTGCCTGACATGGCCCCTTCGCGAGCAGGCTCGCTCCCACGGAGGATGTATCGTTCGATGGCCCGCGCCGCTCCCTCTTCGGTGTTACCGGCCGTCACCACATCCGCCAGCCGCTTCACCGCTTCTTCCGCCTGCCCCATGGCAATCGACAGCCCGGCACGTTGAAACATCGCCGGGTCGTTACCGCCATCGCCCATTGCAGCCGTTTGCTCCAGCGGTATCCCCAGAAACCCGGCAATCGTCGCCAACGCATCGCCCTTGTTGGCTTGCATTGCAGTCACGTCCAGATACACCGGCTGCGAGCGCGAGACCTGAGCCTGGCCTTCGACCTTCGGCAGTAACTTCGCTTCCAGCTCAACCAACAGTGCGGTGTTATTGCTAGTGGCGACGATCTTGTCGATGCAGGCAAGAAACGGCTCGAAGCTTTCGACCACCACCGGTGGATACCCCAACCCGTGCTGCTCGCGGGGCACCATGGGGCCATTCGGGTCTTTCACCAGCCATTCGCCTCCACTGAACACCCAGACCTCAACGCCCGGTTGATCGGTGAACAACGCCAGCGAGGTCAGCGCTGCCGTGGTTGGCAAGTAGTGGGCGACCAGCAAACTGCCATCGGGATGAATAATCGTGCCGCCGTTGAACGCGGCGGTTGGCAGGTCGACGCCCAACGCTTCGATGGTTTGCAACATCGCCCGGGGTGGACGCCCCGTGGCCAGGCTGAACAATACGCCCGCCTCGCGCAACGAATGTACCGCTTCGATGGTGCACTGGCTGAGACTGTGATCGGGCAGCAGCAAGGTGCCGTCCATATCACTGAGCAAAAAGCGGATGGGATGTGGCGTGGCGTCACTCATCCGAGACCGTGCCAGACGCGGCCGTCGCGAGTCAGCAACTCATCGGCGGCCTGCGGGCCGTTTTCGCCTGCAGCATAGCCCTGCACCGACGCATCCTGCTGCCAGGCATCGAGGAACGGCTGAACCGCGCGCCAGCCGTTCTCGATGTTGTCGGCACGCTGGAACAGGGTCTGATCGCCGGTCAGGCAATCGTAGATCAGGGTTTCGTAGCCGGTGGACGGCTGCATTTCAAAGAAATCCTTGTAGGCAAAGCCCAGTTCGATGTTGTCCATCTTCAGGGCCTGGCCGGGTCGCTTGGCCAGCAGGTCGAACCACATGCCTTCGTTGGGTTGGATCTGGATACGCAGGTAGGTCGGCTGCAGCTCATCGACCTCGGTATCGCGGAACTGCGCATACGGCGCCGGTTTGAAGCAGATGACAATCTCGGTGTCGCGCACGCTCATGCGCTTGCCGGTGCGCAGGTAGAACGGCACGCCGACCCAGCGCCAATTGTCGATCATCACCTTGAGGGCCACATAGGTTTCGGTGTTGCTGTCTGGCGCGACCCTGTCTTCCTGGCGATACCCCGGCAGGGGTTTGCCATCGACCTCACCGGCGGTGTATTGACCGCGCACCGAGTTGGCCCGGGCCTCTTCCACCGACCAGGGGCGGATCGCACCGACCACCTTGGCCTTCTCGCCACGGACCGCGTCGGCACCAAAGGCGGCTGGCGGCTCCATGGCCACCATCGCCAATAACTGGAACAGGTGATTGGGCACCATGTCCCGCAGGGCGCCGGTGTTCTCGTAAAAACTGCCACGGGTTTCCACGCCGACGGTTTCGGCCGCAGTGATCTGCACGTGGTCGATGTAATGATTGTTCCAGAACGCTTCGAACAGGCTGTTGGAAAAGCGGCTGATCAGAATGTTCTGCACCGTCTCCTTACCCAGGTAGTGGTCGATGCGGTAGATCTGCCTTTCCGACATGACCTTGAGCAAACAGGCATTCAAGGCTTCGGCGGTTTGCAGATCGGAACCGAAGGGTTTTTCGATCACCACCCTTCTGAACGCTTCGGGGGTTTCTTCGAGCAAACCGCCTGCACCGAGGCGGCGCACCACTTCACTGAAAAACCGTGGTGCGGTGGCCAGGTAGAACACCGCGTTGCCAGTGCCGCTGTCGGCAATCTTTGCCGCCAGCGCTTGATAAGTGCTGTCGTCCAGGAAATCGCCCTGGACGTAGCTGATGTTGTTGGCGAGCTGGGCCCACAGGCCGGGATCCAGGGACTGATCACCCTTGCCGACCTTGCTGGCCACTTCGCTGCGGATGAAGTCTTCGAGTTTTTTTGCGAAGCCTTCATCGCTGATGGCGTTGTGGTCAACGCCGACGATCCGCAGTCCATCGCCGAGCAAACCGTCACGCTTGAGGTTATACAGCGCCGGCATCAGCAGACGCTTGACCAGATCACCATGGGCGCCGAACAGAAACAGCGTGGTAGGTGGCGCGGGTTCAGCCTTGGATTTCCTGCGGATCGCATGGGTCATTTTTTAGGCGTCTCCACATGGCCGCCGAAGCCGAAGCGCTGGGCCGAAAGAATCTTGTCGCCAAAGGTGCCTTGGCCGCGGGAACGGTATCGGGAGAACAACGCGGTCGTCAGCACGGTTGCCGGTACCGCTTGCTCCATGGCGGCTTCGACGGTCCATTGACCTTCACCGCTGTCCGCTACGGAACCGGAAAAACCGTCGAGATTCGAATCACTGGCCAGCGCATCGGCGGTCAGGTCGAGCAACCAGGACGAGACCACGCTGCCACGACGCCAGACTTCAGCGATGTCGGCAACGTTCAGATCGAAGCGCTGGTCCTCGGGCAGGCGGGTGCTGGACTTGGTCTTGAGGATGTCGAAGCCTTCGGCGAAGGCCTGCATCATGCCGTACTCGATACCGTTGTGGATCATCTTGACGAAGTGCCCGGCACCGGCGGGACCGGCGTGGATGTAACCGCGCTCGGCACGGTCGTCATCGGATTTGCGATCCTTGGTCCGCGGGATGTCACCCATGCCCGGGGCCAGGCTGGCGAACAGCGGATCAAGACGGGTCACGGTCTCGGCATCACCGCCGATCATCATGCAGTAACCGCGCTCCAGGCCCCAGACGCCGCCGGAAGTGCCGACGTCGATGTAGTGCAGGCCTTTTTCCGAGAGGGTCTTGGCCCGGCGGATGTCATCCTTATAGTGGGTGTTGCCGCCGTCGATGATGGTATCGCCGGCTTCGAGCAAGGTGCTCAGGGTGTCGATGGTGTCTTCGGTCGGTGCGCCTGCCGGCAGCATGACCCACACCGCTCGTGGTTTGGCCAGGCCAGCGACCAGGGCTGGCAAATCGGCAACGCCTGTCGCGCCCTCTTCGGTCAATGTCTCGACGAAGGCGGTATTGCGGTCGTACACAACGGTGGAATGGCCGTTGAGCATCAGGCGCCGCGCAATATTGCCGCCCATGCGGCCCAGTCCAATAATCCCGAGTTGCATGTGCTGATGCTCCCTACTACAAATAAATGTGTGTCAAAGGTTATAGCCCAACGCGACTATTGAGGTTAGTCCAGAGCGCTGGCTTGAAGTTTCCGGGCATTGTGCCCGATCCAGACAGATAACGTCGGGAATCGTGCCGAAGACACAACGACATTTAAAAATAAAAAAGTTCCCTTCAGGGGCAAAAGAAATCAAAATTGGCGCCGATAGTAGATCAGCCGCTGATTCGGGGCGGTTCTACAGTTGAGACACGCCATTTGCGAGGTGAGCAATGGGCACAGTACACACCGCACTGCCAGCACAAACCCTTTATGTCACGATCCGTCGCGACGAATTGCGTCAGTTGAAAGACGAGCGCGACCAGTTGAAACAGGAGCTGGCGCAACTGCGCATGCTGATTCAGGGTCAGCAACCCTTGGCTGAGACCCAACGCATCACCAACGCCTGATCCCCCCGCTTGAATCGGAAGCAGCACCGCCCTGCTTCCGATACGCCGTAATCCTTCGCCCATTCTGGCAACTCACGAACTTTTCACATTCGCTTGTTGATACTCCGGCCCCTTGTTGCCGCATGTTTCATGCGCGCACCCCGTCCGTCGACGCCGTTGGTGGTGTGACAGTGGAAGTGAACATTGGCTGGAGTGTTGAATGGCTTTGTTTAAACGCAGCGAGACGTCTGCGAAAGGTTTTGATTGGGCAGGGTTGCTCTGGCTATTCCTGTTTTTCTGGTATTTCTCCGGCATCACCCAACTGCTGATCCAACTGACGGGCACCTCCGGATTTTCCGGTTTCCGCCAGGCGTTCGTGATGAGCGCCATCTGGCTGGCGCCGATGCTGCTGTTCCCCAAACAGACACGTCTAATGGCTGCGCTGATCGGCGTGGTGCTCTGGGCGTGCTCCATGGCCAGCCTGGGTTACTTCTTTATCTATCAGCAGGAGTTTTCCCAAAGCGTCATCTTCATCATGTTCGAGTCGAACGTCGCCGAAGCCGGCGAGTACATGACGCAGTACTTTGCCTGGTGGATGGTGGTCGCCTTCCTCGCCCACAGCGCTTTTGCCTGGTTTCTCTGGACACGCTTGCGTCCGGTGTACATGCCACGCGGTCGGGCCCTGGTCGCTGCAACCGCCATTCTGGTGGCCGTGATCGGTTATCCGTTGATCAAGCAAACGGCGCGCACCGGCAGTTTCGCCAGTGGTTTCGAAAAGTTCGAAACCCGCATCGAACCGGCAGTGCCGTGGCAGATGGCCGTCGCTTATCACCGCTACCTGGACACCCTGGCGGGCATGCAGCAGATGCTGACCAGTGCCAGCCGGATTCCACCGCTGCATAACCTCAAGGACTCGATGGCCAACCAGCCGGCGACCCTGGTGCTGGTGATCGGTGAGTCGACCAACCGCCAACGCATGAGTTTGTACGGCTATGGACGGGAAACCACGCCGGAACTGGACAAGCTCAAGGATCAACTGGCGGTCTTCGACAACGTCATCACCCCGCGCCCCTACACCATCGAAGCGTTGCAGCAGGTGCTGACCTTCGCCGATGAGGACAACCCGGATCTGTATCTGTCGACGCCTTCGCTGGTCAGCATGATGAAACAGGCAGGCTACAAGACCTTCTGGATCACCAACCAGCAGACCATGACCAAGCGCAACACCATGCTCACGACCTTTTCCCAGCAGGCCGACGAACAGGTGTACCTGAACAACAACCGCAACCAGAACGCCGCCCAATACGACGGTGACGTGATCGAACCGTTCAACAAGGCCCTGGCCGATGCGGCGCCCCGCAAGTTGATCGTGGTGCATCTGCTCGGCACGCACATGAGCTACCAGTACCGTTACCCTTCGACTTTCGACAAGTTCAAGGACCGCAATGGCGCCCCGGCCGGTTTGCGCGACGATCAGTTGCCGACGTACAACAGCTACGACAACGCCGTGCTGTACAACGACTTCGTGGTGTCGAGCCTGATCAAGGACTACGCCAAGTCGGATCCGAACGGCTTCCTGCTGTACCTCTCCGACCACGGTGAAGACGTGTTCGACTCCCCGGGCCACGGCACCCTTGGCCGCAACGAGAGCAAGCCGACGGCACCGATGTACACCATTCCGTTCATGGCCTGGGCCTCGCCGAAATGGCGCGAAACCCACGACTGGAGCTTTGCCGGCGACCTGAGCCGGCCGTACAGCAGTTCGCACCTGATCCATACCTGGGCGGATCTGGCCGGCCTGAGTTTCGATGAGCTCGATCGCAGCAAGAGCCTGGTCAGCGACAGTTTCAAGCCACGACCCTTGATGATCGGCAACCCGTACGAACGTCAGCAGCGGCCGTTGATCGACTTCAGTTTGATCAAGCCCAAAGCGAAGCCAGACGTGGCGGAAGTCGTCCAGCAGTAACGGTTACAACACCATCAAAACCTGTGGGAGCGAGCCTGCTCGCGAAAGCTTTGTTTCAGTCAGCATCAATGTTGACTGTTGCATCGCCTTCGCGAGCAGGCTCGCTCCCACAGTGTTTTTCAGGGACTGGAGACTCCAGGCACTATTAATTCCCATTTAACGGAATCGGCGGATAATGAGCCTTCGACTTAGATCTATTGGCTCATGGACGAAAGGCATCCGACATCTGTAAGTGGGAGGCACACCATGAAAAGTACTACGCTGATCCTCGCCGTCCTCATGACGCTGGGCTCCGCCAGCGCCTTTGCCGAGGGAGGGGCTGAACGCATGAGGTACTACTACGAAACCCTGCACTACAACCAGCAAGTGGCGTTGGGCAACATCAAGCCAAGCCAGGCTCAGGAACTGCGGGTTCCGGACGATCAGACCGCACAAGTGACCGAGTCTTATCGGCCGAAATGATCGTTACACCTCTGACTGTTTGCTCTTCAGTCAGAGAAGACCGTTGGGCGTCCAGTTGGACGCCCTTTTTTTGTCCCGATCAAAGCGGTTTGATCCAGAACATCATGCGTCCATGCGCCGGGTCGAACTCACCCGGAGCAAAACCGAACTTGCCATAGGACGCCTGCGCCACCGCATTGCCTTCCAATACTTCCAGAGTGATTTTGCAGCAACCGCGCTGACGGGCGATGTCCTCGACCTTTTGCAGCATCCGCTGGCTTAAGCCCAGGCCGCGAAACTTTGGCACCACTGCTACATCGTGCACGTTGACCAAGGGGCGGCAGGCGAAGGTGGAAAAGCCTTCAAAGCAATTGACCAGCCCGGCGGGCTCACCACCGACAAACGCCAGCACGCTGAATGCATGGGGGCGCTTGGCCAGCTCGCCTGGCAGCTGCTCCAGTACATCGGCGGGCAAGGCGTGACCGCCGCCCATAGGATCCTGGGCGTAACTGTTCAGCACCAGGCCGATCGCCTCGGCATGCACCGGATTGGTGTAACTGGCTTGCAACACAAGTATTTCAGCGAAATCCATTTCCATCCTCGATCACGTTGGTTGCCCCGGTGCGTCGTTCGCTCCGCAAGGCCCGGCGACGATATCGCGAGTGCGGGAGGAAAATCAAAAGATCGCAGACTTTAATGTCCCCAGATCAACGCTTCGGTCCATCCCAGCTCAGCAAAGTCCTCCGCCCGCAAGTGCGACTCACCGACACAGAAAAACTCATCCAGTTGCGGTGGTTTCACCGACGTCCCGCTGAGCATCGCGTGTACCTGCCCCCGGTGATGGATCTGGTGTTCGAACAAGTGCGAGAGCATGCGCAAACGACTTTCGTGTTGCGGCTTGTCCCGGGCGATGGTGACGACCTTGCCCAGATCGCCATCGCGCATTTGCTCGCAGTAGGCAATCAGTCGTCGGTCGACCTGTGACTGCTCGCGCCGCAAGTCCTGAGCCAGGCGGAACGGCTCGTCGTCCTTGAAGAACACATAACAATCGGGATGCGGATCATCGCCGCGCAACTCGCGCTCAAGGGCATCCACGTAAAACCAGTCGCAGGTCAGGATGTGGTTGAGCGTCGCACGCAGGCTTGGGAAGAAACTGACTCGAGGGGCCGCCAATTCCTGCGGATTCAACTGACACCAGGCCTTGGCCAGGCGGTGATTGGCCCAAGCGTTCTGGTAAGCCATGGTCAACAAATGATGGGATAGAGGTTGATTCATGCTGATACCTCCTGGGACTTAAACCTGGGCGAAACGCTCCAGCTGCATTTCCTGCAAGCGACTGAGGGTGCGGCGGAACGGAAACTCCAGGTAGCCCTCGGTGTAGAGCGAATCCATCGGCACCTGCGCTTCCAGGTACAACGGCACCTTGCGGTCGTAACACTCGTCCACCAGGGCAATGAATCGTCGCACACCATCGTCATGCACCGACAACTGTGGCAATTCGCGATCCCCCGCCTCCACCCGAACGGCGCCGTCTTCAGTGCCCCGGGCAATACGGCCGGCCCGTTTTTGCGCGCTCAGGTTGGGCACATCACCCAAGAGAATAACGCTGAAGGTGTCGCACAGGGCCATGAAATCCATCGCGGCGAACGGTTGCTCACAGAGATCGGCATAACGACACCAGAGCACGGTTTTGCTCGCCTGCACCACGTCGAGGGAACGATAACCGACCTTGACCGGTTCGCGGCAAACCGTTTGGCCGACAGTCAACACCTTGAACACATCGTCCAGCGCACTGGGTTGCCCAGGGCCGGCGACCCAATAACGTTGCAGGCCCTGCCCCGGATGCAGGCGATGGTCTTCGCCGCCGTCCACCGCGATCACCTGCATGTGCTGTTTGATCGCGGCGATGGCAGGCACAAAGCGGTCGCGGTTGAAGCCATCGGCGTACAACTGGTCCGGCGGCAGATTGGAGGTGCAAACCACCACCACGCCCTGTTCGAACATCACCTGGAACAGGCGCCCGAGAATGATCGCGTCGCCGATGTCATTGACGAATAACTCGTCAAAGCACAGCACCCGCACTTCTTCGCTCAGCTCACGGGCCAGAGCCTTCAACGGATCGGCCGTGCCCGTGAGCTGAAACGAGCGCTGGTGCACCCAGCCCATGAAATGGTGGAAGTGCTGACGTCGCGCCGGCACTCGCAGGTTCTGGAAAAACTGGTCCATCAACCAGGTTTTGCCCCGCCCGACAGGACCCCAGAGGTACACGCCGGTGATCGCTGTGCGGCCTTCATGCAGTGCCTCATGGCACTTTTGCAAAGCCCAGACAGCATGCTCCTGAGCCTCGTCCTGGACGAAACCCTTTTGTTCGATGGCGTGCTGCCAGGCACTGAGGGGAGAGTCGACATTCATGCGCGGCAGTATGCCAGCAGTCGCCGAGGTCTTCAGTGAAATGTCTTATCAGCCAACCGTTGATCAACGAATGAAAAGGTGACTTGACGCACAAAATTACTGACATCATATTTTATAGATGTTGTTGGTAATTTATAAACGCATCGACCTTACCTACAGGAGTCACTCCATGCACTACAAAGTTTTCGGCCGTAAAACCGGTCTGCGGGTTTCCGAATTGGCATTGGGTGCCGGCAACTTCGGCACCGGCTGGGGCCACGGTGCCGAACGTGACGAAGCCAAACGTATCTTCGACGGTTACCTGGAGGCCGGCGGCAACTTCATCGACACCGCCAACGGCTATCAGGGCGGCCAATCGGAAGCGATGCTCAGCGAGTTCATCGCCGCGGAACGGGATCAGTTGGTCATCGCCAGCAAATACACCCTGGGCACGACACCGGCCGCTGGCATTTCCCACACCGGCAACAACCGCAAGAACATGGTTCGCGCCGTGGAAGAGAGCCTGAAACGACTGAAAACCGACCACCTCGATCTGTTCTGGGCGCACATGAGCGACGGCGTGACGCCGATGGAAGAGATCCTGCGGGGTTTCGACGACCTGGTACGAGCCGGCAAGATCCATTACGCCGGGCTGTCGAATTTCCCGGCTTGGCGCATCGCCCGGGCGGACCTGTTGGCCGAGGTGCGCGGCTTTGCGCCGATTGCCGCGATTCAGGTCGAGTACAGCCTGGCCGAGCGCACCGCGGAGCGCGAGCAATTGCCCATGGCTGAAGCACTGGGCCTGGCTGCGACCCTGTGGTCACCGCTGGGTGGCGGTTTCCTCACTGGAAAATATCGCACCAGCGATGGCGACAACCGTGCCAGTAAACTCGGCATGCTGGTTCACGCCGAGAAAAGCGCCCGTGAAACCGCCCTCCTCGACACCTTGCTGGCCGTTGCCGAGGAACTGTCCACCACGGCGACCCACGTGGCCATCGCCTGGCTGCGCGAACAGGCCAAGCGCTCGGCCACGACGTTGATTCCGATTCTCGGCTCGCGAACCCGTGAACAGTTGGATGCAACGTTGGGAGCACTGAACGTGCACTTGAATGACGAGCAACTGGCGCGACTTGATAGCGTCAGCGAGATGGCAAAAGGCGTGCCGCACGAATCGATTTCCGGCTCCTTTGCACGGTTCAGCGGGGGCGTGACCCTCGACCTGCCAAAAATCCCGGTGGCCTGACGCAGTTACCCCTGTGGGGGGGGGGGGGGGGGGGGGGGGGGGGGGGGGGGGGGGGGGGGGGGGGGGGGGAGAAAAAGATTTCGCAGAAGAGTCATCTCCCCCCCCCCCCCCCCCCCCCCCCCCCCCCCCCCCCCCCCCCCCCCCCCCCCCCCCCCCCCCCCCCCCCCCCCCCCCCCCCCCCTCTCCCACATTGATCGGTGTGTTACTTGTCGACCTTATGTTTGGCCGCGTACAAACACAGCATCTCCATCGCCAGCGTCGCCGCCGCCAGTGAGGTGATGTCCGCGTTGTCATAGGCCGGCGCCACTTCTACCACATCCATACCCACCAGATTGATCCCGCGCAATCCGCCGAGGATCTCCAGCGCCTGCACCGTGCTTAAGCCACCACACACGGGCGTTCCGGTGCCCGGGGCAAAGGCCGGGTCGAGGCAGTCGATGTCGAACGTCAGGTACACCGGATGGTCACCGACCCGCGCCCGGATGGCCTCGACGATCGCATCGACCCCGCGCCGATGCACCTGGCGCGCATCCAGCACCTCAAAGCCCTGATGATCATCGTTGGTGGTGCGCAAACCGATCTGCACGGAACGCGACGGATCGACCAGCCCTTCCTTGGCGGCGTGCCAGAACATGGTGCCGTGGTCGATGCGCTTGCCCTCTTCGTCCGGCCAGGTGTCGCTGTGGGCGTCGAAGTGGATCAGCGACAACGGGCCATGCTTACGGGCGTGGGCCTTGAGCAGCGGGTAGGTGATGAAGTGATCGCCGCCGAAGGTCAGCATCGCGCTGCCCGCATTGAGAATGTGCTCGGCGTGAGCCTCGATGCATTCAGGAGTCGACTGCGGGGAGCCGTAATCGAAGTCGCAATCACCGAAGTCCACGACCGCCAGATGATCGAACGGGTCAAACGTCCATGGCCAATGGCGCTCCCAGGCGATCCCGGTGGATGCCGCGCGAATCCCCCGTGGCCCGAAGCGCGCGCCGGGGCGGTTGCTGGTGGCGGTGTCGAACGGCACACCGCTGACCGCGACGTCGACGCCGCGCAAGTCACGGCTGTAGCGACGACGCATGAAACTGGTGATGCCGGCGTAGGTGCTTTCGGCGGCGGTGCCATACAGACTGTCGCGGGTCATCGCCTGATCGTTTTGCATCGGGACGTCCATCTCGGTTTCCTTATTGTTGGCGGCTACGGAACGTGGTCCACACGCGAGTGCGCTGGCGCATGTCCTTGAGGCTCATGCTGCGGTCGGCATACAACCGCTCACGCACCTCCAGGGGCGGATAAATGTCCGGATCGGTGCGCACCGCTTCATCCACCAGTGGCGTCGCGGCCTGGTTGGCGGTGGCAAAGAACAAGGTGTTGGTCAACGCGGCAACGGATTCGGGACGCAACATGAACTCGATGAACCGACGCGCGGCCTCGGGGTGTGGCGCATCCTTGGGGATCGCCAGGTTGTCTTGCCAGACGAGGGTGCCCTCCTTCGGAATTCGATAAGCGATTTCATAGGGCTTGTTGGCCTTGCGCGCCTGATCGGCGGCCATGCTCGCATCGCCGTTGTACGCCAAGGCCAGGCAGACGCTGCCGTTGGCCAGATCGTTGATCTGCCGTCCGCTGGCGACGTACAGCACCGAAGGCTGCAGCTTGTGGAGCAGGGATTGGGCGGCGTCGAGATCTTCTTTATGGGTGCTGTAGGGATCCTTGCCCAAATAGTGCAACGCCAGACCGATCACTTCCTGGGGCGAGTCGATGATCGCAATGCCGCAGTCCTTGAGCTGGCTGGCGTATTCAGGTTTGAACAATAGATCCAGACTGTTGAGCGGCACGTTCGGCAGGCGCTTGCGCACCGCTTCGACGTTCATCCCAAGCCCCAGGGTGCCCCAGGTATAGGGCACGCCATATTGATTGCCGGGATCGACAGCGGCGAGTTTCTCCAGCAGGTCCGGATCAAGGTTGGCGTAACCCTTCAGGCCCTCGTGGGGAATGGCTTTCAATGCCCCTGCCGCCAGGCCGCGCGCCAGGACGCTGGACGACGGCACCACCACGTCATAGCCACTGCCACCCGTGAGCAACTTGGTTTCCAGCACTTCCGGCGCATCGAAGGTGTCGTAGCGCACATGAATGCCGGTTTCCTGCTCGAAACGCTGCAAGGTTTCGGGGGCGACGTAGTCGGCCCAACTGTAAAGATTGACGACGTTGTCCTCGGCCTGGGCCGCGGCGGCCATGGCAAGGAACAGCGCGGGGAAACACATCTTGAATAGGGAATTCATGACGAACACCTGACCGGAAGAAGTGGTGGCAGGATGCGGCGTCGGATACATTGGTAAAATATAAAGATTATTAACCTGACTTTATCCAGGAGTAATGTTTGATGCTCGGGCAACTCCACGATCTGGACCTGCAACTGTTACGCCTGTTTGTCAGCGTGGTGGAATGCGGCGGTTTCAGTGCGGCCCAGGGCGAGCTGGGTCTGAGCCAGTCAAGCATCAGCCAGCAAATGGCCAAGCTGGAAACCCGGCTCGGCTACCGGTTGTGCAGCCGTGGCAAGGCTGGATTCAAGATCACGCCCAAGGGCGAGCAATTGCTCGTCGCCACTCGCGGGCTGTTCGAGTCCATCGAGGCATTCCGCCATCAATCCAACGGCGTGGCCGGGCGCCTGATCGGCGAAGTGCGCCTGGGCTTGTCCGAAGCGCTGGATCAATCGGTGCTGCAACGGGTGGCCCAGGCAATCCGGCGCTTTCGTGAGCGCGACGAATCAGTGCGCATCGAATTGATAAGCGCCATGCCCGGCGAGATGGAACGTTTGCTGCTGCAACAGCGGCTGGACCTGGCCATCGGCTATTTTTCGCAGATACAAAGCGCCTTTGATTACCGTGAATTATTCATTGAAACCCAGCATTTGTACTGCGCCGCCGGCCATCCGCTGTTCAACGATGACGCGCCGGATGAGCAGGCATTGCTGGCCTGTGATCGTGTCGACCACCCCTACCGGTTCCTGCGCAGCGATGAGCCTTTTCAAGGCAATCTGTGTTCGGCGCGCTCGGAACAGGTCGAAGGCACCCTCGCCTTCATACTGTCAGGCAAACATATCGGCTACCTGCCCGATCACTTTGCCCGTAGCTGGGAAGACAAAGGCCTGCTGCGGGCCGTGCGCCGCGAGGGCATGAGCTTTGACGTGTCGTTTCACCTGGCTCGCCATCGGGCACAGGTGCCGGGGGATGCACAGAAAGCCTTTGAAGAGGATTTGCTGGCGGCGTTTGCCTGATCTCAAAGACAACAATCATCCCTGTGGGAGCGGGCTTGCCCGCGATGAGGCCTTCAAATCCAACATAGATGTCGCCTGAACCACCGATATCGCGGGCAAGCCCGCTCCCACAAGGATAGTGTGTGCTCCGAGAGGCTCATCGCTCGCCACAATATGGTCTTTCTGGCATCCTGCGCCTCCATTTTCTGACCCGGCCCGCCTTCTGGCCCGCACATCACCATGACCGTCTCTGAAAAACCCCCTGCCCTACACCACAATGATCTGATCTACGGCCTCAACGACCGCCCGCATCTGACAGCCACCGTGTTCGCCGCCCTGCAGCACGTGCTTGCCAGTTTTGTCGGCATCATTACCCCGACGCTGATCATGGGCAGCGCCCTGGGCCTGCAAAGCGAGATCCCATACCTGATCAGCATGGCGCTGTTCGTCTCGGGCCTGGGCACCTTCGTGCAGGCGCGGCGTTTCGGCCCGGTCGGTTCCGGCCTGCTGTGCCTTCAAGGCACCAGTTTCTCGTTCATCAGCGTGATCCTCAGTGCCGGTTTCATGGTTAAGGCCCGGGGTGGCGGCACCGATGAAATCCTCTCGACGATCTTCGGCGTGTGCTTCTTCGCCGCGTTCATCGAAGTGGTGTTGAGCCAGTTCATTGGCAAACTGCGGATGCTGATCACCCCGGTGGTGACCGGCACCATCATCACGCTCATGGGCCTGTCGCTGATCAAGGTGGCCATGACCGACATTGCCGGCGGCTTTGGTGCCCCGGACCTCGGTGCGGCCAGCCACCTGGGCCTGGCGGCGCTGGTGCTCGGAACCATCGTGGTGTTGAACCGGGTGGACGTGCCATTCCTGCGCTTGGGGGCGATTGTCATCGGTTTGACCCTGGGCTATGCCGCCGCCTGGCTGCTGGGCCACGTGGATTTCGGCAGCCTGCCTGACGTGCCATTGGTTAGCGTACCCGTACCGTTCAAATACGGATTCTCCTTCGACTGGGTGGCGTTCGTGCCGGTGGCGGTAATCTTCCTGGTGTCGCCGCTGGAAGCGGCCGGTGACCTGACCGCCAACTCGATGATTTCCCGGCAGCCGGTCAAAGGCCCGGTCTACATCCGCCGAATCAAATCCGGGTTACTGGCCGACGGCCTCAATTCGGCCATGGCAGCTGTATTCAACAGCATGCCAATGGTGACGTTCGCGCAAAACAACGGCGTGATTCAGTTGACCGGCGTGGCCAGTCGTTACGTGGCATTCTTCATCGCCGGCCTGCTGGTGCTGCTGGGGCTGTTCCCGATGATCGGCGCGGTGCTGCAATTGATGCCCAAACCGGTGCTCGGTGGCGCTGAGCTGGTGATGTTCGGCACCGTGGCCGTCGCCGGGATCAAGATCCTCGCCGAAGCGGGCCTGCATCGGCGCAACATGCTGATCGTGGCGATATCCATCGGCATGGGCCTGGGCGTGGCGGCGGTACCGGAAGTCTTGCGTGAGTTGCCAAAGGCACTGCACAACATCTTCGAATCGCCGATCACCGTCGGCGCACTGTGCGCTATCGTTCTAAATATCTTCCTGCCAGAAGAATTCATTGAACTGGAAGAAGACGATTTCGATCCGGAGGCCTCGATCCTGCAGGTCATGGAAAACCCGGAAGTCCCGTCCAAGGGCTGAGCCTGGCGATAATCTGTAGGAGCGAGCCTGCTCGCGATGAACCCGAGCGCGATGCGGGGTGTCAGGTTCCCCGCGTGTTCGTTGACGACCATCGCGAGCAGGCTCGCTCCTACAGGGGTTATGCGGTGAATTTCACGCCGGGTTTGGCACGTTCATCCACGCTCAACTCGAACACATCCGGTCGCGCGTAATGCCCGACCACATCGTAGTCATAGCGGGCCCGAACCAGCTCATCGGTGTCGATTTCAGCCGTGAGCAAGCCTGCCTCGCCACGCAACGGTCCGGCCAGGACGTCACCCATGGGCCCGACGATCACACTACCGCCGGCAATCAACGGTCGATCGGCCGGCCAGTTGGCGATTTCCACGCCCAAGGCCTGCGGCGAATCCTGAACCTGACAGGCGCTGACCACGAAGCAGCGCCCCTCGTGGGCGATATGGCGCATGCTGACTTGCCACATGTCCCGCTCGTCCACCGTCGGCGCGCACCACACTTCCACGCCTTTGGCGTACATCGCCGTGCGCAGCAGCGGCATCATGTTTTCCCAGCACACCACCGCGCCAATCCGTCCGACCTGGCTGTCGATCACCGGCAAGGTCGAGCCATCGCCCTTGCCCCAGATCAGACGCTCGGTGCCGGTCGGCATCAATTTGCGGTGTTTTCCCACCAGGCCCGCCTGCGGGTCGAAATACAGCGCGGTGCAGTACAACGTGCTGCCTGCCCGCTCGATGACACCGATCACCAGATTGGCGCCGGTACGCGCCGACAGTCCGGCCAGCGCTTCGGTTTCCGCTCCGGGCACATCGATGGCATTGGCGAAATAGCGGGCAAAAGCCTCGCGCCCCTCCGGTAGCCGATAGCCCAGTTGCGTGCCAAAACCCTCACCTTTCGGGTAACCGCCCAGCAACGCCTCGGGCATCACCACCAGTGCGGCACCGGCTTTGATGATTGCGTTTTCCCAGGACAGAATCTGCTCCAGCGTCTCGGCCTTGCCGCCGGGCAAGGCGCCGATTTGCAGTGCGGCAACAATGGATTTTGGCATTGCGGTAGCTCCGTTGGCATCAGGTGTTGCTCATTCTCAGACACCAAGGGATCATGAAAAAAGCCCCATTCACTGCTGAATGATATGAGCCATATTTATATCGGCAATAATGAAAGACCACCCAGCGTTTGACGTTATCGAGCCAGTCCTGGCGCGGATATGCGCAACGCTGCGAAAAATAGGCGCAAACGCTTACAATCCCGGCTTTTCACCGCATATCAGACAGGCAACAAGGCTATGGCGCTCGACCCTCCCACCCTGCTGGCCATCTCGGTCGCCCTCGCAGCCGCCGCCGCGCTGTACCTGGCGATCGAGTGGCGCAGTATCCGCGAACCCTCGCTGCTGTTCTGGAGCGCCGGCTTCGCCACCATTACCGTGGGTTCGACACTGGCCTTGCTGCGCATGAGCGGACTTTTTTTGATCGGCATCTGGTTCGCCAACGGCTTGCTGGTGGTGGCCCACTGGTGTTTCCTGCTGGGCGTGGCGCGCTTCACCCAAGTGCGTCTGTCTCGTGCCTGGTACCTGATTTTTGTCACCTGGCTGGCACTGCTGTTACTGCCGGACGAGCCGTCGTGGTCGAAGATCATGCTGGTCGCCAACTCGCTGCTGGTCGCCCTGTTGTCGCTCAGGGCCAGTTTCCTGCTGCGCCCCCATGGCAAGTCGTTGAGCGTGGGTGCGGTACAACTGCGCTATGTGCTGCTGGTCCACGGTTTGTTCTACATCGCCAAGGCGCTGACGGCCGTCGTTCCGGGCACCCTGATCGATCTTGCCGCCTTGCGTGGCGAGATCATTCAGATTTCCCTGGTCGAGGGTGTGATGGCGATCATGTTGATCGCGCTCTCGATGACCGGCACCGAGCGCTATCGACGGGAGAAGCAAATTGCACGGCTGGCCGAACGTGATCCCTTGACCGCCCTGTACAACCGTCGTGCCCTCGAACTGCGGGCACCGAACCTGTTGGCCGAGGCGTCCACTGCCCAACCGGGCGCCCTGCTGCTGATCGATATCGACAACTTCAAACTGGTCAACGACCTGTATGGCCATTCGGCCGGTGACCGACTGCTCATGACGCTGAGCGAGATGATTCGATCGGTACTGCCCGAAGGTGCGCTGGCGGCTCGGTTGGGCGGCGACGAATTCGTCATCCTGCTCAGGCAGGCCTCGAGCGAGCGCATCGTGGCGCTCGGCAGCACGCTGCGCGAGCAGTTTCACGACACTGCCGCACAGACCTTCGTCACGCCGCAGGCAGTGACCCTGAGCATCGGCGCCAACCTGTTCGACCAACCGCCTGCCAGCCTGGCGGCACTGCTTGAGCAAGGCGATGCTGCGCTCTACGAGTCCAAGCGTGGCGGACGCAATCGTATCCGCGTGGTCGATCCGACCTTGGCGAAAGCGCCTTTCCCGGCTCAATAATGTGAACCCAATGAACATCGTCGACATCGATCTCAACCTGCTCAAAGTCTTCGAAGCGCTGCACGAGGAATCCAGTGCCAGCCGCGCCGCACTGCGCCTGGGCGTGACGCAGTCAGCGGTCAGTGCGGCGCTTCGGCGCTTGCGCGAGGTGTATGGCGATCAATTGTTCGTACGCACCGGACGTGGCCTGGCGCCCACGCTCAAGGCCAATCAACTCAAGCCTGTGGTCAGCGATGCGTTGAACAAATGCCGCCAAAGCCTGGCGATGATCGCCCCCGATGCCAGCCATTACGACGGACGCTCGGTGGCCGTGGGCATGTCGGACGATTTCGAGATTGCCCACGGCCGGCGATTGATCGAAGAAGTCGCCCGCAGCGCGCCAAAGCTGCGCCTGATCTTCCGTCAGACCCACAGCCAGATCGTGGCTCAGGCCTTGATGGAGCGCAGCATCGACCTGGCGATTACCGCCGGCGGGTTTGCCGAACGCCTGCTCAGTCGCCAAGTGCTGGGTGAAGGCGGATATGCGTGTCTGGTGGATCCCCGAAGCCTGTCTGCGGGCCAGCACAGCATCGGTCTTGATGAGTTCGTCAGCCGTGAACACATTCTGGTGTCGTCGGGGGGGTTTATCGGCATCACCGACGAGGGATTGGCGGCATTGGGTTTGAGTCGACGGGTTTGCGCCTCAACCACACACTTTGCCGCGCTGCCACATCTGCTCAAGGGCAGTCAGGCGGTGGCGACCATTCCCGCCCATGCGGCCCGCAGCATTGCGGCGATGACGGGCCTGGCGTTACTGCCCTGCCCGCTGGATTTGCCGCGCTATCCGATTGAACTCGGCTGGCGCACCAGCGCTCAGCTCGACCCGGTGGTGTTGAAAGTACGTGAAGCGATTATCGCGAGCTTTGCTTAGCCGCTATTTGTTGGCCGCCATCAAGCGATTGACTTCACTGCGCACCATGTTCGAGAACTCCGGCGGCGACATGCCGTCCAGCTCGGCGCGTACCCACTCGGCCCATTTGCCCTTGCGTTTGCCACGTTCGCCGAACAAACGCGCGGCCTCGCCCTTGGCCTTGCCCAGGTTGTTTTGCCAGAGTTCGAACAGGCGGGATTTTTCGTCTTCGATCTCCGCACGCTCGGCAAGGGATTTTTCGGCCAGATTAAAGCTCATGGGAATTTCCTGCTGCGTAAATAGCCGACATCTTACACTGTAGGACGAATCCTCCTGCTCAGGATTTTCTTCAGGATGGGGCCTGCGCGCAAAATCGCTGCAACTTTTTCAATCGCGGCGCACTCCATTGTTCACTGTCCACTTACCTGCAAGGAGTACGTCAATGGCCCGCAAAACCGCCGCCCAAGCCGCTGAGGAACAAATCAAGGATCAGGCCTTCAGCGAGCTTCAGTCCCTGATAGAAGAGTCGGAAAAACTGCTTAAAAGCAGCGCCTCACTGGTGGGTGAGGAAGCGGAAACACTGCGCGGGCAAATCGCCCTGAAACTCCAGCAGGCCCGCGACTCGGTGACCCGCGTTCGCGACCGGACGCTGCCCGCGGTCGAAGCCACCGAAACCTACATCGGCGGTCATCCGTGGCAAACCGTGGCGGTATCGGCCGGTTTTGGCCTGGTGGTCGGGTTGTTGCTGGCAAGGCGTTAAACGCTGCCAGCAATCTGCAATACGATCCCTGTGGGAGCGAGCCTGCTCGCGAAAGCGGTGTGTCAGTCGACATCTATTCTGCCTGACACTCCCTATTCGCGAGCGGGCTCGCTCCCACAGTGGCGAGTGCTTTAATCCTGACCCGCCAACTCCCGCAGGTTCGCCAGTGTCTGTGCATCCAGCGCAATGCCGTTGTCCAGCGATTTGGCACGTTGTTGATGTCGGCGATCACCTGGCAAACGCTTGAGCCCCACACCGTGCATCTGCCGCACCAGCTCCTGGCTGCGCTCGGCAAAGCTTTGCCCGGCGGCTTTGCTCGGGTCGATGACGATCAACAGTTGCCCGGTCCAGGGCGTTTTGGCGCCGGGGTGGTTCTTCCAGTCGAATTCGAACGAAAAATGGCCCCCGGTCAACGCTGCCGCCAACAGTTCGACCATCATCGACAGCGCCGAGCCCTTGTGCCCGCCAAACGGTAACAATGCGCCGCCTTCAAGAATCGCCTTGGGGTCCTGGGTTGGCTGGCCGAGGCCGTCCACGCCCATGCCCGGCGGTAAACGCTCGCCCTTGCGCGCGGCAATCTGCACGTCACCATGGGCAATGGCGCTGGTGGCCAGATCGAAAACAATCGGTTCGCCGTCGGCACGCGGCGCAGCAAACGCAATGGGGTTGGTGCCAAACAATGGGCGATCGGCACCGTGGGGCACCACACAGGTCATGCTGTTGACCACGCTGAGCGCCACCAGTCCTTCATAAGCGAAGGGCTCGACATCCGGCCACAGTGCAGCGAAATGGTGGGAATTGCGGATGGCGAGCACCGCGATGCCTGCACTGCGCGCTTTCTCCACCAGCAAGGCCCGCGCCGCCGCGAGCGCCGGTTGCGCAAAACCGTCGCCGGCATCGACCCGTACAAACCCCGACGCCACATCCTCGACCACCGGAACGGCCTTGCCGTTGACCCAGCCACTCTGCAAGGTCGACACATAACCGGGAATCCGGAATACCCCGTGGCTGTGGGCACCGTCACGTTCGGCGCCGGCACAGTTTTCGGCCAGCACCCGAGCGACATCGGCCGAGGTGCCGTGACGCAGGAATATCTTCTCAAGCAAGGCTGTCAGCTCGGCGAGGGACAGGTTTTGCGAGACAACAGCAGACACATGATCGAGTGGCGCAGACATCTGAAGCTCCAGACTAATTATTGGAGGGGGCAACAGCGTATGTAGACCGCCGATTAACAACGCGTGGCGAGCGACCTGTCAACCCTTCGATGGCGCCTGTTTGCACGAACATTGCGCGACCGTGCATTAACTATCTACCACCTGCGGCCCATCCCCCCTTTTTAGTCTCGACACTCAATCCACTGGCGCCGTATCGCGCCAAGCACGAGACTCGACAATGCCTGCATCCCCCCCTCCACTTTTTTTGCCCGAAGTCCGACATGCACCCGGCCACTGGGCCGAGCTTGGTAAAATCCACGGACTCACGCGCCAGGATTTCGAATGGCTGTGCCACGTGCAATGGGCCACCCATGCGTTGCGCAACCAACAGACCCCACCGATGCTCGCCGAAAGCATCCTGGTTAGCACCGGCAAGCTCCCTGTCCCTCTGGCCGGCTGCTTCGTGTTGAGCGCGACACCGGGTGACAAGGGGCAGATTCTCTACACGCCGTATGCTGGCATCAAAAAATTCCCCAGCCGCACAGCCCTGTCCGAACACATCAAGAACCAGTTGGACAGCGCGGAGGAAGACGATGACCTGCTGGCGTTCATGTCATTGTCTGCGCGCAAGACGCTCGCCGAAGCCACCGATATCACGGTCACGTTCCAGTCCATCGAAGAGGACATATTCCAGAGTCAGCGCAACGTGATCGAAAATAACCTGCGCGACAACGATCAGGCCATGGTCGACGAACTCCTGAAATTACCAACGCTCAACACACTCCTCGATACCGTGCTCGAGGCGTTGCTGCAAACGGATTTCCCAAAGTTGGATCAGCGTCTAACCCTGGTCAATTTCTATACGCAAGCACCTACCGGCCCTACCGAACAGTACAGTTCCGGATCCCGACGCTGGACTCACTCCATGTCCTTGAGTGAGGCGGTGCTTTCCTACTACCGCCACCGGCAATGGCCGGTCGGACAACAAGCCGAATACTCTCATCCGCAACTCCTGCCGACGGAAACCGACCAAAGGCACTGGCAAACAGCGATCAAGCGCGCTGCCGATGGCCTCATCGACCATTTGTCCGCGCAACTGCAACGCTTCTGGAACGAGGCGAGTTCCGATGGGGCCACACGGCGGGCGTTCTTCTCCCGGGCCATCGGCGAAAAGGCGCGTGCGGATCTGTTGCTCAAACGTGAAGCCGAGATCATCACCCCTGAGCAATGCCACGCCCTTCAGGCATTGATCGAGCCTGAGACGAATGTCCCCTCAATACTTACCCTCGAAACAGTGCGTCTCTGGGAATACCCACCCAACTACATTGAGCTCGCTGGCACCTTGATGATCAGTCAGGGCAATTCCTCTGCCTTTCTTTACACGCCAGTCAAAGGATTTGAGGTGCTCAAGGACTATCAAGACCTGAAAGTGACCCTGCAAAAAAAATCCGCGGTGGCCGGTCATGATGACGAGCTTTACGACCTCATGAGCCTGGAAGAACGGCAGCGTTTTATTGGTTTCGATGAACCCCAAGTGTCTGGCGCCGTGATCAGCGGTTCGATCTTCACGGCTCTCTTCGAAGCTATCATTGCCAAACAACTGCAGAACCTGGAATACGCCTTTCAAGTGTTTCGACACAGTGACGGCGTGGTGAATATCCAGGCTTATTTCGACAAGGCGCTGGACATACGTTCCATGATCAGTGCGCAACTGCCGGCACTGGAAACCCAAGAACGCTGGAGCACACGCCCCGTGTTGTCGGGTGAACAACCCTCCATGGTTCTGGGGGATACGGCGGCGGCTTTTGTGAAAACCTTTCACGCTGTCAAATCACCGCTGCGCACGGAGTTTGCGGCACAACCGGTGGACACGCTGGCGAAGCAACGATTTTACCTCGAGGACATGAAACCTCGGTTGGCCCACGCCCTGTCTGTAGGGGTGCGTGGCGAAGCGAGCCTTCGGGAACTGGCTGGAAAACTGCGTAACGCCGATTGGCTCGTCGTTGACACAGTCTTCAATCCGGACCGCCCTGACCGCAGCACCCGTCCTGCGGTCAGGGGGTTTTACCCGGATGCCTTCTCGCTGGTCCTGGACTGTTCCGGTGAGAAGGACATTCAGCCTTTGGCCAACTGTGTCTTGTTGACCACGCGGGGTGGTCTGGATGTACAACATTCCGGGCGCGCAATCCTGTGGACGCCGTCGACCGGACTGGAAGTCTTCGAGACAGTCGACAGTGCCCGACAGCAGTTGAACCTGCGCCTGCTCGATTCCGAAAAGCGCCTGGCGCTGCTGGAGAATCTTTCTCCCGTTCACCGCAAATTTCACCGACGCTACTCGCTCAACTCGCTGCGACTGATCCCGGGCAACGTTTTGCAGCACATCACGCAATCCGCCATTGACCACTTCCTGGAACGCTGCGAGCTGGTACATGCCTGGAAGTTGACCGCCAGCCAACAGGAAAAGGCGCTCAAAACACTGGCGCAATCCGTCATCGACACCAACTTGCGCAGAGCCAGCAGCATTGCCCAAGCGATGGCCCTCCAACAGTCCTTGCCCGCCTGGCTTGGCATGGCGCCCGTCGAGGAGCTACAACTGCATGCCGAACTGCTGGAACAGTTTTATAACAACGTCCCCGACGACAAAGACTACCTGCATGGGATAAAGCCGCTTCAAGACTATGTCCATGAAACGCTGACAACGCTGCTGCGCAGTCGATTTTCCGGGACGGCGCTGAACCCTGACGAAATCGAAATCACCCCCAACCTGTCCCTCGCTGGTTCGGCTCAAACCTTGACCGAGTTTGCCCTGAACCATGTCAATGTGGCCCAGGGCACCGGGTTCAAGGTAGCCTCGAAAACCACCAGACCGTTGCCTGAAAATCTGGATCAAGCCGCGGTCAGACAACTGCTGCTGTCGCTGAACATTCAAGAAAACTACGCAAAACCGGTGAAGGACCGCCTGGTGACCGACAGCACCCAAGCCGTGCCTCGCTGGCAGCGTTTTGTGCGACAAGTGCCGTGGCAACTCCTGCATCACGCCCACGAGTTGAAGCTGCAACAACGGTTGTCCGACGGTGCCTTTGATCTGATTCGACAGGTGCTCGATATGCCCGATGCCGTGGCTCGCGCTACCGTCAGGGGGGGCAACGCCATTGTGCGGCCGCTCCAACTGATCAAAACGACTGGTTCCAGTGCAATCACGGCCCAGGGCTTGTACCTGATCGGCCCGGGGACAGGACAAAAAGGCTCGCAGGTCCTATATGCGCCCTACCACAGTGGCTCGATATTCACCGAGTTCGACAACGACGCCAGCGTTGCCTCGGCATTCAACACACCTGGTTCATTGCAGGATTTACTGCTGCGGCGCCTGCCTGACAATGAGCGCACGAGTTTTGCCAACCTGTTCAAATCCACGGCCAGTCAGGTGAGTGAAATCACTTTCGGGTCCAATATAGTTAGCGGAAATCTGCTGACCCATCTGTTCAATGACAACGCCGCCCTGCTGCCACGGATGCTCGCCAGTCGATCCGAAACCGACGGCTTTGCAGACTGGGAAACGGCCAAGCATTTGTTTAGCAGCGGGATCAGACTGGGTTCAGGCGTTTTGCCCGGAAAACTCGCTTACGGAAAATTTCTGTGGCAAGCCTACGACAAATTCAAGGATTCGGCCGAGGCGCTACAGGATCACCACTGGAAAAAAGCCTTGCGCACCTTCATCGACGGTACGGTGCAAATGATCTCGCTGGGGAAATTGTCGCTGGAGGCCGAAGCCGAAACGCCGATAGCGACACCGTCATCGACACCGGTCACCGCACTCGAATGGTCACAGATAAGGTCGACTTCCCCCCAGCGTACCCGGCTGCAGCATTTTGAAACCTCCTCCGTCCAATTGAAGGACCTGAGAAAAGACAGCTCCAACGGAATGTATCTGGACGCCACTGGCAAAAAACGGTACGCCCCCATTGCAGGCAAGGTGTATCCCGTACAAAAAACCGGTGCGGTATGGCGGATGGTCAAGGGTGAGCAGGAAGGTCCCGTCCTGCTGCCTGCTTCAGACACGCAACTGGTCATTGATCCCGATGCCCACACCGTCCACTTCGGAAAAACCTTGTCGACCATGCACAACCGATTCGCCGCCAGCCATGAAGCCCGCCAGGTATTGAACATTGAAGCGCGAGGCATGGCGGACATTCGGGCCAAGTTCCCGGACAAAGCCAATATGATTGTAAGGGCCGTGGATCTGGCCCGCTATTACGCGTTCAACAGCCTGCATAATCTTTGGGTACGAAAGAACCACCCTTCAGTGACACGATTGGATACCTTTCTTAAAAGATTCTTCGATGTCAGCGCGGTCGACACCGACATTCTGGACAAAATCGGCGAGGTCATCGTGCCCATCTGCAAGGCCTTGGTGGACCCTGACAACGATCTGCTCAATGGTGATCGGCTGGTGGTGGGGTCAAACAAATACCCGGCATCCAATGTGGTCGCCTTCGTCAATGTGCACGATCCAGACAAGCGTGTGCACCTCTCAGAGCATTTTTTCAATCAGGGACTCGAATGGTATGAGTCCTCTATGACCGAACCTTTCGATGTCAAAGCCCACGCCATGGCCGCCGGGCTGATCCACGAAGTGGCTCATCAAGTAAAAAAAGCCGTGGACATTGTTTACGTGGAAGCCAGGCGTCCGTTCAGCGATCTTGTGGAGACGATTACCGGCGAGGGGCAGGCAATGAAACAAACCCAGATCGAGCTTCAGGACGAAGCGCTGTCGTTGCGTACACCGAGGGAAGAATTGTTTGCCAAATGGAACGCCAAGCTGAACGCCTGGCTCAGCTTCGACTCGCTTTCAAGTGCCTATGAAGAGGCCGAAGTGATCAAGGAAATAACCGGAAGCCCAACCATGGAGCTGGCCCGGGATGCCTTCCTGGATGTCAATAATCCCGAACACAGGATCAACATCATACTGCGTAACGCCGACTCGATAGCATTACTGCTCTGCGAGATGGGTCGACAACTGGACCCGATGCCGGTGGCGAACGACTGACAACCGTAACCCTGCGCAGAACCGGCGTTCTGCGCAGCGCCATCCCTGATGTGCAATGAGAGATGGCGATCAAGAAATATGTACCGCACGACCCGTTTCGACCCCCCGTAGTGTCCTCACTCCCACACCTGCGATCACTGGATGATCGCCCACATCGAGGACAAGCCATGACGGCTACCCCACTCCCCTATTTTTTTGACGAGGCAGAACGCAGGTCAAATGCCAGGCAGCTTGGCGAACGCGAAAAAGCGCTGAACCTCACGCTTGATGACCTGAATTGGCTCAACACCGTTTACAAAGCCACCCAACAGGCCCGCAAGACCGACGTAAAACCCATGCATGTCTATCGGCTGCTGCTAAAAACCGAGGGCAAGCCAGACACTCCACTGGCCGGCGCCTTTGCCATGGGCCGACCGAACGACGGCGAGGTCGTGCTCTATACACCCTGCAAAGGCCTGATCAAATTCGCTGACTTGAACGACCTCACGATCAAACTCAAGGAGTGGCTGGAACAGGACGCCGGCAAGCGTGAACTCCTGCGTTTTCTTTCCGTCGAGCAGCGCAGTGCATTTTCCGTCGACTCCACGCCAGAGATTTCCATGTCAGAAATCTCTGGTGCGGTGTTCGAAGACCAGAGGCTCACCCTGGAGGGCAACCGGACGCAAAACATCAGGTCCATAATGGACGAACTGGTCAAGCTGCCAACGTTGCAATCGATGCTCGATGACAGCCTCGGCAATGCCTTGCACAAGACATTCCCTGCACTGGACCAGCGCCAGACCCGCCTGTCCTCACTGTCACTGAGTGAAGTCCTGCTGCATTTCTACCTGACCAACGAGTGGCCAACCGGCATCCCCCTGAGCTTTTCTCATCCCCGGCACCGCGTGAGCAGCGACGAAGATAACAAGGCATGGAAAAGTGCGGTCAAGGAGATCGCACAAAGTTTGACGCCACACTTGCAAAGCCTGATCGAGACGTTTTGGAACACGCCCATGAACAATGGGCTGTCACGCTCGGCGTTTTTTACCGAGTGTTTACACGACGCCTATCACCTGGACCTCCTGTTTAAACGCCAGGGCGGCGTGTTCACCGCGCAGGAATATCTGCGACTGTTGAGTGTCAGCCTCACCTCCGACACGACCGATCCCCTGCGCATCGAACGGGTTCGCATCACTGCGCCCTTCAAGCATTACGCCGACCTGGCCGGGTGCTTGATGATTGGCAGCCACGACATCCTCGGCTATCTCTACACGCAATCCAGGGGTATCGAAGCCGCAAGCAACCTACCCGCGGTCAAGGAGATCGTGCTGCAGATGCTAAAAAGCGAAGGGCACGATGACACCCTGCTGAATTTCATGTCCCTGGACGAGCGCCGCACTGTTCTTGCTATGGAGCCGGATGAACGAGTGATCATCGGCGTCCCGATTGCCGGTTCGGTGTTCGAACAGTTGATGGCGGACATTCTGGACAAACAACGGCAGAACCTTAGCCATGCCTTGAGTCGTTATCGGGAGAGTGAAGGCACGTTGGACCCGCACGCCTTGTTTGACAACGCACTGGATGTACGCGGGCTGATTGATAACCGGCTATTGGCCGCCCCTGCAGGTGGGCGCTGGAGCCCTCAAGTAGACCGACGCTGGAGTGCGCAACCGGCCACCGTGCGTGCCGAAACGGCCAAGGAGCAATTGAAGCAGCTCTCCTCAGTGGAACAGGCGCTCGAACAACGCCTGGAAAAGTTTCCTGCCATCCCCGCTTCGACATCCACCTTCGGCGACGCGCATCGTCTCGTCGGCTCAGCCTTATCGACTCTGCAATCGGACTTCACTCATACCCTGGCAACCGCCTTGCGCAGCGAGCTGCACCTGAGGACCATAGCCCATATGTTGGGACCAACAGAGCAGGCGATGATCAAGGCCGTGCTCGACACTCCCGTACGTTTGCAGCGAGCCGCCTTGAACGGCTTTCTACCGGATGTGTTTTCTCTGCAGTTGAAGGCTGACGACTCCCCGGACCTGTTGATGCTCGCCAGTTGTTTTGTGCTGACCGAACGAGGCGGCCTGGACCCGAACCATTCGGGCAAGGCGATCGCATGGACTCCGGCGCTGGGATTTGAAGCGTTCCCGTCCTTGACGCCCTTGTTGACCGAACTCGAAAAACGCCTGAACGACCATGACGCTCGCTCCAGCCTTCTGGAAAACCTCCGCCTTGACGAGCGCTTGCCTGGGAAAACCTGGGCCCTGGCGCCACTGCAACGCATTGACGAATATTTTCTCGATCACATTCAACGGCCATATCTGCAACTGGACCAAAGGAGCATCACTGACGCATTGGCGTCGAATCTCTCCCATAAGGCGCTGACCGATCTCCTGAACGCAGTAGCGCTACGCCAGCCGAAAACCGGACTGATGCGAGCTACGGACATCGCCCATTCACTGACCACCCAACAAAAACTGCCAGCCTGGCTGGCTAAAGCGCCTGTCAAAGACCTGATGCTGCATGCCGAACTGCTCCAGCAGTACCTCAACAACGTCACCGACGATCAGGACTACCTCTCAGGTGTCCGCTCGCTGGCGCGCACGGCTCACCATGAACTGACGAAACAACTGAAGGCAGACGCGTTCGACCTTGATCCGGACAAGGTTCGGATCAAACCGCGCCGGATGCTGGCGGCGCGCCCGCAAACCCTGACCGACTTTGCATTGATGCACCACAAGGACCTCGATCAGCTGCGATTCGACCTGGAGAGCCTTGATGCAGTCCTCATTCCCCAAGCGATGGACGAAACCTACATCAAGGGTCTGATTCGAAACCTGAATCTGGGACAGCACCATCGATCGACTCTTGAAGCCGCGTTCGCCGAATCCGGTACCCAGGCTGAGGAGCGCAAGCGCCGCTTTTACGCGCAATTGCCTTGGCAATTGATGCACTACGCCCACAGCGAAAAACTTCAGGAGCGCTTGAGCGACACCGGTTTTGACCTGATCTGCCAGGTCATGGACATGCCTGACACCATCGCCCGTGCATCGATCAACGGTGCCGATGCCATCATTCGCCCTCTTGAACTGCGTGGTATCAGGAGCGGGCAGACGATCAAGGTGTCCGGTATCTGGTTAATCGGCAAAAAAGGCAGTGTCTCAGGACCACAGGTACTGATCGCCCCCTGCAGCCCGACCCATGGCTTGAAGGAATATGACGGGGAAAACCTGCTGCTAAGCGAACTGATGACACCGGGCGCTCTGCAAGACTGGGTGCTCAACAGCTTGCCGCCAGCTGACCGGACCCTTTACAAGGCACGGATGACGTCCATGGACAAGGCGTCCGACGGGATCGCGCTGGCGTCCAATCCGATCAGGGGAAACCTGTTCAAGCAGATGTTTCAGGACAATGCTGCATTGCTTGCACGCCTGTTGGGCTGTCAGTCGGACAACGATGCCCAGGGCGAATGGGACAGCATCAAGTATTTATTGGGCGAAGAGCTGGATCAGGCCACCTCATTGTTCATGGCAAAATTGAAGTATCCAATCGCCGTATGGCGCAGCTACCTTGACACCAAGGAGTCGGCCGAAGACCTTCAGTTACACAAATGGGGGGCGGCGATCAGGGCGTTTATCAGCGCGATTGCGCAACTGGCCACCTTGCGCGAATCCATGGACAGTCGCATGCCGCAAACATCGGCACCAGGCGAGGACATCCCGCAAGTGCTGGAAACCGCGATCAGATGGCAAGACATCAAGATCACGGCACCCGATCGCACACGCTTGAAGCGTTACCAAAACACTGACGTCGACTTGGGCTCGTTGAGCCTGAACCCGACACTGGGGCTTTACACCGATCCAACAACAAAACAACACTACGGACCGGTCGAAGGCCGCGTCTACCCGATCGCTAAAATGGGCACGCGCTGGCGCATAACCGACTCTAAAACACAGGGGCCATATCTGCGTCAGAATTCGGCGAAACAGTGGATTCTGGATCGGCAAACCGCGTTACCCCGTTTCGGCATGTTAAACCGTATAGGGACCGCTGTTTCAGCCTGGGCGGGCATGAACGTCGATGCCGTGGGAATGCCCGATATCCGCTTGTTGTTTCCCGTAAAGGCACGCTTGCTCAATGAAGCGCTGGACCTGGCGACCAGCTATGCGTGGAACAGCGTTCGGAATTTGCAATTACTCAAGTCCACCAGCAGTCGTGTCACGCCGGTACACCAACTCATCACGGATTTTTTGGGTGGACCGACCGTATTGCCCGTGCACGTGCAGATGATTGAAAAGGCCATCGGTGACATTTTTGAAGCGTTGCTGGAGCCCTCTCTCAGAAAACCGAAGTCGCAGCGTTTTGCGGTTGGACGAGTGCTCGAGCAGAAAGATCATACGTTCGGGTTTACCGTCCCGGGGGACCAGACACGCAGAATCTATCTGGCGGAAAAGTTCTTTCATCCCAATCTCGACCACTACCGCAACTACCTATCAGACGCCGCCTTTCCAATCAGCGCCCATGCCCGCGCGTCGACGCTGATCCATGAGCTTTCGCACATCGTCAGCAATACCGTTGATATCGCCTACATCGATCCCGGCAGGCCGTTCGTTGATCTGATAGAAACGACCAACCTGCGCGCAGCCGGGCTCAAAAATGAACTGGCCGACATTCAGAGCCGCGCGTTGTCGATCAAGACCCCGCTGTCCGAACTGTTTGCAGTCTATGATCCGGATGCCAATACGTGGGAAGACTTGGGAAGCACGACTTATGAAAACACCAGTGCGATAGCAGCCCATGTTTTGAAGCTGACCGGTAAAACGAACCTCGACGATGCCCGTCAGAGCTTTATGAAAGATCCATTGATCAGATTGGCGGTCCAACTCGCTAATGCCGACAGTGTGACCTGGCTGATCACTCATCTGGGGCGTCAATTACACACGAGCGTCCCTTGATTCAGAAAAATAAACACACTTTGATGTTTAATTGCCATGATCGTGTTCTCGCAAGCGGCCCTCAAGGTTAGAATGGCGCAAATCAGGATGAGTCCATGACCGACCACGCTACCTCCCAAGCCGAATACGACGCCATCACCGATGCCGCTGCGCACTGGTGCATGCGCTTGCACGCCGATGATTGCACGCCACAGGAACGCGTGGCATTCGAACATTGGCTGGATGCGCATCCACTGCACGCTTTCGAATACGAAGCGATGCTGGAGATCTGGGAAGTCGCGGGGGATCTGCCGCGTCCGGAACCGGTTGTCGTGCCGCTGATACAAACCAAACCCCAGACACCCTGGCGCACCTTTGGCATGGCCGCTGCCGTGTGTGCACTCGCGCTGCCTTTGGCGGTTTATAGCGGCTGGAGCCTGGGCTGGGTGCCAAATTCGTACCAGCACTTCGACGCCAGTGACAATGTGCGCCAGGTCACCTTGAAGGATGGCAGCCAGGTCGAACTGAACCTGGGCAGCGAACTGACCTACAGCAACTACAAGGATCGTCGTCAAGTCACCCTGAAAAAAGGTGAAGCCTTCTTCAGCGTCAGCCACGACTCCACCCACCCTTTTGTCGTCAAGGCGGCCGAAGGCAAGATCCGGGTCACCGGGACTAAATTCAATGTCTGGATGTATCAGGATCAGGTGAAGGTAAACCTGATCGAAGGCTCGGTATTGGTCAGTAGCAATGATGACCTGCCAGGGGATGGTCTAAGGTTGGAGCCGTCGATGCAGGCAAGCTATCGCCAGGGCGATTTCATTCCGCGGATCAGCCAAACCTACGACGGCGACAACTCGCTGGCCTGGCGCAGCGGCAAACTGGTCCTCGATAACCTGGCGTTGAACGATGCGTTGCCTCTGATCAATCGCTACCTGGATACCCCGCTTTTGGTGGCCGACAACAGCATCGGTGCAATCCGCATCGGCGGCATCTACAACATCAAGGAACTCAACACTCTGGTGATGACCCTGCCCAAGGTGCTGCCGGTCTACCTCACCCGCAACAAGGACGGCAACCCGGTCCTCAACTCCATTCCGCAACGCGCCCCGAAAAGCTGAAGGCCGCCCCCTTTGCGGGGTGCGGCCTTCGTCGATCGTTTAAACGCCCATCAACTCATTGTTTAGCCACTGTCCCGGCCTTCTCATCCTGTTCGCGGATCGTCTGCGCCTGATACTGCGGATCGGCGGTGATCTGTTGCTCGGTAAACGGCAGCACACTCAGCTGCTTTTTCGAAAAGGCCAGGGTCTGGTCACTGGCGTATTTCGAAGCCGGATCGCTCGAGAGCGAAAACGCCAGCAACCCTCTGGCGTGCGGCCCTTTCTCATCGAAGGTCACGACTTGCAGGTAGCTCGTGCCACTGACGACTTCGCGCTTGCCATCGGTTCTTGGGACGCTCTGAATGGCGTTGTACACGCCTAGCGTTCCCGGTCCGCCGTGAATCGGCGTTTGCCGGCCACCACTGCTAACCACTTGGATATCCCCCCAACGGCTGTCCTGCTTCAGGCCTGAAGCATTGACCTGTTCAACCGACGCCAGCATTGCCTGGCGCAGCGCCTGAGCCACTTCCGGCCGGTCGACCGCCAGGCCACGCGGTGTGTGTTGCGGATCGTTCGGGTCGAATGCCACGCGCCACACGTCCGGGGCCTGCTCCAGAGATTCCATGACATTCTGGAAATGCACGAAGCCCAGGCCACTGTCGAGGTTGGCCTTGCGATCCCACGCCTTGAGGCTGGCACACAGCGGCGCCAGGGCTTTCGCATCGCCCCCCGGATCCGCCGCGCAGAGTTGCAGCAGGTCTGGCATTACTTGCGCAGCCTGATACACCTGATCGTCCATCACCATCTGTTGCAGATCCGCAGCCGTGAGCAGGCTGGTCCTGGCCAGCGTAGCCAGCCGATCCAGGGCGAAACGCGAGCGCAGGCCCAGTGGCTGGCTGTCCTGGCTGATCAGCGGTGAGAAACCGGTCAGCGGCTGCGCCGGGTTGACCATCCACGCCGAATCGTTGGAGTGCTGTACGAAATCCTTGCGCAGCAATTGTGGCAACTTGTCCGAGGCATAGATGCCCTTTTGTGCCGCTTGCGGATCGATGTCCCAAGCGCAGGCGCTGTTGGAGCCATCAAGCACGATCATCTGCAAACCGATGCGTGGATCGCTGCACTGCGCCAGCTTCTCGGCATTGACGTTCGGCACCACCGACAGATTCATATAGAGCGTTTGCCCCTGATCGTCCGCCGCCAGGGTGTTGACCCACGGGATACCCTGGATCCTATGGACGCTGGCCTGGAAATCCTTGAGGTTGTCGGCACGGTTCATGGCGTACCACTGTTGCAGCACCCGGTCGTTCTCCAGATTGGCGTCGCGCAAGCTATAGGCAAACTGATTGTCCCAGTCCAGTTTGCCGGGCCACTGCACGATCGGACCGAACTGCGAACCGTACACCACATGGGAAACCGCTTTCACCGAGCCGTCCGGCTGCTTCACATCAACCGACAACGTCTGTTTCTGCATCGGCAGGGATTGGCCGTCGACCAGATAACGGGTCGAGTCCTTCGGATCCAGTTGCAAACGGTACAGGGTGAAATGCTTGGAGGAGTCCACGGTGTGGGTCCAGGCCAGATGCTGGTTGAAGCCGATGTTGATCATCGGCAGGCCGGGCAACGCCGCGCCCATTACATCGAGCTTGCCGGGAATGGTCAGGTGCATCTGATAAAAACGCATGCCGCCGACCCAAGGAAAATGCGGGTTGGCCAGCAGCATGCCGCGCCCATTGAAGGAACGCTCACCGCCGACTGCCACGGCATTGCTGCCCCGATCCAGGGCGAAACGCTGCATGCGTGAGTCGGCGAGCTGGAACGCGGCCTTCTCGCTGGCATTCGAGGCGACGGCCGCCGGTGGCGTAGCCCCCGCCAACGCTTCGGCAAACTGCCCGACACCGCCTTCAACCAACAGTCGACGGGTCAACTTGACCAGATCCAGGGTGGTGATTTCCCGCACCCAGTCGCCCTGGCATTGCGGTGGTAGCCCCTTGGACCGTCGCTCCGTCAACGAACGGTTGTAGCCGGCCACATAGCCTTCGATCAGCGCCTGCACCTCGGGTGGTTGCGCTTGCCAGAACCCGGCCACCGCCTGGGGCGTGTTCAGCCAGTTAAAAAAAAGGTCGCTGACCAGGTTCTCGCGCTCTTCCAGCGTCAACTGGTCGGGACCGAAAAACCGTGAACGTTGACCGTTTACCGTGACGATCTCATTGGCCAGCAAGCACAGGTTATCCTGAGCATAGGCATAGCCGATGCCATACCCGAGCCCCCGCTCGTTTTCGGCACGAATATGCGGTACGCCGAAGCTGGTGCGGCGGATATCGGCACTTGCCTGCTCTGGCTGGCTGCGCGCATTCGCCGCAAGACTCAGCCCCAGAAACACACCCGCCAGGCTCAACCTGGTTAACTGGCTGGAAATAATCACACTCGCTCCTGATCGAAAAACGATGGTCACAGTTCTGCGTACTGACACGCACTGCGCATCCTGTTAGGGACGAAATAAACGGCAAAAATTTAGGAGAAAGGACCGCAACCTGACGGCGGCTTACAGACCGGTCACGCCACGATGACGAAATTTCTACATTTAAGTCTTCATGATTTGCGTGGCTCATACGTCTTGTTAGGTAAGAGCACCCATTTTTCCTGATCAGGCTCTGAAAAGGAGTTTTTGCAATGTACAACTCGCAACTGCCAACGGACGGTAGCATCGCGCCAAAGAGCACTTCCATTGGGGTCGGTGTTTTCGACCAGCCTACCGAGCGCCACGGCAACGAGCGGATCCGCTTCCTGCTCAAGAGCTTCGGCCTGCGAACCAGTCTGATTCGTCTCAAAGTTATCGACGCGTTGCTGACGGCCGCCGAAAACGACCGCAGCCTGGGTGTTCGTGGCGTGCACACGCATTTGCTGGAGCTGGACATTCCGATCTCCTTCCTGAGCGTGCGCGAAGTGTTGAAACGCTTGTGCAGCGAAGGCGTGATCGTGCTCAACGAGGATAAAAGCTACAGCCTGGATCCACGGGCTGCCGCTGTATTGCAACACTAATGCACGCGAATCTGTCGGAGCGAGCCTGCTCGTGAAGGGGCCGTGTCAGGCAACATTGTGTGAAAGACACACCGCTTTCGCGAGCAGGCTCGCTCCCACAAATAATTAATCGCGATCAACTATAGGGACAGCTCAGGGCTTGACCTTGCGGCGCATCACGCCATTGATGACCACCACGACCACCGCCACGCCAATGGCGATGTACTGGAACACTTTTTCGCTGATCACCCCGATGTTCTGCAAATACGACAGACCAAACATGATTCCCAACACGGCCAGGGCGATCAGAAGGGAATATTTCAAACGTTGCGACTGGGTCATTGGCCTTTCCTGAAACTGATGAATGTATCCGCTTTGTATCCGGATGCATGCCAAGCCCCTACCGTTTTTCGGGGATGGCGCGCTGCAAACGGGGTCTCATGTTACAGCCGATGAAGAGTTTTGGCTTCATAGCGGCGTTAACCATGAGGATTTTCAAATGTTGCGTCGAATCACACTGCTGATTCCCCTGCTGGCCCTGCTGTCCCTGAGCGGCTGTATCGTTTTCCCCCACGGCGGCTGGCACCATGATCACCATTACGACGAACGGGGCGGACCGGGTTATTACCATCGTTAACCGCACTCGCTTATCCAACCCCCTGAGCGCCTCATCCGGCGCTCAGCGGCCAACCTGACACATTTGTAATCCTCCCCTCATCGGTCTGTCAGCTTTGATCTACGATCATGGGACAGCCCCTTTTGTAGTAATTCGAAACACTCCTTGAAGGTCTGGCCGGGAAAACCGGTCAGAATGCGTCTTTTCACCCGCAATCCGAGACACTTCCGACATGCGAACCCACCTGCGTCTGATCGCCTTGAGCGCCCTGTTCATGTCCTCCCTGGCCCAGGCCGCCGACCTGATTCCGATCGAAGTCCATCGCGACGCCAATTGCGGCTGCTGCAAGAAATGGATCAGCCACCTGGAGGCCAACGGTTTCAAGGTCGAGGATCATGTCGAAGCCAACATGAGCGAATTCAAGCAACAACATGGCGTGCCACCGCGCCTGTCGTCCTGTCATACCGGCTTGATCAACGGCAAGTTCGTCGAAGGCCATGTACCGGCCGATCAGGTGTTGGCCCTGAGCAAGCGCGATGACCTGCTGGGCGTGGCCGCTCCCGGCATGCCCATGGGCTCGCCCGGCATGGAAATGGACGGCATGAGCGATGCCTATCAAGTGATCGGCCTGAAAAAGGACGGCACGGACGTGGTCGTGGCGGACTACCCCGCCCATTGATTGTCGGCGCCTATATCGGCTTGTTTCTGGCGGCCTTCGGTGCCGCGACGCTGCTGCCCCTGCAATCGGAGGCCGTGCTGGTCGGCCTCTTGCTCAGCGACAAGTATTGGCTGTGGTCGCTGCTGGCGGTGGCAACCCTAGGCAATGTCCTCGGCTCGCTGGTGAACTGGTGGCTGGGGCGCGCCATCGAGCGCTTTCGTGATCGACGCTGGTTTCCCGTCAGCCCGGCTCATCTGGAAAAAGCCCGGAATCACTATCAACGCTATGGGCACTGGTCGCTGCTGCTCAGTTGGCTGCCGGTGATCGGCGATCCGCTGACCCTGGTCGCCGGCGTGATGCGCGAACCACTGGGGCGTTTCCTGCTGATCGTGACCCTGGCCAAAGGCGCTCGTTATGGCGTGCTGGCCCTGGCCACCCTGGGTTGGATGGATTGAACCAATGGGCGCGACGATTGCCTGTTTAATGTCGCCCTAATCATGCCGATCCAGCATCGGCGGATTGCCATTGGAGTTCACCCATGCCCCTCCCCCTCACCCGCTGGCTGCCCGGCTTGCTGCTGGGCGCTGCACTGCCCGCCATCGCCGCCGAAGGCCCGGCGTACGGACCACAGCTCGAAGGCTTCGAATACCCCTACACCGTCAAGCATTTCGCTTTCCAATCCCAGGGCCAATCCCTGCAAATGGGCTACATGGACGTTGCCGCCCGCGGCAAGGCCAACGGCCGCAGTGTGGTGCTGATGCACGGCAAGAACTTTTGCGGCGCGACCTGGGACAGCTCCATCAAAGCCCTGAGCGATGCCGGTTACCGGGTCATCGCCCCGGACCAGATCGGTTTCTGCACCTCCAGCAAACCGGATCACTATCAATACAGTTTCCAGCAACTGGCCAGCAACACCCAGCAATTGCTCAAGGCCCTCGGCATCCAGAAAGCCACCCTGCTCGGCCACTCCACCGGCGGCATGCTCGCCACCCGCTATGCCCTGCAATACCCCGAGCAAGTCGAACAACTGGCCTTGGTCAATCCCATTGGCCTGGAAGACTGGAAGGCCCTTGGCGTGCCTTATCGCACGGTGGATCAATGGTACGAACGCGAGCTCAAGCTCACTGCCGAAGGCATCCGCACCTACGAACGCAACACCTATTACGGCGGCCGCTGGAAGCCTGAATTCGATCGTTGGGTGGACATGCTTGCGGGCCTGAACAAAGGTCCGGGGCATACGCAAGTCGCGTGGAATTCGGCCCTGATCTACGACATGATCTTCACCCAACATGCGGCGAAGTGGGGATTAGCTTACAAGCAGCCTGATAGGCCGTCAACGCTCGAAATTGTTGAAGCTATAGAGACGGAAAAGCCCGCTTGCGGGGCGGGCTTTCGTTTATCCGTGTGGGATGATTTGAGCATTGCAACGAGTGTTGAGTACGTCGTCCAATCATGGTGCTAACTGCCCCGTGCGCTAGAAACCATACGCTGTTCCTCGTTTAGCGGTTCTTCATCTGGATTCTGTAATTCAGCTCTCTCCGAGGGATTCCAGTTCAAGGAAATGTTCCCGGCCCAACGGAGTTAGCTCAGCATATCGACGCCCATAAGAACCGTTGACAGGACGAATTAGCCCAACCAGTGTGAGGTGCTCTAAGGCGCTCTCCGTTGCGATTCTGGACAGTCCAGAGCTTTCACGCACGTCATCGAACCCAAACTTATAGCCTTGTTGAATCGCATTCCCCACAACAACGAATACACGGTTTTGGTCATCCGTTAAGGGCGAACCGCTATCAGGCTCAACCTTCTCAAACCGGGCATATACCAGCGCCGCAACTGGCAACATAAGCAGCACCATCAATACAACCACGAGCATCACCACCCAGAACGGGAAGGAAACATCTCTCGCCAGCCAACTGCCCACACTCTTTATCCAGCTCCACACCCCATCAATCAGCGGACTCAAGATCGACAGGTTTAGCTGTTCCTCGCCCCATTTCGCAAATGGAGCCAGCACTACCGTACCGACAATCGCCATCAGTCCTCTGACCACCCATTTCAATATGGATTTTTGACCTTGCTGCATTTCTTCACCGATGTCCATTTGATGGGCAGATGCTAGCAAACTATTCGCCTGTACTGGCATAAAGCCCTGTTCCGCCCATCCTCCCGGCTTGAAGAACACACACAATCCCTATACTGTTTGCATATACAGTACTGGTGATGCCACGATGGATGATGATTTGATCGATGATGCAGGGTTTGAACTTGGGACGCCCTCGCACCTTGAGCTTTTGAAGCACCAATGCGATTTGCTGTGTGCGGAGCTGGAAACGACACACCAGAACTTACGGAAAGCCCACAAGGACATCGCTAGATTGATTGTCATGTACCGGGACAGCTCAAAGGAGCTTGCAGGTCTTAAAATCGAAAACGACCGACTACGCTGGACGTTGAGTGACATGTACAGGCACCAAAGCGAGCAGGAAACCGCCCGGATGGGATACCAGTATGGTGACTACAACAAGACATGAAAAAGGCCACGCAAGGTGGCCTGACTCTCAAGCTCAATCTGACTACTTTGCTTTGTAGGTGTGAGCATTCCGATCAGAGATCACCTTTGCAGCATCAGAAGACATGCACGGCCCCAGCACAGGCACTATGTCATCTTTCAAACGAATTGTACGAGCATCGACCATTAGGGCGGCTGTACACGCTTCCATCGTTGGATAGTCGTTCCCTTGTTTAGCCAACTGGAGACACTCCCCAGTGGATGCAACACACATCGCGAACACGTAGGAAAACATCATCAACCCTCTACTACAGGATCGCTCGTCAGCTTGGTAATCTCGTGTTCTACAGCAGCCAGTTTTGCACGTAGAGAAGCTGCTTCCTCTTTCAAAAACTGGATATAGGCCGCTTGTCTTTCAGCTTCGAATTTCCGGTTGAACTCCTGTTCCAGACTGAGGGCTGTACGAGAGTTGGCATTTGACGGCTGAGACGCTGTAGAACCAGTGCTCTCCCCCTTGCCCTTTATCCAAGCCATGCACGTTGGGTAGGAAGGGACAGCAACGCCTGCAAGAGACTGCTGCTTCACCCATGTACGAAGCTCTTTGACACCAGATGCTTCAAAGGCAGCTTTCAGAGCTTCCCGGTTACACTTGGAAGCTTCTGTTTGCACATAACCATGCTGGTTGTTCCAAGACTGGCCTTTCGCCTTGTCAACTACTACGTCTGCGGGTTGCTCATACGACATTTTGTGCTCTCCTGAACGACTCATATAGAATGAGCCATAGCATATGCAATGTGATATGACACGTCAACGATTACACACGAATATGATTTGACAGCCGCGCTTCAATCTCATCATCCGATTGATCATGCATGAAACTCTTCAACCCATGTCGCTCCAGCTCTCGCCAGAACAATACAACTGCATGCACCAGCGAGCGGAGTAGTTCAAATGAAAGCCTCAGATCGGATACAGGGCGATTTCCAAAATGCTCTTCAAGGAGCGGCAAGGACGTAGGCCACAACTCTGGATGACTCTTGCGGAGCTTTCTAGCTGCATCACCTTCACCATGACGGCAGACGTTACCCAAGGTCATGAGCAGTTCGAGCTGGGTGTACGAGGGAAAGCTTTTCAGCTCAAGCCCTCGCGCCTCAAGGAACAAAGCACTGAAACGAGAACCCCAAGGCACTCGTTCAGCTAACTCTATTTTCTCTGCAACCTGATCTTCTGGCATGTGTGGTTTGAAGAATTCACGCATGCAGCCAACCATATATGAGCGAATCTGCTGTTCCCACAGAGACTGGATACCGAGACAGAAGGCCATAGCTGTTTTTTGCTCTAGGCCAAGATGATCCATCATTGCAAACGCTACGACGCATGGGTCTGGATGAAGGGTCAATTCCTCTCGTTTACGCTCTAGGGCTTGAAAAGAAGGTTCCACAACCAATGACAGGAAGTCTTGCACCACGTTGCCATTGTTATTGGCATAAACATCTATAACGGAATGCTTCCACGGGTGCTGCATATAAGTCATCCCTTGGCTTGTTTGACGGCAATATCGCGGATGGTCTGGAGATTGCGGTGGATCGCGGACAGAACAAACCACAAACCAGAGCCAAGACAGCCAAGAGCGAAGCCGATAAGGGCACCAAGGTATTCAAGATTGCCTCTCATGAGGTAATACCCTGTCACCGTTGCAATGATGATCCCTACCCACGAAAAGAAATCCACTACCGTAATCACGATGTCCTTCATTCCCATTACTCCTGTTGTGGTATTCCATGTAGAGACTAGCATCGTGCCATCACAAGGTTAGTGTGTAAATGAAGGACTACCCTTCCTCTTGAGATTTCTGCTCAAGATAGAACGCCCGGCCCTTCGGAGTGAAATCATACATCATGCCATGACTCGTTCCATACTCTTGCACTAGCTTGTGTTGACTCAGTATATCAATGGCCCCATGAACTTCTACTTTGCTGCCTCCTACGGAGGTTTCAATATGCGACAGTAGCGGTTGAATACCCGCATCAGTAAAGATGGCAATAGACGTTAGCACCTTGAATGAAAGAGTTGGAACTTGTAGCTTTTCTTTCTTCGACGCTTCACGGAGTTCATGCAGTTGCTGCTGGAGCAGGGAATTGGATTCTTCGAGTCCATAATTACGTTGATAGCTGGCCTCTAACAGTGACGTAGTTTCGGCAAGGCGGCCATCCACACCTGACGGAGCGCGTGACTGGAATTTGAAAAAGAGTGTGCCTACTGCACCAACGCAAACCAGAATCAGGACGAGCGACCACACTGGAATGGATACATCAGTGGAGAGCCAGCTAGCGAGCCCACCTAACTTTTCGGGCATCCAAGGCGGCAACTGTCCATTCTCTGTGACGTAGCCTATAAACGATTGCCCCACCAGCGCGGCCACAGCAAGCGGCCAGCCAATCACCTTTCCCCACCTGCCCTTCATATCCATGAATGCCCTCCCGTGTAAGGGGCAAATTGTACCAGAGCGGGAGTGGCAGAGTGCCCAACCTAAAGCCAGGCTTACCGACAACTAGAGAATTCTGTGAGATTTTCACCCGCCGATTTTTTGGAGTCGGCACATTTAGCGGAGTTTGAGAATTACAGCCCGAAAATAATGGCTAGCACCTAACGACAACTGGAGATTTCTCCAGAAAATCGCGAGAGGTGTTTAACAAGACGCATAGGGCCACTTGAGAATCTGTCTTAATTCCATAATAAGGTGTGGCACCCCATACATTCTCTCCCCTCAAGCACCATCAGGAGAAAGAAAGGTGAAGAGCCAGCATCAACCGACGTACTGTTGTAGGGTTCCACTCGCCACCACGAGAAGTCTTCTGTCCTTTGCTGTTGAGGCAATCAGCGAGGCTCTGTAGCGTCTTGCAGCCTGTGTATAGACACGCTTGTACATGAGGAAGGATGGCTTCCCGGTGTGCATCAACCTTTGCTGTGATTGCATTAGATGCTGCTGATACATCTTTGTTTGCACGAGCTGCTACAAGCCCCGCTGTGCGACGTTCGATCTTCTGTTGACTCTCAACACAGCCACTGTCTGCACGCTCCTGTAGAGCCTGCAAGGCGTCTTTGATGCGTGACCGAATGAACACCCTCTCCTGCTCTGCCAGAGCTGCGAACAAATGCAATTGGAAGTTATCGGCCTGTGGCATGGTGGCCACTTTGAACTGTACACGCTTCATCAAGCCTGCAATGTGTTCCACATCACGAGAGAGACGGTCTAGCTTGGCTACAACGATGGTCAACCCGCTTGCAAGGGCTTGGGTGAATGCTGGTCTGTCTAGGGGAGCTACAGAGCCTGATAGAGCTTCGGAGAATACAGAGACGACATTCCAACCCTGCTGCTTGGCTGCTGTGGTGATGTAGCTCATTTGAGCTTCTAGGCCGAGTCCGCTTGCTTCCTGTTTGCCTGTACTCACACGGATGTATGCAACAACGTCCATTTCACCACTCCCAATCAAATGACATGCAGCCTCTGTGATTCACATTCTACACAGACACACATTACATATCAAACGCTATGACACCTCTCATACGGAATGACAAATGTCACATTCCATAAAATGCGTTTCAGACTCTAGAGGGGTTGTCAAATCTATTATGCGTTTTGGGCAGTTCGTAGAAAGAGTTCCTATGCAGGTGTGCGTACTATCGCTCCGCTCGCCAGTAGATAGCTCCTATAGAAGTCATCCCCATATATTTTATTTATTGAAAACCTCTATAGAGAGCTGACTCCCTTGGGGCTCCCAAGGAATGTACCCCTTCGGCGTAGCCATGATGGATACCCTCTTGCCTCCGGCTAAAGGGCTATTTGCACCCTCAAAGTGTCACACGCCGGTGAGACTGAAAGCCTTGTATTACGTGGCCTGTAGGCCGATTTATGGACTATGACGACATACAACTATTACACCTACAGCACCCTGTTCGACCGACCTTCCTGCACATCAACAGAAGCCCTTCGCATATCACATGAATTCCAAATGAGAACCATTTCCTGTGTAAAGATTGCTGATATATCTTGACATGTGCAATACACATTGACTTTCACACATTCCGTGCAAGAAAATGAAAATATGTGTTGGCAGGAGCAATTTCAATTTGCCTAACAGACAAAGCACTTCCTTCTGCCCCATCATTTGACACAACCCCTGTAACTGTTGAGGCATGTCAAGTTCCCACAGCATTGCAAATACCATCACCCACCAGAGATACACAAATCAATAAACTAAAAGTGTAATAGTATAACTATGTACGATGGTACACATTGCACAGATGAAAGCATCCAGAAGAAAGACAATCCTTTAGCCGAAGGCAAAATGGGTATACAACTCGTAGAGGTTTACCACAGCAGCGTTGCTGCAACAGAACCAATGAGCAATGCCTAGATACGACAAAGCCCGCACTCTGGCGGGCTCTATCAGTTCGGCAACGGGCTGTATCCCCAAATCGACAGGACTTCCCTGTCTGTCATCCCTTCTGTATAGCCATGGGATACGCACATCTGTACGTGCTGCACCATTGGACTATTTGCCAAGACATCCGGCCCAAACCGATTGGAGAGGTAGACGGCTGTTGCATTGAACGGCATTGGCTCAAAGGCGAAGTGAGGGAATGTTGTCTTCTGTGTTGTTGTAGCTGGATAGTTCATTGATTTGTTCCTTGATTGTTTATGCAACAGGCGTTGCTGTGGTTCCACTTCCCGGCGTGACGCCAGTGTGTTTGTGTGTACTGAAAGGAATCCCGTTGAATGTGGCTTCTCCGGTCATCGCGTAGTTTCCTGTCCATGTTGTGTTCGGGACATTGATTGTCATTGTCTGTGCTTTCAAAGAAAGACTGTTGTCCGCTTCCAGCTCAATATCTTTGGCTTTCACTTTGACAGTGAACGGACTAGCCACTTCGACGTTGCCGTCTGCCTTCAAGACAACCGTGCATTCGTTCCCTGTTCCGATGTTGTGCGTGATGGACACATCATTTGGATCATGAGGGAAAGTGTATTGCGTGTTGTTTGCTCGTTTGCTGTACGGAAATGCAATAGCGTCTTGTGCGTTGAATCGACGATAGTCATTCACTTCTGTTGGCAACATCTGCTGACCATTGGAGATTTTGAAATTGTCGATTGATGAACTACTCACTACGCAGACAACAACATCACCAACTTGCACAGGAAATGTGATAGCGGATGTTGAGCTTGATGGCATAACGAGAGGAACGCCCAACACAGGTACATCGTCTTCTGTGTCTCCGTCGGCGTCATAGCGTAGTGTGAGCATCTGCACATTAACTGTGAGATTGTTCATATCCACACCAGTGACACGAGCCAAGAAGCATTGTTCTGCGGCGTGGTTCTCTGCTCTGATTTGATTGTTGATCATTCCAAGAATGTCAGGCATATCTATTTTCCTTCTATGTTATTGGCGTTCCCTCTTGAGAAATGTCAATCTGATTTATGTCAGTTGGCTATCAAGCTGATGTGTTTTGGAGCATCGTTTGGAACTGTGAATGGGTTGTGCGGAATGTCTGGTGTGGCTACTCTCTTCACCCAGCTATCTCTTGCTCTTTGAGGAGCTACAGGAGCTTCGATAGAGAGTGAGCCTATACGTTGCGTAGTGTCACCACCAAGGCTCCCCACAAGAGCCGCTAGAGCGCTTGCAAGGTCTATGCGTTGAACGCCTGTGATGTGTTTAGCGTGGTAGTTGAGAACATGAAGAATGTCAGCAGATACAACATCTTCTCTGTACGCTTCTCGAATTTCATAATTCATTGTTGTCTCACTTCTCCATGCGCATTGGCACTGTTGCGAATGTTGGTGATGGGAGGGACATAGTTCTTCATTTGCAAAGGAACTTGAATGTCCACATATTGCTTGAGCTGTGTACTGCTGCTATCAATTCGCGCCTTCAATGCCTCGCTCTGTCTATCCAGTGCTTGCACCAACTCTGCACGATAGCGAGACATGTCCTGTTCTCTTTCACTCTGGTATTTGTTGAGAGTTATGTGTGCATCAAATGCCATATAGACACAGAACATCATCACCACAAAACATGCTGCAAGAAGCCAACCCCACACACTGACACTCATTACTCTATCAATGTGGGGAATTGTCATTGTCCGTACCTGTTTGTTTGTTGAGCTGCTGCACTACTGAATGTGTCTTCAAGTTGCTTCTGTGTGATTTGTGCAAACTCAAGACTCATGGCCTTTGCAATCTCTTCAGGAGAGTGCGTGCTACCTTCAATCGTGATGTTTGGAGATTGCACAGTCACAGTGTTTGTCACAGTAGTTGTGTTGGTCACTGCTGCTGGCTGAATTGCAGGAGGGTTGATAGCAGGCGAATACTTCATGAATCCCATCTGTGCCTTTGTTGAAGGAGGAATGAGACTTGGAGTCATTGGAACTACAAGAGGCTGTGCAGGAACTGTGGAGTTTGGTTCTTGCGACTTCTGTGGCACCTGCATAAAGTGTTGAACTGAGGTAGTTGGCCTCTTCTCTCCCGGCTGGATCGGACGAACTCCTGCACCCGGTTCAGTCTTCAAAGGTGTTTGAGGATATGAAACTTCGTATCCAAATTGCTTGGCAACCCACAAGAGAGCATCAACAATCTGATTCAATCCACGAGCGATGAAAGCAAGTTCTGTCAGTGTGCTAGACCAGAAGTTAGCCAACCCATCAAATGCACCTTCACCTTCTTTGGTGCCAGAAATATCACTCCAAATCTTTCCGAGAATATCGCCAAGCTTCCCAAAGTCTTTATCAAACTGTTCAGATGCTTTTGAATAACGCTCTTGAGAATCTTTGCTGACATAGCCTTCTTTTTCTTGCTTGGCCGCATCGTTTGTGCCGTTCATCACATCAATGAATTTGATAAGAGACTTCGTAGCGGACGTTAGACCATTTACAAATTCTGTAGAACCTTTGGCGAAACTATCGAACTGCGGCCCCAGAGATTTGAGCAGTTGACCAATAGACTCATACAGCGGCCCTGTAGCTTCTTTCAAACCACTTGCGCCATATGCGTGCGTCAGGTTTTCTGACATTTGGTTACTGATTCGATTCTTGCGGGATTCTTGGGACTGTCTTGCAACATCCAATGCACCACCATCGTTAGCGTGTTGCCCTAGAATGATTCCGAGTTGCTTCATGAACGAAACTAGAACGTCACCTTTGATCTTTCCATCTTTACGATCTTTCATGAATTGATCAGCAGCGGCTTGACCTGTCAGTTTCCCACCGATTGCCTTCTGATATGCTTCTGCACCGAACTGGTTGGCATTTGCCCCAAGGTGTTCTGCAATCTGTCCTGTCCATTCTTCTGCATACAATTGGTTCTTACCGAGAGCCTGCAACAGACCACGGTTCAAATTCTTCATCTCTTCGCCGGTCATACCTTGAGCTTTGCCATACGACATAATGCCTTCGGCTGTCTTCTCGGACTGATCAACACCCATTCGCTTTGCAAGAGCGCCTGTCAACTTCCCATAATCACGGCCACCTTCGTTTGCATCCAGCCCCAGGAAATTTGAAAGCTCCTGATAACGAGCCTCCATGCGCTTCGCACCCTCTTCACTGCCAGAGGCCGCTTTGAATTGTGCGTTGCGGAGCTGTTTCGCGTTATCTGCCTTCTCTGCTTCTGAAACAAACTTGTATGCAGCAGCAGTCATTGCAGCGATAGCGACAGCAGCCCCTGTTGCAGCCGTAGCTAGACCACCGAAACTTGCACCAGCTCCAATACCAAGGCTGGCACCACCACCAGCGCTGCTAGGACGGCTTGAGGTGCTGTACGAGCGTCTACCACCGAAGCCACCGCTGTTATATGCCATGCGTCCAGCGTGACCAGAGAGGCCACCAGAGAGGCGGGAATACCCACCACGCCCTGTCCCACCGCCACCATGGAAAGGGTTACGGAATCCTGTACGGGCTTGAGGTGTTTTTGCACGTAGAAGACGTTCTGCACGTAGTTGACGGGCTTTGATTCGTTCCTCAAGGTCTGACAGTCGAAGACTCTTCATCTTGTTCTGTAGCAAAGCTCCTTGGGCTCTGATGTTGTCAGCGTCTGCTTTGCGTTTGGCTGTTGCAGCAGCGATTGCAGATGCTTGCTCTGCTTTCTTCAACTTGGCTTGTTCGAGTGCTTGCTTTGTTTGCAGCGTGTTCAACTTGGCTTGTTGCTGTTGTGTTGCAAGAGTGAATTTAGATGCCTGCATCTGTGTTGCAAACTCTGCTTTCTTCTGTTGTGCAAGTTTATTCAAAGCACGCCCATCAGGAGATAGGTTCTTGCTCAATTTGCGTCCAAATGCATCACTGAGACGCATCAACGCACGTAGTTTGTGTTCTAGTCTGTCAATGGGGCGAGTATCAACACGAATATCAATATCGCCCGTGAGCTGTACTACGCTCTCTTCAATCATGTTTGTTTATCCTCGTATGGGAGTTCTCGTTATTCTTTTTCTGTGTGCAGGAGAGCGTGCAGGCGTCCAACTACTGGAGCTTCTTCTTCCACTTCTTTTCCTGATTCCGGTTCTACTGGGGCTTCTGGCTCTGGCGTCATGGAAGCAGCTACGACAGCAGTTGCAAACAGTGCATTGGCTACGTCATTTTGTGTGACTGGAATTGAATCTACAGCTACTGCAAGAGCATCCATCACATTTACAAACTGTTCACTGTTCATGAACTTGTCTACAGCCTTCACATCGGAGTAGCTGACAGTGGATAAAATGGACTCGCCAAGACGCTTGCCGTAGTCTTTGAAGTCTGCTTGTGCAATCAATTCCTCTACAAACTCTGGATCATTCATCCCAGCCAAACTAGAACGTACAGCCTGTTCAGCGAATGCGTGGAAGAATTGAAGCTGTGCACGTGTCATCTTGACCTTGCCATGTTCATCTAGTTGGAGTTGTTCACATTGTTCTGTCATCACTTCGTCCCTTTAACGTATTTGGCTTTGAGAATGTTTACAGTGATGTCAAATGTTGACTTTGTTTCTGGCACTATTTTTTCTACAGAAGCTGTCTGTTCAAGTTGTTCATAGGCTTTCTGAATAACGTCATCTACTTTCGCCTGAAACACCACAGCGTCAAACTCACTAGCTGTCATGCCGATGGATGCTAGGACGATCTTGTTGATTCCATCGTCAGTCGCTGTAATGTCGCTTTTCTGGATAACTGCACGACGGCGTGCAATTTCATTAAATCCGATTGTCATTGTCTTTATCTCTTTTCTTTTTGATTAGTTGGATGTTGGAACACTATCTACAAGCTCAATAGCGAGAGCAGTAGCAATCTCAGCGGAATCTAGAGCATCACTGGCAGCAGAAAGGAGGTAGTGCAGTGATGCAATCTCTGTTTCCATCTGCATAACACGAGTTTGAAAAGCTGCATTCATTTCAGACAGGCAGTGATATTCATACTTCGAAGCTTCAAGTTGTTCTGTCAGTGCCGATGCTTCTGCACGGGCAACAACGAAGTTTCGGGATGCTTGAGCTTGATGCTCAACAGCATCTTTTGTTTCTTCTTGAGCAATCAGGAAAGCTTGCATTGTGTCTTCTTGCAGGGTTGCTGCTTTAGCCAGTTCAACAGAAACATTCTCTGCTGCATCTACTTGGTTGCGTAGAACCAAATCCATGATGATGTGGTGTTGGCCGCTTGGAACGCCATCAATGAGGCGAGTGATTGTTGCTAGTTGGTAGTCATTGCACATGGGTGTATCTCCTGTGATGGATTATCTAGATAGACGGGGATTTATTTGTGTTTGGGAAATTGCTTCGAAGGGAGCATTGCACTCCCCTATTGTTTTAAGCTGACAATCCAACTAGATCGAATGTAATCAACGAACCTTCATCTGTAATTGTGACGGCTTCGGATGCTTCAAGCTGGCGCTTCTGTGTGAAGTCTTCCATTGTGATCTTGGCAATCACCTTTGGAATGATTGAACGCTTTTTGCGTGGCTTCTTGGGAACTGTCGCGAGGAAGATTGCACGTGTGTAGTCTGATGTCTTCGCACGATGAGCAGGAACAGGACCGGGAACTCGTTTTGGTGTTTCGAATTTCACGCCTTCCAATGGAACTAGAGCTTTCATTTCCTCAATGAGCTGTGTCACCACTTCAATGTGTTCATCAGGGAAGTTAGCTTGAATAGCTGCTGACAGATATAGTTCAAGCGATGGTAGAGCTTTACGTGAGCGTCTTGCTGCACGTGTGATAAGGGTGTCGGCTGTTGGTGCATTTGCCATTTATGTGTTTCCTTTATTCATTTGTATTTTGATTCACGGCGGGAGTCCTTCTCTTCGTCTCGCTGCTTGTCTGTATGTCGTTGTTTGCGTCGTTCTGTACGGCGTGTATGTCGGCTGTCTGGTGTATCGTCTTCGTAATAGCTCATGCTGCAATATCTTCAATGCAGAATGGGCTACGGAAGTTCTCAATGTCGTAGCAATATCGCTTCACAGCGACAACAATATCGTTGTCACATGTAGCGTCTTCCATATCCTTCAAGAACTTCAATTTGAAAATCTCTTCACGAGGATCATCAATCACATGAAGAGCCTTTAGGCTCTCCATCAATGTCCAACGCCAGCTACCAATGTGATAGCGGTTTTCAACACATTCGTTTCGCAGTCCATTGATAATCATTTGGCTGCACGCTGTTTGGTTGCTGTTTGCTTCTCACCCAAGATACGTGCACGGATAGCTGCAACACGTTCTGCTTGCTCTGCTGCAAGAGCGGCTTGTACTTCTGCTTCAATTGCTACCTGTTCTTCGGCTGCTTCTTTCTCTGCTGCTTTATGGGCGTTGGCTTCTACTTGTTTGCGGTAGTCAACTTCGGCTTGCACCTTCAAGGCTGCGATATCTGCTTCACGCTCTGCAACTGGTTTAAGCATGTAGAAACGGAAACCTGTCCCAACTTGAGATACAGCGATTGGACTATGTGTGTAGCCTTCTGCAAACAGTTCATCACGGCGAGCAAAAGTTGGTTCCAGTCCAAGAACGAACAACTCAACAGCAGCGGCTGTAGCGCGTATAGACGGAAGAGCGTAGACATCTACAGATGATCCGTTGTAACGAGTGATGCTGTTGGCGATAATGTCGTCTAGGGTGGTTTGGTTGAAACGTGTGTCTGTAGTCATGTTATGTTTTCCTTCTATGTTGTGTGGGATGTTATTGGTTTAGATTGCCAAGTCGGCGTATGGTTTTGTTTGTTTGTCGTCTGGCTCCGTGTTGTGGTACAGGGCCAGAAGTTTTGCTTTCAACTTCACAGCTTGCTCCGCGTTGAAAAAGTCAAAGCAGGTTTGATCTTCTTGCGACAGCTTCGGTAAAGGCTTCGAACCTTTCGTGTAGTCGCTGATTTCTCGTGCACTGGATGGTGTGTATCGAATAGACATTTAAATCACTCCTTCATATGGGCGGACAGAAAAGTATTGGTCAATGTTGTCGTCTTCGTTGTCATCTGGATAACGGTTATTTGCAACGAAGATCATTGTCTGATGTGTTTCATTTCCATCTTCGTCTAGTGTGGCTAGAAAGGCTTTGCACCATTCAGTGTCTGTAAGTGGTTCATTCATTCTGTGCGCCCTCCGAAGATGTAACCGAAGATAAATCCAGCGGACAGGCAACCAACTGCTGTGAGTGCGATAAGTGTGTAAATCATTTGTGTTCTCTCTTTGTGGGAATTACGGGAGGGTTTACAGCGTGTGTTCTACATTTGCTTCGTTGATGGATAGATCAACAAGTTTTCGTTTCTTTGCACGAGCTGCCAACGTTCTGCACGAAGCAGGAGCGGGACAGTAGATTGCTCGTGATGTTTTAGATGGGAACCAAGTTCCACAATGTTTGCATTGACGCATGACAGCGGCCACGATAAAGGCTCCTTCTGGTATCAGGGTATGTTTGAAGTGTTGGGGGGTGTTTGGGGGTTGAGGTGTTGCGGAACAAAATCCGAGTACAAAGAAACCGCCCATATAGGCGGAAGCTTGGGGAGACATTGAAGTCTCTCAACGATGTTCTTTCAGATGTTTGTTTCGAATAGGTCCCGGCTGATCGACTCACAGCGCCGGGGACTGGTATGGAGGGTATCCTGAAACCCTTGAGTCAACATAATGAATGCTCTGATTCACTATGCCTTCATTTGAATATGTGACAATGACGCGGACTAGTTCACCATTGTCGGACAGAGAATGTATTCTCCACCCACGTGCATCTTGCAATCCATTCAGACTAATAAAAGGTTCACTGCAAGAATGCATGTTCGAGAAGTTGTCCGTGTGTGAGCATCTTCACGGAAAGAGTTGGGATCAGGGAAATGGGGTATCACCCGAACAGCTAATTTGACAATCGCAGGGAGGAAAAGAACATATGAAAAGCTCCTCTACCTTCTACTATCATTATAAACCATAACATGTAATACGTCAACAACTATATGTCGTTTTTGTCAACTTTTTCGACATCAATTTCATACACCATGACGCTGATTGCACATAGAACGACATACAGTCGTACGTGTTGATTTTCATGTATGTTTTATGGTCGGACCATTGAAGCTTTATTCATATGTGCGAACGACCTATAAAACTACTCACGCTCTACAACCCCTGCAAACCATGATGTTTGTGAACCCTCTTGAGAGCGCCTGCAAGGCGTTCTGCTTGTGCATCCGCACTCACGTTGGGAGTCTATGAACGTGTGCCCTACAAACGCTTGTGAGCTGCTAGGCGTTCCGCCTGTGAAGCTACCAGTTACAGAGGGTATTCAATAAATAAAAATATATGGTCATACACTCTACAGATTGTTCTATGTCGCCTTCGGCAGAAGGAAGCGTATACCCTCTTGCCTTTGGCTAAAGGGACAACCATCTGCAACCTTGAACAACGGTGTGGGTGTCACACTTTTTGAGGGTGCAATTCCTCTGTAAGCCTTGAACGACGTGGGCTGTAGCCACGCATGGATACTATGACAACATACAACTTCTACACCTAGTTAGGCGTTCTCGGTCATCTGCTCTGTCGAGATTTTCGGTGAGCTGCTGTAAAAAGTCGGCTTTGATTAACGGACGAGAGAAATCATGGCGAACAACGATGGGTTATCACGACTGGCGTCCCTAACCACGAAACTAAAAAATGAACGTCGGTTGCTACTCGAAAAGCTCGAAGCCCTTGAGAAGAAACTAGTGGACTCAATGGGAGAGCTGGGCTGCTACGGCACGAGCAACAGCGTGATGTTGGAAAGCTGGTTCTATGAAGAAAGTGACAGAGCTGGCACTACGACTGGTTGGTTAGCGTTCGACGGATCGAAACTGATAGTGAGAACCGAAAAATACGAGGACGGATGGCCGGAGCCAGATTGGAACGAATATTCCCTTAAAGAAATTAGTCCCGAATGGCAGGTTTTGTTGAGTAGACCGGTGGTTCTGGAATCGCTCATAGACAATATTTCAAGCCAGCTAGAAGCAGAACACGACACCATCACCAACACGAACGAGCGGCTAACCGAATACGTGGCTGCGGAAAAAGCGGCGATTGACGCGGACCTTGAACAACATTTTGAGCAGCACCCTACTTTGCTTGAGTCTTGGCAGAAGGCGCAGAAGGCTGTAGAGGTCGATCCAGAGGATTCAATCGCTCGCAGTTGCTCACATGCGGAAACAGTCATGAAAACCTGTCTCAAGCAGCTCGGGGACACCGGGTATGAAGGCGATGCGGTGCAGGGGCTCACTTCCCGCGTTGTGAAGAAGCTTCGTGGGGCGGGCTGTCTAGATGAAGGGTCTTTACAATCCTTGAAAGGTATCAGCACGATCTTCCACGGAATCGGCACTCTCAGGAACTCTAGCAGCACCGCTCATGGCAAAAACGCTGGATACACCCCGCCTACCCCAGTGCTAGCGCAGCTCGTTAATCATCTTTCCGGGGCTGGTTCAGCGTTCGTACTAAAACAGACTGAAAAGGTCGTACAGGGTGAGCAGAAACCCGAATAGTGGTGGCCCAGGGCGAAGGTGTGATGGTTTTCTTGGAGTGCCTTTGCTTGGAGCTGGATTCCCCGCTGGGGAGTCCCTTTATATAATGCGACCCTAATACCGGATTCGATATACAAACCTGTATACCGTGCACGATATATCCCCGTAGCCATTGGGGTGGACTGGTGTAATGTGCCTTCCAAGGGAACGAAAGAAGCCCGCTCAAGGCGGGCTGTGTGGAGTCTCTGCGAGACGATCAGGTTAGGCTGTAGTGTGGGCGCTTCTGCACGTATGGCTCTGCATCTGGATCGCGTTGCACCAATAGCTCCTGTAGCTGCTCCACAAGCACACCAGCGCCTGTGAGAGAGTCAAGGGCACGTAGTGTGTTCGGTAGGTCTAGATCAAGCTCAGACGCAATGTGAGAGGCGCTGTACCCTGTCTCTGGTACATCGTCCGCCAATAGCAGCTTGACGATATTCTTTTTGTTGGTTGACCAGCGGAAAGGAACGGGCTGTGGGTCAAAGTAGATTGTTCTATGTTTGTTGCCTTGAAGTGTGAATGTCATTTATCTATCTCCTGATAGTTGGTGGTGCATTGAGAATGTCCCATGCACGAGAATGCACACAGGACGAGTTGGAATTGTTTCGCATGTGGGATTTGAAACGGGAATGTGCGTAGCGATTAGAACGGTGGGTTGAGGTATGAAAGATCGCTTGGGTCCTTTTTCAATGCTCTGCACGAAGGATAAACAGGAGCATCAACATATGTTCCCATCAGCCAAGCATCGAAGTCTTCGTCATTTGTAAAGACTGGAGCGTGGTATTCAACCACAGGATTTGTAGCAGCTTTGTGTGCAACTTGACGTTCTTGACCATGCAGGGTGTAGATCAACTCACCTACGGCGGCTTCCATTACACCAGCGTCCAGACCTTGCAGGAGGTCGAAGAGGCATTGAACATCATCATCACCCAGAGTTACAGCGAGGCGGCTACTATCGTGCTTGTAGACGGCTACAGCGATATGTGGGAGCAGGAATTGAAGCTCTTCACGGAATTCAGCATGACGCACAAACTCAGCAACAAGCATATTTGCTTCTGATACACGAGAGAAGGAAGGCTTGAAAGGAATCCTGCCAGAAAGCTCAATGAGCGCATTTGAAAGGTCTTGAGTTGTTGCACGCTTGTTGAGCAGCAGAACAACATACTTGTTGTGTTCTGGATTATCGACTTCAACAAGAGCTTCTAGCTTGGCTAGAGTGGTGACACGCACGGAGTCTTTCAACTTCACTTTCTTCACGAAAGTTTTGAATGTTGCTTCTCCAATATAGGCAATGATTCTGTCGAGCGTGATTGAACGTCCAGCATCACCGGCAACATCGTTCAATGGGTTCAAGGAAGCTTTTGCAATGAATGTCCCGCTTCCTGTCGCTGTCAGCGCTGCGGCCTTGTTCTTCTCAGACGATCCAACAAAGATATTTGTAGCGTCGAATGTCCCAAGGCGTGTTGGGTGTGCTACAGGGGCGACATGGCAAACATGGTAGCTGTTCACGCCAGCGACGATATTGGCTCTCATACGAGCCGTGACGACCTTGTATGTGTCTTCAAGGGCTTTGGCGTTGCCTTTCAGATGGGTGAACACTTCAAGGGAGCCAGCACGGATAGCTTCATCGATCAGAGTTTGGCAGAAGTGGTTTGAGCGAGGGATTGTTGTTTCTGTGGTGGCGCGGCGGCGTACATTGTGAGCTTTCAGTTTGCAGGATGAGCAGTATTTGTCTGTTTTGCGTGTTTGGCGGAATCTGCCTTTGCAACCTTCGGCTTTCAGGGAGCAACGGATTTGGGTAGCAGCGGTTTTAGTCTTTTGTACGGTCTGTGTCATGGCTTTTGGCTCCTGAATGGATAGCGGATTGGATTGGGGATGTTGCAGATGTTGTTGCTTCGGCTTCTGCCTGTAGGCGAGCCAGATAGATGTCTTTGCAAACGCGGGAACATGTGGCCGTCACTTTCTTAAAGGAACGAACAGAACCACAAACTTTGCAGACACACGTTTTGTTAGGCGACATGAATGAATCTCCTGATTGGCTGGTGTGGTGTCGTATGGGATGTTTGATTTGTGTTGCTTATGTCACCGGGGATGGCGACTGCTTTCAGAGGGTGAAAGCGTGTAGAAAACTGTTTCAGTTCCTACATAAATATGGTACTACACAATCTCTAGCTGTCAATAGGCAAGCAGATAAATATGTGAAATACTTTGCTGTTTTCTACAGGCGAATAAAAAGGGAGCAACCATGTAGGCTCTCCCTCTTTCACATCACCAATCACACATGTGTGCATCATCGCGATTGATAGGCGTATGGGTTAACATCTGCTGCGCTCTTTGTTGCATTAGATGTCTTCTCTTTTCCTGCATTATCGCCGGGCTTTGTGCCCTTCTTCGTGGTGACTCCGTTCTGGCGTCCTTTGTTGTTTCGCACTGCGATAGAGATAGCTAGCTGATCTGTGTAAACCACTTGTTCCATCTGCATGTTTGGAAACAAGCCCTCCCCTGTATCTGCATCTTCTGTGAAAAAAAGATTTGTCATCACAACACTATCCCATGTACGGGACACCAGATTGGTGTTGTATTCAACGAGAGTAAATGATTCACGGCTCTCTAGGAGATAGATCAAGTCCAACCGAACAGCGTGGGCTGTTTTCACTTTGGTTTGGGGAGTTACAGTAACTGTTGGGATTGCGTTGGCTGTGAACTGCGATACAACTTCTGGCAAGAAGCTACGCCACTTGGCACCACCAGTTGTGACAACCACAGGCTTTGTTGTCTGTGTATCGTTTGTGAACTGCTTCTCTGTAACGCTTCGCCATCCTTCGTCATCTGGACGATTGAGGTTGAAGTCAGCGTCAGACAGTACAGCTCTGATACTGAATTTCTTGTTGTCCACTGTGGTGTGGTCGCTCACATAGCTTCCACGCGATAGCGGGTGTTTGGAGACTGTAGCGGTGTACTCTTCTGTAATTTCCGTGATGGCGTCAAACCATAGAACGTCTCCGTTCTCTCTACGAATTGCATATGTCATTCTTATGTGTCCTGTAATGGGAATATGGGAAAGCCTCCACAACGTGACACGCGGGCTCCTGTGGGGCCGTATTAGCCACATGGAGTGTTTTGGTGATACAAAGGGAGACTTTATGGTGTAGATCGCCTCACAGCGGCTTGTAGAGCCTCACAGCTATTCTGTAATGGCGTATGCACTGGAAGACGTTGTGTTGCGGGGATGTTTCAGAGTGAAGCGATTGTGTAGCTGTGCGCCCTTGAGAAAATCACTCGTCAGTGATTCGCCCATGATGTGTTCTACCGCGTCCGGCTTTGCACGATCAGGCTATTTGGAACTTCACAGACTCAATCATTTTTCCCGTGTCATACAACGGGTCATTGAATCCTTTGCGAAGGATTGTTGCAGCACTTTTGCTACCCGGATAAGCGTCAATAGTGGCTTGCATGATTTCTACAAGACGTTCCCCGAGCTGGCGTAGCTTGTGCTGCATTGCTTGCCCTTTGATCGCAGCCTTGAAAACTTCCGTCAAGCCATGCTTGATTGCTGTCTTTGCGTAGCTAGATTCAAAGGTGTCATTCATGAAGGGTCTTGCAGGACTCCGATATGTACCAAATTCGTTGAACATGGCTACTTCAGCTACAGGAATACCCGTATCATCATATCTATCTTCTGCAAAGAACCCCACTTGAAGTTTTGTGCCATCTAAAGATTTCAATCGTCTTTTGACAGCCTTGAGTTTGTTCATGTTGAGTTTGAGCATGTGTGTATCTCGGTTTGTTGCGTACTACGTCACACGGGTTTGGCGCTCTACCAACTTTGGATTTTTAGGGCGTTGTTTCCAGTCATCGTGACGGCCTAGACACGCATAGGAGCAATAGCCCATAAGGTGTGATATTTGCACTAGTTGCCTACAGCATGGGCAGTTCATTTTGTGTTTCCTTATGTTGGTGCATTAGAAAGTTTTATCAGCGAGTCTGTAGCGTCGTAGAAGGCGTATTCACCACGCTAGATGTGCTAGATGATGTGTTGCCATTGCTAGTAGCTCGTGTAGACGTTGACGATGGTTCAATTAGCCTCTCGCCAATCAATTGAGTGACCTGCGACACAAGATCGTTTGTGCGAGCCTGTTCAGCTCGTAGAGCGTCGATAGAAACATTGATTCTCTTCTCAACACGATCTAGCAGAATGTCTTGTTGCTGCTGCACGTATACTTTTGTCGAATCTTGAACTGCAATAGTAGCGTCTTGCACTTGACTCTTCGTATTGAAGTGAGCAAATGCAATAGCAACGAAGAACAACAGAGCGGCTATAAACGCATACATCCCGTGATAATTGTTGTGTTGTGTTGGCATGTGGGTGATTCCTTGTTTCATTTCCCCGCGTTGTGGTGCGTGCCTCCAAAGGATCGGATGTTAGCAATCGGGGTGTACTGTGTGAGACGTTCATCAAGAAGCGCCATGAAAGCCCTTTTGCTACGTCCGCTGTAGTCGAGTGTTGCACTCCCAACAATTCCAAGCTTTATAGCTTTGGTCATGAACTGGTCTACAGCTTCAAGCAAAAAGGAGTTTCCAGCATAACTAATGACCACACCCTCTTCTGTTTTGAACCAGAAGAAGTGATGTCCAGTGATGCCGGGGTGTTTGCGTTGGATGAACATATTGAATGAACGGCACAGACGGGGCATGTCGATTCGCCCTGCCAGTGTGTACATAACTGTTGCTAGTCCAGCGTTGTGCAACCCATCAATGTGGGCGGCGAATGATTTATGGATCGACATATTGTCTCCTGTGATTATCGTTTCTGTTCGGCTTCCTTCTGTGCTTGCTTCTGATATTCGTTTTGCTCGAAGCTATCTCTGCAAACATTCTCATATAGGTCGTAGATTTCCTCTGTATTGAAGAATGTTTGAAGTTCGTAATATGACGCAGCCTTTGCTTGCAAGACCGTGTATACAAGAGCGGATTGTGAATACGTCACTTCTTGACGCTCTACGCTCAAAGGCTTCGTAACTCCGCTATCGTAATTCTCTGGTATTTGGAATCGCTTCTTCGTGTAGACAGCCAAGAAGTTATGGATGAACACATACACCAACAGAGAAGCTAGAACATCATGCTTGCCTTCGAAGTGCTCGCACATGTTCACTTGTTTACCGTCAACGGTCACACCTTCCAAGAAGCTGTTGATTGTTGTTTCAATCAAATCATTCTCTGCACTGGCGTATTCATCAACTGATAGCTTTGGTGCACCCTTCGCATACAAAGGAGCTGTGATAGCGTCGATGAGCTTTCCAAAGTGCATGAACCAGCCAGCAAGCATAATCTGGCGTTTTCTTTGATTCCATTTAAACTCCAATACAGAGTTCTCAAACCCTACGGTGTATGCACAGATAGCTTCTTGCAAATTCTGTAGTATCGTGCTGCCTGTCACAGAGTCCATATGATAGATTGAATATGTTGTATCACGAAGTGTGATAATTTTTGTCTTGCGTGGCATTTATTCTTCCCCCATCATTTCATCAGGGGAATACTTCAAACGTTCTTGAGTCTCTGCAATGAGACGCTTCACTTCTTGTAGGCTGTATTCCAGCGATGTCACCATCTGGTTTGCAATGTCATCAAAGACGCAGTGCATCCCCAAATAGCCTACATCGTTGAAATAGCGAGAGAGTGAGCGTTCCGTAGTGGTGACGACACTCAACAACTCGCCAACAGCAGCAGATGCAACTAGGCATCGATTGTTGATAGTCATTTAAATTTCCTTTTATTTTACTGTGACGGTTGCAACATCAATTTCTGATGCTGTGCATTCAACTGTCCAATCATTGCCACGGAAGTCACCAGCAAAGCGAGCGGCATTCACACGAAAGAAACCTGTGATTGTTTCTGACTCTAGTTTGACGATTGCACCGGGAACAATCAGAGGGTTTAGCAAGGCTTTGAATTGAATCCCTCTACGGCGTTGCTTGTCCTTCTTGCTCAATTGAGCATCTTGCAACCTGCGGAAAGGAGTTTCTAGAAGTCCTGTGGCTTCGTTCAACACGGGGCAATTCACAACATCTTTCGTGAATGAGCCGTTAACGTCTGTGGTGTTCAATACGTTGCCTGTGATGCTGTATTCAAGTTTGTTGGCTTCACAAATCTTCTTGAGGGCTTCTCTAGGCGTTCCAGAGAGGCGCCAGCCACTGACAACAGGGTTATTCAGGTTTGTTCCTGTAATGGCCCCACGGGCTACGCTAGGCATCTCCTTGCGGATAGCTTCAATCACATCAGCGACTGTACTACCGGGAGACACTACACTCTTGAGCTTTCTGTGATTCAAGTCCGTATAGCCTTCGCCCAATGTCAATTGGGTGATGTAGTCATCTCCTTCTTTACGGGTGACAGCTTCTGTGACGTTGCCAGTGACTAGAACACGAGTTCCAATATCACGGTAGCCGACAGATAGGGTTGCTTCGATATACTGTTTATCTTCCAACAATGCACGCTGTGTTGCATTCAGGTTGTAGATTTCAATGGATGCACTGTTGCCGCCACTATTCTTGATATCGGATGTCTTTGAAATATCGAATGTCATTTGAAGACTGTCAATCGATAGGCCGTTGCCTGTGCTGTAGTCTCCGACAACTAGAGTGTAGATTCTCTCTCTTTGACGCATGTGTATATTCCTTGTGGTGTGGGAAGTATTGGATTGGGAATGTGTTGCATGTATTCGGCCTTCACTCGGATTGGCTGGAATGTTTGTTTCTTTCTGCTGTAGGCTGCACGACATGCACCAGAGCAATGGATACGGGTAGCTCTCTTGGCTACGGACGAGCGTCCGCAATGGCATACGATGATGGACATCGTTGTTTCCTCTTTCATGGGGGGTTATCAGGGGTGGCGTGTACCAGAAGGGTTTGTGTCAATTGTGCGTGCGTTAAAATGATGCAGACAAAGAAATGGCTCCCGAAGGAGCCATATTCCTGTTTCCCATCTGATCAATCCCACACTGACAGATTTGTTTGAAAAGCATGTCGTTGCAACATACTCTTGAATTTATGACAATCTCAGAGAACGCATACTCTCTGTCCACTACACGGATTGTCTAACGCTGTCTCAAGTAATGAATCAAGGACACAAGTCAGGAAAAGGAATAACCTACTACCATCCTCTGGCCAATTATATCATCATACCACATACATGTCTATCACTATTCTGTCAGGTGACACATAAATTTGATGTGAAATAACTGACACAGACGAATGAGGATCGACGGTAAATGAATGTGGCATGCGGCAACTGTATCAACTATCTATTTCCACTAGACAAAGGGAAGCAACGCCACCCAGAAAGACAGCGGGGCTTCCCCCTTCAACAATGCACCAACATTGCTACACACCTCCCAACTCCCGTGTTGGTGTTCTTCTATACACATCCTTGTGCCAGTGTGCACGATGATCATATCACGACTTGTTCATACGTAACGCTTTCAACATTCCAACTGGCGCCACTTGCACAGGAGGCTCCTTACCATCACGGTATATCGGCAATGTCACCAACACACCGTTGGGCTGAATGACTTTATGTACGTCTGCTGCCCTACCCCACCCCTCGTACTTGAATGTTCCTTCCTCTGTCACCACAGAACCATCGGGATAACACAGCATCTTGTACCCGACACTCTGTAACATCGCATTGGCTTTCACTGGGTCATAGTTGAAGGTTGTCAAGTCATGAAGTCTGTCCACGAACGTCACACTATCATCTGACAAGCCATCTTTTTCTAACCGAAGCACCCTCCGTTCTGCTTGAAGACTACTAAACATGTCTGTCAACTCTTTGCTGTCGTCCTCATCCCCAATTACAGCGATAGCACCAACTATTTTACTGATACGCTTCGTCAACTCGCCTATTTTTCCATCAAGCTCAATCGAACGCTTCTGTGAAGCTGATAAGACTTGCCCCTCCAAGGCTCTGGCAGCGTACGCAGGACTCGATACGTTATAAACAAAGGCTATCACAGGCTCTGGTATAGATCGTGCGTTAGAACAGCCTACAGAGCCCCTACGGGCACGACTCGAACACTCCATGGAAGTGATACCGGTGGCTCTGTAATGCTTCGTATTGAAGTTCTTTCCACATTCACCACACACAACAAGGCCCGTGTAACGATGTTTTGTAGGGGCGCTCCTAGGAGAGAACTTCTCTTCCATACGCTTCTGTACACGGTAAAACAACTCTGGAGTCACAACAGGCGGATACACACCTGCTATCCCGTTCCATTCGCCTATTGCGGTTCTGTTTGTCATCCAACGTTTCACAGTAGACGGTGCCATACGTGCAAGGAGTGGATTTGTATTCCCTTCAAAGATGCGTTCAAAGATACGACGTTCCCCCAACCCGCTGGCGTAGTCTTCAAATGCTTGTCTCACCAACGGCTCTATCTCTTTAATCAGCTTGCCATCGGATGTGAGCCAAACAGGTGTATTGCGTTTTGGCGGGATACCTTCCACAGCAGCTTTCCTTCGGCTGGCGTAGCTGGCCTTCATGCGACGGCTCAACGTGTCGGAATACTGGTGAGCCTGTTGCACCTTCGCCACAAGAAGGAACAAGTGATTGCTGTTTGCTGATTCCCTGTCGTACCTGATGCCATCATCTAAGGTCACGATGTCTACGCCAGCCTTCACGATCTTGGACAGGATCGGCAACATGTCCATAGGCTCAAGACGTCCTACACGGTCCATCGCTTCAACGAGTATCACGTCACCCGCCTGGATGTTTCCATTGTCGATAGCTTCTAGGAGTTTGCCAAAGCCTCCTTTAAGGTGGCTACCATCAGAGCCAGAGATACCCAAGTCCTTGAAACTTTCGCTGCTCAAGGTGAAATCTGGATTGTCCAAGAACCAACGGTCAAGCATCGCTTGTTGGCGCTCGTGGCTGCTGCCCTTGGCTTGCTTGCCTGTAGAGAATCGAATGTAGGAAATTGCCTTGGGCACTGGACACCTCTGGAAGCCACGGAACATAGGAATTCTAACGGGTTTTTATCTTCTACACATTGCAGAAAGCTTCACCCAGCCGGTGTACTACGAATTCCAGAACCTGAAGATGCCAACCCTGTTGCTGATCGGGACGTCCGATACCACGGCCATCGGCAGCGACATCGCCGCCCCCGAGGTCAAGGCGAAAATCGGCCACTACGACGAGCTGGGCAAACAAGTGGCCAAACGGATTCCCCAATCGACCCTGGTCGAATTCCCCGGCATGGGCCACGCGCCGCAGATGGAAGAACCGGCGCAATTTCACCAGGCATTGCTTGGCTGGCTGAACAAAACCAACCCCGTGCGTTAATGAGGTAAGGCTGATGGCGGTGCAGATTGCAGTGATTGATGATTGGCAGGATGTGGCCCGGAATGTGGTCGACTGGTCGCGGCTGGACGACATGGGTCAGGTAAGTTTTATCCACGACTATCCCGCCGACAACGAGACATTGGCGGCACGCCTGGGCGAATTCGAAGTGATCTGCGTGATGCGCGAGCGTACCCGCTTCGATGAAGACTTGTTGCGCCGCCTGCCAAAACTCAAGTTGCTGGTGACCGGGGGCATGCGCAACTTTGCCCTCGACCTGAACGCCGCCAAGGCCTTGGGTATTCAGGTATGTGGCAGCGACAGCTACAAACACGCCGCCCCGGAGCTGACCTGGGCGCTGATCATGGCCGCGACCCGCAATCTGGTGGCCGAGGCCAACGCCTTGCGCGCCGGCCAGTGGCAGCAAGGCCTGGGTGGCGATCTGCATGGCAAGACCTTGGCCATCCTCGGTTTGGGCAGCATTGGCCAGCGTGTCGCCCAATTCGGTCAGGTGTTCGGCATGCGCGTGATCGCCTGGAGTGAAAACCTCACCCCGGAGCGAGCGGCGCAAGTGGGCGTCACCCATGTCAGTAAACAGGAACTTTTCGAGCAAGCCGACGTGCTTTCGGTGCATCTGGTCCTCAGCGACCGCTCGCGTGGGCTGGTGGACGCCGAGGCCCTGGGCTGGATGAAGCCCACTGCCCTATTGGTCAATACCGCACGCGGGCCGATTGTCGATGAAGCCGCTTTGATCAAGGCCCTGCAGAAGCGGCGTCTGGCGGGTGCGGCGCTGGATGTGTTCGAGGTCGAGCCGTTACCGCCCCATCATCCGTTCAGGACCCTGGAGAATGTGTTGGCCACGCCGCATGTGGGCTATGTCAGTCAGCAAAACTATCATCTGTTTTTCTCGCAGATGATTGAAGACATTCAGGCGTGGTCCTCGGGCGAGTCCATTCGGTTGCTGAATTGATACCGAGTCATCGTTCATCGCTGGCAAGCCAGCTCCCACAGTGATCTCGGCGGGTCGCAAATCTGCGTCCAACAATGAACCCTGTGGGAGCTGGCTTGCCAGCGATTAGGCCCGCTCAAACACCACAACGCTTAAAATCATGCACCGCAATGGTGCAACCCAACTGTTCACCCACGCACACCGATGTGACAGTTGTGCTTCTTTTTCTGCCAATTTCACAAAAAAAACTGCCCTTCGTCGGTGCGTTTGCCCCGCAATCCGGCACGTCCGTACCGCTTAAAACCGATTGTCGAACAATTTTGCCATTCGAGCTTTACCGCTCTAAGTTCTGGTCTAGGCTGATTTTCGCGGGGTTAGACCGACCGGTCACAAAGCGGAAAAATTATCGAAACTTTTGCCGTTCGTGGTCGGTCGACTGAAAGGTAGGTGCGTTGCGACTGGTGCATTCCTTGCAATGGCTACTCCACCCATTCTGCTTGTGCGCATTGGGCAGCGCCTGCCCGGCAATGTGCAGCGCTTTTGCGCCCGGCCTCGGGAATGGGCCAATGAAACACCGTTTGCCAGAGCTAAGAATTAGATCAACAACACGGGAGATTCATATGATAAGTACGGCTTTGGATGTACAGGGAGAACGTGCTCATCAGCATGTCGGTGAATCGGGCACCGTGAGTGCCGCAACTGCCCAGTCCATCAGCGTTCCCGGCACCCGGGCGCTGACTCCGGCGGCCCGCCAGAATCCCAACCGGAAAAAAGTGTTGTTCGTCACCTCCGAGATTGCCGACCTGGTGAAAACCGGCGGCTTGGGTGACGTTTCCGCTGCCCTGCCACGGGCCATGACCCATCTGCACGATGTAAGGGTGTTGATCCCCGGTTACCCGCAGGTGATGCACAGTGAAAACCCGATTCATATCATCGGTGAGCTGGGTGGGCATGCCGCGCTACCACCTTGCAAGATCGGGCGCATGGACATGCCCGATGGCCTGGTCATTTACGTGTTGATCTGCCCTGAACTCTACGAACGCGAAGGTTCGCCTTACGGCGCCAACAACGGCCGCGACTGGCCGGACAACCATATTCGCTTCGCCCGCCTGGGGCTGGCGGCCGCCGATATCGCCGCCAACCTGGCACAAATTCACTGGTGCCCGGACCTGGTGCACGCCCATGACTGGCCTGCTGGCCTGGCGCCGGCCTACATGCACTGGCGCGGGCAGCGCACGCCGACCCTGTTCACCATCCATAACCTGGCCTATCAAGGCGTGACCAGCCTGGGTTCGTGCCCCGAACTGGGTATCCCCCATCACGCCCTGCAACAGGAAGGCATGGAGTTCTACGGCAAGATGTCGTTCCTCAAGGCCGGCATGGCCTATTCGAGCCACATCACCACGGTCAGCGCGACCTATGCCCAGGAAATCACCACGCCGGCGTTCGGCTGCGGTCTCGACGGTTTCCTGGCCGCCAAGACCCAGCAAGGTCTGCTCAGCGGCATTCCCAATGGCATCGACGAAAGCTGGGACGCCGCCACCGATACGCACCTGTTCCGCCCGTTCAGCATCGGCGATTGGGAAGGTAAAGCGGTCAACGCCGCCCACGTGCGTCAACTGTTTGGCCTGGAAGACTCCGAAGGCCCGCTGTTTGCCGTGGTCTCGCGGCTGGTTTATCAGAAAGGTCTGGACCTGACGGAAGCGGTCTCCGAGTACATCGTCAAATCCGGCGGCCAGATTGCAATCATCGGTCGTGGCGAGCCTGAAGAAGAACAGGCGATGCGCGAACTGGCCCTGCGCTTCCCCGGCCAGATCGGTGTGCGTATCGGCTTCAACGAAACCGACGCCCGCCGCATGTTTGCCGGCAGTGATTTCCTGCTGATGCCTTCGCGTTATGAACCGTGCGGTTTGAGCCAGATGTACGCCCAGCGCTTCGGCTCGCTGCCGGTGGCGCGCAATACCGGCGGCCTGGCCGACACCATTGAAAATGGCGTAACCGGGTTCCTGTTCGACGAGTCCACGGTGGAGAGTTACCAGCAGGCCTTGAGCCGTGCGTTCAAGGTCTTCGCCTTCCCCGAGCTGCTCAACGCCATGCGTTGCCGGGCCATGGCGGCGCCTTTCAATTGGTGCAAGGCGGTGGAACCCTACGCCGAACTCTATGAACAGCTTGTAGCGAAAGCACTGGGGAAATCGCACATTCAGTAAGTAATGCTGTTTGCAAGAGCGAGCTCGCTCGCGATGGTCGTTAACGATGACGCGTGTTGACTGGTACATCGCGGTGTTCTTGAGTCCATCGCGAGCAAGCTCGCTCCTACACAGCCTTACATTAAGTAAGAGGCTTTCAGGATGCCGTTACGGACCCTTGAGACCTGGCCCCACGGCGCAATCATGCTGGACGCTGAGCACACGCAATTCGCGTTGTGGGCGCCAGATGCGTTTTACGTCAGTGTCGAACTGGAAAATGGACAGTCCTTGCCGTTGCTGCCTCAGGCTGACGGCTGGTTCGTGATCAATACCCGCTGCTCGGCGGGCACCGGTTACCGGTACAACATCGATGGCGAACTGGACGTACCCGACCCGGCCTCCCGCGCCCAGGCCGGGGGCATCGACCAGCGCAGCCTGGTGGTCGATCCCCACGCCTACCGATGGCAGCACAGCACCTGGTTGGGGCGACCGTGGAACGAGGCGGTGATTTACGAGGTGCATGTCGGGGCGCTCGGTGGTTTCCAGGCCGTCGAGCAGCACCTGGCGCAACTCGTCGAACTGGGAATCACCGCCATTGAACTGATGCCTGTGGCGCAGTTCCCCGGCGAGCGCAATTGGGGCTACGACGGGGTCCTGCCCTACGCGCCCCAGGCGTCCTACGGTACGCCCGAACAGCTCAAGCACCTGATCGACACCGCCCATGGTCATGGCCTGGCGGTGATTCTCGACGTGGTCTACAACCACTTCGGTCCGGACGGCAATTACCTGCATCGCTACGCCAAGGGTTTCTTCGACGAGGACAAGCACACGCCTTGGGGGGTGGCCATCGACTTCCAACGGCGCGAGGTGCGCGACTTCTTCATCGACAATGCGCTGATGTGGCTGCTCGAGTACCGCTTCGACGGTTTGCGCTTCGACGCCGTGCACGCCATCGACAGTCCGGACTTTCTTCAGGAAATGGCGCAACGCATCCGCCAGCAGACCGATCCGGCGCGTCACGTCTGGCTGATGCTGGAAAATGAACACAACCAGGCCAGCCTGCTGGAACACGGATATGACGCGCAGTGGAACGACGACGGCCATAACGCACTGCACGTGCTATTAACCGGTGAAACCGATGCGTACTACGCCGATTATGCGCAAAACCCCACCGAGCAACTGGCCCGCTGCTTGAGCCAGGGCTTCGTCTTCCAAGGCCACATCAATCGCCATGGCAAGCCCCGTGGCGAGCCCAGCGGGCACTTGCCGCCCAGCGCCTTCATCCTGTTTTTGCAGAACCACGATCAGATCGGCAATCGAGCCTTTGGCGAGCGCCTGCATCAGCTTGCCGAGCGGGAAGCCTTGAAAGCGGCGACAGCACTGTTATTGCTGTCACCGATGATCCCGCTGCTATTCATGGGCGACGAATGGGCTGCCTTGCAACCCTTTCTGTTTTTCACCAGTCATCAGGGCGAGTTGGCGCGTCTGGTGCGCGAGGGACGGCGCAGCGAATTCGCTGCGTTCAGCGCCTTTGCCGATCCGCATCGACGCGAGCAGATTCCCGATCCGAACGCACCGCAGACCTTCGAGGCATCCCGGCCTATGCTTAAAGCCACCGGGCCTTCGGCCATATACGAGCTGTACCGGCAACTGCTGCAGATCCGCCATCGGCACATCATCCCGCGCCTGCCCGGCACCCAGGCACTCGATGCCGAGGTACTGGCCGAGGGCGCGGTGTCGGCACGCTGGCTGATGGGCGATGGCAGCTTGCTGCGCATTGACCTGAACCTGCGCGACAGGCCAGTGATCCACTTCCCACAGGCCGATGCAGTGGTGTTGTTCGAGTCCCCGGCACACGCCATCGGCCTGTTGAACCAGGGCACGCTGGCCCCCTATTGCGCGCTTGTCACCCTCAAGGCCGCGCCCCCTTTGCTTCACCCGGATGGAGAGCGTCAATGAGCGATGCGCAGCTGGAAATACTTGCGAGCCGGGCAGGTCTGGCGGTCGACTGGATCGATGCCAACGGCCGTGCGCAAAAAGTTGCGCCCTCGGTCTTGCGCAATGTCCTCACCGGCCTCGGCCACCCGGCCGGCAGCGCGCAGGAAATCGACGCCAGCCTGCTCGAATTGCAACAGGCGCAACAGACCCGACATCTGCCGCCGCTGATCACGGCCGACGAGGGTGTCGGCCTGCCCCTGGCCCATTACTTCGAGGCGCACACGCCGTGTGAGATCCATCTAGAAGACGGTTCGCGGCTCAGCCTTAAACTGGATGCCGAGGCGACGCTGCCGGGGTTGATTCCGGTCGGCTACCAGCATGTCAGCATCGCAGGACAAACCTTCACCCTGGCGGTGGCGCCCGAGCGCTGTTACAGCGTGGGCGACGCCGTTGAGCACCCGACGCCCCGAGCCTGGGGATTGAGCGTTCAACTGTATGCCTTGCGCCGAAATGGCGATGGCGGGTTTGGTGATACCCAGGCCCTGGAAGATCTGGCCCGGGTGGCAGGCGAACGCGGTGCCGAAGCGCTGGCCATCAGTCCGCTGCATGCGATGTTCGCCAGCGACACTCGGCGCTACAGCCCTTATTCACCGTCCAGTCGACTGTTTCTCAACAGCCTGTATTGCGCACCCGGAGCAATCCTCGGCGAACGTGCACTGCGCGCCGCCATCGCCGCCACCGGCCTGGCTGACGAACTCAGGCATCTGGAGAATCTGCCGCTGATCGACTGGCCCGCCGCCGCCGACACCAAACTTCGACTGTTGCAGGCGTTGTATGAAGGCTTCGTACAGAGCGAACACCCGCTGCACGCCGACTTCAGCAGCTTCCGCCACGCGGGCGGTGAGGCACTGGAGAACCATTGCCGCTTCGAAGCCCTGCAAGAGACGCGCGCTGCCCGCGGTGAACCCCTGGACTGGCGGCAATGGCCCGAACAATGGCGTAACCCGCGCAGTGCCGCGTTGGTCGAATTCGCCGAAGAAAATGCCGGGCGTATCGGCTTCCATGCGTTCTGCCAGTGGCTGATCAGCCGTTGCCTGGAACGCGCCCACGCCGCCGCCCGCAGCAGCGGCATGAGCATTGGCCTGATTGCCGACCTGGCCGTGGGTGCCGATGGCGGCGGCAGTCAGGCCTGGAGTCGCCAGGATGAATTGCTCGCCTCCCTCACCGTGGGTGCGCCACCGGACATTCTCAATCGTGCCGGCCAGGGCTGGGGGATTTCCGCGTTTTCTCCCGAAGGCCTGGTGCGCAACGGCTACCGCGCCTTCATCGAAATGCTGCGCGCCAACTTTGCCCACGCCGGCGGTCTGCGCATTGACCACGTGATGGGCCTGCAACGCCTGTGGGTGATCCCCAACGGTTCGCCGCCCGCCGATGGTGCCTACCTGTATTACCCGGTGGACGACCTGCTGCGCCTGCTGACCCTCGAATCCCACCGGCATCAGGCCATCGTCCTCGGCGAAGACCTGGGCACCGTGCCGGACGGTCTGCGGGAAAAGCTCATCGCCCGTTCGATGTTGGGCATGCGCGTATTGCTGTTCGAACAGGACAACACCCACTTCAAACCGATCCTCGACTGGCCGGACAACGCCCTGGCGACTACCAGCACCCACGACCTGCCGACCCTCAATGGCTGGTGGCATGGCCGTGATATCGACTGGAACGCTCGATTGGGCCTGATCGACGCCAACGCCGAGATCGAGTGGCGCCATTATCGTGAACGGGAGCGCGAAGGCCTGCGTCGGGCGTTGAGCCAGGACCCGCAGAACTTCCGTGAGGAATCCCACGAAACCGACCAGGTGCTCGACGCCAGCGTGCGCTTCCTCGGCCACACCCGCGCACCGCTGGTGTTGCTGCCAGCGGAAGATGCCTTGGGCATCGAACAACAGGCCAACTTGCCCGGCACCATCGATACCCACCCCAACTGGTCGAGGCGCTTGCCGGGTTATAGCGAAGCCTTGCTCGATGACCCCGATGCTGCCCGACGCCTGGAATTGCTCGCCGTCGCGCGGCTTCAGGCGGCCGAGCGTGATCAATGACCCTGGTGCATGCTCCGCCGCTGCGGGCCACCCTGCGCCTGCAATTTCACAAAGGCTTCACTCTTGATGATGCCGTGCCACTGGTGCCGTACTTCGCCGAACTGGGCATCAGCCACGTCTATGCCTCGCCGCTGCTGAGCGCCCGCGCCGGCTCCATGCATGGCTACGACGTGGTGGACCCGACCACGGTCAACCCGCAGCTGGGTGGCGAAGCAGCGTTGCGTCGACTGGTCGGCGCATTACGCAGTCAGCACATGGGCCTGATCCTCGATATCGTCTCCAACCACATGGCCGTCGGCGGCAGTGACAACCCCTGGTGGCTGGACCTGCTCGAATGGGGCCGACTGAGCCCGTACAGCGAGTTCTTCGATATTCAATGGCACTCGCCCGATCCGATGATGGAGGGCCAACTGCTGTTGCCGTTCCTGGGCAGCGACTACGGTATTGCCTTGCAGGACGGCACCCTGCCCCTGCGCTTCGATGCCCGGCGGGGCGCGTTCCATGTCGAGCATTACGAGCATCACTTTCCGATTTGCCCCAGCCATTACGGCGAGCTGCTCATGGCGGATGCCGAGCCACTCAAATCGCTGGCGGAGCGCTTCAGCACGTTGAGCTATCAAACGGATGCGCACAGCCTGGCGATGCCATTGAAAGACGAGTTGCGCGAACTGGCGTGCGACCCGGTCATGCGCCAGGTCATCGAAGACAACCTGAAGCGCTACGACAGCCTTGCGCCAGAAGGTTTCCAGCGCCTGCATCATTTGCTGGAGCGCCAAAGTTATCGACTGGCCAGCTGGCGCACGGCGGCGGATGACATCAACTGGCGACGCTTTTTTGATATCAACGAACTGGGAGGGCTGCGCGTCGAACGCCCGGCCGTGTTCGAAGCCACCCACTCGAAAATATTCCAACTGGTGGCGGACGGATTGATCGACGGCCTGCGCATCGACCACATCGACGGCCTTGCTGATCCTCGGGCCTACTGCCGCAAACTGCGACGTCGCGTCGACAGCCTGGCACCCGGCCGGCACCTGCCGATCCATGTCGAGAAGATCCTCGGTGAAGGTGAAACCCTGCACCGCGACTGGTCGGTGGATGGCACCACCGGCTACGAATTCATGAACCAGTTGTCACTGCTGCTGCACGATCCCCAGGGTGAATGGACCTTGGGCCAGCTCTGGCACCGGCACAGCGAACGCCCGAGCGATTTCAATGAGGAAGCGCGGCTGGCGCGCCAACAGATCCTCAACGGTTCCCTGGCCGGGGATTTTGAAAGTGTCGCCCAGGCCCTGCTGCAAGTGGCGCGGGATGACCTGATGACCCGGGACCTGACCCTCGGTGCGATCCGTCGGGCGTTGCAGGAACTGATCGTGCACTTCCCGGTGTATCGCACTTACATCAGCCCGCTGGGGCGTTCAGCGCAGGATGAGGTGTTTTTCCAGCAGGCCATGGCGGGCGCCCGGCAAACCCTCGGCGAAGCCGACTGGCCGGTGCTCGATCATCTGGCCCGCTGGCTGGGTGGCGAACCTTGGCGCAAACGTCCCGCGGGACGGGTACGCAAGCGCCTCAAGCATGCCTGCGTGCGCTTTCAACAACTGACCTCACCGACGGCGGCGAAGGCCGTGGAAGACACGGCGTTTTATCGTTCGGCGGTGCTGCTGTCGCGCAATGACGTCGGCTTCAGCACCGGGCAGTTCAGTGCGCCGGTAACTGACTTTCATGCCGCGTGCAGCCAACGCTTGACCGAGTTCCCCGACAACTTGCTGGCCACCGCAACCCACGACCACAAGCGCGGCGAAGACACCCGCGCGCGCTTGGCGGTGTTGAGCGAACGCAGCCAGTGGTACGCCGAACAGACCGGACTCTGGCGCACCCTCGCCCGAGCACTGCGCAACGACGACCAGGCGCCGTCTGCCGGCGATGAACTGATTTTGTTTCAGGCGCTGCTGGGCAGTTGGCCTCTGGATGCGCGCAGCGATGATCAGCCGGCCCTGCAGGCTTACGCCGAACGCGTCTGCCAGTGGCAAAGAAAGGCCCTGCGCGAAGCCAAACTGCAAAGCAGTTGGAGTGCGCTAAACGAGGCCTACGAACAAGCCTGTGAGGCATTTGTCCAGGGCCTGCTGCTGGCGCCCGAGGGCGAACTGCTGCGTTCGGCACTGGGCAAAGCCGCCCAGGTCATCTCCGTTCCCGGTGCTCTCAACGGATTGGCGCAAACCTTGCTGCGCATGACAGTGCCCGGCGTACCGGATCTGTATCAGGGCAATGACTTCTGGGACTTCACCCTGGTCGATCCGGACAACCGCCGGCCGGTGGATTACGCCAGTCGCCAGCAGGCCTTGCAGCAATCTGCCGACCTGGCGGAACTGTTGGCGAACTGGCGTGACGGGCGCATCAAGCAACGCTTGATTGCCAGGACGTTGAACCTGCGTGCCGAGCATCCGGCGTTGTTTCGACAAGGGACGTACCAGCCCCTCGACATCGTCGGCAGCCAGGCACACCGGGTGCTGGGATTTGTTCGGGAACATGAGGGTAAACGGGCCATTGTGATCGTACCGATTCGTTGTGCGCATTTGCTGGAAAACAGTGCCGAGCCACAGGTGGGCGCGCCGCAGTGGGGCGATACGCGGGTCCGGTTACCGTTTGCGACCGCCGAGGAAAATCTCGAGGGACTTTTTTCGAGCATCGCAGTCACAAAAAACAAGGAGCTGTATATCAGCGCCGCGCTGGGGGACTTCCCGGTCAATCTCTTTATCCAAACTACCGACACTTGAGTTGTTCAGGAGCATTGCGATGAGTACCGACGATAAACGCATCCGCGAGTTTGCCTATCAGATCTGGGAGTCAGAGGGAAAACCCGAGGGCCAGGAAGGACGCCACTGGGAGATGGCACGCAAACTGGCCGAAGCCGAAGCCCTGGCGCCGAAGAAGGCAACGAAGGCGGCCGGCAGCAAGGCAACAGCCAGTAAAACAGCCCTCAATGGCAAGGCCAGCGAACCCAAACCCAAAGCCCGCGCCAAGCCTGCCGCGGCGTCCAAGGTGATTCCGCCGGGCGAGAAACCTGCGGAGAAAAAGCCTCGCGCAGCGCGAAAGCCGCCAGCGGTCTGACGCTTTACACGATTAACTCGAATCGCCACATGGCGAGTCATCTTGCCACCACCAGCGCGCTCGCCTGGCACAGATCCTCTGTGGGAGGGGGGGGGGGGGGGGGGAGGGGGGGGGGGGGGGGGGGGGGGGGGGGGGGGGGGGGGGGGGGGGGGGGGGGGGGG
>NZ_JBPKAM010000079.1:0-30811 GCF_051216495.1 Pseudomonas baetica | reverse complement strand
GGGGGGGGGGGGAAAAAGATTAGCCAAAAAAATCGACCCCCCCCCAACCCCCCCCCCCACCCCCCCCACCCCCCCCTCCCCCCCCCCCTCTCCCACAGTGGTTTAGAGTCGTGTCGGAATCACGGACACAAACAAAAACGCCCCGATCACTGATCGAGGCGTTTTTTATGGCCATTTCGCCGGTTATGCGGCAATCGACAACTTGAGCTTGTTCATCGCGCTCTTTTCAAGCTGGCGAATACGCTCGGCCGACACGTTGTACTTCTGCGCCAGGTCATGCAGCGTGGCTTTTTCTTCTGCCAGCCAGCGCTGGTAGAGGATGTCACGGCTGCGATCGTCCAGCACTTCCAGTGCTTCGTGCAGGTTGTGGTTGGAGTTGTCGCTCCAGTCCGCGTCTTCCAGCTGACGGGCCGGGTCGTACCGGTGGTCTTCCAGATAGTTGGCCGGCGACTGGAAAGCGCTGTCGTCGTCGGCTTCGGCAGCCGGGTCGAAGGCCATGTCATGACCGGTCAGTCGGCTTTCCATCTCGCGCACTTCCCGCGGCTCCACGCCGAGGCTTTCCGCCACGCGATGGACTTCCTCGTTATTCAGCCAGGCCAGACGCTTCTTCTGGCTGCGCAGGTTGAAGAACAGCTTGCGTTGGGCCTTGGTGGTTGCGACTTTCACGATCCGCCAGTTGCGCAGGATGAATTCGTGGATTTCAGCCTTGATCCAGTGCACGGCAAAGGACACCAGGCGCACGCCCATCTCCGGGTTAAAGCGCTTCACAGCCTTCATCAGGCCAACGTTACCTTCCTGGATCAGGTCAGCCTGAGCCAGACCGTAGCCGGAATAGCTACGGGCGATGTGTACGACAAAACGCAGGTGGGCGAGCACCATCTGCCGAGCCGCCTCAAGATCCTGCTCATAATAGAGACTCTCGGCCAGTTCACGCTCCTGCTCCGGCGTCAGCAATGGAATGCTGTTCACCGTGTGCACATAGGCCTCCAGGTTCGCACCCGGGACCAGAGCATATGCAGGCTGCAAAGAATTGGTCATACGAAAAAACCTCCGACTTACAAACTCGTGCAGTTAAGCACTGCGAAAATTGACCGGAAACCGCGAAACAAGTTCCCACAAAAACTGAAAGGTCAATACGAGCAAAATGATATTACTTTGGCGCAAGCTCCCTCAGGTGGCGAGCGACTGCAATCCATGCACCGATATACCCTAACAGCACCGCGCCAAGCAAGAGAGATAGACCATCGGCTACCGGCACGCCAGCCAGTGCGAAATCACTGCCGTACAAACCGGCCAGCCCCACTACCGCGTCGTTCAGCCAGTCCAGGCCGAACGCCAATACGCCCCAGGAAAGAATCCCCGCACCAAAGCCATAAAGCGCGCCCATATAAAGGAAGGGCCTGCGCACATAGCTGTCAGTGCCGCCGACAAGTTTAATCACTTCTATCTCTGTGCGGCGGTTTTCAATATGAAGACGAATGGTATTGCCTATCACCAAAAGTAATGCAGAAACCAGAAGCACGGTCAGACCGAAGACAAATCGGTCACCCAGCTTGAGGATCGCTGCCAGACGCTCGACCCAGACTAAATCAAGTTGCGCCTGCTGTACCTTCGGAAGCTCGGAAAGTCTTTGTCTTAATGCTTCAAGCGCCGACTTGTCGACTTCTTTTGGCGTTACCAGCACGACGCCAGGCAGTGGGTTTTCCGGGAGCTCCTTGAGTGCTTCGCCCAGACCGGACTGCTGCTGAAACTCTTCCAGCGCCTGATCCCGACCAACATACTCCGCATCCGCCACACCGGGCATGCCTTTGATCTGCTCGCGAAGCGCCTCACCCTCGGTCGGGCTCGCTTCGAGTTGCAGGTACAGGGAAATCTGCGCCGCACGCTGCCAGGACCCGCCAAGTCGCTCGACGTTACTTAGCAAAAGTGACAGACCCATGGGCAGGCTCAGGGCAACCGCCATCACCATGCAGGTGAAAAAACTGCCGATCGGTTGCTTGCCCAGTCGACGCAAACTGTCCAACAGACTGGCGCGATGACTCTCGACCCAGGCACGGAACAGCGTGGCGAAGTCCGGGCCATCATCGTCGTCGTGCTTTTTCTTGGTCGGTTGCGGATCGGCGGCTTTCGGCGCCACACGCTCGGAAACCTTTGGACTGCGTGTCGCACTCATACGCCGGCCTCCCCATCGCCAATCAATCGGCCGCGCTGCAAGGTCAGCATGCGGTGACGCATGCGGGCGATCAGGGCCAGGTCGTGACTGGCGATCAGTACGCTGGTGCCCAAGCGATTGATGTCTTCAAACACACCCATGATTTCTGCTGCCAGACGCGGGTCGAGGTTACCGGTCGGCTCGTCCGCCAGCAGCAAGGCCGGACGGTGAACGATGGCGCGGGCGATGCCGACGCGCTGTTGCTGACCGGTGGACAGGTCGCCGGGATACAAATCGGTTTTGTCCGACAACGCCACGCGCTCCAGGGCCGAATCCACGCGCTTGGCGACTTCGGCCTTGGACAAGCCAAGGATCTGCAGCGGCAGTGCGACGTTGTTGAATACGGTGCGATCGAACAGCAACTGGTGATTCTGGAACACCACGCCGATCTGTCGGCGCAGGAACGGAATCTGCGCGTTGCTGATAGTGCTCAAGTCTTGCCCTGCCAACAGCAGCTTGCCGCTGGTCGGGCGCTCCATGGCCAGCAACAAGCGCAACAAGGTGCTTTTACCGGCACCGGAATGCCCGGTAACAAACAAGAACTCGCCCCGACGGACTCGAAAGCTCAGCTCATGCAAGCCGACGTGACCGTTCGGATAGCGTTTACCGACCTGTTCGAAACGAATCATGAACGCTCCCGCTCGGCAAACAGTGCCTGGACAAAGGGTTCGGCTTCAAAAGTGCGCAAATCGTCGATGCCTTCACCGACACCGATGTAGCGGATCGGCAGGCCAAACTGTTTGGCCAGGGCGAAAATCACCCCGCCCTTGGCGGTGCCATCGAGCTTGGTCAATGCCAGGCCGGTCAGTTCGACAGTCTGGTTGAACTGTTTGGCCTGGTTGATGGCGTTCTGGCCAGTGCCGGCGTCGAGCACCAGCAGCACTTCGTGCGGCGCATCGGCGTCGAGCTTGCCGATCACCCGACGAACCTTTTTCAGCTCTTCCATCAAGTTGTCTTTGGTGTGCAGGCGGCCAGCGGTGTCGGCGATCAGCACATCAATGCCACGGGCCTTGGCGGCCTGCACGGCGTCGAAGATCACCGAAGCCGAGTCGGCACCGGTGTGCTGGGCAATGACCGGGATCTTGTTGCGCTCGCCCCAGACCTGCAACTGCTCGACCGCGGCGGCGCGGAAGGTGTCACCGGCGGCCAGCATGACTTTCTTGCCTTCCAGCTGCAGCTTCTTCGCCAGCTTACCGATGGTAGTGGTCTTGCCGGCACCATTGACGCCGACCACGAGAATCACGAACGGCTTGCTCTGCGAGACGATTTTCAGCGGCTGCTCGACGGGCTTGAGCATCGCCGCCAGCTCGCCTTGCAAGGATTTGTACAGCGCATCGGAGTCGGCCAGTTCCTTGCGTGCAACCTTCTGTGTCAGACGCTGGATGATCACCGACGTCGCTTCGACACCAACGTCGGCGGTCAGCAATCGGGTTTCGAGGTCATCAAGCAGATCGTCATCGATGGCCTTCTTGCCCAGGAACAGGCTGGCCATGCCTTCGCCGATGCTGGCGCTGGTTTTGGACAAGCCTTGCTTGAGACGGGCAAAGAAACCGGCTTTGGTTTCTTCGGTGCGCGGTGGCTCGACAGGCTTCTCGATGGGCGCTTCGACGGCGACGACAGGAGCAGCGACAACCGGCACTGGCGACGGCGCCTGAACAACCGGAGCGGCTGGCGCAGGAATGATCGGCTCCGGAACAACCGGCGCAGGTTCAGCCACCACAACGGGTGCGACAACCGGCTCAATACTTGGCGCCTGAACCGGCGCCGGCGCGAATGCCGTGGGCGCAGGAATCGGCGGTGTCACGTGCGGCGCCTGCTCGTCTTCGACCAGGGCCACCGGCTCTTCCGCCACCGGCAAGGTCAGCCAGGGCTCGGCGACCGGAGCCAGTGGCAACTCCGCTGCAACGTTATTAACGAGCTCGACGACCGGCGGCTGCACTGGCTCGACATTGGGAAACACAACCGGCGCCGGTTCAGCTTCTACCACCGGCGCGGGTGTTGGCTCAGGAAGTGGCTGTGGCTGTTCGACGACGGGTTCCTGCGGCTTTTTGCGCAGCCATCCGAACAGGCTTTTTTTCTCGCCAGCCGCAGCTGGGGTCTTCTTGTCGTCGTTGGAACCAAACATGGAGGACGGCTATCTCACGGTAGCGACGCGCCAACGGGCGCCCCGGCAAATAAAAATTCGATGCAGAACAGACTGCAATTGACCCAGCTTGTTCACGCGCAACATTTTGTCGAGGTGCAAGCAGCACCCCATGGAAACGATTTCACGAAGGACTAAAGCGGCAAAATCGGTGAAAAAGCAGAGTTTAGTTGATAAATCCCAGCTTTCTGCCGAAAACCCATACAACCTGATCAAACGCAAAGGCCTGATAGGCGTGGCCGCCAGTAAAACGGATCAGTATCCTAGCACCTCCTCGCCCGCCTAGGCTAAGACCAAGCGGGCAGCCCAACAGGTTTAAAAACGAATGAATGCTCTAGCCCGCCGCGCCGCAGGCCTGCTGCTCAGCACAGTTTGTCTGCCCCTTTCGGCCCTGGCTGCCGATCCGCAACCCACCCATGAATTCACCCTCGACAACGGCTTGAAGGTCGTCGTGCGCGAAGATCATCGTGCGCCGGTGGTGGTCTCTCAGGTCTGGTACAAGGTCGGCTCCAGCTACGAGACGCCGGGTCAAACCGGCTTGTCCCATGCCCTTGAACACATGATGTTCAAAGGCAGCGAGAAAGTCGGCCCCGGTGAAGCGTCGCTGATCCTGCGCGACCTCGGCGCCGAAGAGAACGCCTTCACCAGCGATGACTTCACCGCGTATTACCAGGTATTGGCCCGTGACCGCCTGGGCGTCGCCTTCGAACTGGAAGCCGACCGCATGGCCAGCCTGCGCCTGCCGCCTGACGAGTTCGCCCGGGAAATCGAAGTCATTAAAGAAGAACGACGCCTGCGTACCGACGACAAGCCAATGTCCAAGGCCTACGAGCGCTTCAAGGCCATGGCCTACCCCGCCAGCGGCTACCACACGCCAACCATCGGCTGGATGGCGGACCTGGACCGCATGAAAGTCGAAGAACTGCGCCGCTGGTATGAATCCTGGTACGTGCCGAACAATGCCACCCTGGTGGTGGTCGGCGACGTGACGCCAGATGAGGTCAAGACCCTGGCCCAACGTTACTTCGGTCCAATCGCAAAACGCGACGTGCCTTCGGCGAAGATTCCGCTGGAACTGGCCGAACCCGGCGAGCGCAAGATCACCCTGCACGTGAAGACCCAACTGCCGAGCCTGATGCTGGCGTTCAACGTGCCGAGCATCGCCACCGCTGAAGACAAGCGCTCGGTGAATGCCTTACGCCTGATCTCGGCCCTGCTCGACGGCGGCTACAGCGCACGCATCCCGACACAACTGGAGCGTGGCGAAGAGTTGGTGTCCGGCGGTTCGTCGAGCTATGACGCCTACACCCGAGGCGACAGCCTGTTCACCCTGTCGGCAACGCCCAACAGCCAGAAAAAGAAAACCATCGAACAGGCCGAAGCCGGTTTGTGGAAACTGCTGGAACAGTTGAAAACCACCGCGCCGTCGGCTGAAGAGCTGGAACGGGTGCGCGCGCAGGTCATCGCCGGGTTGGTTTACGAACGTGACTCGATCACCAGCCAAGCCACCGCCATCGGCCAACTGGAAACCGTCGGCCTGTCCTGGAAACTGATGGACACCGAACTCGCCGAACTGGAAAGCGTGACACCGGAAGATATCCAGAAAGCCGCCAAGCTGTATTTCACCCGCGAACGTCTCAGCGTCGCCCATGTTCTGCCGGAGGAGACGACTCATGAGTGATCGTAAAAAGCCACGCCTGGCCGTGTTCAGCCTGATCGCGGTCGCCCTGATCGGATCGGCTGCGTTTTATTTCTCCAGGACTGGCGAATCCAGTGCCAGCGAAGCCCTGGACAAGGCCAAGGCCAGCCAGAAGCTGCAATCGCTGACCGAACTCAACGGCAAGGCGCCGAGCCGTCGCAAGCTCGACGTGCAAACCTGGAGCACTGCCGAAGGCGCCAAGGTGCTGTTCGTCGAAGCCCGCGAACTGCCGATGTTCGACATGCGCCTGATCTTTGCCGCCGGCAGCAGCCAGGATGGCGACGCCCCTGGCCTGGCATTGCTGACCAACGCCATGCTCAACGAAGGCGTGACCGGCAAGGATGTCAGCGCCATCGCCCAAGGCTTCGAAGGCCTGGGCGCCGATTTCGGTAACGGTGCCTACAAGGACATGGCCGTTGCGTCCCTGCGCAGCCTCAGTGCCGTGGACAAGCGCGAGCCTGCGTTGAAGCTGTTCGCCGAGGTGGTCGGCAAACCGACCTTCCCCGCCGACTCGTTTACCCGCATCAAGAACCAGATGCTCGCCGGCTTCGAATACCAGAAACAGAACCCCGGCAAACTGGCCAGCCTTGAATTGATGAACCGCCTGTATGGCGATCATCCCTACGCCCATGCCAGCGATGGCACGGCGAAAACCGTTCCGGCGGTCACGCTGGCGCAGTTGCGGGCGTTCCACGCGAAAGCCTATGCGGCCGGAAACGTGGTGATTGCGCTGGTGGGCGATTTGTCCCGCACAGAAGCCGAAGCCATTGCCGCACAGGTATCCGCCGCCCTGCCCAAGGGGCCGGCCCTGGCGAAAATCGCCCAGCCGAGCGAGCCCAAGGCCAGCATCGGTCACATCGAGTTCCCGTCCAAGCAGACCAACCTGATGCTCGCGCAACTGGGCATCGACCGCGACGACCCGGACTACGCGGCACTGTCCATGGGTAACCAGATCCTCGGCGGCGGCGGTTTCGGCACGCGGTTGATGAGCGAAGTGCGCGAAAAGCGCGGTCTGGCGTATGGCGTGTACTCGGGCTTCACCCCGATGCAGGCGCGCGGTCCGTTCATGATCAATCTGCAGACTCGCGCCGAAATGAGCGAAGGCACCCTGAAGCTGGTACAGGACGTCCTGGCCGACTACCTAAAGACCGGTCCGACCCAAAAAGAACTGGACGATGCCAAACGTGAACTGGCCGGCAGCTTCCCGCTGTCCACTGCCAGCAACGCGGATATCGTTGGCCAGTTGGGCGCGATTGGCTTCTACAATCTGCCATTGAGTCATCTGGAGGACTTCATGCAACAGTCCCAGAACCTGACCATCGAGCAGGTCAAAGCGGCCATGAACAAACACCTGAGCACGGACAAAATGGTCATCGTCAGCGCTGGCCCGACCGTGCCGCAAAAGCCGTTACCGGCCCCTACTGATAAACCTGCCGAGCAACCGCTCGGGGTTCCGGAGCATTAATGGCCACTCAATCGCGATCCAAGAAACCCGTGCACAACGGCGTCAACCAGTTGCGCATCATCGGTGGGGAATGGCGCAGCCGCAAACTGAGCTTCCCCGACGCCCCGGGCCTTCGCCCGACGCCGGACCGGGTGCGTGAAACCCTGTTCAACTGGCTCGCGCCCTACGTTCCCGGTGCCAAGGTGTTCGATCCGTTCACCGGTAGCGGCGCGCTGTTCCTTGAAGCCTTGTCCCGTGGCGCAGCCATGGGACAGGCGCTGGATGCCAGCAGCCTGGCGGTGTCCAGCCTCAAGGAACACCTGGGCACACTGCGCTGCACCACCGGCCAGGTCCAGACCGCCGACGCCCTGCGCTATCTGGAAACCCAATCGGCAACAGCTTACGACCTGGTGTTCCTCGATCCGCCGTTCCACCAGAACCTGCTGCCCGTCGTGTGCAAGCTGCTCGAAGAGCGCCAGTGGCTGGCCGAAGACGCCTGGGTGTACACCGAAAGCGAAACCGCGCCATCGACGCTCGGCCTGCCGGGCAACTGGCGTCTGCACCGGGAACAAAAATCCGGGCAGGTCTATTATTCCTTGTGGCAACGTATGGCAGAGATCGCCGGCTGATCAACCGGCTTGAATACGGCGCACTTCCCAAAGGCGTGCGCCACTGCTCCGAGAACAATCGTGTCCCATCCGTCAGAACGCTTCGTCCCCGCCTTCGGCCTCGGCAACCCACACTTGCAGACCTTGTGGGGGCCGTTATGGCGCAAGACCACCCACATCGAACGCGAGCGTGAGCGCTTATGGCTGGAAGATGGCGATTTCCTCGACCTGGACTGGCACGGCCCCCACAGCGTCGATGCGCCGCTGGTGCTGGTGCTGCACGGGCTGACCGGCTCATCGAATTCGCCTTACGTGGCCGGAATGCAAAAAGCCCTGGGTGATCGGGGCTGGGCCAGTGTCGCGCTGAACTGGCGCGGCTGTTCCGGCGAACCCAATCTATTGCCGCGCAGCTACCATTCCGGCGCCAGCGAAGACCTTGCCGAAACCATCCAGCACCTACGGGCCAAACGGCCTCTCGCCCCACTGTATGCGGTCGGTTACTCCCTGGGTGGCAATGTCCTGCTTAAGCATTTGGGCGAGACCGGCAGAGGTAGCGGCGTACTCGGTGCGGTGGCGGTGTCGGTGCCATTTCGTCTCGACCAGTGCGCCGACCGGATCGGACAGGGCTTTTCCAAGGTCTATCAGGCGCATTTCATGCGCGAGATGCTGGCTTATATCAAGAACAAACAACGCCAGTTCCAGCACGACGGACGCGAGGATGGCCTGGCCGCATTGGCGGCGTTGGGTTCGCTGGAAAATATGCGTACGTTCTGGGATTTCGATGGCCGGGTCACCGCACCACTGAACGGTTTCATCGATGCCGAGGACTACTACCGCCGCGCGTCGAGCCGCTACTTCCTTGGGGAAATTCGTACGCCGACCCTGATCATTCAAGCGGCCGACGACCCCTTCGTTTTCCCCCACAGCCTGCCGCATGTCGATGAGCTGTCCCCCTGCACACAATTTGAATTGCAAGCCAGGGGCGGGCACGTCGGGTTTGTCGACGGCTCGGTCAGGCAACCGGGTTATTACCTGGAACGGCGCATCCCCCAATGGCTGACCACCGTGGGTCGGGCCTAAGCCATGAGCATCGATCAAGGCGAATCTATCCACTTCTGGCAAACGGCACCGTTGGCCGGCATCGAATTGCTGTCGGCACGTTACATCGATCACCGCTTCGCTCCCCACGTACATGACGGCTACGTCATTGGCATGATCATGGCCGGTGCTCAGCGCTACCGCTATCGTGGTGCCGAGCATCTGGCGGGCAGCGGTACGCTGGTGTTGATCAACCCGGATGAGCTGCATACCGGCCACAAAGGCACGGAGGATGGCTGGCTGTATCGAGCGTTTTATCCAGACACCGACCAGATCCTTTCATTGCTGGCCGAACTCGAATTGCCGACCCACCACCTGCCGGCCTTTGGCGCCACGCTGTACCGCGATCCGGACCTGGTAAACGGCTTCTGTCAATTGCACCGTTTGCTGGAAAGTCCGACCACCGCGCTGCAACAGCAGACGGCTTGGCGCGAACTCACGCTGTCGCTGTTGCAGCGTCACGCGGCCGTTGCGGATGCCGGCAAACCGGGCAAGGAACATCGCGCGGTGACACTCGCCAAGGAACTGCTGCACGCGCAACTGGCGGCGCCGCCTTCGCTGGAGGAACTGGCGGCGGCAGTGAACCTGTCGCCGTTCCATTTCGCCCGGGTGTTTCGTCGCGCCACAGGCATGCCGCCACACACTTGGTTGATGCAACAGCGCATCGCCCGGGCGCGGGCCTTGTTGCAGGGGGGATGCTTGCCGCTGGAGGTGGCGACACAGTTGGGGTTTGCCGATCAGAGTCATCTAAGCCGGCAGTTCAAGCAGGTGTATGGGGTGGGACCGGGGGCGTATCGGAACGCACGCCTGTCTTGACCCCCTGTAGGAGCGAGCTTGCTCGCGATGAGGCCATCATATTCAACGACGATGTCGACTTTGGCGCCGCCATCGCGAGCAAGCTCGCTCCTACAGGGGGCGCGGCGATCAGCCGCCGGTGGCGATCCCGCGCGCAGGATCATTGATCCACTCGCTCCACGACCCGGCATACAGCGAACCCAGCGGATAACCCGCCAGACACAAGGCAAACAGGTTATGGCAGGCCGTCACGCCAGAACCGCAGTACGCCACCAGATCATCTGGCGAGCGGTTCCCCAGTTTCGCGGCAAACCGCTGCTTGAGCTGATCGACTGGCAAGAATCGACCGTCGCTGCCCAGGTTGTCGGTGAACGCTGCGCATTGCGCGCCGGGAATGTGTCCGGCAATCGGATCGATCGGTTCCACTTCGCCTTTGAAACGCGGCAAGGCGCGAGCATCGAGCAAGGTCAGCTCGGGCTGGCCAAGACGCTTGTGCAGCTGTTCGGCATTGAGGATCAATGTGTTGTCCGGCGCCCCCGAAAAACTGCCCCGCTCCAGGTGCGGAGGATCAAGGCTCAAGGGCAAACCCGCCGCGTGCCAGGCCTTGAGCCCGCCGTCGAGAATGAACACGCCCTCACGCTTGCCCAACCAGGCCAGCAACCACCAGGCCCGCGCCGCGTAGGCGCCCGGACCGTCGTCATACAAAACCACTTCACTGTCGTTGTTGATGCCCCAGGCTTGCAGGCGCTCGATCAAACCGGCCGGCTCGGGCAACGGATGACGTCCGGTCACGCCCTTGACCACTTTGCCACTCAAATCACGTTCGAGATCGGCGAAGCTTGACCCGGCGATATGACCCTCGGCATAACTGCGCTGACCGTAATCGGGGTCTTCGAGGGCAAAACGACAATCCAGAATCACCAGCCCCGGCTGCTCCTTTTTCAGGTCCAACGCTTGCGGGCTGATCAATTGCGCAATGGGCATAACGGGCTCCTGTGATTAAACCGGGGTCGATCCTACTGCACTTTTCCATTCACGTCGGCTAGCTGGCCACTTCTTCCAGCGCCTGGGCCAGCGGTACGTAAAACTCTTCGAACAAAGCGTTAACCGCATTGCGCGCCTGATCGGTAACGAAGCCGGCCTCCAGCACCAACACCTGATAAACCCCGCGCTTGATCGCCTGCTCGCTGAGGTGGCTGGAGTTTTCCCGGGTGGTGCACAGGAAACGCACCCACGACGTGAGGATGATCCAGGCATTGAGGGTCAGGGATTCGATCTGCACCCGATCCATTTTCAGGATTCCGGCATCGACGAAGCCTTCATAGATATGCGTGCCCTGGATCAGGCAACGCTGGGAAAACCGACGATAGCGCGCCGCCAGGTCCGGATCGCTGTCGAGCAAATGCTCGAGGTCGCGATGCAGAAACCGGTAACGCCACATGGCCGACAGCAATTCCTTGAGGTAGAAGCGCTTGTCTTCCACCGTTGCCGCTCGCCCCTGGGGCGGACGCAGGAAGCTGTCCACCAGGCTTTCGTACTCGCTGAACAGCACGGCGATGATCGCCTGCTTGTTAGGGAAGTGGTAGTACAAGTTGCCCGGGGAAATTTCCATGTGGGCAGCAATGTGGTTGGTGCTGATGCTGCGCTCGCCCTGCTGGTTGAACAGCTCCAGGCTGTTTTGCACGATGCGCTCGCTGGTTTTTATTCGTGGGGCCATGGCTTGAGCTTAAATTCAGAGTGCGTTGACGGGCATCTTACGACCTATCCGGACAGGGATAAAACCAAGTCGCGCCAGGAAGTCATTTGACATTCTAGAGCATAGACTCTAAAAAGTGCCTAATTACAATAAATCCGGAGCTGACCATGACTGCCGAAATCTCCTACCTGCAAGATCTGCAGCGTCCTCTGGAAGAACTTCAAGCCCTGTTTGATGCACAACGTGCAGCCTACGCCGCCAACCCCATGCCACCGGCGGCCCAGCGCCAACAATGGCTCAAAGCGTTGCGCGACATGCTGAACAACGAACGCCAGCCCCTGATCGATGCAATCAGCCAGGATTTCAGCCACCGCAGCGCCGATGAAACCCTGCTCGCCGAACTGATGCCCAGCCTGCACGGCATCCATTACGCCAGCCGGCACCTCAAGGGCTGGATGCGGCCGTCGCGGCGCAAGGTCGGCGCAGCGTTCCAGCCGGCCTCGGCCAAAGTGGTTTACCAGCCGCTGGGGGTGGTCGGGGTGATTGTGCCGTGGAACTACCCGCTGTACCTGGCCGTCGGGCCACTGGTCGGTGCGCTATCGGCCGGTAACCGGGTCATGCTCAAACTGAGCGAATCGACCCCCGCTACCGGCTTGCTGCTCAAGGATTTGCTGGGACGAATCTTTCCCGAAGACCTGGTGTGCGTCGTACTGGGTGAAGCGGATATCGGCATGGCTTTTTCGAAGCTGCCTTTCGATCATTTGTTGTTCACCGGCGCCACCAGCATCGGCAAGCACGTGATGCGCGCCGCGGCGGAAAACCTGACCCCGGTCACCCTGGAACTGGGCGGCAAGTCCCCGGCCATTGTGTCCCGTGACGTGCCCCTCAAGGATGCCGCCGAACGCATCGCTTTCGGCAAAACCCTCAACGCAGGCCAAACCTGCGTGGCACCGGACTATGTCCTCGTGCCGGAGGACCGTGTCGGTTCGTTCGTCGAGGCTTATCGCCAGACAGTTCACGGCTTTTATCCGACGCTGGCCGATAACCCGGACTACACCGCGATCATCAATGACCGGCAACTGGCGCGACTCAACGGCTACATCAGCGACGCCACCAGCAAAGGCGCGCTGTTGGTCCCGCTGTACGAACAGGGTCAGGGCCGTCGCATGGGGCATAGCCTGCTGCTCAATGTCAGTGATGACATGACCGTGATGCAGGACGAAATCTTCGGCCCGCTGCTGCCGATCGTGCCGTACAAGGATCTGGATCAAGCGTTTTCCTACATCAACCAGCGCCCTCGGCCACTGGCGCTGTACTACTTCGGCTACGACAAGCGCGAGCAACAGCGTGTGCTGCATGAAACCCATTCCGGCGGTGTTTGCCTGAATGACACGCTGCTGCACGTCGCCCAGGACGACATGCCGTTCGGCGGTATCGGTGCCTCGGGCATGGGCCACTATCACGGTCATGAGGGTTTCCTGACCTTCAGCAAGGCCAAGGGCGTGCTGATCAAACAGCGTTTCAACGCGGCGAAACTGATCTACCCGCCGTACGGCAAATCCATCCAGAAACTAATCCAGAAACTGTTCATCCGCTAACGCTCAACGCCATCGGGTAAAAACAATAATGAGCCCAAGCCTGTCCGATACTCCCGCGCTGTCACGGCGCGGCCTGCTCAAATTCAGCCTCGGTGCCAGCGCCTTTCTCGCCACAGCCGGGTTGGGAGCAAGTCTCAGCGGTTGTTCGTCGAGCACTGCCGCCAACGGTTTCGCGGCGCTGCGCAGCGCTGACCTGCTGTTTTTGCGGGCACTGATCCCGGTAATGCTTGACGGCGCCGTGGCCGTGGATCGTCTACCCAGCGCCGTCGAAGGCACCCTGAAAAGCCTGGATAACAATCTCGATCACCTGTCGCCGGAAATGCTCAAGTTGACCCGGCAATTGTTCGACGTGTTGGGCATGGCCGTGACACGCGGGCCGCTGACCGGCATTTGGGGCAGTTGGGAAAACGCCAGCGCCGACGATATCCGGCACTTCCTCGATCGCTGGCAGAACAGTTCGCTGAGTCTGTTGCGCATGGGGCACAGCTCATTGGTGCAACTGGTGATGATGGCCTGGTACGGGCGCAAGGAATCGTGGGCGCACTGTGGGTATCCGGGACCGCCTGCGGTTTGAAACCGTATCGCCCCATTCGCGAGCAGGCTCGCTCCCACAGGGGATTGCATTGCACTTTGTGGGAGCGGGCTTGCCCGCGAAGGCGCCAGTTGCCTCACCACCGAACCCAAAATAATAAGAGAACCTGAAGATGCCCGTACCCGACCCGTTCCGCGAAGGCATGGCCCGTGGCTGGAAAACCCACGACGGCTCGCAACTGACACAGGACCTGACCCTCGAGGCGGACGTGGCGATCATCGGCAGCGGTGCCGGTGGAGGCACAACCGCCGAGATCCTCAGTGCCGCCGGCTACAAAGTGCTGCTGATCGAGGAAGGCCCGCTCAAGACCAGCAGCGATTTTAAGTTGCTCGAAGATCAGGCCTACACCAGCCTCTATCAGGAAGGCATCGGCCGCATGAGCAAGGACGGCGCGATCACCATTCTCCAGGGTCGGGCCGTGGGGGGCACCACGCTGATCAACTGGACGTCCAGTTTCCGCACCCCGCAGGCGACCCTGGAGCATTGGGCCAAGGAGCACGACGTCAAGGGCCACAGCGTGGCCGAAATGGCACCGTGGTTCGAAAAGATGGAACAACGCCTGGGCGTCGCCCCGTGGATGGTTCCACCGAACGCCAACAACGACGTGATCCGCAAGGGCTGCGAATCGCTTGGCTACAGCTGGCACGTGATCCCGCGCAATGTGCGCGGTTGCTGGAACCTGGGTTACTGCGGCATGGGCTGCCCGACCAACGCCAAGCAATCGATGATGGTCACCACCATTCCGGCCACCCTGGAAAAGGGTGGCGAACTGCTCTACCTGGCTCGCGCCGAAAAACTCGTGATCAGCGGCGACAAGGTCACCGGGCTGCACTGCGTGGCGATGGACGCGCGCTGCGTGGAGCCCACGGGTCGCAGCATTACAGTCAAGGCACGGCATTACGTGCTGGCCGGCGGCGGGATCAACAGCCCGGCGCTGCTGTTGCGTTCCGACGCGCCTGACCCGCACAAACGGCTGGGAAAACGGACCTTTCTGCATGTGGTGAACATGTCCGCCGGGCTGTTCGACGAGGTGATCAACCCGTTCTACGGGGCGCCGCAGTCGATCTATTCCGACCATTTTCAATGGCAGCACGGCGCCACCGGCAAGATGGGCTACAAACTGGAGGTACCGCCACTGCACCCGGCGCTGGCCGCAACGCTGCTCGGTGGCTTCGGCCAAGACAACGCACAGCACATGGCCAACCTGCCGCACACCCACGCCATGCTTGCGTTACTGCGTGACGGTTTCCACCCGGACAGCCCCGGCGGCAGCGTCGAACTGCGCAGCGACGGCACGCCGGTACTCGACTACCAGGTTTCACCCTATGTCTGGGAAGGCTTGCGCCGGGCGTTCCACAGCATGGCCGAGATCCAGTTCGCCGCTGGCGCCAAGGCTGTGATGCCCATGCACGCCGATGCCCGATATGTGAAAACCCTCAGCGAAGCGCAAACGTTGATCGATGGCTTGAGCCTGGAGTTGTACCGCACTCGACTGGGCAGCGCCCATGTGATGGGCGGCTGCCCCATGGGCGAAGACCCGAAAAACGCCGTGACCGACAGCCTTGGCCGGCATCACCAACTGGGTAATCTGTCGATCCATGACGGCTCGCTGTTCCCCACCAGCATTGGCGCAAACCCGCAATTATCGGTCTATGGGCTGACAGCGCAACTGGCCACTTCACTGGCCGAACGTTTAAAAAACCCATGAAAACGGCGAACATTCCCATCGTCTATAGTGCTTTCTTACCCAACAGGCGACTTGGCCGACCGGTAAGGCTGCGATACCATCCGACTCCCCAACGCACTCCCGCCAGGACGACGCGATGAACCGAGTGTTGTACCCAGGTACCTTCGACCCTATTACCAAGGGCCACGGCGATCTGGTCGAACGCGCCTCGCGCCTGTTCGATCACGTGATCATTGCGGTCGCCGCCAGCCCGAAGAAAAACCCGTTGTTTCCCCTGGAACAGCGTGTAGAGCTGGCCCGTGAGGTCACCAAACATCTGCCGAACGTTGAAGTCGTCGGCTTCTCGACACTGCTGGCGCATTTCGCCAAAGAGCAGAACGCCAACGTGTTCCTGCGTGGCTTGCGCGCGGTGTCGGACTTCGAATACGAATTCCAGCTGGCCAACATGAACCGGCAACTGGCTCCGGACGTGGAAAGTCTGTTTCTTACACCGTCCGAACGTTATTCGTTCATTTCCTCGACGCTGGTCCGCGAAATTGCAGCTTTGGGCGGCGATATCACCAAGTTCGTACACCCGGTGGTGGCGGATGCGCTGACAGAGCGCTTCAAGAAATAACCCCCCTCAATCGGCGCCCGCGTGCACAGCGGGCGCCAATGCGGCACAATTACACGCATTGATTTATTGCGCCCGGGCCCGCCGCCCCGGCTGGAGTTAGCATGTCCCTGATCATCACCGACGATTGCATCAACTGCGACGTCTGCGAACCTGAGTGCCCGAACGCCGCCATTTCCCAAGGCGAAGAGATCTACGTGATCGACCCGAACCTGTGCACGCAATGTGTCGGCCACTACGACGAACCGCAGTGCCAGCAGGTCTGCCCGGTGGATTGCATTCCACTGGACGAAGCCCATCCGGAGACTCAAGAGGAGTTGATGGAGAAGTACCGGAAGATTACCGGTAAGGCCTAAACCTTCGGTTGTCAGTGCCGACGCCTTCGCGAGCAGGCTCGCTCCCACAGGGGATCGCGTAGCTCTTTGTGGGAGCGAGCCTGCTCGCGAAAGCGTCATCAGCCACACTGAAGACGTAACAGACTCACTCCTGCTCAACCCCCTCCCCGATGCACCCCAGGCACCGCGCGAACGCCGCTTTCGCCGGATCGACCACCAACGCCTGCCCCGCATCGCCCACTCCGCCACCTAACGCGGTAAAGGGCAATGACACCACAAACACGCCCGCACCGATCACCGTCGCCGCGACCAACAACGGCCTGGCAATCAGCAGGTCGCCAATCATGGCGTAAGCGGGTGGATTCTGGATGATGTAAAGCGGATCGCCGCTGCCGCTGTTGGCAACAGCTGAGTTGCCGATGCTCAGCAGCAGCGTAACGACAAGGGTTCGAAAGAGGTTCATGGCACGGTCCTTCGGCGAGACAGTCAGTGCACTGACTATAGACCGTCGGCGTTTCAGCTCTGGCAGCGCGGGCAGAAGACGCTGGCACGCTGCCCAAGTTTCACTTCCCGCAGCTGCGTCCCGCAGACCTTGCAGTGCTCGGCGCCACGGCCGTACACGAACAGCTCCTGCTGGAAGTAGCCTGGCTGACCGTCACCGCCAATAAAGTCCCGCAGCGTGGTACCACCACGTTCGATGGCGGCGGCCAGGATGCGTTTGATCTCGATCGCCAGTTTCAGATACCGCGCACGGGAAATGCTTTTGGCCTCGCGACGCGGGTCGATACCGGCGGCGAACAGCGCTTCGGTCGCATAGATGTTGCCGACACCCACTACCACCGCGTTGTCCATGATGAACGGCTTGACCGCCATCGAACGCCCGCGGGACAGCTGGAACAAACGCTCGCCGTCGAACAGATCGGTCAGCGGCTCCGGCCCCAGGCGAATCAATAGTTCATGGTGGAGCGGATCAAGGCTCCAGAGCATCGCGCCAAACCGGCGCGGGTCGGTGTAGCGCAGGGCCAGGCCCGACTCCAGCTCGATGTCCACATGCTCGTGTTTGGCCGCGGGCGTACCCACTTCCACCAGACGCAAATTCCCCGACATGCCCAAATGACTGATCAAGGTGCCGACTTCGGCATTGATTAACAGGTACTTGGCGCGCCGCTCCACCAGCACGATGCGCTGGCCCGACAGGCGCACATCGAGGTCTTCGGGAATCGGCCAGCGCAAGCGACGATCACGCACGATCACCCGGCTGACGCGCTGGCCTTCCAGATGCGGGGCAATGCCACGGCGGGTGGTTTCGACTTCTGGCAATTCAGGCATGACGGCTCTCGAATCAGGCTTTCGAATAAGAAGAAGTTACGCTACTCAGCGGTGAGTGCCGAGGTCACGGATCGTCTGCTTGAGGGTTTCGAAGTCGTAATCCGAAAGGCCGACGTAATCGAGCACCAGATGCCCAATGCTGTTCCATTCATGGTCTTCGGTCTGGCTACCCAACACCCGATAGGACGCACAAATGTGCTCCGCCATTTTCAGGATGGCCAGCAGGTTCTTCAGCGAGCTGTTGCGCGAAGACTCATCGCTGAAGATCGCCAAGGCGTTGTGGTGATTGGCGATGGCGGCCGAAACGTGGTCCGGCAGACGCCAGGACTTGGCCGTGTAATAACCGACCACAGCGTGGTTGGTGTTGAACGCCTTGTTTTCGGTGTCCACCACCCGGCAATCGGGACCGGCGTTGGCATACGCCTGTTCCAGCACCGTCATGTAATCGGGGAAACGCTGGAGCATCAGCGGCACGCCGCAGTCGTGGAACAGGCCCAGGGCATAGGCTTCGTCGCCCGCCTGCACGCCAACGCGCTTGGCCAGGGTCAGGCAGGTCATCGCCACGTCCTGAGCGGTGTCCCAGAAGCGGTTCAAGGTGACGATGGTCTCGTCGTTCATCTCGCCTTTGATCGACTGCGCGTTGATCAGGTTGATGATCGAGCGACTGCCCAACAGATTCACTGCGCGCTGGATCGAAGCGATCTTGTTGGACAGCCCGTAGTACGGCGAATTGACGATTTTCAGCAGTGAGCCGGAAAGCCCTGGATCCTGGGAAATCAGCTTCGCGATCACGTCCAGATCCGGGTCGGGCATGTACTGCTCCATCTGCAGATCCACCATGATCTGCGGCTGGGCCGGCACACTGATGCCTTGCAGGGATTGATGGATCTGTTCGGGAGTCAACTCTTGGGACATAAGTACACACTCTGGGCCAGGCGCAGATTCTAGCTTCTAAAAGTTGGATCCGACACACCAGCGAGCACATCACTGGAACTTTCATTCACTTGAAACCGCCTTCGCGAGCAGGGGATCGCGCTGCTCTTTGTGGGAGCGAGCCTGCTCGCGAATAGGCCATCAGCGTTTCATCGCCCATCAACCCCGCCGCAGGTGCCAACACGCTATACTCCCGCTCTTTTTTCCGGAGCGACGTCATGTCCCTGCCTAGCCTGCGCCTCAAAGCCAACGCCGACCGTCGTCTGCGCAACGGTCATTTGTGGGTCTACAGCAACGAAATCGATGTAGCCGCCACCCCTCTGCACGGTTTCAAGGCCGGTGATCAGGCGATTCTCGAGGCTGCCGGCGGCAAGCCGCTGGGCATCGTCGCCATGAGCCCGAACAACCTGATCTGCGCCCGCGTCCTGTCGCGCGACATCAAGTTGCCGCTGGACAAGTCGCTGCTGGTGCATCGCCTTAACGTGGCCCTGTCGATTCGCGATCGCCTGTTCGACAAGCCGTTCTATCGCCTGGTCTACGGCGACTCCGACCTGCTGCCGGGCCTGGTGGTCGACCGTTTCGGCGACATCCTGGTGGTGCAGATCGCTTCGGCGACCATGGAAGCCCACAAGGATGACGTGATCGCGGCCCTGACCCAGGTGCTCAAGCCAAGCGGCATCCTGTTCAAGAACGACTCCGCCGCTCGTGACGCCGAAGGTCTCACCCGCTACGTCGAAACCGTGTTCGGCCTGGTGCCGGAGTGGGTCGCGCTGGAAGAGAACGGCGTGAAATTCGAAGCCCCGGTCATCCAGGGCCAGAAAACCGGCTGGTTCTACGACCACCGCATGAACCGCGCGCGCCTGGCACCTTATGCCAAGGGCAAACGCGTACTGGACCTGTACAGCTACATCGGCGGCTGGGGCGTACAAGCGGCCGCATTCGGCGCCAGTGAAGTGTTCTGCGTCGACGCATCGGGCTTCGCCCTCGACGGCGTCGAGCGCAACGCGGCGCTGAACGGTTTCGCCGACAAAATGACCTGCATCGAAGGCGACGTGTTCGAAGCCCTCAAAGAGCTGAAAGCCAGCGAAGAACGCTTCGACGTGATCGTGGCCGACCCGCCCGCCTTCATCAAACGCAAGAAAGACATGAAAAACGGCGAAGGCGCCTACCGCCGTCTGAACGAGCAAGCCATGCGCCTGCTGACCAAGGACGGCATCCTCGTCAGCGCCTCCTGCTCGATGCACCTGCCGGAAGACGACCTGCAAAACATCCTGCTGACCAGCGCCCGCCACCTGGACCGCAATATCCAGATGCTTGAGCGTGGTGGTCAGGGGCCGGATCATCCGGTGCATCCGGCGATTGCCGAGACGCGCTACATCAAGAGCATTACTTGCCGGTTGCTGCCGAATAGCTAACAACCCGGCTTCTCTGTAGGAGCGAGCTCGCTCGCGATGGTCGCCAACGATAACGCTGGAAACCTGACACCCAGCGGCGTCCTTGAGTTCATCGCGAGCATGCTCGCTCCTACAGGTTTCGCGACACATCCTGATCCACTGTCGATACGACAACCTCCCGCTCCACACCTACCGTTTCTCTTCCAATCCCGAAGAGGACAACGGAATGTCCAGCAAACCCAAAGCCCATCGATTACGCACCGGCCGCCACTCGGAACCCGGTCGCATTTATCTGCTGACAGCAGTCACTTATGAACGACAGCCGATCTTCCGGGACTGGCGCACTGGTCGCGTTCTGGTGAACGAGTTCAGAAGAGCGCAAGAAACCGGCAACGCCACTTCCATTGCCTGGGTAGTCATGCCGGATCACTTTCACTGGCTGGTTGAGTTGCATAACGGTGATTTACCCAGGCTGATGCAAGCCACCAAATCCCGCTGCGCACGACACATCAATCAGAACCGGAATCTGAGCGCACCCGTATGGCAAAAAGGCTACTTCGACCGAGCCCTGCGCCACGAGGAAGACCTTAAGGCGGCAGCCCGGTACATCATCGCCAACCCCCTACGAGCCGGACTTGCCACTCACGTAGGCGACTACCCGCTTTGGGATGCCATCTGGCTCTGATGCCCCCCCGCCTGTAGGAGCGAGCTTGCTCGCGATGGTCGTCAACGATAACGCTGGCGACCTGACACCCCGCAGCGGTCTCGGTTTTTTCGCGAGCAAGCTCGCTCCTACAATAGATTCAGAAGTGTCCCACGCTTACTGCATTGACTTACCCGAGCATCAAATCAATCCTCGCTCCCTCCTCACGGATCGAGCGCACTGTTTGATGACTTACATCACACATTCCAATGAGAAGACGTCGATCATCCTGCTGCTGATGACCGTGACCTTGATTTCTGTCTTCCCGATCGACGTAATCCTGCCCTCCTTCCCCGCCCTTTCCGACCATTTCCAGATCCCGCCAGCCGATGTTGCTCTGTCCGTCGGTCTTTTCGTGGTTAGCCTGGCGTTGTCCATCATGCTGGTTGGGCCTCTTTCGGACATGTGGGGCCGCAAGAAGCTGCTACTGGGAGGTATTGCCATCGCTGCACTTGGAGCGGCTGGCTGCATGTTTGCCACCGACTACAGCTGGTTTTTGGGGTTCCGCATGCTCCAGGCGATTGGTTGCGGTTCGTTTTCGCTATCACAGGCGCTTGTGCAGGATTTGTTCAGCGGTCGTGAGCGGGAGCGAATCAGGATCTGGCTGGTGACGGCGGGAGGCGTGTTCATTTCGATTTCACCGCTTCTGGGGACCTGGTTGCAGCTCTATCTTGGCTGGCAAGGCAGTTTTTATGTATTTATCACACTGGCACTGGTTGTCTGGTTTCGAGCCTACTGGGTGATCGAGGAAATCCCGCCTCGTCAAAAGACGTCGCACAGGGGATTTTTCAGCGTTTATTGGCGGTTATGTTCGGATGCACGATTCATGGGGTACTGGCTGATATCGGCACTTGCCTTCGCCTGTCATTTTTCCTTTATCGTGACTTCACCCATCATTTTCATGGAGCGTCTGGCGCTCTCACCGTACGAGTTCGCCTGGGTAATGTTGCTGTATGGCGTGGCTTATGTATTCGGGGGAGTACTGGCCAACGTGCTGCATCGAATCCTGCAAGCCAACGCCCAGATCATTATTGGCTTGGGCCTGATCGCCATTTCCGGTGCAGTCATGCTGTGGCTGATCCACCAGTTCGGTCTTAATGCAGCTCTGGTGCTGATTTCCATGCTGATTTGCACCATCGGAACCACCATTATCAGGCCAATCATCAACTCCAAAGCCATGAATCTCTATCCGCAAAATGCCGGGGCGTCCACTTCAGTTGGCGCCCTGTTGATCTTCATGCTCGGTGGCGTGATCAGCTCGTTGATCAATTTCATTCCAGAGGACCCTGCCACGACCCTGGCCTTTGGCTTTCTGACGCTGAGCGCTGCGGGACTTGGCGTAAACACGTTGATCACCTGTAGGAACGAGCTCGCTCGCGATGGTCGTCAACGATAACGCTGGTTGCCTGACACCCCGTGGTGTTCTTGAGTCCATCGCGAGCTCGCTCCTACAAGGGGCGATCGCCGAACGTCTTGTGAATGCGCGCAGGCATTCCCTCCAGCCGCCAGCCGTGTAGAATCGCGAACATTCATCGCCAGTCATCCCCGGCGGGTTTATGAGCTCAAGCTGAAGCGCGCGGCGATCCCGCAAAGTTATCGGCAACCTTTGGACACACGGCCATTTCCGAGTACTCCAGACGTCACTAGAAGCTCACTTCCCTTTTGATACCTGATTAGCCGCCCGGAGTGCTTCATGCCTGATTACCGCTCGAAAACATCCACCCACGGCCGCAACATGGCCGGTGCCCGCGCACTGTGGCGCGCCACGGGGATGAAAGATGACGACTTCAAAAAGCCGATCATCGCCATTGCCAACTCCTTCACCCAGTTCGTACCGGGCCACGTGCACCTGAAAGACCTGGGCCAACTGGTTGCTCGCGAAATCGAACGCGCTGGCGGCGTGGCAAAAGAATTCAACACCATCGCGGTCGACGACGGCATCGCCATGGGCCACGACGGCATGCTGTACTCGCTGCCGAGCCGCGAGATCATCGCCGACTCCGTCGAGTACATGGTCAACGCCCACTGCGCCGACGCCATCGTCTGCATCTCCAACTGCGACAAGATCACCCCCGGCATGCTGATGGCCGCCCTGCGCCTGAACATCCCGGTGATCTTCGTGTCCGGCGGCCCGATGGAAGCCGGCAAGACCAAACTGGCCAGCCACGGTCTCGACCTGGTCGACGCCATGGTGATCGCCGCCGACTCCAGCGCTTCTGACGAGAAGGTTGCCGAGTACGAGCGCAGCGCCTGCCCGACCTGCGGTTCGTGCTCCGGCATGTTCACCGCCAACTCGATGAACTGCCTGACCGAAGCCCTGGGCCTGGCCCTGCCGGGCAACGGTTCGACCCTGGCCACCCACAGCGACCGCGAGCAGCTGTTCCTGCAGGCCGGCCGCACCATCGTCGAGCTGTGCAAGCGTTACTACGGCGAGAACGATCAGTCGGTGCTGCCACGCAACATCGCCAACTTCGAAGCGTTCGAAAACGCCATGATGCTCGACATCGCCATGGGCGGTTCGACCAACACCATCCTGCACTTGCTGGCCGCCGCCCAGGAAGCCGAGATCAACTTCGACCTGCGCGATATCGATCGCCTGTCGCGCAAAGTGCCGCAACTGTGCAAGGTCGCGCCGAACATCCAGAAGTACCACATGGAAGACGTGCACCGTGCCGGCGGGATCTTCAGCATCCTCGGCTCGCTGGCCCGTGGCGGCCTGCTGCACACCCAACTGCCGACCGTACACAGCCGCAGCATGGAAGAAGCCATCGCCAAGTGGGACATCACCCAGACCAACGACGAAGCGGTGCACCACTTCTTCAAGGCAGGTCCGGCAGGCATCCCGACGCAAACCGCGTTCAGCCAGTCGACCCGCTGGGAAACCCTGGACGATGACCGTGAAAACGGCTGCATCCGCAGTTTCGAACACGCCTATTCGAAAGAAGGCGGCCTGGCCGTGCTGTACGGCAACATCGCCCTGGACGGCTGCGTGGTGAAAACCGCCGGCGTCGACGAGTCGATCCACGTCTTCGAAGGCAACGCCAAGATCTTCGAAAGCCAGGACAGCGCGGTACGCGGCATCCTCGCCGACGAAGTGAAGGAAGGCGACATCGTCATCATTCGCTACGAAGGTCCGAAAGGCGGCCCGGGCATGCAGGAAATGCTCTACCCGACTTCCTACCTGAAATCCAAAGGCCTGGGCAAAGCCTGCGCCTTGCTCACCGACGGCCGCTTCTCCGGCGGCACCTCGGGCCTGTCCATCGGCCACGCTTCTCCGGAAGCAGCTGCCGGTGGCGCGATCGGTCTGGTGCAGGATGGCGACAAGGTGCTGATCGATATTCCGAACCGCTCGATCAACCTGTTGATCAGCGACGAAGAACTGGCCGCGCGCCGCGTCGAGCAGGACAAGAAAGGCTGGAAACCGGTGGAAGTGCGTCCACGTAAAGTGACCACTGCGCTGAAAGCCTATGCCCTGCTGGCCACCAGTGCCGACAAGGGTGCGGTGCGTAACAAGGCGATGCTGGACGGGCTGTAAGCGTCAGTAGCGACCATAAAAATGCCCCGCCAAGTGCGGGGCATTTTTGTTTCTGCCGGTCACCTTTCACCTGTAGGAGCGAGCATGCTCGCGATGGACGACAGGGCTCCGCGGGGTATCAGGCAGCCAGCGTCATCGTTGACGACCATCGCGAGCAGGCTCGCTCCTACAGTGAAGCAAAATCCTTACTGAATCTCTTCAGGCTTCACGATCACCCAGTTCTTGTCCGCCGTCACCGTCAACCCTTCCTTGGCCTGGGCCGCGGCGTGCTTGGCCATCATGCCGTTGATCTGGGTCATGTACTTGTCCTTGCGGTTGACCCACAGGTGGATGCCGCCCTTGGCCACATCGACATCATGGAACAGCATGTAACCGTCGCTGCTCGGGGTATCGCCGCCCACCAGGACCGGTTTTTTCCATTCATCGATGTAGGTCAGGATCGCCGCATGCTTACCGGCCATCCAGGTTGCCGGAGTCCAGAGGTAAGGCGTCAGTTCCAGGCCAAGATTGGCCTTCTCGTCATACTTGCCGGCGGTGATCTGTTTGCGCGCGGTGGTCAGTTCGCCAGTCTTTTGGTCCTTGAGCAGCAAGGACACGCCGATCACGTTCTGCGGTTTGACGTTGTAGCCGTACTTCGGATCGGACGCGACCATGCGCACCAGTTCTTCCGAGGCGGCGGTCATCACGTAGACCTCGATGCCGTTTTCCATGAGCTTGTTGTACAGCTCTTGCTGGCCGGTGAAGATTTTCGGCGGGTTGACGTCGAGTTTCTTGACCACATCGCCTTCGTAATAGGTGGCCGGCACCGGCTTGCCGGACGCCATCATTTCATCGACGTAGCCCTTGAGCTCCTTGAGCGTGAATCCGGAAAACACCTGGGCAACCCATGGGTAGCAAACCATGTCGTCGACTTCACAGAGGCGGTAGTAGTAACTGAACAGGCTTTCCTTGTGGTCGGCGGTGTCCTTGAATGGCATCAACTTCAGGGAGGGATCGAGCTTGTCGCGGGTGATCAGGCCCTTGTTCTCCATGAACGGCAGCAGCGACTCTTCGAGGTCATAGCGGTAACTGGTGTTGTCCATGTCGAACACTGCGTAGTTACCCTTGTTGGCGTTGGCGGCGATCATCGCGTCCAGCGCCTTGGCCTGATCGGCTGGCCAGTGCTTCAAATCCGTTGCGAACACTTGGCCAGCAAGACCAAGGCAAAGTGCAGCAGCGAGTAATTTCGGTGCGAACTTCATTGATGTTTCTCCCTGAGTGAAAGACATCGACGCTAACAAATAAGTGTGACAGTCCTCGTCTGTCAGCGACCGCCAACGTACCTTTCGCGCCAGCTGCATCCTCAAGAGCGACATGCGCTTATTCCGAAAACGACGGATGCCAGACGTTTTCGGTATTAATTCATTGGAAATCAAGCTGTTAGGCTTACCGGTTCGCAACTGCCCCGGAAGGCAGTTGGCACATGTCTAATGGGAGTTCCAATGAATCTGCCGCTGATTCTCAATCTGCTGGTGTTCCTCGCCCTGCTCCTGGGCCTGGCACAAACTCGCCACACCACCTGGAGCCTGGCAAAGAAAGTCCTGCTCGCACTGGTGCTGGGCGTGGTGTTCGGTGTGGCGCTGCACACGATCTACGGGACCGGCAACCCAGTGCTGAAAGCTTCGATCGGCTGGTTCGATCTGGTGGGCAACGGTTACGTGCAACTGCTGCAAATGATCGTGATCCCGCTGGTATTCGCCTCGATCCTCAGCGCCGTGGCCCGCCTGCACAATGCTACATCGCTGGGCAAAATCAGCTTCCTGACCATCGGTACATTGCTGTTCACCACCGCCATCGCGGCGCTGATCGGCATCGGCCTGACCAACCTGTTCGGCTTGACCGCTGAAGGCCTGGTGGCCGGCACCCAGGAACTGGCGCGCCTGCAAATCATCCAGTCCGATTATGCGGGCAAGGTCGCCGACCTGAATGTGCCGCAGCTATTGCTGTCGTTCATCCCGCAAAACCCCTTCGCCGACTTGGCACGAGCCAAACCGACGTCGATCATCAGCGTGGTGATCTTCGCCGCCTTCCTCGGTGTCGCAGCGTTGCAACTGCTCAAGGATGACGCGGAAAAAGGTCAGAAAGTGATCAACGCCATCGACACCCTGCAAGCCTGGGTGACGCGTCTGGTACGCCTGGTGATGAAGTTGACCCCGTACGGCGTGCTGGCGCTGATGACCAAAGTGGTTGCCGGCTCCAACCTGCAAGACATCATCAAGCTCGGCAGTTTCGTGGTGGTGTCCTACATCGGCCTGGGCCTGATGTTTGTGGTCCACGGCCTGCTGGTGTCCGCTGCGGGGATCCATCCACTGCGTTTCTTCCGCAAGATTTGGCCGGTGCTGACGTTCGCCTTCACCAGCCGTTCCAGCGCCGCGACCATTCCGTTGAGCATCGAAGTTCAGACCAGTCGCCTGGGCATTCCGCAGTCCGTCGCCAGCTTCGCCGCTTCGTTCGGCGCGACCATCGGCCAGAATGGCTGTGCCGGTCTGTACCCGGCTATGTTGGCGGTGATGGTGGCGCCGACCGTGGGCATCAACCCGCTGGACCCGCTGTGGATCGCTACGCTGGTGGCGATTGTGACCTTGAGTTCGGCCGGGGTGGCTGGTGTGGGCGGCGGTGCGACCTTTGCCGCGCTGATCGTGTTGCCGGCGATGGGCTTGCCGGTTTCACTGGTGGCGTTGCTGATTTCGGTCGAGCCGTTGATCGATATGGGGCGTACGGCGTTGAACGTGAGCGGTTCGATCACGGCTGGGGCGATTACCAGCCAGGTGATGCAGCAAACGGATAAAGAAGTGCTGGATGCGGATGAGCATTCGGCGTTGGCGCATGCTTGAGTAGCGCCTGATAAATTGCTATCGCCAGCAGGCTGGCTCCCACAGGGATTTTGGGTGTTCACACAATCTGTGTTTCACCTCAAAACCACTGTGGGAGCCAGCCTGCTGGCGATGCTTTTAGGCTTTTTCCCAGACTTCGAAGTTGTACGCCGGCTTGTCGCCTTCCGCCGGATTCGGAACATTCGACACCAGTTTCCACTGCTGCTGATCAAACTCCGGAAACCATGCATCCCCAACCGGGCTCAGCGCCACGCGGGTCAGGTACAACCGATCAGCCTGCGCCATTCCTTGCGCGTACAACTGCGCCCCGCCAATCAGCATCAGCTCATCGACGCCCCGCTCCTTCGCCCATTCTTCGGCGCGAACCACGGCGGCTTCCAGCGACGGATAAACCTCCGCACCCTCCAGCACCAGATCCGCCTGACGGCTGACCACGATGTTCAGACGACCCGGCAACGGGCGGCCGAGGGAATCCCAGGTCTTGCGACCCATGATGATCGGCTTACCCAGGGTGGTGGCCTTGAAGTATTTGAAGTCCCCCGGCAAGTGCCAGGGCATGCTGTTGTCGACGCCGATCACACGGTTTTCACCGAGGGCTGCGATCAGGCTTAAGGGGAGTGATTTAGTCATGCCGGCGAGGATACCAGAGCCTTGCTTTCGCCGATAAGCGCCACAGCGGTTATGCTCACAGCTCAATTGAGCGACGGGATGCCGCGTGACTGAACTGAATAACCTCTGGCTGACAGAAACCATCCGCCTGCGCGAAGAACACGCCGGGCCCCTGGAGGATCTGGAAGCCAACCGCCTGGCCCGCAGCGCGGGCGGCGACTTGCCAACACGCATTCAACGCCGGGCTCTGTGGCTGGCCGAACGGGATGGCTTAAGCAGCGCGCTCGTACATTGGTTGCAAGGCGCGCGACTGGCACTGATCGTGTTGGCGGTGCTGGCTGTGGTCAGCGGCGCCGGCCTGGCGTTTGCCGCACTGGGTGACGGCCAGGCGCCGGTGAATGTGTTCTGGGCCTTGGGCAGCCTGCTCGGGCTCAACCTGATTTTGCTGCTTGGCTGGGTCCTGGGCCTGGTGTTTGCCGGCGAACAGGGGGCAACACTGGGACGCTTGTGGCTGTGGCTCAGCGAAAAACTCGCCCGCGACGCCAAGGCTGCGCAATTGGCACCCGCCCTGCTCCTGTTATTGCAACGACAGAAACTCAATCGCTGGGCCATCGGCGTGCTGGTCAACAGTGTGTGGTTGCTGGCGATGCTCAGTGCGCTGGCCATTCTGCTGACGTTGATGGCGACCCGGCGTTACGGCTTCGTCTGGGAAACCACGATCCTCAGCGCAGACACCTTTATCACCGTGACTCAAGCCCTAGGCGCCCTGCCGGGCCTGCTCGGTTTCAGCGTGCCCACCGTGGACATGATCCGCGCCAGCGGCGATGCCGCGCTGAACATCGAAAGCGCTCGGCAAGCCTGGGCAGCGTGGCTGGTGGGTGTGTTGCTGGTCTATGGCGTGCTGCCGCGAATGCTATTGGCGCTGTTTTGCCTGTGGCGCTGGAAATCAGGCAAAGCAGCCCTGCATCTGGATCTGAACCTGCCGGGCTACGCACAACTGCGCGAACGCCTGATGCCTACGAGCGAACGCCTGGGGGTCAGCGATGCGGCGCCAGAGCAATTGCATCGGGTCGAAAGCGGTGTCAGCGACCAGCAAAGCGACGGCGCCTTGCTGGTGGCCATCGAGCTGGATGATCAACGCCCGTGGCCACCTCAACTGCCGAAAAACGTCAGCGATGCCGGGATCCTCGACAGTCGTGAATCGCGGCACAAACTCCTCGAACAACTCAGCCGCTTCCCCCCGGCTCGACTGGCCATCGCCTGCGATCCGCGACGCTCGCCGGATCGCGGCAGTCTGGCACTGATCGCCGAACTGGCCCGCAGTGCCAGTGCTACCCGTGTCTGGCTGCTGCAAGCGCCGCCCGGTGAAGCGCTGGATGCGGAGCGCCTGGGTGATTGGCACGTGGCGCTGCAACAACTGGAACTGCCCTTTGCCGATAACGCGCCGTTGAATTGGCTGGAGACGGGTCATGATTGATGCCAGAACAGCGCCTCTGAAACTTGCCGTAGTCGGCCACACCAACGTCGGTAAAACCTCATTGCTACGCACCCTGACCCGTGACGTGGGCTTCGGCGAAGTGTCCCATCGCCCGAGCACCACGCGGCATGTAGAGGGTGCTCGTTTATCCGTGGACGGCGAGCCCTTGCTCGACCTGTTCGACACCCCAGGCCTTGAAGACGCCATCGCTCTGCTCGATTACCTCGAACGCCTGGAACGTCCCGGCGAACGCCTTGATGGCCCGGCGCGGCTGGCGCGGTTCCTGGAAGGAAGCGAAGCGCGGCAGCGGTTCGAACAGGAGGCCAAGGTGCTGCGGCAATTGCTGACCTGCGATGCGGGCCTCTATGTGATCGACGCCCGTGAACCGGTGCTGGCCAAGTACCGTGATGAACTGGAGGTGCTGGCCGGGTGTGGCAAACCGTTGCTGCCGGTGCTGAACTTCGTCAGCAGCGACAATCACCGCGAACCCGCGTGGCGCGAAGCACTGGCACGCCTCGGTTTGCATGCATTGGTGCGCTTCGACAGCGTGGCGCCCCCGGAAGATGGCGAGCGCCGGCTGTATGAAAGCCTCGCACTCCTGCTTGAACATGCCCGCCCGCAACTGGAGCGGTTGATTGCCGATCAGCAGGCGCAGCGTCAAGCGCGTCAGCAAAGTGCAGCGCGGCTGATCGCCGAATTATTGATCGATTGCGCCGCCTGCCGTCGCAGCGTGGCCAGCGATGCCGAGCAGGAACAGCAAGCCATCGGCGAACTGCGCAAAGCCGTTCGCCAACGGGAACAGCGTTGCGTCGAAGCGCTGCTCAAGCTCTATGCGTTTCGCCCACAAGACGCGGCGGCCAGTGACTTGCCGCTGCTCGACGGCCGTTGGGGTGATGATCTGTTCAACCCGGAAACCCTCAAGCAATTGGGTGTGCGGGTCGGTGGCGGTATCGCGGCCGGCGCGGCAGCCGGGGCCGGGGTCGACTTGCTGGTGGGCGGCATTACCCTCGGTGCCGCCGCACTGGCTGGCGCCATTGCCGGTGGCGCCCTGCAAACCGCACGCAGTTACGGCAACCGGTTGCTGGGCAAGATCAAAGGCCAGCGTGAACTGACCGTGGATGACCATGTGCTGCGGCTTTTGGCGCTGCGCCAGCGCCAACTGCTGCACGCGCTGGATGCCCGTGGGCATGCGGCGATGGACAGCATTCAAGTGGCGACACCTCAAGACAAGTCCTGGCGCGAGGGCAAACTGCCGGAAGCCTTGAGTAAGGCGCGGGCGCATCCGCAGTGGTCGTCGCTCAATGCTCACGCGAAATTGAATCAGGCGGAGCGGCAGGAGCAGATAGAGGAACTGGCGCGACAACTTTAATGAACTGACGGGCCCCTTCGCGAGCAGGCTCGCTCCCACAGTGACCACATTCCCCTGTGGGAGCGAGCC
>NZ_JBPKAM010000078.1:0-31092 GCF_051216495.1 Pseudomonas baetica | reverse complement strand
GGCTCGCTCCCACAGGGGAAATGAGGGGTACGCAAATCCAATGTGGGAGCGAGCCTGCTCGCGAAGGCCGCAACCCGGTTTCAAGCCTTACTCCCTAGGCAATATCGCTATGACTGAACTCTTCCCCGAGAAAGTCGATCAGCGTCCGGACCGACGGCAGCAATCCGCGGCGCGACGGAAAAATCGCATGGATGATCCCGCACTTCGGCGCCCAGCCCGGTACCAGTTCCACCAGGCGTCCGGCGGCCAGATCGTCGCGCACTACTACCCTGGGCACGTGGACGATGCCGACTCCGGCGATCACCGCGTGACGCAGGGCCAGCAAGTCATCTGTGACCAATCTTGGCGCATGGCGAATCACGGCGCTGGCGCCGTCGTCCCGCAATAATTCCCACTGATATTCACGTTGTGCGGAGCCCCAATGCAAGCTGGGCAATCCGCTGAGGTCAGCCGGCGAGGGCGGTGACGACAGGCGTTCGACAAACGCGGGATGGCCCACCATGCTCTGGGTGCTGTTGCCCAGCACCTTCATCACCATGTCCGTGTTTTCCAGGGGGGGGAAACGTACCCGCAGGGCGATGTCGATGCCCTCGTGGATCAAGTCAACCCGGCGGTTGGTGCTCTCAATGAACAACTCCACCCGCGGGTACTTGAGCATGTAACGGGTCAGCATTGGCCCGACCCAGGTGTTGAGCAGCGCCGTCGGACAGCTGATCCGCACCAGGCCCTGGGGTTCGGAGCGGTTGCGTTCGATCAGCTCGGCGGCACTTTCCGCTTCTACCCGCATGGCCAGGCAACGCTGGTAATAGGCCTGGCCAATTTCGGTCAACGAACAATGGCGGCTGGTGCGATTGAGCAGGCGCACGCCCAGGCGTTCTTCCAGCTCGGCGATGCGTCGGCTGAGCTTGGACTTGGGCATGTCCAGCGCCCGCCCGGCCGCTGCGAAGCCGTGATGTTCCACCACTTGGGTGAAGTAGTAGAGGGTGTTGAGGTCTTCCACCATCGTTCTCCAAATAGAACGCTAAGGCTGATTTTTGCAGTCTAGTGCAACAAAGGGGGCGGTTTTAAGCTTTGTCCATGGCTTCACCCACCTCATCAGGAGACACCATGAAAAACATCATCGGTATCTACACCAGTCCACGCGCCCATTGGGTCGGCGACGGCTTCCCGGTTCGCACGCTGTTTTCCTACGACAACCTGGGTAAACACATCAGCCCGTTTCTGCTGCTCGATCACGCCGGCCCCGCCGAATTCACCCCGACCACCGAACGGCGTGGCGTAGGTCAGCATCCGCACCGTGGCTTCGAAACCGTGACTATCGTTTACAAAGGTGAACTGGAACATCGCGACTCCACCGGCAGCGGCGGCAAGATCGGCCCCGGCGATGTGCAGTGGATGACGGCCGCTTCGGGCATTCTCCATGAAGAGTTCCATTCCGAAGGCTTCGCCAGAAGCGGCGGTACCCTGGAAATGGTCCAGTTGTGGGTCAACCTGCCGGCCAGGGACAAAATGGCCGATCCCGGCTACCAGACGATTCTCGATGGCGACATTCCGAACATCGCGCTCAAGGACAACGCCGGCAGCGTGCGCTTGATCGCCGGTGAGTTCGACGGTCACAAGGGGCCGGCGCGCACCTTCACACCGGTCGATGTCTGGGACATCCGGCTCAATGCCCACAAGTTGCTCACCCTTGATCTGCATGAAGGGCGCAATACCGCGCTGGTGGTCCTGCGCGGTGAGGTTCAGGTCAATGGGTTGGAATCGGTACGCCAGGGGCAGTTGGCGCTTTTCGATCGCCAGGGTGATCAGTTGACCCTTGAAGCCAGCGAAGACGCAGTGGTGCTGCTGCTCAGCGGCGAGCCGATTGACGAGCCGATCGTCGGTCACGGTCCGTTCGTGATGAACACCGAGCAAGAAATCCACCAGGCCTTCGCCGACTTCCAATCCGGCCGCTTCGGCCGGATGCACGGCTGACCCGCCGCTTTAATCCCGCTCTACACAGGACGCGTAGGCCGGTTTTCGGGCCAGGGATGGCTGTTGCCCAAACAAAAGAGGAAGCACTGAGCAAGTGACGAACAAACACGAAATGCTGGATTCCCAACGCTAACCGGTTAACCCACGCCGAATACCACTCGGCATCGATAACACGCGAGGACATTGCAATGACCACTACATACAAACGTCTCGACAAGAACAACGCCGCCGTTCTGTTGGTGGACCATCAGGCCGGACTGCTGTCGCTGGTGCGCGACATCGAACCGGATCGCTTCAAGAACAATGTGCTGGCCCTGGCTGACCTGGCCAAGTACTTCAAGTTGCCGACCATCCTCACCACCAGCTTCGAAACCGGCCCCAATGGCCCGCTGGTGCCCGAGCTCAAGGCGCTGTTCCCGGATGCGCCGTATATCGCTCGACCTGGCCAGATCAACGCCTGGGATAACGAAGATTTCGTCAAGGCCATCAAAGCCACCGGCAAGAAACAATTGATCATTGCTGGCGTAGTGACCGAAGTCTGCGTGGCATTCCCGGCACTCTCGGCACTGGAGGAAGGTTTTGAAGTGTTCGTGGTGACCGATGCCTCCGGCACTTTCAATGAATTGACTCGGGATTCGGCCTGGAATCGCATGTCCGCTGCCGGGGCGCAGTTGATGACCTGGTTCGGCCTGGCCTGTGAACTGCACCGCGACTGGCGCAATGATATCGAAGGTCTGGGCACGCTGTTCTCCAACCACATCCCGGACTACCGTAACCTGATGACCAGCTACAGCACGCTGACCAAATAACTCGACAACACACCCTGACCCTCTGTAGGAGCGAGCCTGCTCGCGATAGCGGTAGAACAGACACCTTTGCAGTGACTGATCGACCGCCATCGCGAGCAGGCTCGCTCCTACAGTTTTTTGTGGCGTCGGTTGAATCCAGCCAAATCAATTGCTCCTACACTGTGCCCAATCTGTGCGATCTTTCGCACAACGTCCTGTGCTGGAGTCGCTTGATGCTGTCGTTGCTCGCCGAACACCCGCTGATCTGCGCCCTGGTCCTGCTCCTGATCGATCTGGTGCTATGGCGCCTGATCGGTATGAACCATCACAACTGGAAACTGCTCGTACGGCTGGTGATTTTCTCGCTGTACAGCCTGCTGCTGTTCAACGAAGGCATGAACCCGCTGGAGACGGCGCCCTGGGAGGACAACGTGCCGCTGCACCTGGCGGCCACGGGGTTGCAGATCGGCTGGTGGCTGTTTGGTGCGCGCACCCTGACGGAGTTGATCGGCTCCGTGATGATGCACCGTGTGGGGCACGCCGGGCGGTTGCTGCAGGACCTGCTGGGCGCGGTGATTTTCCTGGTCGCAGTTATCGCCGCGCTGGCTTACGTGCTCAACTTGCCGGTCAAAGGCGTGCTGGCCACGTCCGGCGCCCTGGCGATCATCGTCGGCCTGGCGCTGCAAAGCACCCTCAGTGACGTGTTTTCCGGGATCGTCCTGAACACCACCAAGCCTTATCAGCTGGATGACTGGATCGCCATCGACGGCACCGAAGGCCGGGTCATCGACATCGACTGGCGTGCCACGCGGTTGCAGACCGCCCAGGGCAGCATGATCGTGATTCCCAACTCGCTGGCGGCCAAGGCCAAGATCACCAATTTCAGCCGGCCCAGCGACATGTTCGGGGTTTCCATCACGTTGCAGGTCAGCCCTCATGTGCGTCCGCAAACCGTGATCGATGCCCTTGAGCGGGCGATGCAGGGCTGCCGCGTTCTGTTGAGCCACCCGGGCCCCAACGTCGCGTTGAAAGGCTCCACCCCCAATGGTGTGGAGTACGAAATCAGCGGGTTTGTCGCCGCCATGAGCGAAAAGCGCACGGTGCGCAATCAACTCTACGACCTGGCGTATCGGCATTTGCGGGCATCCGGGGTGAATCTGTTGTCGAGCGTGGAGCCCGCCCCGACGACCGATCTATCACGGCCACGGGCGCTGATCGATAGTTCGCCGATTTTCTCAACCTTGCGCCAGGAAGAGAAAGAGACCTTCAGCCAGAACATGACCCTGCAAAACTTCCGCGCCGGGGAGACGATTCTGGGCGAGGGAGAGGTCAGCGATAACTTGTTCATCATTGAGTCAGGGGTGGTTACGGTCACGCTGTTCCGCCAGGGCGTGCCATTCGAATCCGGACGCATGGGGCCGGGGGAGGTGATCGGCGAAGCCGGCATCCTGACCGACAGTTCGGTCCCCGCGCAATTCACGGCGAAGACCTCCTGCACGCTGTACAGCATTGAAAAGGGCTACCTGAGACCGTGTCTGGAAGCCCGTCACGACATCAACGACGCGATGAAAACCTTGCTGGATTACCGTTTGCACAAGGTGCAGGAATTGACGCAGGAAGTGCCGGTGGTGGAGCAAAAGAAGGGTTTCTTGCAGTGGTTGCTCAAGCGCACGGGTTGAGTTTTGTAATGCATGGCCGCTGCGCGGATCGCGGCGATGCGGCGACCCGACAAGCCCGCTCCCACAGGTTTTGCAAACGCCCCGGATCCCTGTGGGAGCGGGCTTGCCCGCGATGACGGAATAAGCGGCGCTGCAAACGTGACGTTCAGACCCTCGGTTCGACCGACAGCCAGTATCGGGTCATGCGGCTGATATTCAACGGCAAGGTATCGCTGAGCAGGCGCAGGCTGGCGTCGGTGTCGCGCAGGGAAAACGCCCCCGATACCCGCAGGGCCGCGACATCCGGATGGCAGCGCAGCACGCCGGGTCGGTAACGACTCAGTTCGCCGAGCAATTCGTCCAGGCGCATGTTATTGGCCAGCAGCATGCCTTTGTCCCAGGACACGGCGGCGACGTCGAAAGGTTGCGGGGCGTCGAAGCGGTTCAGCTTGAAGCTTTGGCGCTCGCCGGCATGGAGGGTGGTGCTCTGTTGCAGCATTTGCGGCGTGACCACCACCTGGCCTTCCAGGACCGACACCTGGCTGCGCGAACCCTCTGACTGCACACAAAACCGCGTGCCCAGCGCGCGGGCGGTACCTTGGGGTGTTTCGACGATAAAGGGGCGGGCGCTGGGGTCTTTCGCGGTGCTGATCAACAGCTCGCCGTTGAGCAACAGGACGCGTCGCTCCTGCGAATTGAAAGCGATGTTCACCGCGCTGTCGGTGTTGAGCAGCAACTGGCTGCCGTCGGGCAAAGACAGGTTTTTCTGTTCGCCCACGGCGGTGTGCTGATCGGCGGCCCATTGCTCCCAGGGCAGATGCTGCGAAGCGATGCCCAAGGGGCCGGCCATCAACAGCAAACCGAGGCGGGTGAGGGTCTGCCGGCGACTCAAGCCTTCCTTGCGTGATGCCCGTTGCAGGGTTTGCATGGCGAGATTGGCCGGCACGCCACGGAAATCCCCGAGCAGCGCTTCGGCCCGTTGCCAGGCCTGGGCATGTTCGCTGCTGCGGTTGCGCCATTGGGCGATGGCCTGGTGATCGGCCGGGGTCGCCGTGCCGGAATGCAACTGCACCAGCCAGTCCGCGGCTTCACCGAGAATCTGCGGATTGATCATCGAAGCATTCATCAGGCGACACTCTCCATCAGGCAACGCTCAGGCAGGCAATGAACGCCGCGCGCATGTGGCGCTTGACGGTGATCAGCGAGACGTTCAGGCGAGAGGCGATCTGGGCGTAGGTCAGGCCTTCGATCTGCGACAGCAAAAAGGTCTCGCGGGTAACTTTGGGCAATTCCCGCAACAGCGCTTCGATGCGCCACAGGGTTTCGAGGATCAGCAGGCGGGTTTCCGGGGACGGCACTTCGGCGACCGGCAAGTGCGCGATGGTTTCCAGATAGGCGCGTTCGATGTCCTGGCGCCGCCAGCGGTCAACCACCAGGCCCTTGGCGATGTGCGTCAGCAGGGCACGCGGTTCGCTGCCCAGTGGCTTGACCACCTGGCGCGTCAGCAGGCGCAGGAAGGTGTCGTGGGCCAGGTCGGCCGCGTCGCAACGGTTACCCAGTTTGCGGTGCAGCCAGCCTTGCAGCCAACCGTGGTGTTCGCGGTAGAGGGTATGGACTTGCTGGTTCAAAGGCTGATCGGCGGATGACATGACGGGCTGATACTCGACTCGGGCATCCTGCGTGAGTGCAATTAAGAATTGATCGCATTCTAGTGGCCCCGAGCGAATGATGGCAATTGTCATTTCGCACTTTCTTTCAGGACTGGTGCCAGTGGCCTCCTCGACTTCCCGAAGATTGGCTATTTGTGCAAATCGCCGGCGGGACTAACGTATCTGCACACCCACTTGCCCTGGAGCATGCCATGCAACCCCGTATTGATTTTTACACCGCAAGCCCCGATGCCCTCAAAGCCATGATTGCCCTGGAAACCGCCGTTTCCAAACTGCCGCTGGAAAAGAACCTGATCGAGCTGGTCAAGCTGCGCGCCTCGCAAATCAACGGCTGCGCCTTCTGCATCGACATGCACACCACCGATGCCATCAAGGGCGGTGAAACCACCCGCCGGCTGTTCGCCGTGACCGCCTGGCGCGAAGCACCGTTCTTCACCGACCGTGAACGCGCCGCGCTGCTGTGGACCGAATCCCTGACCCAGCTCAGCCTGACCCACGCCCCGGATGAAGACTACGAGTTCGTCAGCAAGCAGTTCACACCGAAGGAGCTGGTCGACCTGACCGTGGCGATCAACACCATCAACAGCTGGAACCGTCTGGCCGTTGGTTTCCGCAAGACCCCGCAAGCCTGAGGGGTTGCGGCATCCCCCAATCAATTGTGGGAGCGAGCCTGCTCGCGAATGCGTTGGGTCAGTCACATCATCGTTGTCTGACACACCGCCTTCGCGAGCAGGCTCGCTCCCACAGGGGGTAAATTTTCAGATTTCTATTCAGTGAGCATCCGCACTCGGCGTCGCCGGTGGTTGCACCTTGCGCATCAAGGGCACCATAGCCGTGGCGAAGATGAAGCAGACCATGATCATCAAGAACGCGTCGCCGTAGGTCTGCGTCTGCGCTTCGCGGTAGGTCAGCTGCCAGAGTTGATGCAGGCTCGCCGTGACACCGACATCGCCGCTCTGGCCCAGGGCGGCGAAGTTGTTGCCGACCTGGGACAGCCACTGGTTAAGCGCTTCGTTGGTGCTATTGAGGTTTTCCGCCAACCTTGTGAAATGCAGGTTGGTGCGGTCATTGAGAATGGTCGCGCAGGCGGCGATGCCAATGGCACCCCCCAGGTTGCGCATCAAATTGAACAACCCCGAAGCGTGTTTCAGTCGTGCGGGCGCCAATCCTCCGAGCGTCAGGGTTACTGCTGGTGGCACCGCCAATTGCTGGGCAATCCCGCGAAAGGCTTGCGGCAACATCAATTCTTTCGCGCCCCAGTCGTGGGTGATCGGGCTGAAATCCCACATCGATAACGCGAATAGCCCTAGGCCGGTCATCATGATCCAGCGCAGATCGATGCGGTTGGCCAGAAAGGCGTACAGCGGAATCGCCATGAGTTGGAACACGCCGGTGGAGAAAACCGCCAGACCAATGTCCAGCGCGCCATAGCCACGCACCCGGCCGAGAAACAGTGGCGTCAGGTAAATGGTGGCGAACAGGCCGATCCCGGTGACGAACGAGAAGAAACAGCCGAGGGCGAAATTGCGGTCCTTCAGGGCGCGCAAATCGACGATCGGGTTGGCGACGTGCAGGGTCCGGCCGATGAAGGCCAGGCCGGCCAGGCCGCTGATCCACGCGGTGGTCAGAATCGTGCGGTCACTGAACCAGTTCCAGCGCGGGCCTTCTTCCAGGGTGTACTCCAGGCAACCGAGGAACAGCGCCAGAAACACCATGCTCAGGTAGTCGGCGCCCTTGAGTAGCGACAGTTCCGGCTGGTCGATCTTCACCAGCATCGGCACTATCACGGCGACGAAAATGCCGGGGACCAGGTTGATATAGAACAGCCAATGCCAGGACGAAATATCAGTGATCCAGCCACCAATGACCGGCCCCAGTGTCGGTGCCAGCGAGGCCACCGCGCCGATCGTGGCGGCGGCGATCACCCGTTGCTTGCCATTGAAGAAAACGAAGGCCGTGGTGAACACCATCGGGATCATCGAGCCGCCAACGAAGCCTTGCAGGGCGCGGAAGGTGATCATGCTTTGGATGTTCCAGGCCACGCCGCAGAGCAGGCTGCTCAGGGTGAAACCCACCGCCGATGCGCAGAACAGCCAGCGCGTCGAAAACACCCGGGAGAGCCAGCCGGACAGCGGGATCACGATGATTTCGGCGATCAGGTAACTGGTTTGCACCCAGGCGGTTTCGTCGGTACCGGCCGATAAACCGCCGCCAATATCGCGCAGCGAAGCCGAGACGATCTGAATGTCCAGCAGCGCAATGAACATGCCGACGCACATGCTGGCGAAGGCGAAAACCTTGGTCGCCGTGGCCATGTCTGCAGCATTGAACGGTTGCGCCGGAGCGGCGAGGGCGCGGCTCATGGCGCGCTGGCCACGGCTGGCGCTTCAGGCTCTTTGCGCGTATCGACTTCGGCGGTCACCGACAGGCCGGGACGCAGGTGGCCGAGCACGCTGTCGGCCGGATCGAGGTGAATCCGCACCGGTACCCGCTGCACGATCTTGGTGAAGTTGCCGGTAGCATTTTCCGGTGGCAGTACGCTGAATTGCGAACCGCTGGCCGGTGCGAGGCTATCCAGATGGCCGTGGAGTGCCTGCCCCGAGAGCACGTCGGCATGAATCACCACACGCTGGCCCGGCACCATGCGCGCCAGTTGGTCTTCCTTGAAGTTGGCATCGACCCACAGCCCGCTGGACGGCACCACCGACAACAATTGCGAACCGGCCTGGGCATAGGCGCCGACCCGTGCGCGGCGATTGCCGATCACTCCGTCCACCGGTGCCCGAAGTTCGGTGTAGCCGACGTTCAACTGCGCCAGGTCACGCTCGGCTTTGGCTTGAATCAACGCGGCGCGGGCTTGCTGTTTCTGTGTGGCAATCACGTTCAACTGCCGTTGCGCCGCCAGCAGTTCAGCCTGGGCGCGGCTGCTTTGTGCCTGTGCGGTCTTGAAGGTGGCGTTGGCCCGTTGCGCGCTTTCCACGGAAACGGCGTTGGTGCTGACCAGTTTTTTGTAGCGCGCATCATCATCCCGCGAGCGGGCGGTTTCGGCGCCGGCGGCATCGATGCCGGCACGGGCCTGGCCGATGACGGCCTGTTGCAGTTGTTCGGTGGCATCAAGGTTGGCGAGCAAGGCTTCTTGCGCCGCCACTGCACCTTCGGCCTTGGCCAGGTTGGCGCGGTAATCCCGGGAGTCGAGGCGAATCAGCACATCACCGGCCTTGACCTTCTGGTTGTCGGTCACCAGCACTTCGTCAATGTAACCGGCGACTTTGGAGCCGATCACCGTCACGTCGCCGCCGATATAGGCATCGTCGGTTTCCTCGATAAAACGGCCGGTGGTCCACCAGTGCGTGGCGTACACACTGGCCAGCACCAATGCCGCGATACCGATGGTTGGCACAAGCAGGCGTTTGAGCAGGGGAGGCTTGGGCGTGGTCACCGGGACAGCCAGGTCGGGCTCAACGGAAGGCATGCTGGTCATGGAGGATTACCTGTAGAAAACGGCGTTTAATTACGAACGTAATATGACGCATGTCATATTTGGTCGCAATTTATTTTTACTGCCGGTCGTCAGGTGATGGCTGGGGGATCAGATCGTGAATTGGTTGGAGAGCCCCTGTGGGAGCGAGCCTGCTCGCGAAAGCGATGTGTCAGCCAACAATGATGTTGAGAGACAGATAGCCTTCGCGAGCAGGCTCGCTCCCACAGGGGATGGGGTTGAAAGTTATTGACTCGCCAACCGCGCATTGGCCATCGCCAGGCCATCCTTGCCGTCACGGCTGCTCACCCCGGAAAGCCACGCCTCCAGCACCGCCGGATTGGCCTTCAACCACGCCTTGGCCGCCGCCCTCGGCTTCTGGTTCTGATTCAGCACCGCGTCCATCAACTGGTTTTCCATGGCCAGGCTGAACTCCATGTTTTGCAAGAGTTTGCCGACGTTGCTGCATTCAGTGAGGTAGCCCTTGCGCACGTTGGTGTAGACCGTGGCCTGGCCGTAGTTCGGCCCGAAGTATTCGTCACCACCGCTGAGGTACTTCATCTTGTTGCGGGTGTTCATCGGATGTGGTTCCCAAGCCAGGAACACCATCCATTCGTTCTTGCGTGTGGTGCGCTTGAGTTGCGAGAGCATCGCCGCTTCACTGGATTCGACGATCTTGAAGTCCTTCAGGCCGAAGGCGTCCTTGTCGATCATGGTCTGGATCAGCCGGTTGCCGTCGTTGCCAGGTTCAATGCCGTAGAGCTGGCCGTTGAGTTTGTCCTTGAATTTGGCGATGTCGGCAAAGTCATGCAGCCCGGCGTCATACACGTAGTCGGGCACCGCCAGGGTGTATTTGGCGCCATGCAGGTTGGCGCGCACGGTTTCCACTGTGCCAGCGTCGCGGTAGGGCTTGATGTCGTTTTCGGTGGTGGGCATCCAGTTGCCTAGAAACACATCCAGTTCCTTACCGGAAGACAGGGCTCGGTAGGTCACCGGGATCGACAGCAGGGTGGTCTTGGTTTTGTAGCCCAGGGATTCCAGCACTTCGCTGGCGACGGCGGTGGTGACGGTGATGTCCGTCCAACCGACGTCGGAGAAGCGCACTGTGGCGCAGGATTCCGGTTCGGCGGCGTGAGCGAGCAACGGGATACTGAGGGATGCAAGCAAGAGCAAGGCTTTCATGGATCGACTCCTCAAGGTAAACGTCGGCAGCGGTTTGGGGGTGTCACGGTCTTTTTGTTATGGGTAATGCGGTTAACGCGCTTATTTGTGGCGAGCGAGCTTGCTCGCGCTCGGCTGCGAAGCAGTCGTAAATCCAGACAACCTTGTTTGATTGAAAGAATGCAGGGGGCCGCTTCGCAGCCCAGCGCGAGCAAGCTCGCTCGCCACAGGTTGTGTGTTCTCCCTACCGAAGTTGATCGACACCAAACCAATTCAACGCCGTAGGTTCGGTATTGAGGTAGATGTGCTTGAGTTCGGTGAATTCATCGAGCCCGGCCCGGGACAGTTCGCGGCCGATGCCGCTGGACTTGTAGCCACCCCAGGGCGCCTGCGGGAAGGCGGCGTTGTAGTCGTTGATCCATAAGGTCCCGACCCGTAACCGTTTGGCCATGCGGTAGGCCTTGCCGATGTCTTGGGTCCAGACACCGGCCGCCAGGCCGTAAGGTGTGTCGTTGGCCAGTTGCAGGGCTTGGGCCTCGCCGTTGAAACGCTCGACGGTGATCACCGGACCGAAGATTTCTTCCTGGGCGATACGCATGTCCGCCGTGACATTGCCAAGCAAGGTCGGGCGCAGCCAGAAGCCGCGTTCGAACTGCTCGGGGATGGTTCCGCCGGCCAGCAAGGTCGCGCCTTGTTCGATGGCACCGGCAATCATTGTCAGGATCTGGTCGCGCTGGCCGGCGCTGATCAGCGGCCCCATTTGCGTTTGTTGATCGAGGCCATTGCCCAGGCGAATGTTCTGGATGCGTTGCCGCAGTGCCTCGACAAACCGGTCATGAATACCTTCTTCGACCAACAGTCGCGAACCGGCCGAGCAGATTTGCCCGGCATTGAAAAACACCGCGTTCAATGCCTGATCCAGCGCCACCTCGAAATCGGCGTCGGCGAACACAATGTTCGGGTTCTTGCCGCCCAGTTCCAGGGCCACGCGCTTGAAGTTGCCGCTGGCGGCGCGCATCACCTTGCCGCCGGCACCGGCGCCCCCGGTCAGCGACACCAGATCCACGTCATGGCTGGCGGCGAGCACTTCACCGACATCCCCACCGCCGCACAGCAGATTGAATACACCGTCGGGCACACCGGCCTGGGCCAGCAGGGCGGTCAGGCGATGGGCCGTCATCGGTGTCAGGCTGCTGGGTTTGAACACCACGGTATTGCCGGCGGCCAGGGCAGGGGCGATTTTCCACACCGCTTGCAGCAGCGGGTAGTTCCACGGTGCGATCAGGGCACACACGCCCACCGGTTCGCGTTGGTTGAAGCTGATGACATGGGCCGGGGCGTGGCTGTTGACGCTGGCGCTTTCGCTTTCCAGCAAGGCGGCGTAGTAGCGGAAGGTCGCCACCACATTGCCGATGTCGCCGAGGCTTTCGCCCAGGGTTTTACCGGCGTTGAGGGTCTCCAGACGGGCCAGGTGCTCGGCGTCCTGTTCGATCAAAGCGGCGATTTTCTGCAGCAGTTGCGCGCGCTCGGTCACCGGCATCGTCGGCCAGGGCCCGTTGTCGAAGGCCCGTCGCGCGGCGTTGATTGCAGTCTGCGCGTCCACCGGATCGGCGACAGCCACCTGTGCCAACACCTCCTCGGTGGCGGGGTTGATCACATCGCGGTACTGCGGCACCTGTGGCGCTTGCCAATTCCCCGCGATGAACAAACGAATCTGCAGCATGGGCGTCTCCAGCCAAGTGGGTCGTGGTCGTCACTATGGCGGGGCGGGGTGCGGGGTTCTTGATCAAACGCGGCATAAGCACGCCGCTTTTTCACATTCGCAGCGCTGCGAAATAACGGCAGTCCATGTCGTTTCCCGTCAAGCGAACGCAAGGCGCCTCTCTACACTGCGAGGCATCCGATCAACCTCTGTGGAGCACGGGATGAATCAACCTGTCGAGCAACTGAGAATCCGCCTGGCCTGTGCGTTTCGCTGGGCCGCGCGGTTGAACCTGCACGAATCCATCGCCAATCACTTCAGCGTGGCGGTGTCCGGGGACGGCCGGGAATTCTTGATCAACCCCTACGGCAAGCACTTCTCTCGGATCAAGGCCAGCGACTTGCTGCTGGTCAACGCTGATGATCCGGCCAGCCTCGATCGCCCGGACGCGCCGGATATCACCGCCTGGGCCTTGCACAGCGCCTTGCATCGCAACCAGCCCCATGCCCGGTGCATCCTGCACACCCATTCGAAATACGCGACGGCGCTGGCTTGTCTCAAGGATTCGCGGCTGCCACCGATCGAGCAGAACTGCATGCGCTTTTTCGAGCGGGTGGTCATCGATGAAGGGTTCGACGGCATGGGCCTGGGGGACGAGGCCGAGCGGGTCAGCCGTCTGCTGGGAGATAAGCCGATTCTGTTGATGGGCAACCACGGGGTGCTGGTGGCGGCACCGAGCATCGCCCAGGCGTTCGATGATTTGTATTACTTCGAGCGGGCGTGCGAGACCTACATCACCGCGCTGTCCACCGGTCGCGAGTTGCGGGTCGCCAGCGACGCCATCGCGCGCAAGACCTGCCGGCAATGGCTCGACTATCCGGGCTTTGCCGACAAGCATTTCAATGCGCTGATTGGGATTCTGGACGAGGAAGAGCCAGGCTATCGATTGTGAATCAATCCGCTTGCGCCGGCCGTGGCTCCTTGCGTAGCGGCTGGCGCATCACCGGGGCGGTCCAGACCTGGCTGCGGTCTTCGCTGGGCGGGCAGCCGAAGCGGGCGCGGTAGGTGCGGGAAAAATGCTCCAGCGAACCGAACCCGGAGCAGGCGGCGACTTGGGCCACACTCAGGCGCGTCTGTTGCAGCAAACTGTGGGCTTTGGCCAATCGCAGGGTGATGTAGTACTTGAGCGGCGAGAGTCCGGTCTGATGTTTGAATTGTCGTTCCAGTTGCCGTCGCGACAAACCGACCTGGCCGGCAATTGCTTCGCAATCCAGCGGCTCCTCCAGCGCCTGCTCCATTAACTGAACGGCGCGGCGAATCTTGCTGCCGTACATACCGGTATGGGTCAGGCCGCCGTCGAGTTGGTTGTCCGCCGGCGCCCGCACCTGGCCCATCAACAGGTGCATGCCGATTTCCCGGGCCAGCTCGCTGTCGACGCTCTGGCCGATCCATCCCAGCAGCATATCCAGCGTCGTTGTCGCACCGGCGCAGGTCATGCGCTGGCGTTCCAGGGTGTAGAGCTGCGGCTTGGCGTGGACCCGTGGATAACTTTCCTGAAAACCCTGCAGGTTGTCCCAATGCACGGCCGCTTCGTAGCCGTCGAGCACGCCGGCGGCTGCCAGCAGCTCGGTGCCGGTTTCAACCCCCATCAACACCGCGCCGAACAGCGCCTGCTTGCGCAGCCAGCTCTTGAGCGCGAGGTTGCGGCTGTGTTTGTGCACGTCGAAACTGGCGATCACCAGGCATGCATCGAACCCCTGATCGGTCTTCAAACCGTCGTTGGCGACGGTGGTCAAGCCGTTGCTGGCCTGCACCGGTTGGCCGTCCAGCGACAACAATGACCACTGGAACAACTCACGTTGGCTCAGCCAATTGGCAATCGCCAAGGGCTCCAGCACAGCGGCCAGGCCGAAGTTGGAGAACGACGGTAACAGCAACACCGCGACCCGCAGCGGCGCGACATCGCCGCGCCGCCAGGTAAAGCGGGTTTGTGCGTCATCGATCGGTTGATTGCTCATGAGTGATCTCTATCGTTGCTGAGTCTGCCACTGCGGGTGAATCCATACCGGTGCATCCGATGCTGGCAGGGGTTGCCTGCCGCGAATCATGTCACTGGCTTTCTCCGCGATCATCACCGTCGGCGCGTTGGTGTTGCCGCTGACGATAATCGGCATGATCGAGGCGTCCACCACCCGCAATCCGTCCAGACCATGCACGCGCAAGTGCGGGTCGACCACTGCTTCGGCATCGCTCGCCGGGCCCATCTTGCAGGTGCCGCTGGCATGGTAGCCGGTTTCCGTGACTTGCCGGGCCCAGGCATCCAGCGCTTCGTCACTTTGCGCGTGGGGGCCGGGTACCAGTTCCTCGCCCCGGAACGCGGCCATCGCCGGTTGCCCGATGATTTCGCGTACCAGCCTGGCACCGGCGCGCATGTCGGCTCGATCCTGCTCGGTTTTCAGGTAATTGAACAGGATGCGTGGTGGCTGCCTGGGGTCGGCGCTGTTGAGCGTGACGCTGCCGAGGCTGGTAGGGCGCATCAGGTCGATGTGGATCTGGAACGCATGGTTGGGTACCAGATCGACACTGCCGGGTTTCACCGCCAGCGGCATGAAGGTCAATTGCAGGTCCGGATGTTCGACCCCGGCCCGGGAACGGATGAACGCCCCGGCTTCGAAATGATTGCTCGCTGCCGGGCCGTCGTGGGCGGCGAACCAGCGCGCGCCGATCCACCATTTGCCCGGCGCGGTGGTCCAGGGATACAGCGACACCGGTTTCTTGCACAGGTACTGCACCACGGTATCGGGGTGGTCGTTGAGTCGTCGGCCGACGCCGGGCAGATCGTGCTTGACCGTAATGCCCAGGTCACGCAGTTCAGAAGCCGGACCGATGCCGGACAGCAATAACAGCTGCGGCGAGTTGATTGCACCGGCGGTCAGCAGCACTTCTTTTTGGGCAAACACTTGATGAGTCTCGCCGCTTTGCTCGTACTCGATGCCGATGGCGCGCTGGCCGTCGAACAGGATGCGTAACGCCAGAGCATCGGTAGCCACCTGCACGTTGCCGCGACCCAGCGCTTCGCGCAGATAACCCCGCGAGGTGCTCCAGCGGCGACCGTTACGGGTGGTGCGATCCACCGGGCCGAAGGCTTCCTGGCGATAGCCGTTGAGGTCGTCGCTCAAGCCATAGCCCGCTTCGGCACCAGCCTTCAGAAACGCCGCGCACAGAGGCGTTTGCACGTTGCCCGGGGTGACGTGCAGATGTCCGGCAGTCCCGCGATAATCGTCTTCGCCGTCGGCATGGGTTTGTGCCCGTTTGAAGTACGGCAGCACCTCTTGGTAACTCCAGCCTGCGCAGCCCTGTTCGGCCCAGGCGTCGTAATCCCGGGCATGGCCACGGATGTAGACCATGCCATTGATCGACGAGGAACCACCGAGTGTCCGGCCTCGCGGGGTGCCGATGCGGCGACCGTCCAGCCAGGGTTCCGGCTCGGAGCTGTAGCTCCAGTTGTAACGTGTGCCACCGACTACCAGGCCCACGGCGGACGGCATGTCGATGGTCCAGCTCTTGTCCGCAGGGCCGGCTTCCAGCAGCAGGATTTTCGTGGCCGGGTCCTCGCCGAGGCGATTAGCCAACACGCAGCCGGCGGATCCTGCGCCCACGATCAGGTAATCAAACTCATGATTGGCCATGGTTTGGGGTGCTCCATCAAAAGATGACATGGAACCTGTGGGAGCGAGCCTGCTCGCGAAAGCGGTGTTTCAGTCAACATGGATGTTGAATGTGAAGGCCTCTTCGCGAGCAGGCTCGCTCCCACAGGTCAGATCGACGACTCGCCATGAATCCCGTTGAACACCAACCGATGGAAGTGATGCACCAAATGCTCGCTCTCATTGCTGCGCTGGGCATCGATCATGTAGCGACCCTGGTCATAGCCCAGCGAGCGCAGGCCTTTCTGCACCGAGATGTTCAAGGCAATGTCTTCCGGCCCCAGGTCCTCGTTCATCCACTTCATGCACTGCTCGCTGACCTTCGCGGTCTCGGCGTTGCTGGAGTAGTAACCAAAGCGCAGCAGCGAACGTTCGGCGTCCAGCGGAATCATGATGAACGAGCCCAGGAACTCCGAGAACGGGAAGGTGTAGAAGGTGTTGTTCGGCCACATGCCGATGTTGAAGAAGCACTCGTCCGGGTTCAGATCCTTGCGCAGCGGCACACCGTAAGCTTCGGTCACCGAGAGATTGGCCGGGGCGATGTAGGTCCACCAGTTGTCGCGTTTGGTCAACTGGTAGCCCTTGAAGTCGATGAGTTTGGCCAGGTCGATATGGCACGGCCCCGACAGTTTGAAGTGATAGCCCTCGATGGAGTTGTCCATGATCACCTTCCAGTTGGCCGGCACGATCACGTCCTGCTCCTCGATCAGGCGCATATTGGCCAGGTCCGGAAACACACGACGCATTTCCTCATCGGCACCGGGGAACAAATCACGCAGCGACGGCGCTTTCGGGTCGAGGTTGAAGTAGATGAAACCGCCCATTTCCTCGGTGCGGATCTGCGGGATGTTGAACTGCTGCAGCTCGAAGTTTTTCATCTTCTCGCAACGGGGCGCGCTGCGCAGGCTGCCATCCATTTCGTAGCACCAGGAGTGATAGGCGCAACGCACCACACCCCCGGTGGTGCCGCGACGCTCTTCGAGCAGGCGATTGCCGCGATGCTGGCAAACGTTGTGGAACGCATGGATCTGCCCCTGACGATTCTTCGCCACCACCACGCTCTGGTCGAACAGATCCGTCACCACGTACTGGCCCGGCTCGGCGAACTCGCTGACATGCCCGGCCACATGCCAGGCATGCATGAAAATATTGTCGCGCTCGGCCTTGAACAGGGTCTCGTCGTAGAAGTAGCGCGAGGGCAGGGTAAAGGCCTCTTCCGGGTCCTGATGATCCCAGCCGTCGATCGAACTGTGTGACTTGAGGGTGTGGATATTTTGCATGGGGACAATCTCCTCGGTGCCTGGCGCCGCACGGGTCGGCTTTGTTGTGGGTCCTAATCTAGGGGGCGAGGAGAGGGGGGGATTGATGGAAAGCGACTAGTTGCGGGGGGAAAATATCAAGGCCGGTTTACGTGTCTGGAGGGTTCCCATGTGGGAGCGAGCCTGCTCGCGAAGGCGGAGTGTCATGCAATATCAATGTTGACTGACTTGGCCCCTTCGCGAGCAGGCTCGCTCCCACAAACATCAGCAGCCGCCGGCTGTGTTACGGCCGAGCCTCAGGCAACCCTCCGGGCGGATCGAGATTATCCAGTGCCCGATTGACCAACAACTCGCCCAGCACGGCCAGTTGCTGAATGGCCAACATCACATTACGACGCGAGCCTTCCACTTCACATGCAAGATCGGTAGCCATGACATTCAACGAGGCGAGGGTTTCGCAGGCATGGCAGAGCAGGGACTCGGTGTCGATGTTTGGAATGATGGTGAAGACATGGCTCACGGGATCGGGGCGATTCGGATGGCGCAGACGCGCACTGACGAGGGGTTCGGTGATGTCGGAGAGTTTGGAGGAATCTACGGCTTCACCGATTGAAGGGTCAGGTGATTGTTGGGTGTTCGGGGTGGTCTTGGCCATGTTGGAGCTCCTTGCAAAGTTTAATGATTAGAAATTTAAAGCTATTAACTGGACTTGGTGAATACTGCATGTAAGTTGAATGTTTAGTAAAGCTGTTCGCTTGTATATTTATTGGATTAATCAAATAATTAAACATGCGCCAAATAAAATGATTAATTGTTGGTGTTATTTGGTTTGTGTGAAATTTCTGATGTCGTGGTGCATGGTTAAACAACTGTTCTTTGGCTTTGCTTAAGATTTAGATGGTTTCGCTATTTCCGTAGGATATTTCCAGTGGTTGTGGGTTTTGAAATATTTGCTAAAGGTTTTTTTCTTGGGTGGAGGTTTTGTTTGTTTCTGTAGGATATATATTTATATTTATCTATTTCGTTTGTTTGTCGTGCGTAGCGTTATTGGGGGTAGTTGGGTAGTTGGGTAGTTGGGTAGGTGCGATGCATAAAAAAGAAAAAACAGAGATCTTGAAGTCGAATATTAAGTATTTGATGAAAAGTCGTGGTGAGACACAATTGTCCTTGTGCAGTTCAAGTGGTTTAACTCGAACTACGATTTACAATATTCTTGAAGGAAGGGTGGTGAATGTACAGCAATCAACAGTCAGGAAGATTTCAGATTTTTTTGGGGTTTCCTATAACGAAATAGAAAGTGTGGATTTTGAAGAGAAAGAGATAATAGAAAGTAGCGTTTCAATACTTGGGAATATGAATCCGGCGGCGGTTCCGGTTGTTGCGGAGAACCTGTTGATTCAAAGTTTAAATAAGCGAATTGGTGAGTTGGTAACTATTTGTCCTCTGACGTATTACTTTGGTGTTGCCAGTAATTTGATAGGTGTACTTTTAGAAAATGATATTGTTGGAAGTAACGAGGCGGGTGATTTGTTAATCGTGAAGAAGGGGGCGGCAAATGGCGCTGGCGAGAAATTACTGTTCGATAAAATAACAAAAAAACTCTTTATAGCTAGTGAGGTTGATCCCGACTCTCAAACCGTCTGTATCGTTGGGGAGATAATTGAGGAACGATTCAATGGCTAGCGAGAAGAATGGGGGGAATAGCAGGTACAAGCTGTTAGGGTTTGAGAATGACAAAAGACTTGCAGTGGTTATGGTTATTTCTACGGGTAAAATTGTGAAGGTGAAGCTCGGAGATTTGTTGAAAGGAGAAATGATTGATGACCTAAATCGAGCTGAATTGAGAGAGGTGTATAAAAAGTTTTATTCGCGCGGGACTGCTGTGACGGCTTATGAGATCACTGATCGTCATGAAGAGTCGTGGATTGTTTACGTTGCACTGAATTTACTGCTTTTCACTCTGTATGTTTTTTCAAATGTCGCTGCGGCGAAAGTTGTATATGTGGAGATGCTTGATGTTGTTGTCACTCCCGGTCTGTTTCTTTATCCGCTGACGTTTCTAATCGTTGATTTGTTGAACGAATTTTATGGTTTTAGGCTCGCAAGAAGGGCGATCCTGTTTGCTTTTGCAGGTAATGCGTTTGTAATTGTTTTACTTGCTGGTGCTAGCTATCTCCCGGGATTGCCTGGCTGGGAAGTAGATGCGTACTACGGGGTGGTGGTTAATCATGTTTCGTCTGTGTTGTTGGCATCATCCGTTTCCTTCCTATGCTCGGAATACATCAACTCTTATTTGCTATGTAGGATAAAGGAGCTTACAAATTCAAGGTTTCTGTTTCTTCGAGTGTTTTTCAGTACCTTTTTTGCAGTGATAATAGATAGTCTTGTTTTTTGTTTTATCGCGTTTTATTGGGCTATGGAATATGCTAATGTCATGGCCCTAGTCTATGTTCAGATAGTCATAAAAATGTGCTTTGCCGTTTTCAATGTATTGCCCGCTTACGGTGCAAGGTCATTGTTCAGGAAGTACGTAACAGTAAATCAAGTAGCATGAGATCAGGGCATGAATCAATTGGTATAGGTTCATGCCTCACGACTATCAATTATCTCAAGTTCATCTTTCCATTCAGGTTTTTCATAATTTCTGCTTTGTTCTCCAGAAACTCAATCAGCCCTTTGGCGCGAAGCTTACAAGCGTCGCAGTTCGTGCAACCGCTGCCCTTTATCCCGTTGTAGCAAGTCAACGTGTGATCGCGAACAAATTCCAGCTGGTTGTAATGGTCGGCGAGGGCCCAAGTTTCGGACTTGTTCAGCCACATCAGTGGCGTTTCGATGTGCAAGGCGTAGTCCATTCCTGACTCAATGGCAGTGTTCAGGGCTTTGACGAATTGATCCCGGCAATCGGGGTAACCGGAAAAGTCGGTTTCACAGACGCCGGTGATGACTGTCCGCGCTTGCACTTGATAGGCATAAATAGATGCCAGGGTTAAAAACAGAATATTCCTGCCGGGTACAAAGGTACTTGGCAGTTTCTCTCCAGAGCTGTTGGTGGTTGGCACTGGAATGTTGTCTCGGGTCAGGCTGCTGATTGCCAGTTCATTCAACAGTGACGTGTCCAGCACTTTGTGTACCGCCACGCCCAGCTCTTTGGAGAGCTGTCGCGCCACTTCGATTTCAGCGCGATGGCGTTGGCCGTAGTCGAAGGTAATACAGTGAATTTCATCGTAGTGCGGCAACGCATGGATCAAGCAAGTGGTGGAGTCTTGTCCGCCGCTGAAAACGATAACTGCCTTTTTTGTCATGCCTTGTTCTTCCTTGTGATTTTTCCATCGTTGAATTGCGCAGTTGGATCACGTCCCAAGAGCCGGTGCCGTCGTATACGAGGTCACCATACATCAACGGGGAACTCGACCTTGCGCAGCGGGTGCGCGCTGTCCGGCAATGGTTCTGTGCGCCCGTTGACGCTGCTCTTGCCCTGATAAATCTGGCCGTCCTGACCCACCAGTCGATACGCAAATGCCCGAAGTTCATTGCCCCATTCGTCCACGATGACGTAATGCCCGTAGCCCGGTTTGTTGGGTTCGGGTAGCCAATCAGGCAGCAATTGAGGGCGACGATCGGGGCATGTCGCATAACGCCCGGGGACGAAACAATCGCGGGCGCGGCCGGTGCGGATGGTTTGTAGTCTCAAGAAGTCAGGTTTGGCACGGGCCACGAACTCGACACTGTCATCAGGGTAGGTGAAAGTTACGTAATTACCCTTTTTCTTAACTTTAGGCCCTTCTGATCGAACAAGAATATCGGCATGCAAGATTGGCTCAAAATATACTTGTTGCGCCGTTAATGCCTGATAGCTCAGGAAGTAATCATTCCCCTCCGTTATTAGACTAATGTCGTTTTTATACTCTCCGATAAAAGACTCACTTACCCAAGGGTAGTAATCCTTCTTAATTACTAAATCCCCGTCGACCTTGATATTCGCTGGGCCTTGTGGCGAATTGTTATGGTCGAATATCACGATCACTCCGCCACCAGCGCCATAGGTCACGTTCTCGCCAAACTGCGTCGGATCGGCATAGACCACACCAAAGGTCAGATTAGCCAGATGCCATTTGCATGCACCGCCTCCGTCCTTTGGCAACTCGACTTGATAAAGATCGCTTTGTCCCTGACGTTGAAACTCTTTGTAGACGGAATGATGACCATCCCGCTCAGTACGTTGGCTACTGGCTCCATGACTGATACGTTTACAGGTGGAGGAGCGATACATCACCCACATGGTTTCGGTTTTCAATTCCTTGGGCAGTTTTACGGTCACGGTGATTTTTTCACTGTCACCCGGCGGCGCCAGGCTGTAATTCTGATCACACCCACTCAGGCAAAAAAACAGTGCGAATAGAACGAAGGGCGTCCTGTAGAACATGCGTTTGTCCTTGGCCTTGTGAATGGGCTTAACCGAAGGTTTTTTCGTAATAGGCTTTTGGATCAGCGATGGCATTGAAGCGCTGTAGCGCCTCGGCACCACCCTCGGCCTGCTGCGTCACGCTCAAGGCATGGTCGATCAATTTCTGCATTTCCAGAAACACGCTATTGCGGCTGTATTCATCCGCGGGTGTGCTGCCGTAGTGATCCTTCATCTGTTGTTCGAACTTGCGCCGTTGCACCTGCCGCTCCAGCAGCGGCTCCCGTGCAGGGTTGAGGGTCTCCAGCAACTGGTTGTGGATGTAAGGTTGGTACTGCGACATGAAGTGATCGCCAATGCCCAGTAGCCGGTTCAGATCCGGATGACTGTGGCGTGGAAAGAATCGGGCACGGCTCTCGGTGCACAGCGAAGCGTTCAGGCGTCCCTGAGCCTGCTCGGCCCGCTTGTCGTCGGCCTCACAGAGGCTGGGCACCAGGTACAGCTTGGCCTTTTCCTGCAAGCGGACGCTGATCGTGCTGCGATAGGGCGCGCCATCGGGCTTGCGGTACGCGGGGTATGGGGTAATGCCCTGTTCCTGGTGCTGCTCGGCTCTGAAGAACATGGCGAGTTCGCCGTGATGGCTGAACGGGTCACCGTGTTGGAACATCGCGCTAGCCAGCGCCTGACGGGTCGACCAACTGAACCCCAGGAATGTACCCATTGGGCCATAGAGGTCGTACAGATGATTGTCCAGCGCCGCCTCGGGTGGCACGCGGGGAACGACATCGGTGTCATTGACATGACGGAAATGCCATAGCTCGCTCAGCGACTGCACGGCCTTGAGGGTAAAGGTGCGTGGCATGCCGTAGGTGTACAGCAGTGGATTGCGGTCTTTCAGTGAGGTTGCGTGAATGAGCGCGAGTGCACCGCCGAGGCTGTGGCCACATATATAGAGATCTTTTAATTGGGCTTCGTCATAAATTGTCTTCCCGAGATCTAAGGCGTAAATCCTCCTAGCTATTTCGAATGCATCGCGAAAACCTAGATGCACACTGCCTTCTGGCACCAGATCAGCACAGGGCACCTTGGGCTCACAATTAGCCACGACCTCTGGTTTTACCGGACGAAAAGTTGCATCTGTGCGTAAATCGGCCAGCCCACTCATTTCTGTGCCGCGCCAGGCGACCAACACCTGCGATGCACTAACGGCGTAAAACAGCTGGGTATCACCTTCGGGCGGTTCTGCCTTCGCGGTATCCAATACCTTGGCCGTTGTATAACGATCACTGAAAGGCACATCCGTCACCAAACAAGGCCACGCCTGACCTTTATCCCAAACCCGAGGTGTGCGTGATAAATCCAGGCATTGCTGCTCAAAAAGCTCCTTGACCGATCCCAACTCTTTTTCTGGCCGATTGCTGTAAGCCAGAATGCTCATCAACCCCAGGTTATAAGCATTGGCCAGGCTGTACTCCGACTGATGGTGCAGCACCAGCGTCCAAGCGCGGAACGGACAAATCTCCAACACATGGCGTCGATCCAATTGGTCATCACTGATGGTGAAACCATTGAAACTCGAATCAGGAAAATGGAAAGCCGGGAGCTGATTGGGGTCCGTCAACTCGGGCTTGAAATTCGGTTGTCGATCGCACAACTGCCCAATCCGCAGATAGTGATAACCATGACCGTCCGCAAGCGCCTGTTTCTCGATCGGCGAAAAACCCGAACGCTGCGGACCATACAGCGGAGTACGGTCACCCAAACCCGGTCGGCGCGGTTCGGCCCGTTCGGCACGCAGGCGACGAGTCTGCAGTAGCTCGGCCAGTGGATCGGCCTCGATCTTCAGGGTGATGGCCAACGGATACAGATCGTCGATACGGATCACCCCTTGGGCATCGCTCACGCCAACATATTCATCGGCAAATCCGTCTCGAGTGGCCTGATTCACTGCCCGCCAGGGCATGTTGGCCAACGGCTCGCCCTGTTCGTCCAGCAACTGAAATTCGATCCAGTAACGCTTTTGTTTGCCCGCAACGGTAATGGTTTTGAATGGGTTGAGCGTGTCTGTACGGTGCAGGTAGTCGTTCATATCATTCCTTGAATATGTTTGTGGTTGAAACAGCCGTTATCGCAATTAAACGCAGTGCGATAGTTCTTGATCTTTCGAGGTGAATGCTTCGGGCAGCCGAAGAAAGATGGGGCCTATGGGGAGGCTGCGTTATCAGCCTCGTTCCTGTGCGCACGACAGCTTTCTCGAAGATTGCGAAGGTTGGAATCAGATGATTCCGGTAGGCGTGTAGGACGCGTCCGGATAATTGGTCGAAGGGCTGTATGAATTTTTACGGGCTGCTGAAGGGGGGGCGACTTTTGAAGGCATTGAGGTGTCGAGGCGAAGGTTTATAAAGGCCATAACGTAGAGTCAAAACGACTTCTTTTGCGTCGTTTTGACTATTATTTTCTCGGTCTTTGTGACATCGATAATTTCAAGTTACTGAAAATTATCAATTTAATTTTTGGCGCGTTTAGTGAGTGGCTTATGGCATTGACTCGAAGAAGGAATTTGCCATGTCTCGCTCCATTCCCCTCGGTTTCTCGCTCTGCCTGTTGTTTTCACCCCTGTGCATGGCCGACCAAGTCGTGCGTGAAGTGCCGGATACCACCGCCGGTAAAGGTTACGGCGTTCTGACCGGTTTGATGGTGGGCGCAGTGGGTGGGCCTGCTGGTGCATTGGTCGGTGCCGTTGCCGGGTTCTTTGCTGGCGGTTCGATTCAGCAAGGCGCCGATCTCTCGGACACGGCGTATGAAGTGAAGGATGCCCAAGGTGAAATCAGCACTGTGCGCTCGCCCAATGTGCATTTCGAACCGGGTCAGCAGGTGGCGCGCAAGGGGCCGCGACTGGTGCCGCTGGGTAGCTGACGCTTCACACCATTTTTATAGAGGTTTCCCGTTTTTGCGGGCAGACGAGCCGCACCTCGTTTGCCCGTTTTTTTATGGGGATAAAAGCGAGTCTCGTATCTGATAAAAGCCCAACTGTGGGAGCGAGCCTGCTCGCGAAGGCGGTTTGCCATTCAGCATAAATGTTGACTGACACTCCCTCTTCGCGAGCAGGCTCGCTCCCACAATTGGATCAGGGACATATCCGTGAGTGATTGGTCGGCTGTAAGGCCGCCATCGCTGGCAAGCCAGCTCCCACAGGGGATTGGGGGAACTTCTGCGAAAGCCAGGTCGGCTATCAGGCCGCCTCGCTTTTGCTTTGGCTGTTGCGGTACACGCCCCCTCGAGAGGCCGAGTGGAGGTTCTGTGTAGTGGGCAAACCGGCATGGATGCCGGTTTAGCCGCCCCCGGCCATGGATGGCCGATGGCGGCGGGCCCACGGAGCAGGACCGGAAGGAGGGCATGCCGAGCCACAGCGAGGCACCGAACGAAAGGGGCAAGAGCCCTTGGTTACTTAGGGCCGGGCGGCGTTCCGTTTTTCCAAGTGACCCGCCGTAAGGGCGGAACCCTAAGTGGCCTTAACCGCAGCAATGGATATGCACGCGGTTAAGAGCCCCCCAGTGACAGAGCTATCAAGCCCGCTCAAAAATCGCCGCAATCCCCTGACCACCACCAATGCACATGGTCACCAGCGCATAACGGCCACCGGTGCGATGCAGTTCGTGGATGGCCTTGGTGGCGATGATTGCGCCAGTCGCGCCCACCGGGTGACCCAGGGCGATGCCCGAGCCGTTCGGGTTGACCTTGGCCGGGTCGAGGTCGAGTTCCTGGCTGACCGCACAGGCCTGTGCGGCGAAGGCGATGTTGGCTTCGATCACGTCCATGTCAGCCACGGTCAGGCCGGCACGCTTGAGGGCGATGCGGGTGGCCGGGACCGGGCCCAGGCCCATCAGTTCCGGTTCGAGACCAGCGTGGGCGTAGCTGACCAGGCGGGCGAGGGGGCGCAGGTTGTTGACCTGGACCGCGTTGCCGGTGGCCATGACCAGTGCCGCGGCACCGTCATTGAGACCGGAGGCGTTGCCGGCGGTGACCGAACCGTCTTTCTTGAACGCGGGCTTCATCGACGCCAGCTGTTCCAGGGTGGTGGCGCGAGGGTGTTCATCGACATTGAACAGCTTGGTGCCTTTGCGATCCTGGATTTCAACGGTGGCAATCTGCTCGGCGAAGTAGCCGTTGGCAATCGCATGGGCGGCGCGTTTCTGGTCTTCGAAGGCCAGGGCGTCCTGCATTTCGCGGGTGATGCCGTTGCGTGCGGCGACGTTCTCGGCGGTGATGCCCATGTGGAAGTTCTGGAACGGGTCATGCAGGATGCCGAGCATGTAGTCGACGGCCTGGACGTTGCCCATGCGTGAACCCCAACGGGCCGATGGCAGCAGGTACGGACCGCGGCTCATGGACTCGGCACCGGCGCCGATGGCGATGTCGGCATCGCCCAGCAGCAGGGTTTGCGCGGCGCTGACGATGGCTTGCAGGCCGGAACCGCACAGGCGGTTGACGTTGTAGGCCGGGGTTTCCTTCGGGATGCCGGCGTTCATCGCGGCAACGCGGGAGATGTAGGCATCGCGGCATTCGGTGGGGATCACGTTGCCCATCACCAGATGGCCAACGAGGGCCGGGTCCACGGCGGCGCGGTCCAGCGCGGCCTTGACCGCTGTGGTTGCCAGGTCGGCCAGTGGCACGTCCTTGAGCGAACCGCCGAAGGAACCGATGGCGGTACGGGCGGCGCTGACTACGTAGATTTCCGGAGTGTTCATGACGGTTTTCCTTTCGGGATTTACTTATCTGTACTGCGATTGAGCAGTGCGTTCAAGGCGGTTTTGGCTTCAGTGCTGTTCAGGCGCTGAATGAATAACTGGTTCTCTTCGCGCAGGGTGGCTTGCAGTTCGGCCATGCCGGCCTGCTTCATCAGTTGCCGGGATTGGCGCAAGGACTCCTGAGGCATTGCCAGAAAACGCTGGGCGATTTGCTGAGCGGCGACCAGGCATAGCTCTGCGTCGTCGAAGGCTTCGTTGGCCAGCCCCCACGCCACAGCCTCGCTACCGTTCAAGCCTTCGCCCAACAGCAGCAGACGCGCGGCGCGGGCCTGACCGAGCAGGCGCGGCAACAGCAGGCTGGCGCCGAACTCGGGGCACAAGCCCAGATTGACGAACGGCATGCGCAGCTTGGCGTTGCGGGTCACCAGTACCTGATCGCAATGCAGCAGCAGGGTGGTGCCGATGCCGATCGCCGCGCCACACACGGCGGCAATCAGCGGTTTTTGCAGATGGGTCACGGCGCGCATCAGGCGGAAGGCCGGGCTGTCCAGATGAGTGGGCGGCTCCTGCAGAAAGTCCACCAGGTCGTTGCCGCTGGTAAAGCAGTTCGGACCACCGGTCAGGATCACCACTCGCACCGCGTCGTCCTCGTTGGCCGAGAAAAGCAGGTCGGCCAGGCGCGTGTACATGGCGTTGGTCAGGGCGTTGAGCTTGTCCGGGCGGTCGATGGTCAGCGTCAGCACGCCATCGCGTTGTTCTTGCTGGATCAGGTCGGTCATGGCTTGCGCCCGCAGAGTCTATTCGGCGGCCACTTTAAGCGGCAGGCAAACCCCGCAGCTATGACAAAACGGGTCAACCGGCCTGATGTTTTTTGCCATATGCCGCGGCAAACCGAGTCGACACACCCATTCGGGGTATGGTGCCGACCGGTGATTCGCCCAATAGTAGTTTCACCGCTCATCCAGAGCCGGACTCGCTTGATAAGGTGCATTTGCTATGGGCAAGACACTGCTTAAGGTGATTTCCAGTCTGTTTGTTGTACCGCTGACCCTGCACGCTTACGCCGCCGAGGTGGACGACAGCAAAACGCTGCGGCTCTACAACTGGGCGGATTACATCGGGGAAAAAAACCTGGCGAATTTCGAGAAAGACACCGGCATCAAGGTCATCTATGACACCTTCGACGCCTATGAAACGGTGCAGGCCAAACTGCTGACCGGTCACTCCGGTTATGACCTGATTGTCTTAAATGCTTCCCTCGCACCACCCCTGATCCAGGCCAAGGTGTTCCAACCGCTGGATAAAAAACTGCTGCCGGGCTGGAGCAATCTCGACCCGAAAGTCTTGCAGGATCTGCAGGGGTATGACCCGGGTACGACCTATTCTGCGCCCTACACTTGGGGCAGCAACGGCGTCACCTATAACGTCGACAAGATCAAGGAACGCATGCCGGATGCGCCGATCGGTTCGCTGGCGATGATTTTCGATCCGAAGATCGTCTCCAAATTTGCCGACTGCGGCGTCACCCTGCTCGATGCGCCTACCGAAGTCATTCCCATGGCCTTGAAGTACCTCGGTCGCGACCCGCGCAGCGCAGCACCGGCGGACCTCAAGGCTGCCCAGGAACTGCTGCTGTCGGTGCGACCGTACATCCGCAAGTTCGACTCGGTCAATTACCTGACCAGCCTGCCCAACGGCGACGTGTGCATGGCCATGACCTGGTCCGGCGACTACGCCACCGCCATGGCCCGCGCCGAAGAGGCGAAGAAGCAGATCAACCTGGCCTATTTCATTCCCAAGGAAGGCTCGCTGATCTGGTTCGACAACATGTACATCCCGGCCGACGCGCCCCACGTGGCCAACGCCCACAAGTTTCTCGAGTACCTGATGCAGCCGCAGGTGATGGCCGATGTGAGCGATTACATCAACTACGCCAACAGCAACGCGGCGGCCACGCCGCTGCTCAACGCCAGCGTGCGCAATAACCCGGCGATTTACCCCGATGAAAGCATCCGTCAACGGCTGTTCCCGCAGAAAACCCAGGACGCCAAAGACATGCGCGCCATTACGCGGGTCTGGAGCACGGTGAAGAGCGGGATTTGATCGTTCATTTGTTCAGTTTGAGGTTTGTGTATGGCTACCCCAATCAAGAAAGTCTTCTCGCAGGCTGAAGAAGCCGCACTGGTCAAGGCCGACAAGGCCCACCACATGCACGGCTACCACATGTTCGACGAGCATGCCGAACAGGGCTCCCTGAACATCGTCGCGGGCGAAGGCACGTACATCTACGACACCCAGGGCAACCGCTTTCTCGACGCCGTAGGTGGCATGTGGTGCACCAACATCGGCTTGGGTCGCGAGGAAATGGCCCAGGCCATCGCCGATCAGGTACGGCAGCTGGCTTATTCGAATCCGTTTTGCGACATGTCGAACAACGTGGCGATCCAGTTGTGTGAAAAACTCGCCAGCCTGGCGCCCGGCGACCTGGATCATGTGTTCCTGACCACCGGCGGTTCCACCGCGGTCGACACCGCCTATCGCCTGATCCAGTACTACCAGAACTGCCGTGGCAAGACGGAGAAGAAGCACGTTATCGCCCGTTTCAATGCGTATCACGGCTCGACCACGCTGACCATGTCGATCGGCAACAAAGCCGCTGACCGGGTGCCGGAATTCGATTACACCCACCCGCTGATCCACCACGTGTCCAACCCTAACCCTTACCGCGCCCCGGAGGGTATGGACGAGGCGCAGTTTCTCGAATTCCTGGTCAAGGAATTCGAAGACAAGATCCTGTCGATAGGTGCGGACAAGGTCGCCGGGTTCTTCGCCGAGCCGGTGATGGGCTCGGGCGGGGTGATCATTCCGCCCAAGGGCTACCTCAAGCGCATGTGGGAGGTTTGCCAGCGCTACGACATCCTGTTTGTCGCCGACGAAGTGGTGACTTCGTTCGGACGCCTGGGCAAGTTCTTCGCGTCAAAGGACGTGTTCGATGTGCAGCCCGACATCATCACCACCGCCAAGGGCCTGACCTCGGCCTATCTGCCGCTGGGTGCCTGCATCTTTTCCGATCGCATCTGGAAGGTGATTGCCGAACCGGGCACGGGCCGCTGCTTCACCCATGGCTTTACCTACAGCGGCCATCCGGTGTGTTGCACGGCGGCACTGAAGAACATCGAGATCATCGAGCGGGAAAACCTGCTGGCCCATGTCGACGATGTCGGCGGTTATCTGGAGCAGCGCCTGGCCACGCTGCGGGATTTGCCGCTGGTGGGCGATGTACGCTGTCTGAAACTGATGGCCTGTGTGGAATTCGTCGCCGACAAGCGCACCAAAGCGTTGTTCGCCGACGAGATCAACATCGGCGAGAAAATCCATTCGCGAGCCCAGGCCAAAGGACTGCTGGTGCGGCCGATCATGCACCTCAATGTCATGTCGCCGCCGCTGATCCTGACTTATGCACAGGTGGACGAGATCGTCGAGATCCTGCGCGAGTGCATTCTGGAAGTGGCGGCCGAGCTTCAAGCGAGCGGCCAGTACGCCGGCCAATGACTTCATCCGTCAGGCTTTTACCAAGGCCCTGTTCACCCGCTAGACTGCGGGCCATGAGCAGACCAAACGACGAAACGCTGATCGCGATGCCCTTCGGGGCATTGCACAAATGGCATGGGGGAATGCGCGAGGCATTCGCTCATATCGACGAGCCCGACGCCCTGAAGTATCTGGCGTCGGCGTTGGCGCAACTGGTGTCCATCGAATCGATGATGATCAGCCTGGAGCGCAAGGATCGTCCGCCGCAATTGCTGCATCAGCGCGGGATCGCCGAGGAGTATCAGGTCTCGATTCTCGACCGCTATTTTTCCGGGGGCTATCTGCTCGACCCGTTCTGCTTCGCGGTGGAGCAGGGGTTGGCGCAGGGCTTCTATCACCTGGAGGAAATCGCGCCGGATAACTTTTTCGACAGCGACTACTACAAGACTTATTACCTGAAGGCGAACTGTTCCGAAGACAGTTACTACATCGTCGATACGGGCAACGACACGAAGATTTCCGTCAGCCTGTTCCAAGGCTTCGGCGGTGAATGCCTGCGGGTCGATCAATTGAACCTGTTGCGCGCTGTCGAGCCGCTGGTACGCGAGTTCGTCAGCGAGTTCAGCCGACGTGGCCTGCTGCGCAACAGCGAGATCCAGTGCGACAGTGACCAGGGCCTGCGCGATGACCTCAAACACCGGGTGCAATCGGCGTTCGAGCATTTCGGCAGTGATTTGCTCACCGAACGCGAGCGGGAAGTGGCGCATATGGTCCTGCGGGGGCACTCGGTGAAATCCACCGCGAGCCAGATGAACATCTCCCCGGAAACCGTGCGCATGCACCGCAAGAACCTGTACCTGAAGCTGGAAGTGGGGTCGCAGTCGGAGTTGTTTGCGCTGTTTATCGAGTGGTTGCGCGGGCATTGATTGCCTGGCGCAACCAATCACCTTGTGGGAGCGAGCCTGCTCGCGAAAGCGGTGTATCTGTCGATAAATCATCGCCTGACACTACGCC
>NZ_JBPKAM010000077.1:0-32151 GCF_051216495.1 Pseudomonas baetica | reverse complement strand
ACACCTCTTTTTCAACTTCCTTTCAGCTTCGATGACCTGAAGCAACCTACTGCCGAAAACTGCGTAACTCGTTGTTTACCAAGGAGTTTTCCGTTTCGACTGCGCCGGAAGTGGGGCGAATTATAGACACCTGAAATCTGCCGTCAAGCCCTGATTTGGTTTTTCTATCAACGGGAACAAATTAGTACCTATATATAGACGCGCCAGCGACGATTGCGCAATATATTGCCCAACATCAAGAACAGCACCCAAGCTCCCAACTTCGGACGATGCCTCTCAATGAACGATCAGCCTCGCAGCCTTGCCTCGACCTTGTTTTCGGTCGGCCTGCTATTAATAGCCATGGCATCGATCCAGTCCGGTGCCTCCTTGGCCAAAAGCATGTTCCCGATTATCGGCGCTCAAGGCACCACAACCCTGCGGTTGATCTTTGCTAGCGTAATCATGTTGCTCCTGCTGCGCCCATGGCGGGCGAAACTGACAGCAAGGTCTCTGCGCACCGTCATCGTCTACGGCATGGCGCTGGGCGGCATGAATTTCCTCTTCTATATGTCCTTGCGCACTGTGCCTCTGGGTATTGCAGTGGCGCTGGAATTCACCGGGCCATTGGCCGTTGCCATTTACGCTTCACGCCGGGCAATCGACTTTCTATGGATCGCCCTCGCAGCTGTCGGTTTGCTGCTGCTGATACCGACAGGTGCTACTACAGCGGGTATCGATCTGCTGGGTGCCGGGTATGCGTTGGGCGCTGGGGCCTGCTGGGCGCTATACATTCTTTTCGGTCAAAAGGCTGGCGCTGACAATGGCGTGCAGACTGCTGCGCTGGGCGTGATGATTGCGGCGCTGTTCGTAGCGCCCATCGGCATTGTTCATGCCGGTGCCGCACTGCTGACTCCATCGCTGATCCCGGTAGCCATCGGTGTCGCCATTCTGTCCACCGCCCTCCCCTACACACTGGAGATGGTCGCCCTCACGCGCATGCCGGCCAGAACTTTTGGCACATTGATGAGCATCGAACCGGCTTTCGGCGCACTGTCGGGCTTGCTGTTCCTCCATGAATACCTCTCCCTGTCACAGTGGATGGCTATCCTCTGCATCATTCTGGCTTCCGTCGGTGCCACCATGACCATGGGCAGTACCGCCAAGCCCGCCGTTGCGGCGGATTGATACCGGATTCGACGAGGTACTGGTATTTGCTGCTCATTTAGGCCATGGTTGGGTCCGCAACCCAGTGCCAGACATGGATTTTCCAGAATAGGGATATCAGAACGCTTCAAGCGAAAGCGACTACTGCCAGACCGGGCGCCAGATCCGGAAATGCACCAAGGACAGCAATGAAACGAATTTTGATACTGATCGCCGTACTTGCAGTTGCGGGCTGCGCGGCGACATCGAAAACACAGACGAAGCACGGCAAGAAAGGGCTGCACATCAACTGTTCAGGACTGTCATCCTCTTGGGACAAGTGCTACGCCAGTGCTGCCAACTCGTGCGCCCCCAAGGGCTACAAGGTCATCGCCAAGTCCGGGGACGCCGTGGAAGAGCCCGGTGACTATCCATTCGGCCTCAACCCCGCGGGCTATACCAGCCGCAGCATGATCGTCATCTGCAAGTAATTTGATAGCGTGCCGTCAGATTCCCGGACTCGAGATCTGACGGCCGATTTCATCGTAACTGGACTTCAGCACAGTATGCTGAAGTTCCGGCGTGGCGAGCATCCGCGCCACCACCAGCGCTCCGACACATTGCGAAAGAATGGCCCAGGCCAGGCTGTCACTCTCCAGCACCTGCGCCCAACTCTGCTGAAGCTGACAAATCCAATGCTCCGCCTGTTGTCGAATCCTCTCATCGGAACGGGCAATCTCGGCCCCCAAGGCAGGCAGCGCACAGCCTGTTTCCGGATGCTCGACATGGGCCATGTTGAGATAGCGTTTCAAGCAGCGTTCTAGCTTGTCGCGATCCTGATCAGCCCCCAATCGCTCCAGACTCTGGCGCAATTCATGTTCGACGATTGAAGCGAACAACTCATCCTTCGACGAGAAGTGGCTGTAAAAAGCCCCGCCACTCAAACCGATCGCTTTCATCAAGCCATCGACACCCACCGTGGAAAAGCCGGCCTTCTTGGCAGACACCGCGCTGCTCTGTAGCAGCTTCTCCCGTGTTTCCAGCTTGTGATTGGCCGAGTAACGCATTGCCCTTCCCTCAGAGTTGATCGCCTTGACGTTGGTTGAATCGTAGCATAACGTTCGTTTAGTTAACGATCGTTTACCAAAGGGATCCGCCCATGAATAACAAGAAGGTCGTACTGGTTGTCGGCGCAGGTGACGCCACCGGCGGCGCCATTGCCAAGCGCTTTGCACAGGAAGGATTTGTTGCCTGCGTGACTCGCCGCAGCGCGGACAAGCTCCAGCCCTTGGTGGAATCCATCAAGGCCTCCGGTGGTGAAGCCCGCGGATTTGCCTGCGATGCCCGCAAGGAAGAAGACGTGGTGGCACTGATCGAGCAAATTGAAAGCGAGATTGGCCCGATTGAAGCGTTCGTGTTCAACATCGGCGCCAACGTGCCTTGCAGCATCCTCAAAGAAACGGCCCGCAAGTATTTCAAGATTTGGGAAATGGCCTGTTTCTCAGGGTTTCTCAATGCCCGGGAAGTGGCCAGGCGCATGGCCAAGCGCCAACGGGGTACGATCCTGTTTACCGGTGCTACCGCCGGCATGCGCGGTGCCGCCGGCTTTGCCGCATTCGCCGGAGCCAAGCACGGGATTCGTGCACTGGCGCAAAGCATGGCCCGTGAACTCGGACCGATGAACATTCATGTCGCGCACATCGTCGTCGACGGCGCCATCGATACCGACTTCATCCGAGACAACTTCCCCGAAAAGTACGCGACCAAGGACCAGGACGGCATTCTCAACCCCGAGCACATTGCCGAAAATTACTGGTACCTGCACAGCCAGCCCCGCGACGCCTGGACCTTCGAGCTGGACCTGCGCCCCTGGAGCGAACGCTGGTAAGCCCTCCCCTACAACAATAAATAGAGTGCACAGACTATGAGTAAAACCGTGGAGTTCCTGTTTGACCTGGGTAGCCCCGCCACCTACCTGGCTTACACCCAGTTACCCAAAATCTGCGAGCAAACCGACAGCCAGTTGATCTATGTCCCGATCCTGCTCGGCGGCGTGTTCAAAGCCACCGGCAATGCCACCCCGGCAGCCATTCCGGCCAAAGGTCGCTACATGTTTCAAGACCTCGACCGTTATGCAAAACGCTATGGCGTGCCGCTGAAATTCAATCCGCATTTTCCGATCAACACCCTGATGCTCATGCGAGCCGTCACCGGTATGCAAATGCGTCATCCCGAGCGCTTCGCCACCTTCATCGATTGCCTGTTCAAAGCGTTGTGGGTTGATGGCCGCAGTCTCGATGAACCGGCAACCGTTGCCGCTGTTCTGATTGAGGGCGGCTTCAACCCCGAAGAAGTGCTGGCGCTGACTGCCGATGAGGAAGTCAAAGCCGTGCTCAAGGACAACACCGAGAAAGCGGTTCAGCGCGGTGTGTTCGGTGCCCCAAGCATGTTTGTCGATGATCAACTGTTCTTCGGCCAGGACCGCCTGGAGTTCGTCCGTGAAGCCTTGAGCTAAATCTCGATGACCAACCGCCCCTGCGCCGCTCCCGATAGAAGCAGCGCATGGGCGTACGAGGGGCATGAGATACGGATCAAGGGCAATGCACAAAGCAACAACTCCGAAGCGATTCGCGAGATGGTGCTGGGAGGAATGGGAATCGCGTTGTCGCCAGTATGGCTGTTCAGCGAGGACCTGAAAGCCGGAAGAGTGACGGCGATTTTGCAGGATTACACCGCGCAGTCGCTGCCCATACACGCCGTGTCCCCGGCGAATCGTCGCCAATCCGCCAGGGTCAAAGCCTTTGTCGATTACATGGCGCTGGCGCTGGAGTCAGCGCCAGAGCTTCAATCGATTAAAGAGCTGCAATCGATCAAATAGCCGCCGTGCGATTGTTCAACCACTCAAGGGCCGCGCCGCTGATCAACGGACTCAAACGCTCGCGCACTTCAGCGTGGTAAGCGTTGAACCACTGTTTTTCCTCTTGCGTCAGCAACGACGTTTCCAGGCAGCGGGTGTCGATCGGGCACAGGGTCAGGGTTTCGAATTTCAGGAACTCACCGAATTCGCTGCTGCCCGCCTCGCGGTTCATTGCCAGGTTCTCGATGCGCACGCCCCAGCGACCAGGACGGTAAGTGCCCGGTTCGATGGAGGTGATCATGCCCGGTTGCATCGCGGTTTGCGGCGCAGGCGCGGCTTGATAGGCGATGACTTGCGGACCTTCGTGAACATTGAGGAAATAGCCGACGCCGTGACCGGTGCCGTGACCGTAGTCGACATTGTCAGCCCAGATCGGCGCGCGGGCGATGGCGTCCAGCAGCGGCGACAGAATGCCTTTGGGGAAACGTGCGCGAGACAGAGCAATCACGCCCTTGAGTACGCGGGTGCAATCGCGCTTCTGCTCTTCGGTCGGAGTACCCACCGCCACCATCCGGGTGATATCGGTGGTACCGCCCACATACTGGCCGCCAGAGTCGATCAGCAGCAGGCCGTCGCCTTCGATCACCGCATGTTCTTCTTCGGTGGCGTGGTAATGCGGCATGGCGCCATTGGCGTTGTACGCGGCAATGGTGTTGAAACTCAGCGATACATAACCTGGACGGCGTTCACGCGCGGCAGTGAGTTTTTCGTCGATGGTCAGCTCGGTGATGCGCTCACGGCCCAGCGCCGAGTCGAGCCAGGTGAAGAACTCACAGAGTGCCGCGCCGTCCTGCTCCATGGCCTGACGAATGTGCTCGGCATCGGCCAGGCTCTTCTGCGACTTGGCCAGGGTGGTCGGGTTCAGGCCTTCGATCAGCGTGACGCCGCTGTCGAGGTTGTCCAGCAACCCCGCCGTTACGCGTGCCGGGTCGACCAGCAGGCTCGCACCGCCAGGCACGGCACGCAGGGCATCGCCCACTTCGCTGTAATCGCGCAGGGTCACGCCGTCCTGTTCAAGCACCGCACGCAGTTCGGCATCGACCTTGCTCAGCGCCACGAACAGGGTGGCCTGCTGCGGGCTGATCAGGGCGAAAGACACGAACACCGGGTTGAACGACACATCGGCGCCGCGCAGATTGAACAACCAGGCGATGTCATCGAGGGTGGCGATAAAGTGCCAGTCGGCCCCCTTCGCTTGCATGGTTTCCCGCAGCTTGGCGAGTTTTTCGCCACGGCTGACAGAGGCTTGCGGTGGCAAGTGCTGATAAATCGGTTCGTTCGGCAGGATCGGGCGATCGCTCCAGACTTCGCTCAACAGATCGATGTCGGTGCGCAGGCGCGCACCACGCTCTTCGAGTTTGCTGCCCAGGGTACGCGCCGAGGCCACGGCCATTACTGCACCATCGACCGCCACCACACCGCCCTCAGGGGTTTGTTCGGCCAGCCAGTCCAGCGGGCTCGGCTGACCCGGTTGCAGCTTGACCAGCTCGATACCGCTGCCCTTGAGCTCCTTGGTCGCTTGCTCCCAGTAACGGCTGTCGGCCCAGACACCGGCGAAATCCGGGGTCACGATCAGGGTGCCGACCGAGCCATGGAAACCGGACAACCACTGCCGCCCTTGCCAGTAGCCCGGCAGGTATTCGGAGAGGTGCGGGTCGGCCGACGGCACCAGAAGCGCGTGAATGCCCTCCCGGCTCATCAGCTCGCGGGTTTGCGCCAGGCGCTGGGGCACCGATCCATTGATCGAAGACTGCGTACTCATCGTGACTCCTGCTAACCACTCATCATTTATTGTCATGTGCCGATCAGTGCCGGCGCTTTTTTGCCCTATTGCCAGAATGCCGGAGCACTGGCGCAGGCCGCTTTAATCAGTTGTGCCGCTTGATCGATGTCCTGCTCGGTGGTGAAACGCCCCAGACTCAAGCGGATGGTGCGACTGGCCAAACGCGCGTCATGCCCCAGGGCCAACAGCACATGGGACGGTGCATTGCTGGCGGAATTACAAGCCGAGGTCGCGGAAAACGCGATGGAAGCGAGCAATGCCGTCGAATTGAACTCACCTTCACCGAAGGTCAGGCTCAGGGTGTGTGGAATGCGTTGGCTCGGACTGCCATTGAGCCGCACGCCCGGAATACTCAGCAGAGACTCAAGAAGCCGTTCACGCAATTGTACGACCCTGGCTTTTTCGGCATCGAACGATTGCGCCGCCAACGCAAAGGCCTCGCCCATGGCGACGATCTGATGGGTCGCCAGGGTGCCGGAGCGCAAACCGCCCTCGTGCCCGCCGCCGTGGATCTGCGCCAGCAGGCGCTGTTGTGCCCGCGGACCGACATACAGCGCGCCAATACCCTTGGGGCCATAGAGTTTGTGCGCGGAAAACGACATCAGGTCCACCGGCCACGCGGCCAGATCGATCGCCACTTTGCCTGCGCCCTGAGCCGCGTCGACATGGAACAGCGCACCGCGATCGCGTACCACCTGGCCGATGGCCGGGATGTCGTTGACGGTGCCCAACTCGTTGTTGACCAACATCAGCGACACCAGGAAGGTGTCCTCACGCATGGCTTCGCTGACTGCTTGCGGGGTGATCAGGCCATCGGCGCCCGGCACCAGCCAGGTCACCGCAACACCGGCGTCCTGCAGCTGTTTCGCGGTGTCGAGAATAGCCTTGTGTTCGATCTGGCTGGTGATGATGTGACCGCCGGCAACGCCCCGCGCCTGGCTGACACCCTTGAGGGCAAGATTATTGGATTCGGTAGCACCGGAGGTCCAGACGATCTGTTCAGGGAGGGCACCCACCAGTTCGGCGACCTGACGTCGCGCCTGCTCGACCGATTGCCGGGCCTGTTGCCCGAACGCGTGGGAGCTGGAAGCCGGGTTGCCGAAATTGCCGCTCAACCCCAGACACTCGACCATCACCTTGATGACCCGCTCATCCACCGGCGTGGTGGCGGCGTAGTCGAAATACAACGGACGTTTATTCATAAAAGACTCGCAGAGCGTGTTCCGGGATCAGGAAGCTCGTGACTGTAAACGTCAAGACGCAGCCTTGTGAGCTGCGCCGAGGTTTCAGAACGTTACCAATACCTGATCGGATGCCGTTAAAGAAGTACAACTTCATTAAAAGTGCGTAGGAACGCTCCTGAAAGGCGAGCTTAACAGGCATCGGGCAACCGGATGAAGCAGTGCGTCAGCGAAAGCTTTCCAGCAAGATCGGATACAGCGATGCGACAAGCAACGCGGCCATGCCCCAGTTGAACAGACGCAACCAACGGCGATCCTTCAGGACATTGCGCAACAGGGTGCCGCACGCGGCCCAGACACCGACGCTCGGCAGGTTGATGATCGCGAACACCGCAGCAATCACGATGACGTTGGTGAAATAGCCCTGCATCGGTGTGTAGGTGCTGATGGCACCGATGGCCATGATCCAGGCCTTGGGGTTGACCCACTGGAACGCGGCGGCGCCCAGGTAGCTGATGGGTTTGGCCTCGCCCTTCTCACTGTCGGAAACCGGCCCGGAATGAGCGATTTTCCACGCCAGATACAGCAAGTAGGCCGCACCGACGTAACGCAGCACGGTATAGAGCAACGGGTACGTCTGGAACACCGCGCCTAAACCGAACCCGACCGCCACGACGAGCACGAAGAAGCCGCAGGTAATACCCAGCATATGGGGGATGGTGCGGTTAAAGCCGAAGTTCACGCCGGATGCCAGCAACATCGTGTTGTTCGGGCCGGGCGTGATCGAGGTGACAAGGGCAAACAGGGCAAAGCCCAGCAGCAGATCGAGGGAGAGTGTCATGGGTGGCAGTCCATCAGGGTCGGTCAAGTCATGACCCTATCGCACACCTCCAGGGAAACCCATGGACAGTTGGGCGAAAATTCGAGCAGTACAGTTCCCAATCAACTCTGACGACCGTGCAACTGTACAGCTCGTTCGGCATTCATTTCGCCCTGCTTATCGAAACCGAAAGTCTTCTGCGGCTGACCGAGCAATTCGGCCTTTTTCGCGTGGTACTCGTCGAAGGACAAACCGCGGCGATTCAACGCTTCCAGCGCCAGTTCACGGGTTTCTTCGGCGGTGTAAGGCCGCAATTCCGGGGAAACATGACTGGCACATCCGGCGAGAACGGAAAGGGTCAGCAGCAGGAAAGTGGTGATCAGCGTTTTCATGTCGAGCGTCCTGGCGATCTGGGTTCGGGGCAATGAACACAGGCTACTCGTGCCTTCGGACGGGTAGAAATCAACGCTCTCGATAGTCGCTATTGGTTTTTTCCAATCTGATGCCTATCCAAGTCGCATATTCAAAAAAGAACTATAAATATTAATTTAACTTCTTTTACGGAATAAAAACGAAGCTTTATAACAACGCCATCCGCTGGCGAACTGTTGCTCACGCAACTGTTCGCCAGGCAACAGCCATTCAACAAACAGCCCTGAAAAATCAACAGCGTGGACTGATCAACACGCTGCAAGCCTTGTAAACCGTGGCTTCGAGGGATTGGTACAGCTCTTGCTCCGTGGGGATAAGTCCAGTGATGACTCACTGCTCCCCCAGTAACTGTTTAAAAAGGAACTGATCATGTCGCGTCCGTTGAACGTCGTCGCCCTCTCCGGCGGCACCTGGCGTCCCTCCCGCACCCTGGTGTTGACCCAAGCGCTGTTGGCGCAATTGGCCAAGCAACTGCCGATCGAGAGCAAGCTGATCGAATTGGGCGATATCGCCCGGCCATTGGGTGCGGCGCTGTCCCGTCAGGAAGTGAGTGCGGACATCGAAGGCGAACTGCAGGCCATCGAAAACGCCGACCTGCTGATCGTGGCCGCACCGGTTTTTCGCGGGTCCTACCCTGGCCTGCTCAAGCATCTGTTTGACCTGATTGATCTGAATGCGCTGATCAACACCCCGGTGTTGCTGGCCGCCACCGGCGGCAGCGAGCGCCATGCGCTGGTGCTCGATCATCAGCTGCGGCCGCTGTTCAGTTTCTTCCAGGCGTTGACCTTGCCGATTGGCGTGTATGCCACCGAAGCCGATTTTTCCAACTACCAAATCACCAGCGACCTGCTCAAGGCCCGCATTCAACTGGCAGCAGAACGCGCCGCACCGCTGTTCGGTGCGCATCCCGACAACCTGCTGAAAATCGCTTAAGGACTTTTTCATGGATGTTTTCTGGTTTCTGCCCACCCACGGCGACGGTCATTACCTGGGCACGACTCAAGGTGCACGCCCGGTCACGCTCAACTACTTGAAGCAAGTGGCCCAGGCCGCCGACAGCCTCGGTTACCACGGCGTATTGATTCCCACCGGGCGTTCTTGCGAGGACTCGTGGGTGATTGCTTCGGCGCTGGTGCCGTTGACCGAACGCCTGCGTTATCTGGTAGCGATTCGTCCCGGGATCATTTCACCCACTGTGTCCGCGCGCATGGCCGCCACTCTCGATCGCCTCTCCAATGGTCGCTTGCTGATCAACGTCGTGACGGGAGGGGATCCCGATGAAAACCGTGGTGATGGCAGTTTCCTCGATCACCGTGAACGCTACGAAGTCACCGACGAATTCCTGAAGATCTGGCGCCGGGTATTGCAGGGCGAAGCCGTGGACTTCGAAGGCAAACACTTGCGGGTGCAGAACGCCAAGGCGTTGTATCCACCAGTGCAGAAGCCCTATCCGCCGCTGTATTTCGGTGGTTCGTCCGATGCTGCGCATGACCTGGCCGCAGAGCAGGTCGATGTTTACCTGACCTGGGGAGAACCACCGGCCGCCGTGGCGCAAAAGCTTGCGGATGTCCGTGAACGGGCCGCGCGTCACGGGCGTACCGTAAAGTTCGGCATTCGCCTGCATGTGATCGTGCGCGAAACGGCTGAAGAGGCGTGGAAAGCCGCGGACAAACTGATCGAGCACATCAGCGACGACACCATCGCCGCCGCACAGAAATCATTTTCGCGCTTCGATTCCGAAGGCCAGCGCCGCATGGCAGCCCTGCACGACGGGCGTCGCGACAACCTGGAAATTTCACCCAATTTGTGGGCCGGCGTCGGCCTGGTGCGCGGTGGTGCCGGGACAGCACTGGTGGGCGATCCGCAGCAAGTCGCGGCGCGCATCAAGGAGTACGCGGACCTGGGAATCGAGAGTTTCATTTTCTCCGGTTATCCACATCTCGAAGAAGCGTATCGCTTTGCCGAACTGGTGTTCCCGTTGTTGCCGGAGCCGTACGCCAGCCTGGCCGGACGCGGAGTCACCAACCTGACCGGGCCGTTCGGCGAAATGATTGCCAATGATGTGCTCCCGGCCAAAGTCTCTGCCTGACTCTGCAATCCCTGTGGGAGCGAGCCTGCTCGCGAAAGCTATCTCACATTCAACAATGATGTTGGCTGACAGACTGCATTCGCGAGCAGGCTCGCTCCCACAGGGCATCGGCGTCGATTTTTAGAAGGAACACCGCGTGACTGCCAAACCGCACAGCGCCCTGATATCCCCGCTGCAAACCGCCCGCCAATTGGCCGCCGGTTTCGCCTTGACCGCCGTCGAACGTGACGAACGTGGCGGTACGCCCAAGGCCGAGCGCGATGCCCTGCGCCACAGCGGCCTGCTGGCGTTAAGTATTCCCACCCGCTTTGGTGGCGTCGGTGCCAACTGGAGTGAAACCCTGAGCATCGTGCGCGAGTTCGCCAAGGTCGACAGTTCGATTGCCCACGTGTTCGGCTTCCATCACCTGATGCTCGCCACCGTGCGACTGTTTGCCCGGCCCGAGCAATGGCAGCCGTGGTTCGAACAAACGGCGCGCAAGAACTGGTTCTGGGGTAATGCCCTCAACCCGCTGGACACCCGCACCGTGGTGAAAAACCTCGGTGGCTGGCGCGAGTTTTCCGGCAAGAAAAGTTTCTGCTCCGGCGCCAGCGATTCGGAGATGCTGATCGCCTCTGCAGTGGATGAAAGCGCCGGTGGCAAGCTGTTAATCGCCGCCATTCCCAGCGGCCGTAGTGGCATCACCTTGCACAACGACTGGAACAACATGGGCCAGCGTCAGACCGACAGCGGCAGTGCCACCTTCGAACGGGTGCGGGTCGAAGAATCTGAACTGCTGCTCGATCCCGGTCCATTGAGTACACCGTTCGCCTGCCTGCGCCCGTTGATTGCCCAGCTCACCTTCACCCACATGTTCCTTGGTATCGCCGAGGGCGCCTTCGAGGAAGCGCGGCAATACACCCTGACCGAGACTCGGCCATGGCACAAGTCCACGGCACGGGATGTGCGCCAGGACCCTTACGTACTCGGTCACTACGGCGAATTCTGGGTCGCCCTCGAAGGCGTGCGTCTGTTGGTGGAGCGTGCCGCGCAATTGCTCGACAAGGCTTGGGCCAAGGGTCCGGACCTCAGTGCCGAGGAGCGTGGACACCTGGCCACAGCCATCGCCACGGCCAAAGTCGCCGCAACCCGCAATGGCCTGGAGCTGTGTAGCCGCTTGTTCGAAGTGACCGGCGCACGCTCGACCCACGCGTCGCTGCGCCTGGACCGTCACTGGCGCAACCTGCGCACCCAGACCCTGCATGACCCGGTGGACTACAAAATTCACGAACTGGGTGACTGGGCGCTGAACCAGGCCTTGCCGATTCCGACTTTCTATTCCTAGCCTGCCCTCCATGGAGCGTGCCTTATGCAACTGCTGACCTTACCGCCCTCGCCCGCTCTGGCGACATCGATCCGTGCCACGGCCCAAGTGTTCGAAGATCCGAAATCCCAGGCCTTGCTCGCGCACCTGCAACAAATCGCCCCGAGCGAAGCCAGCGTGCTGATCATCGGCGAAACCGGCACCGGCAAGGAGCTGGTGGCGCGACATATCCACAACCTCAGCGCCCGGCGCAACCGGCCGTTCGTGGCGGTGAACTGCGGCGCCTTCTCCGAATCCCTGGTCGAGGCCGAGCTGTTTGGCCATGAAAAAGGCGCTTTCACCGGCGCTTTGAGCGCCAAGGCCGGCTGGTTCGAAGAGGCGGACGGCGGCACGCTGTTCCTCGATGAAATCGGCGATTTGCCGATGGCGATCCAGGTCAAATTGCTGCGGGTGTTGCAGGAGCGCGAAGTGGTGCGCCTGGGGTCGCGCAAGAGCATTCCCATCAACGTGCGCGTCCTGGCAGCGACCAACGTGCAACTGGAAAAAGCCATCAACGCCGGCCATTTCCGCGAAGACCTGTACTACCGGCTCGACGTGGTCAGCCTGGAGCTGAGCCCGCTGCGCGAGCGCCCGGGCGACATCCTGCCTCTGACTCGTCATTTCATCGACGCTTACAGCCAGCGCCTGGGCTACGGCAGCATCACCATCAGCAAAGAGGCCGAACTGAAGCTGCGCAGCTACAGTTGGCCGGGCAACATTCGCGAACTGGAAAACGTTATTCACCACACCCTGCTGATTTGCCGCAACGGCGTGATCGAGCGCGATGATCTGCGCCTGTCGAACATGCGCATCGAGCGTCAGGACGACCACCACACGCCGTTCGACGACTCCGCCGAAGCCCTGCTTGACCGGGCCTTTCAAAAACTCTTCGAGTCACAGGCAGGTGCCTTGCACGAGAAAGTCGAAGACGCCTTGCTGCGTGCAGCCTATCGCTTCTGCCACTACAACCAGGTGCATACCGCTGCCCTGCTGGGTTTAAGCCGCAACGTAACCCGCACGCGCCTGATCAAGATCGGTGAACTGGCGGTCAACAAGCGTCGACCTGCGGAAAACGTGCAAGGCGAGCGCCTGATGCAGTTATCGATCTAAGCTCTTTACCTTGACTGCACCAGATTGCAATGCAGGGCGTTATCGTGACTACGTTCCAGACTGTGCAACACCTGGAACGAGCCAAAGGTCACGGTTTTCGCCTGATGGGCGTGAATCAGTTGCCAGAAATCCTGTTCGCCGCTTTCAAAACTGCGGAAAGCGGCTTCCCCGGCCTCGCGGGTCTGCCATTGCAAATAATTGAGCACCCGCCGACCGTCATCGCTGACCTGGATGCTCGCGCTCAGAAAACCGCTGTAATGCTGGGCCAGTTGCTCCGTTTGCTGCGATAACGCCAACACCAATGCCGGTTGCTGATGGGGTTCGATCTCGAATTCGATCAATTGGCTGAAGCTGCGATTGTGCTGTGGTGCTTGCATGAAGAGTCCCCCACTACCTGTAAGACGGATCTTGCGATCCGAAGGCGTGCAGGTTAAAACCTCTAGTTAACTAGAGGTCAATAGGCAATTTTTCAAATGATCACCTCGGAGAATCTGCACAAGGAGCTCACCGTCGGCCAATTGGCGGCACGCAGCGGCGTGGCAGTCACGGCGCTGCACTTTTATGAGTCCAAGGGTTTGATCAAAAGCAACCGCAACCCGGGCAACCAGCGGCGTTATCCACGGGAAGTGTTGCGGCGGGTGGCGTTGATCAAGGTAGCGCAGCGATTGGGGATTCCACTGGCGGAAATTGGCGAGGCGCTGAAAAACCTGCCAAACAATCGCGCACCGACGGCGGCGGATTGGCAGGTGTTATCGGCGCAATGGCGGCGGGATCTGGATGAGCGGATCAATCAACTCACGTTGTTGCGCGACAAGCTCAATGGCTGCATTGGTTGCGGGTGTTTGTCGATGGAGGCCTGTCCGCTACGCAATTTTGGCGATGTGCTTGGGGAACAGGGGCCGGGGGCGCAGCTGCTGGAATCGGGGGGTGATCCAAAATTGAGTTGAGCCCTTCGCGAGCAGGCTCGCTCCCACATTGGATCTGTGGCGTTCACAAAATCCATTGTGGGAGCGAGCCTGCTCGCGAAGGCGTCTTGTCAGTCAGCGAAGAATTAGAACCCCGGCGCAATCTGCCCCTTGTAGCGGGTCAAAATAAACTGCCGAACATCATCGGAGTTCAGCGCCTTGGCCAGTTTCTGCAGGCCCGGGTCGTTGATGTTATCCGGCCGGGCCACCAGGAACTCGATGTACAGGCTCTTGCCCTTCTCGACGATCAGCGCACTGTTGGTGTCGATCCCGGCTTCCAGCGCGTAATTGGCAAACACGAACGCCAAGTCCACCTGGCTCACCGAACGGGCCAGCAGCGCACCTTCCAGTTCACGAATCTTCAGGTGCTTGGGGTTTTCGGCGATGTCCCGCTGGGTCGCCAGGGTGTTGCTCGGGTCTTTGAGTTTGATCAGCCCGGCTTCGTGCAGCAGCACCAAGGCGCGACCGGTATTCACCGGGTCGTTGGGGATCGACACCGTGGCGCCGTCCTTCAGTTCGGAGATGTTTTTGATCTTGGTCGAGTAGGCACCGAACGGTTCGATGTGCACACCGACCACCGGCACCAGATCGGTGTGACGGGTCTTGTTGTAGTCATCGAGAAACGGGCGGTACTGGTAGTAGTTGGCGTCGAGGTTCTTCAGCGCCAGTTGTTGGTTGGGCTGGATGAAGTCGGTAAATACCTTGATGTCCAGATCCACGCCTTCCTTGGCCAGGGTCGGTTTGACGAACTCAAGGATCTCGGCGTGAGGCACCGGTGTAGCACCGACAGTGAGTTTTTCGTTGGCGTGAACACTCAACGATATCAAGGCAGCCAGAACGGCCAGGGTCTTTTTCATGCTGTGCTCCTAGGCAGATTTAGTGGCCGTCGTGGGGCGGACGTGGGGCCGGATTTTTGTTTCTTTTAAATTGAATGCAATCGAATCGTCAGCGGTGGCTATAGCGCGCCACCAGTCGGTCACCGCTCATTTGCAGGGCCTGGACCAGCACCAGCAGCAACACCACGGTGACCACCATCACGTCAGTCTGGAATCGTTGATAGCCATAGCGGATCGCCAGATCGCCCAGCCCTCCGCCCCCGATCACCCCGGCCATCGCCGTGTAATCGACCAGCACAATCGCGGTCACCGTGATCGCCGCCAACAGCCCTCCCCGGGCCTCGGGCAGCAGGGTGTAGCGGATGATCTGCCAGGTGTTGGCGCCCATGGCCTGGGTTGCTTCCACCACACCTCGATCAACCTCACGCAGCGCGGTTTCCACCAGCCGCGCGAAGAACGGCGTGCAACCCACCACCAGCGGCGGAATGGTGCCCGGCACGCCCAACGAGGTGCCCACCAAAACTGTGGTCAGGGGAATCAGCACGATCAGCAAAATGATGAACGGCAGCGAACGTAACATGTTCACGATCACCGACAGCACCCGGTAAACCCCGACGGCTTCATGCAACTGGCGCTTGCCAGTGAGGAACAGCAGCACCCCCAGCGGCAGCCCCAGCAGTACGGTAAAACCGAGGGCCGCGCCGAGCATGCTCAGGGTGTCGAGGCAGGCCTGGCCGATGTCGGCCCAATAAATGTTCTTGAACAATTCGGCCATGATCACGACCAGTCATGACGTGGCGGCTTCACGCCATTGAGCAGCCAGTTGCCGACCACGTGGTACTTCCAGCGCACTGGGTCGTGCAAGGTATGCACCCGGGCGTTGCGCCAGTGGCGGTCGAAATTGTGTTTCTTCAGGGTCGAGCGAGTGCCACCCAGTTCGAACAGCTTGTTGGTAACTTCGATGGCGATTTCGGTGGTCAGTACTTTGGCCTTGGCCACTGCCAGTGAGGCACGAGCCACATTGTCCTCATCCGGTGACGGGCGCGCCGCGTCCAGTGCCAAACCAGCCCGTTCCAGCAAGGCCTCGGCGGCCTCCAGGCGAATTTCCAGGCCACCGACCTGAATGATGGTCAGCGGGTCTTCGCTGGCTTTTTCCACACCGGCGTCGATCCATGGACGGGCGGACTGCTGGACGAACGCGATGGTGTCGCGCAGGGCGGCACGGGCGATGCCGGCGTCGATGGCGGCGGTGGTCAATTGGGCGAAGGAACCGGCCAGGGTCGGGCTTTCATAGGAGCGATACGTCGGGAACAGGTTGAACGCCGGGACGTGCAGCTCCTCGGCCAACACAGTGCCGCTGGACGTGGTGCGCTGACCGATGCTGTCCCAATCGTCGACGACCACCAAGCCCTTCGTACCGCGTTCGACAAACGCCAACTGGCCCTTTTGCTCTTCATCCAGCGCCAATACCGCCAACCAGTGGGCGTACAGCGAACCAGTGCAATAGCCCTTGCGCCCGTTGATCACAAAACTGTCGCCGTAACGGCGGATGGTCGTTTGAATGTCCTGAACGTTCTTGCCGCCGGTTTCCGACAAGGCATTGGCAAAGCGATGACCTTGCAGCGCCAGCGCGAAGAAATGCGCTTGCTGCTCCGGCGTGCCTTGCAGGCGGATGTCTTCCAGCAGGCAGTAGTGGTTTTGCGGGATCTGCCCCAGGGACGGGTCGGCCGCCGAGATGATGGCAATGACCTGCGCCAGCACCGCATGGGACACCTGCGCACCACCGAATGCCTTCGGCACGGTGATGCCCCACAAACCGCTGTTGGAGTACAGATCGACGATCTCGGCGGGCACCTGGCGGGTGCGGTCGCGCTCGGCGGACTGCTCCAGGAGGACGGCTGCGACTTGCCCGGCGACTCGCAGCGCTTCGGCTTCGTCGGCGATGCGGTGGGCGGCCGGAGGGTTGATCGGATAGACGGCTGATTCGGACAAGGCAGGCATACAAGACTCTCGATAACAGTGTTTATCGAGGGTCATTGCAGCTTCTGTGCCTGAGTGCGTGACGCAGTGTTTTCGGGCGCTTCAGCGGTTTTTGCAAGTTTCGAGACTGACAAAGCCGAGACAATCTGCTGCTTCGCTGTTGATTCATGGACACCGCAGTCCCCTGTGGGAGCTGCCGCACGCTGCGATCTTTTTGTGAACTTGACCCCTGCCTAAGATCAAATCTAAAGATCGCAGCCTGCGGCAGCTCCTACACTTAACCGTTCGGCTGGAAACCGATCGTACATTCACAACAAAAAGGGAGAACCATCATGAGCGTCAAACCGATTCCAGAGGGTTATCACAGCATCACCCCGTACCTGGGCATTACCAAAGCCGCCGAAGCCATCGACTTCTACAAGAAGGCCTTCGGCGCCATCGAGGTCATGCGCCTGTCCATGCCCGATGGCAGTATCGGCCACGCCGAACTGCGCATCGGTGACTGCCCGATCATGCTCGGTACACCGTGTGATCAGGGGCCGCTGGGCAATCCTGACCAATCGCCGTCCGTGGGGCTGCATTTGTATGTGACCGACGTCGACAAGTCCTATAAACAGGCGATTTCCGCCGGCGGTATCGTTATATCGGAGGTCAAGGATCAGTTTTATGGCGATCGTTCCGGAACCTTGAAGGATCCCTATGGCCATCTGTGGTTTCTGGCCACGCGCAAGGAAGATCTGACCCAGGAGCAGATCGAACAGCGGGCCAGGGAGATGTTTCAGCAGGGTTGAGTTCTTAGTCGACTGATCGGCCGTCATCGCGGGCAAGCCCGCTCCCACAGGCTTCGCGTTGTCCACAAAATTGTGGTTCAACTCAGTCACTGTGGGAGCGGGCTTGCCCGCGATGGGGCTCTGACATCCACCACCTATTCCGCAAGCAGAACACGAAACATTTTCTTTCATATCCCGCTTCGGGATTTCCCATGCTCATCCGTCCTATATAGATGCGGTCCTGTCGCGTAGGCAAAAGCCACGACCGGAACGTTGATCGACCTCGTCGCTGCGAAGCCCGTAGCAGAGGCCTTTTCATCGATACAAGACCCTTGATCATGTCGAAGAAATCCCGTTCCAAACTCTGGTTTCTGGTCCATAGCTGGCTGGCGTTGCCGATCTGGTTTTTTGTCCTGATCGTCTGCGTGACCGGTACGCTGGCGGTGGTCAGCCAGGAAATCGTCTGGCTGGCCAACCCGCAGATGCGAGCCAGCCAACCTTCGGACGATGCACCACGACTGAACTACGACCAGATCGTCGCCGCGATCAAGAAGGCCGAGCCTGACACACTGGTCGAGGGCATCAATCGCCCGGACGAATCGCACTTTGCCCTGGACGTGGACGTCAGCTACCCCGATGGCCGTTCGGTGACGGTGTACGTCAACCCGTACACCGGCGAGATCCAGGGCCCCGCGCCGCAGTTCAATTTCAAGGCCTTCACCCGCGCCCTGCACGGTTGGTGGCTGGTGCCGTTTACCAATGGTTATAGCTGGGGTTGGTATCTGGTGTCGTTCCTCAGTTTGCCGATGCTGGCATCCCTGGTGACCGGGCTGGTGGTGTACAAGCGTTTCTGGAAAGGCTTCCTGCGCCCGACCCTGCGAATCCGTCATGGCGCGCGGATTTTCTGGGGCGATTTCCACCGACTCAGCGGCATCTGGTCGATCTGGTTCATCGCCGTGATATCCGTCACCAGCACCTGGTTCCTGATCCAGGCGTTCATGTTCGATAACCAGATTTCCATCTCCACCGCACCGGTTGCCGCCGTGGTGCCTCGTGAAAGCGTGCCGCTCACCGCCGATGGCTCGCCGGCGCCGATGATCAGCCTCGAAGCGGCGATCCGCGAAGCCAAGGAGCGCATTCCCGGCCTCGACGAAAGTTTTGTCAGCCTGCCTGCCAACGCCTTCAGCTACCTGTCGGTAGGCGGACGCAGCTGGTATCCGCTGATGTACCAGACCGCCGACATCAATCCCTACACCGGTGAAATCGCCGCCACACGCCTGCTGTCGGATCGCTCGGGCCTGGAGTTGGTAACCGAGTCCATGCGCCCGCTGCACACCGGTGACTTCGGCGGGATCTGGATCAAGTTGATCTGGTTCTTCTTCGGCCTGTTGCTGAGCATGATGGTGCTCAGCGGCCTGTTGATCTGGACCAAGCGCACCGCCCTGGCCACGGCCAATGCCCTCAAGCGCAACAACAAGCGCTCGCGCCATGAACGACTTTCTGCCAGCCATGGTGAAACCACGGAGGTCAGCCAATGAGTCAGGTCGCGATAGAAAAACCACCATCGACGCTGAGCCGTTTCTGGCACAAGTGGCGTTTCCACCTCAACATTCTGCTGTTGCTGGTGCCGCTGGGCTTCATGCCCAAGTACTTCGCCGACGCCGCGCTGTTTCGCGGGGATACCGGGTTGGGCGAGCGGGAAATCGGCGAAGTCCAGGTCGGCCCGTGGAGCCTGCGTCTGGCCGAGCTGCGCAACGAAGCTCCCTTGCTCGATGGCCCTGCCGGCTATATGAAAAGCTTCAACGCCACGCTGTGCGACAGCTGTCGCAAGCAGGTCAAGGCCACTTACCTGCGCCTCGGTAAACCCCGCAGCCTGCGTGCCGCCGGGGTGATTTTCTTCGGCACGCCCTACCGCATGGGCGCCATGTTGCCGGTCCCGGAAAAAACCAGGGCCGACGCCGAACTGTGGATCACCATGGAAGGCTGGGACGGTTCCATGCACCAGGCATCCATTCCTCTGAGCCTGGCCTCCCCCGCCACCCTTGCCTGGCTGAACAAACAAGGAGGCAAACCATGATCAACCTGATTCGTCCCGTGAACGCCGCACTGCTGGTGCTCTGCGCCGGTTTCAGCGCCAGCGCTCTGGCCCACAACCCCATGTGCGAATGCAAGGCCATCGACGCCGAGCAGATCAAGTGCACCGGCGGTTTCTCCGATGGCAGTGGCGCACCGGGCGTGACCCTGGATGTGATCGGTTATGACGAAACCATCCTCGTGCCGGGCAAGCTGGGCGCCGACTCGACCCTGACCTTCAAGAAGCCCGGCGCCGAGTTTTATGTACTGTTCGACGCAGGCCCCGGCCATGTGGTCGAAATCGACCAAGCGGATATTGAAGCGCCATGAGCCAGCCAACCACGCAAGTCGTCCGCCCGGCCGGTGCCGGCCATGAAACCCTCAATGTGCTGTTGCTGTGCCTGTTGATTCTGGCGGTGGCCGGCTCGGTGGTCGCCTGGCGCCACGAATCACAGGACGTCACTCATTTAACGAGCCATCAACTGGATGCCCGTCGCGATCTGAGCGCCTCCGAGCAAGGCATCTACGCCGATCTGCGGGTGACCCTGGACGAGATTCATTTGCTGCGCCAGGAACAACAGGCCCTGCCGACACCTGAAGCCCTCGCCGAAGAGGGTTTTGCGCCGTTTGCCCAGGATGCCAGCTCGGTCAGTCGCGGCGGCCATGCCTGGCAGTTGCTGGCGGACAAGGCTTACCTCGGCCAGACCCAGACGCCCGCCGTCGCCGGCTCATTTCTGATGCGCCTGATCGCTGACAACGATGCGCCGGACATCTGGCTAAACCGCACCGCCGGCCTCAAGGCCCCGGCTGACCTTAACGATGCCGCACTCGAAAGCGCCGGCTGGCAGCAGATCGTCGCGCAATTCGATGCCGGCGTGACCCGCCAGCACCGGCACTGAACCCTCGCCTTCACCCGAGAGAAGACCGCTTTCCCATGCCCATTTCATCTCTACGTTCTGCTCTGCGCCTGATACTGGTCGGCCTGCTGGCCTGCCTCCTGACTCCCCTGGCCAATGCCGATGAAGCCAAACGCCTGCGCATCGGTATCACCCTGCACCCGTATTACAGCTATGTGGCCAACATCGTCGGCGACAAGGCCGAAGTGGTGCCGCTGATTCCGGCCGGTTTCAACCCGCACGCCTATGAACCCCGGGCCGAAGACATCAAGCGCATCAGCGGGCTGGATGTGATCGTGCTCAACGGCGTCGGTCATGACGATTTCGCCGACCGCATGATCGCGGCCAGCGAAACACCGGACGTCAAGGTGATCGAAGCCAACGAAAACGTGCCGCTGCTGGCCGCCACCGGCGTGGCCGCACGGGGCGCCGGCAAGGTGGTCAACCCGCACACCTTCCTGTCAATCAGCGCTTCGATCGCCCAGGTCAACAACATCGCCCGGGAACTGGGCAAGCTCGATCCAGCCAATGCCAAGACCTACACCGAGAACGCCCGCGCCTACGGCAAGCGCCTGCGCAAGATGCGCGCCGACGCCCTGGCCAAACTGACCCAGGCACCGAACGCCGAACTGCGGGTCGCCACGGTGCACGCCGCCTACGACTACCTGCTGCGCGAGTTCGGCCTGGAAGTCACCGCCGTGGTCGAACCGGCCCACGGCATCGAACCGAGCCCAAGCCAGCTGAAGAAAACCATCGACCAACTGCGTGAACTGGACGTGAAGGTAATCTTCTCGGAAATGGATTTCCCGTCCACCTATGTCGACACCATCCAGCGTGAGTCCGGGGTGAAGCTGTACCCGCTGTCGCACATTTCCTACGGCGAATACACCGCCGACAAGTACGAAAAGGAAATGACCGGCAACCTCAACACCGTGGTGCGGGCGATTCAGGAGTCAGGCGCATGACCCCAAAAGAAACCCTCCTGGCCAACACCGAATCCCCTGTAGGAGCGAGCTTGCTCGCGAAGGCGTCCGTTCAGTCACCATCGATGCCGAATGACACACCGCAATCGCGAGCAAGCTCGCTCCTACAGGGTGTGGGGCCGACCCTGGACTTTGCGAAGGTTTGCCTGACCCTCGGTCGCACGACCATCCTCGATAACGTCACCTTTCAGGTCCGCCCCGGCAGCGTGCATGCCCTGGTCGGCCCCAACGGTGGTGGCAAGAGCTCGCTGATCAAAACCTTGCTTGGGCAGATGCCCCATCAGGGCCGCTTGAGCCTGCAATGGCCGGGCGAACCGGGCACCATCGGCTATGTGCCGCAGGCACTGGAGTTCGACCGTGGCCTGCCGATGACCGTCGACGATTTCATGGCCGCGATGTGTCAGCGTCGTCCGGCGTTCCTCGGATTGAGCAAGCATTACGCGACAGCGATTGGCGAAGCGCTGGAACGGGTCGGCATGCAGGACAAGCGCAAACGGCGCATGGGTGCACTCTCCGGTGGAGAACGCCAGCGGGTGTTACTGGCGCAGGGCTTGATTCCGGCGCCACAGTTGCTGGTGCTGGACGAACCGATGTCGGCCCTCGATGAGGCCGGGATCCAGGTGTTCGAACGCTTGCTCGGCGATTGGCGAGCGGCTGGCATTACCGTGCTGTGGATCGAGCACGATCTGGAAGCGGTCGGGCGCCTGGCGGACCACGTCACCGGGCTCAACCGCCGTGTGCTGTTCGATGCCACGCCACAACAGGCGCTGACGCCGGACCGCCTGCTGACCCTGTTTTCAACCCATCCGCGGAGCCTTGCCTGATGAGTTACGAAGCTTTTCGTTTGATGGTGCAGGGCTGGGCCTCGTCGGGTTACCTGCCCGAAGCACTGGCCTATGGCTTTGTGGTCAATGCGCTGCTGGCCGGGCTGCTGATCGGCCCGGTGCTGGGCGGGTTGGGCACGCTGGTGGTGGTCAAGCGCTTTGCGTTTTTCTCCGAAGCGGTGGGCCACGCGGCGCTGACCGGCGTGGCCATCGGCATCCTGCTCGGCGAACCCTACACCGGTCCCTACGGCAGCCTGTTCGGCTACTGCCTGCTGTTCGGCATCCTGCTCAACTACCTGCGTAACCGTACTGGCCTGGCACCGGACACCCTGATTGGCGTGTTTCTCTCGGTGTCCCTGGCGCTGGGCGCAAGCCTGCTGCTGATCCTGGCCGGCAAGATCAACGTGCACATTCTGGAAAACGTCCTGTTCGGTTCGGTGTTGACGGTCAACGGCAATGACCTGCTGGTGCTGGCCATCGTCGGCTCTCTGGTGATGGCCCTGGCTTTGCCGCTGTACAACCGCATCATGCTCGCCAGTTTCAACCCGCAACTGGCGGCCGTGCGCGGTGTGGCGGTGAAGGCACTGGATTATCTGTTCGTGATTCTGGTGACCCTGATAACCGTAGCCGCAGTGAAAGTCATCGGCGCAATTCTGGTGGGTGCCCTGCTGGTGATCCCGGCGGCGGCAGCGCGTTTGCTCAGCCAGTCGCTGAAGGGCTTTTTCTGGTGCTCGGTACTGATCGCCACGGTCAGCACCCTGTGCGGGATTCTCGCGCCCATCATCTTCGACCTGCCGATCCCGTCCGGCGCCGCGATCATTCTGGTGGCCGGTATCGCCTTTGCCCTGTCCGCCATCGCCCGCGGCGTCGTCCCCAGCCTGAAAGGGAACCTTGGATAAATGTCTTTCTCACTGCGACAACTGACCCTGGCCATCGCCCTCTGTGGGCTGACTCACACCACATTTGCTGCCGACAACGCTAAACCGCTGCGCGTGCTGGCCTCCTTGCCCGTCACCTATGGCCTGGGTGAAGTGCTGCTCAAAGGCACTGACGTCAGCCTCGAGCGCGCAGCCCCGGCCAACCTGCCCGGCAGCCGTCAGACCGCCTACTTCACCGGCCGCGGCGCCCCGGCACTGGCCAAACTGGCGACCGACGCCGATGCAGTGATCGGTCTGCGTTCGTTGTGGGCCGATGACCCCCTCTACCCGATGGCACGGCGCAGCAACATCCGCATCGTCGAAGTCGACGCCGCCCGCCCGGTGGACGGCGCTCTGCCCGGCATCGCCGTGCAGCCGGGCAACAAGGTCGAGGGCTTGAACAGTCAGCCATGGCTGGCCAGCAACAACATGGGACGCATGGCTGATGTAATGGCGGCTGACCTGGTGCGCCTGGCGCCTGCGGCCAAGCCTGCGATCGAGGCCAATCTGGCCGCACTGAAACAGCGCCTGCTGAAACTCAGTGCCAACAGCGAAGCGCGTCTGGCCGCTGCCGATAATCTCAGCGTGATGAGCCTGAGCGATCACTTCGGCTATCTCATCGGCGGACTCAATCTGGAGCTGGTTAGCCAGGATGCGCGGCCAGATGCCGAATGGACGACCGAAGCGTTGAAGGCGTTGAGCACAACGCTCAAAGACAATGACGTGGTGGTGGTGTTGCATCATCGCCAGCCTTCGGAGGCGGTGAAATCAGCCATCACAGAAGGCGGGAGTCGGCTGGTGGTGTTGAGCACCGATGCCGAGGATCCGGTGGCTGAGCTGGAGGGGAATGTGGATTTGGTGATCAAAGGATTAAGCGGAGCTTGACCTGTAGGAGCGAGCTTGCTCGCGATGGTCGTCAACGAAAACACGTCCTGTCTGGATGAACGCGGTGCCCGGACGTTTTTCGCGAGCAAGCTCGCTCCTACAGTTACAGCATGAAAAAGCCCGCTGTCCGTTATCGGTTCAGCGGGCTTTTCATTCCCTAACGATCAGTGCGCCACAGCCGCCTGCTCGTCCATCTTCTGCCGCAAACTCAGCGGACGCATATCGGTCCAGGTTTCTTCGATGTAGGCCAGGCATTCCTTTTTCAGCCCGCTTTTGCCCACTGTGCGCCAGCCTTCCGGCACGGCCTTGTAGTCCGGCCAGATCGAGTATTGCTCTTCGTGGTTGACCACGACCTGAAAGAGGATGTCTTCGCGGTCGAATACTGACGTCATGCTGTCTCTCCATCGCTGTAGGGTGGGCTGCACGCTGCGTGCAGCCGGTATGTAGAAGGAACGTATCGAAGGCCTGAAAATTTAGAGACTGGCGGTGGCCGCAGCCAATGCCCGGCCGAAAATCTCCGCAACTTCGTCGATTTGCGCAGCGGTAATCACCAGCGGCGGCAGGAAACGCACCACGCCGCCATGACGCCCGCCCAGTTCAAGGATCAAGCCGCGCTTAAGGCATTCACGCTGCACCAACGGCGCCAGGCGCGCAAAAACCGGTGGATGACCCAAGGCATCCAGTGCGCCCGTGGGATCGACCAGTTCGACGCCAAGCATCAGGCCGCGACCACGGATGTCACCCAGTTGCGGGAAGTCGCGCTGCAGGATGCGCAAATGTTCGCTCAGGCGTTCGCCCATGACGGCGGCGTGTTCGCAGACGTTGTGCTCGGTCAGGTAACGCATCACTGCCGAACCGGCGGCCATGGCCATCTGGTTACCGCGGAATGTCCCGGCATGGGCACCCGGCAGCCAGGTGTCGAGCCAATCGCGGTAAACCACCACCGCCAGTGGCAGGCTGCCGCCGATGGCCTTGGACATCACCACCACATCCGGAATGATCCCGGCATGCTCGAAGGCGAACATCTTGCCGGTGCGGGCGAAACCGCTCTGGATCTCGTCGACGATCAACGCCACGCCAGCCTTTTCGGTGATGCGACGCAAGCCGCGCAACCAGTCCAGATCAGCCGGAATCACCCCGCCCTCGCCCTGCACGACTTCGACGATCACCGCTGCCGGCAATTGCACGCCAGCCTCGGGATCGTTGAGCAGGTTTTCCAGGTAATTCAGGTTGGCCTTCACCCCTTGCACGCCACCCAGGCCGAACGGGCAACGGTAATCGTAGGGGTACGGCATGAACTGCACACCGTTACCGAGCAAGGCACCCAAGGGTTTTTTCGGCCCCAGGCTGCCCATCAGGCTCAGCGCGCCCTGGCTCATGCCGTGGTATCCGCCTTGGAATGACAGAACGGTGCTGCGGCCGGTGGCGGTGCGCACCAGTTTCAACGCGGCTTCCACCGCGTCGGTACCGGTGGGGCCGCAGAACTGGATCTTCGCTTGCTTGGCCAGTGCCGGCGGCAATAGACCGAACAGGTCCTGGACGAACCTGTCCTTGACCGGTGTGGTCAGGTCCAGCGTGTGCAACGGCAATTCGTCGCTCAGCACCTGCTGGATGGCTTCGATCACCACCGGATGGTTATGCCCCAGGGCCAGGGTTCCGGCACCGGCCAGGCAATCGATGAAGCGGCGGCCTTCGACGTCTTCGACATGGATACCCTTGGCACGCTTGAGCGCCAAGGGAATGCGACGCGGGTAGCTGCGGGCATTGGATTCCTGCTGGTTCTGACGGGCCAGCAAAGGCGATTCGTTAAACTGATAAAGCGTCTCGGTCGGGGCGACCCGGGCCGGCTGATCTTCGATAAGGCTGGTGGCGACTGACATCTCTGGACCTCGATAAGGTTTTCCTGTTCTGGAAACGCATCAGAGACTCAAGGATTTAGGCCGTGGATCGGCTTTCCACAAAGACGACAGGCCCTTGTGCATGGGGATGGCCTGGAGCCCCGCGACCATGAAGGCCTCGGCGCAAGGTTGATAGCCCAAATGTCGATAGAACGCTTCGCTGGTGCGGGTGCTGTTGAGTCGTGCCTGATTTCGGCCCTGACTGATCAACCAACCTTCAAGATCGTGCACCAGCGCTTGCCCGGCCCCCCGGCGAAACCATTCCGGTTGCACGTAACAGAACGCCACCTTGCCACTGACCAAGGCCATGGCGACGCCAATCGGTTTGTCCTGCAACAGCGCGATGTTCAGGTACAGCCGCGAGTCGCAGAGCCAGGGCTGGATATGTTCGATGGTTTTGTTGTGGATCCAGGAGGCAACGGTTTGCGGATCGTTGCGATGGTCGCGTGCGCAGCCGAAGCGGATGGAACGCTCGATGATGCGGCTGATGATGCCGGCGTCGGCCGCAGTGGCCTTGCGGGTGTGAATCGGTTCATCCATGGCGCTGTTACCTCAATCCATTGAGTGCGAGGAACGATAGTCCCGCAAAGTCAGGGCGGCCAATGCAGAGAGGTTACTTTTGATGTGCACCACCAGCCCCTTGTAGGAGCGAGCTTGCTCGCGATGGACTCAAGGACGCCATGGGGTGTCAGGTTTCCCGCGTCATCGTTAACGATCATCGCGAGCAAGCTCGCTCCTACAGAGGGGTTGCGGTGTTTTTCAGATCGGTTGCAACGGCATGGTCAGTTCAACCCGCAGACCGTCCGGCCGGCTGTCGAAATGCAAGGTGCACCCGCAGCGCTGGACGATGGCCTGGACAATCGCCAGGCCGAGGCCGCAGCCGGTGCTCTGGCCGTTGCGCCAGAAGCGCTGGGTCAAATGTTGCAGGTCGTCTTCGGCAATGCCCGGCCCATGATCGCGGACCACGAACTGCACACGGTTGCCAGTGGTTTGCAGGCTCAGCTCCACCGGCCCGTCGCCGGGCGTGTGGCGCAACGCGTTGTCCAGCAGGTTACGTAGCGCAGCGATCGACAGCACCGCGGGCATTTTTACCGGGGCATGCGAGAATCGGGTTGGCATCTGGAACCGGATGCGTTGGCGATCGCCGCCGGCGGTGTCCTGAATCGCCAATTTCGCCACTTGCTCGGCGCTGCACTGCACGCCGTCATCGAACGACAAACTGCCTTCGACCCGTGCCAGCAATAGCAGTTGTTCGAGCGTCCGGTGCAGGCGGTCTGCGCCCTCTTCTGCCCGGGCCAGGGATTGATCCCGGGCCGCGCCTTCGGTCATGCGGGCCACTTGCAGGTGGGTCTTGATCGCGGTCAACGGGCTGCGCAGTTCGTGAGCCGCGTCACCGGTCAGGCGGCGTTCGCGCTCGATGGTCTTGCCGATGCGCTGGAACAACTGGTTCTGTGTTTCGAGCAACGGCTGCAGTTCACTGGGCAATGGCTGGACCTCCAGCGGTTCGAGCGAGTCGGGGCTGCGACGCATCAAGGCATCGCGCATGCGATTGAGCGGCGCCAGCCCCTGGCCGATCCCCAGCCAGAGCAGGCACAGGCAACCCAACAGCGCCACGCCTACCGGCACCGAGGCGGCCAGCAAGATCGACATGTTCAACGCCTCTCGCTCGATCTGCCGATCTGCGGTGGTGATCCGCAGATCGCCCCGGGCCAGGGTGAAACTGCGCCACGGCGCACCGTCGATCATCTGATCGTGGAAGCCGAGCTTTTCGGCTTCCAGGGTTTGTCCCGGATCGCTATGACTTCGAGCGAGGATTTCCCCACGCAATGAGCTGACCTGACAGGCCATGCCGCCGGGGATATTCAGTTGTTCGGCACTGAAATGGGTGCCTTCCCCCTTGCTGGGTACCGGCGGCAACTGCTCCATCAGCCCGGCGACCATCCGCGCCGAAGCCACCAGGCGCTGGTCGAGGGAAAACATCATTTGATTGCGCAGGTCACTGAGCATCCAGGCCGCGGCCAGCGCCCAGATCAGCGCGAACGCGGCGCCGAGCGTCAGGCTCAGACGCAAACGCAGACTCATCACTTCGATTGATCTCCACCATCCGCCGGGCCCAGGCGATAACCCAGACCGCGCACGGTTTCGACAATGCCGTTACCGAGCTTTCGCCGCAGGTGATGGATGTGGACGTTGAGGGCGTTGCTCTCCAACTCGTCGTTGAAGCCGTAGACACTGTCCTTGAGTTGCTCCGTGGACAGCACCCGGCCACGGTTATGCAGCAGGGCCTGCAACAGTGACTGCTCGCGACGCGAGAGGTCCACTGGCTGGCCGGCGAGCGTGGTTTCGCGACTGCTCGGGTCGTAGGTCAGGGCGCCATGTTCGATCAGGTTGACGCTGCGCCCCGCCACCCGTCGCAGCAGGGTGTGCAGGCGGGCCGCCAATTCGCGCAGGTCGAAAGGCTTGAGCAGGTAATCGTCGGCACCGGCCTGCAAACCGTCGACGCGGTCGGTCACCGAGTCCCGCGCCGTGAGGATCAGCACCGGCAGCTCCAGGCCGCTCTGGCGCAACTGCTGCAGCAACTTCAGCCCATCTTCGTCGGGCAGGCCGAGGTCAAGCACCATCACGTCGAATTCCGCCACCTTGAGCATCGCCCGGGCCGCCGACGCCGTGGCCACGTGCTCCACGGTCAGGCCCTGGGCGGTCAGGCCGGCGACGATGCCGCTGGCGATCAACTCATCGTCTTCGCAAACCAGTACGTGCATGGGGAGCCTCGTGTAAATAAAGCCGATTAGACGGTTGACCGATTAAGCGGACATTATGCCGCAAGTCCCACGATCACAAGGCCGTCAGGGTTAATCATCGGTTAATCGCCGCCACTCATTGTTCCCCCATTAGTAAAGGGATAAGGGTCACCCATGCGGCGTCTGTTTTTATTTTTTGTGCTCTTGATCTCGGGTGTGGCCCAGGCAGGGACCAATCCGTTCGAAACCAAACCTGACTTCCTGCCGGTGGAAAAAGCGTTTGTCTTCACGTCCGAACGCCTTGAATCAGGTGAAACTCAGCTCTATTGGCAGATCACCGACGGTTATTACCTTTATCAGAAACGCCTGAAGTTCGATGGCTTGCCTGCCGACCAGCATCCAGCGCTGCCGGCGGGTGAGGCCCATAGCGACGAGTTCTTCGGCGAGCAACCGGTTTATCGCCAAGGCCTGGAACTGAAGATCCCGGCAGGCGCCACCGGTCAAATCAAGGTCGGCTTCCAGGGCTGCGCCGATGCCGGTTTGTGTTATCCGCCACAGACCCAGGTCGTGGATCTGGGCGGTGGCGCAGCTGTTTCGACGACGAACGAAGCACCGGATCAAGCCTTGGCCAGCAGCCTTCAACAACGAGCGCTGGGCTGGAGCCTGTTGGTGTTCTTTGGCCTCGGCCTGTTGCTGGCCTTCACCCCCTGCTCATTACCGATGCTGCCAATCCTCGCTGGGCTGATCGTCGGCAGCGGCGCTTCACCCAAGCGCGGCTTCGCCTTGGCCAGCAGTTATGTCGTAAGCATGGCCCTGGTTTATGCCGCGATGGGCGTACTGGCGGCGCTGCTGGGCGCGAATCTGCAGGCACTGCTGCAAAACCCTTGGCTGCTGGGCAGTTTCGCAGCGATCTTCGTGCTGCTGGCGTTGCCCATGTTCGGCTTCTTCGAGCTGCAACTGCCGGTGGCCGTGCGTGACCGGCTGGAAAATGTCTCGCGCAACCAGCGCGGTGGCAACCTTCTCGGCGCCGGGGTGTTGGGTGCCTTGTCCGGTCTGCTGGTTGGTCCGTGCATGACCGCGCCGCTGGCAGGTGCCCTGCTCTATATCGCACAAAGCGGCAATGCGCTGCATGGCGGACTGATCCTGTTTGCCCTGGGCATCGGCATCGGGTTGCCGCTGTTGCTGCTGGTAACGGTTGGCAATCGCTTCCTGCCCAAGCCCGGCGCCTGGATGAATCTGGTCAAGGGCATCTTCGGCTTCCTGTTCCTTGCCACCGCATTGTTGTTGCTGCGCCCGGTACTGGATGAGTCGCTTTGGGTTGGCTCGTGTGGTGCGCTCCTGCTGGTTGCCGCCTACAGCGCCTGGAAGCAATCCGACGGTTTTGGACGCATCGCCCATCTGTTCGGCGCCAGCTCGCTACTGCTCGGCTTGTGGGGAAGCCTGTTGGTGATCGGTGCAGCGGGCGGCAGTGATGATCTGTTCAAGCCTTTGCAAGTGTTCCGTGCCTCCGGTTCGGCCGTCGCCGCGGTTCCAACAGGCCACGATGCCTTCACCACCATCAAGGACCCTGCCGTCCTGCAACGTGAACTCGACGCGGCGCAAGCACAGGGCCAGTGGGTATTGCTGGACTACTATGCCGACTGGTGCGTGTCGTGCAAGGTCATGGAAAAACAGGTGTTCGGCAAAACCAAAGTGCTCGAAGCCCTCAGCGATGTGCGCTTGCTCCGACTGGACGTCACCGCCGACAATGCCGCCAGCCGCGAACTGCTCGGTCGTTATAAAGTGCCGGGACCACCAAGCCTGTTGTGGATCGGTACTGATGGCGTTGAGCGTCGCAGCCAGCGCATCACCGGCGAGGTCGATGCCGAGACATTCCTGCAACGCTGGACCACCACCCGAGACGCCCGTTAATGCTGACCTTTACCCTCGGCACCTTTGCCATTGCGCTTAACCATCTGCTGCTGATCAGTGCGTTGGCACTGGCGACATTCGTCGGCTGGCGGGTGGCCAAACGTGGTGGCGACAACCCCGAGTCGGTACTGTTCAGCCTGTTCCTGATCGGCATGCTGGCAGCACGGATCGGGTTCGTCGCCGTGTACTGGACGCACTATCGCAACGATCCCTGGCAGATCATCGACCTGCGCGACGGCGGTTTCCTCGCCTGGCCGGGAGTGATCGCGCTGCTGCTCGCCACCCTGTATCGAGGCTGGCGCCGTCCCGGCCTGCGCCGTCCGTTGGGCTTTGGCGTGGCCAGTGGCCTGGCGTTCTGGCTCCTGGCGACTTACTCCCTGAGTATTTATGAGCAAGGCACGCGCCTGCCGGAAATCAGCTTGCGCAATGCCGCCGGTGAAACCGTGCAACTGGCGGACTACAAGGGCGGTCCCTTGGTGATCAACCTGTGGGCTACCTGGTGCCCGCCATGCCGCCGTGAGATGCCGGTACTGGAAAACGCCCAGCAACAGCGCCCGGACCTGACGTTCCTGTTCGTCAATCAGGCCGAGAGCATGCAAAGCGTCGCCATCTTTCTGGAAACCCAGGGCCTGAGCCTATCCAACGTGCTGTTCGACGGCAGTGGTCGCCTGGGCCAGGCCGTGGGTTCCATGGCGCTGCCGACTACGTTGTTCTATAGCCCCGACGGTCGTCTGCTGGGCAGCCATCTGGGCGAGCTCTCGCAAGCCAGTCTGGCCCGCGCCCTGGAAAATTTCGACTCCGCACCTGCCACTTCTTCAAGGAAACTGCCATGCCCCGCCTCCGCCACCTGTTGACCCTGACCCTGGGTGCCGCCCTGCTGCACCTGCCGTCGGTGCAGGCTGAAGAGTTGCCCGATGCGATCAAGAAGATCGAAGCCAAAGGCGCGAAAATCGTCGGTCAGTTCGACGCACCCGGTGGCTTGCGCGGTTATGCCGCGCAGTACCAGAACCGCGGCATGGCGCTGTACCTGACCCCGGATGGCAAGCATGTGTTGCTGGGCAATCTGTATGACGCCGACGGCAACGACTTGAGCAGCGCGCCGTTGCAAAAACTGGTGTACGCGCCGATGGCCAAGGAAATCTGGGGCAAGATGGAAGCCAGCAACTGGATCGGTGACGGCAACAAGGACGCGCCGCGCGTCGTCTACCTGTTCAGCGACCCGAACTGCCCTTACTGCAACATGTTCTGGGAACAGGCACGGCCCTGGGTCAAGGCCGGCAAGGTGCAGCTGCGACACATCATGGTGGGCATCATCCGCGAAGACAGCCCGGGCAAATCCGCCGCGCTGCTCGCCGCCAAGGACCCGCAAAAGGCCCTGCAAGACCACGAATCCGCTGGCAAGGGCAGCTCGCTCAAGGCGCTGAAGGACGTGCCGCCGGCGATTCAGGCCAAGCTCGCCGCCAACATGCAACTGATGGAAGAGCTGGAGTTGTCTGCTACTCCGGCGATTTTCTACATGGACAGCAAGGGCGAACTGCAACAGCAGCAAGGGGCGCCGTCGCCGGACAAATTGGTGAAAATTCTCGGGCCGAAGTGACCTCAGCGCCCCCTTTGGGGGGGGGGGGGGGGCTCCCAAGGGGTGGGGGTTTTTTTTGGGGGGGGGGGGCTTTTAC
>NZ_JBPKAM010000076.1:0-32214 GCF_051216495.1 Pseudomonas baetica | reverse complement strand
GTGATGGCTAGAGTCCTGATCGCCTGCGCGGGGCATACACACCAACACCCCCCCCCCCCCCCCCCCCCCCCCCTCCTACAGGGGGTAGAGAATTGATTCGCGATGTGTCAGCAGCTGTTTATACTGCAACCGACCACGCCGCACTCAGTTGCGCACAGACTAATTCCAATAAAATCTGCCTTTGGCCGCTCTCATTGAGAAAGGTCGTTGGCATGCGTATGCCTGATCACAGCGTCAAGACTACCGACAGAGACCTTGCGCATGCCACTCGCCTTGCTTGCCCTTGCTGTTGCCGCGTTCGGCATCGGCACCACTGAATTCGTCATCATGGGCCTGCTGCCCGATGTTGCCCGCGATCTCGCGGTGAGCATTCCCCATGCCGGCCTGCTGATCACCGGTTACGCTCTGGGTGTAGTGTTCGGCGCACCGATCCTCGCGGTCGGCACCGCCAACATGCCGCGCAAAGCCACGCTGCTGGGCATGACGCTGATGTTCATCCTCGGCAACATGCTCTGCGCCTTGGCACCGAACTACGCCACGCTGATGGCCGCCCGGGTGATTACGGCACTGTGTCACGGTGCGTTTTTCGGTATCGGCTCGGTGGTGGCTGCCGGATTGGTGGCACCGAACAAACGGGCCCAGGCGATCGCCATGATGTTCACCGGGCTGACCCTGGCCAACGTATTGGGTGTGCCACTGGGTACCGCGCTCGGACAATACGCCGGCTGGCGCTCGACGTTCTGGGCGGTGTCGGTGATCGGTGTCGTCGCCGCCATTGCCCAATGGGCCTGGCTGCCGAAAAACATTGCGATGGACAAGGCCAACCTCGCCAGCGAATTCAAGGTACTGGGCAAGACCAACGTGCTACTGGCGCTGGGCATGAGCGTACTGGCCTCGACCAGCCTGTTCAGCGTGTTCACCTACATCGCGCCGATCCTGCAAGACATCACCGGCGTCAGCCCCCATGGCGTGACGATCATGTTGCTGTTATTCGGCGTGGGTTTGACGGCGGGCAGCATGCTCGGTGGTCGCCTGGCGGACAGCCGCTTGCTGCCTTCACTGGTCGGCATGGCGTTGGCCGTGGTGCTGGTATTGGCCGCCTTCAGCCAGACCAGCCACTCAGTTGTCCCGGCCGCGGTTACCCTGGTGCTGTGGGGGATTTTTGCTTTCGCCCTGTGCCCGATCCTGCAATTGCTGATCATCGATCAGGCCCACGAAGCGCCGAACCTGGGCTCAACCCTGAATCAGAGCGCGTTCAATCTTGGCAACGCGGCCGGCGCCTGGATTGGCGGTCTGGTGGTGGCCAGCGGCGCGGATCTGGCGGACTTGCCGTGGACCGGCGCACTGGTCAGTGGTCTGACGGTGCTGACCGCGCGGTTCTTCATCTATCTTCAGCGTCGGGGCACGGCTGCGGTTAACGTGCCGGGCTGACGACTATTTGACCTTCCGCGGATCGGGCTCCTCGGTCTGATCCGCTGTGTTTCTTGGCGGCCCGCTTTCACTGCGAATCTGCGCATGACTGATTAGCGCAAAGATAAAACTGCCACCGATGATGTTCCCCACCAGCGTGGGCCCGGCGAACACCAGCCAAAAGTCCTTCCACGGCAGTTCGCCGGCAAACACCAGGTACGAGACTTCCAGCGAGCCGACTACGATGTGGGTGAAATCCCCCAGCGCCATGAAATAGGTGATGAGGATGATGATCCACATCTTGGCGCTCTCCATGGATGGGATCATCCAGACCATGGTGGCGATCATCCAGCCGGAAATAATGCCTTTGGCGAACATCTGGCTAGGGTGGTTTTCCATGACCTTGCTACCGATGTCGAGGAAGGCCACGTCGGTCTTGCTGTCGAAAATCGGCAGCTCCAGCATTACATAGGCCACCAGCAAGGTACCGCACAGGTTGCCGAACAACACCACCGACCACAACCGGAGCAACCGACCGAAATTGCCCAACGTCGGTTTGCTCATGATCGGCAGCACGGCGGTCAGGGTATTTTCGGTGAACAGTTGCTGACGGGCGAGAATCACCGCGAGAAATCCGGCGCAGTAGCCGAAACTGGCGATCACCTTGAAACCTTCGCCGTCCGGCAGACGGGAATTGAGCAAGCCCATCCCCATCAAGGACAAGCCCATGGTCAAGCCAGCGGCCAGGGCCGACCACCACAGCGCAGCGATGCTGCGCTCCAGTTCCTGGTCGCCCTGGAGGCGGATGATTTCATGCAAAACCGCCGCGCGGGGTGGCTGGCTTTTCTCGACTTCGTGCTTTTCCTTGGGCGAGAGGTCGGGGGTCTTACCGTCGTTTGGCGAGTTCATGGCGCGTGCAACCGGTGGCAGGTCATTTAGTTACGACCCGCGGGGATCACAGCTGTTCAGTAGCCTGATAAATCTCCATTGCTAGATTCGCGAGCAGGCTCGCTCCCACAAGGGATTGCGGTTAAATGTGGGAGCGAGCCTGCTCGCGAAAGGGGCGCCACAGCTCTCACTGACCGGCGTCATCATCCTTGAACTGGTCCTTGACGTACTTGATCTCGGTCCGGCCGTGCGGGGCAGGCAAACCGTCCTCGCCGAGGTTGACGAAGACCATTTTCTCCACGGTCAGGATGCTCTTGCGGGTAATTTTATTGCGCACTTCGCAGGTCAGAGTGATCGAGGTACGACCAAACTCGGTGGCCGTGATGCCCAGTTCGATGATGTCGCCCTGGCGCGAGGCGCTGACGAAGTTGATTTCGGAAATGTACTTGGTGACGACACGCTGGTTACCCAACTGGACGATGGCATAAATCGCCGCTTCTTCGTCGATCCATCGCAGAAGACTGCCACCGAACAGCGTACCGTTGGGGTTCAGGTCTTCGGGCTTGACCCATTTGCGGGTGTGGAAATTCATGTTCACTCCTGAGCGTCTTGCCGAATGATGGGCGGTATCTTGGCAGACCCCGGGCCAGAGCTCTATTCGGCATCTTCTATAGCCACTATTACCGTTCGCGCATTGACCGACAGAAACCCTTTGGAAGATCAGCATAGACGGCTATAATCGCCCCCGTTTCAAAACGGTAACCTGTACTTGCTACCGTTTTCCCGCCACCTGTCCGAGGGGCGCTGCAGCAGGCTAGACCTGTCAGGCTCGGATGGGGCGTTGCCAGGCCTTGATCGGTCCGGCACTAAACGCACAACGGCGCCCATTCGCATACATTACGAATGGAGGCTCTTATGAGCGCTGTTATCACGCCTGCAGATTTTAACGATTACAAAGTCGCCGACATGTCCCTGGCTGCCTGGGGCCGTCGCGAAACCATCATCGCCGAATCCGAAATGCCGGCCCTGATGGGTCTGCGCCGCAAGTATTCCGAAGAGCAACCGCTCAAGGGTGCGAAAATCCTCGGCTGCATCCACATGACCATTCAGACTGCCGTGCTGATCGAAACCCTGGTTGCCCTGGGTGCCGAAGTACGCTGGTCGTCCTGCAACATTTTCTCGACTCAAGACCAGGCCGCTGCGTCCATCGCCGCTGCCGGCATCCCTGTTTTCGCCTGGAAAGGTGAAACCGAAGAAGAGTACGAGTGGTGCCTGGAGCAAACCATCCTCAAGGATGGCCAGCCTTGGGATGCCAACATGATCCTCGACGATGGCGGCGACCTGACCGAGCTGCTGCACAAGAAGTACCCACAGGTACTGGATCGCGTTCACGGCGTGACCGAAGAAACCACCACTGGCGTTCACCGCCTGCTGGACATGCTGGCCAAGGGCGAGCTGAAGATCCCGGCCATCAACGTCAACGACTCGGTGACCAAGAGCAAGAACGACAACAAGTACGGCTGCCGTCACAGCCTGAACGATGCCATCAAGCGCGGTACCGACCACCTGCTGTCCGGCAAGCAAGCGCTGGTCATCGGTTACGGTGACGTGGGCAAGGGCTCCGCTCAGTCCCTGCGTCAGGAAGGCATGATCGTCAAGGTCTCCGAAGTCGACCCGATCTGCGCCATGCAAGCCTGCATGGACGGCTTCGAAGTGGTTTCGCCGTTCATCGACGGGATCAACAACGGCACCGAAGCGAGCATCGACAAGGCGCTGCTGGGCAAGATCGACCTGATCGTGACCACCACCGGTAACGTCAATGTTTGCGATGCAAACATGCTCAAAGCCCTGAAGAAGCGCGCTGTTGTCTGCAACATCGGCCACTTCGACAATGAAATCGACACCGCTTTCATGCGCAAGAACTGGGCATGGGAAGAAGTGAAGCCACAGGTTCACAAGATCCACCGTACCGGTGCTGGCAGCTTCGATCCGCAGAATGACGACTACCTGATCCTGCTGGCCGAAGGCCGTCTGGTTAACCTGGGTAACGCCACTGGCCACCCAAGCCGCATCATGGACGGTTCGTTCGCCAACCAGGTGCTGGCGCAGATCTTCCTGTTCGGCCAGAAGTACGCCGACCTGTCGCCAGCCCAGAAAGCCGAGCGCCTGACCGTTGAAGTACTGCCGAAGAAACTCGACGAAGAAGTGGCCCTGGAAATGGTCCGCGGTTTCGGCGGCGTTGTGACCCAACTGACCAAGACCCAGGCCGACTACATCGGCGTGACCGTTGAAGGTCCGTTCAAGCCGCACGCTTATCGCTACTAAGAGCAGCTGCAAGCTTTAAGCTTCAAGCGGCAAGCAAGTGCCAAAAGCCGACCTTGCCGCGCGAAGCCGATCGCTTTGACCCAATTTGCCAAAACAGTTTCAGGCAGCAGGCTTCAGGCACAAGAGACAAGCGCACCTCCGCGTCTCTTGCAGCTTGCAGCTTGAGGCTTGTAGCTGGAGGTCTCCTCCATGTCCCAAGATCGTCGCTACAGTTTCGAGTTCTTCCCTACGAAGACCGACGCTGGGCATGAAAAGCTGATCGCCACTGCCCGTCAGCTGGCCACGTACAATCCCGATTTCTTTTCCTGCACCTACGGCGCTGGCGGTTCGACCCGTGATCGCACCCTCAACACCGTGCTGCAGCTCGAAAGCGAAGTCAAAATCCCTGCCGCACCGCATCTGTCTTGCGTCGGTGACAGCAAGGACGACTTGCGCGGCCTGCTGAGCCAGTACAAGGCCGCCGGCATCAACCGTATCGTCGCTCTGCGCGGTGACCTGCCATCGGGCATGGGCATGGCCAGCGGCGAATTGCGCCATGCCAATGACCTGGTTGAATTCATTCGTGAAGAGACCGGCAACCATTTCCACATCGAAGTCGCCGCCTACCCGGAAATGCATCCGCAAGCGCGCAACTTCGAAGACGATATCGCCAACTTCGTGCGAAAGGCCAAAGCCGGCGCCGACAGCGCGATCACTCAGTACTTCTTCAACGCCGACAGCTACTTCTACTTTGTCGATCGTGTGCGGGCGCTGGGCGTGAACATTCCGATCGTGCCAGGCATCATGCCGATCACCAACTACAGCAAACTGGCACGCTTCTCCGACGCCTGCGGCGCGGAAATCCCCCGCTGGATCCGCAAGCAACTGGAAGCGTACGGCGACGATACCCAAAGCATTCAGCGTTTCGGCGAGCAAGTCATCACCGAAATGTGCGAACGCTTGCTGCAAGGTGGCGCACCAGGGCTGCACTTCTACACACTGAATCAGGCTGAAGCGAGCCTGGCGGTGTGGAACAACCTGAAGTTGCCGCGTTGAAACAGCGACAAGCGACAAGCTGAAAGCTACAAGCAAGATCAAGAGATAACAGCTGTTGGCATCTCCCACGGAAGTTCCCCTTTTCAATGTAGGAGCTGCCGCAGGCTGCGATCTTTTACTTTTCAGCGCACTCTTTTTGTGCAGCAATCCCCGGAGTTAGAGCATCTGCAGCCAGTTTCTGGCTCTTTCCCGTTTCTCGTCGTAATCTCAAGCCCATGCCTTTGATCACGCAGTTAATCGCCGTGTTTGTCTTCACTTGCCTGAGCTTCGCTGCTCGGGGCGAGAAGTTGCGCATTGTCACGGAACCGTGGGCGCCTTATGTCTACGAAGAGAACGGTAAATCCCTCGGGCTGGACTACGAAACCACGGCGATTGTCTTCAAGCGCCTGGGTATTGAGGTGGAGTGGCAGTTCCTGCCATGGAAACGCTGCCTGTCGATGCTCGAATCGGGTCAGGCCGATGGCGCGCTGGATATTTTCCACAGCGACGAACGCGACGCGACACTGCTCTACCCCAGCGAACCGCTCTCGGAAGTCCAGTTCGTGATGTTCTATGCCAACGAGCGACCGCACCCCTTCCGTACCCTCGACGAACTGCGCGGCCTGACCATCGGCACCTCACCGGGCTACCTGTACAGCCAGGATTTCCGGGAGTCGACGCTGTTCAACCGCGAACCGGCACCGAGCCATGAAGCCAACTTCGGCAAACTGGTGCGCGGACGGATTGACCTGCTGATTACCGACCGCCGGGTAGGCCAGCATTTGCTCGATGAGCTGAACATCCGCGACAAGATTACCGAAAACCCGACCGTGATCAGCCAGCAGAGCCAGTTTCTCGCAGTACGCCGCAATGCTGGCATGGATCTGCTGGTGCAGCGCTTCGGCGCCGAACTCAAGCGCTTCAAGCGCGAACCGGCCTACGCGGAACTGAGCGCCCGTTACGGTGCCGCCCCGGCAAGTTCGACGAATGCCACGAGTGTCACCGCCACCCGTACAAAAACCGTTGAGCAGCAGGAAAGCGGCGCGCAGTGATTGCTCTGTTATACTCCGGCCTTCCCGCCAGGCTCACGCCCGGACGCTCGGAATCGTTCAAGGCACCTCGACTCCGCTACAGCGCAGCTTTTCAGCCCGCGCGAGCGCTCCAGACGAGCTTTCGAAACCCAGCAGGACCGGACGGGATTGCGTCCTCTTAAACGCCATTCGCGCCAGGCAAGACTCCCATTGGGCCCAGCCCTAACTAAAACAGGATTACTCATGTCCTTTGCTTCCCTCGGTCTCTCCGAGGCTTTGGTCCGCGCCATCGAAGATGCGGGCTATACCGAGCCTACTCCGGTGCAACAGCGGGCCATTCCCGCCGTGTTGCAAGGTCGCGACCTGATGGTCGCGGCGCAGACAGGTACTGGTAAAACCGGCGGTTTCGCCCTTCCAATTCTGGAACGGTTGTTCCCCAACGGTCATCCGGACAAATCCCAGCGTCACGGCCCGCGCCAACCGCGCGTACTGGTCCTGACCCCTACTCGCGAGCTCGCGGCGCAAGTACACGAAAGCTTCAAGGTCTATGCCCGTGACCTGAAGTTCGTCAGCGCCTGCATCTTCGGCGGTGTTGGTATGAACCCTCAGGTTCAGGCCATGTCCCGTGGCGTAGACGTGTTGGTGGCCTGCCCTGGCCGCTTGCTCGACCTCGCCGGCCAAGGCAGCGTCGACCTGTCCCACGTGGAAATCCTCGTGCTGGACGAAGCCGACCGCATGCTCGACATGGGCTTCGTCCATGACGTGAAGAAAGTCCTGGCCCGCCTGCCGGCCAAACGGCAGAACCTGCTGTTCTCGGCAACGTTCTCCAAGGACATCACCGACCTCGCCGGCAAGCTGCTGCACAACCCGGAACGTATCGAAGTCACGCCGCCGAACACCACGGTCGAGCGTATCGAACAGCGTGTGTTCCGCCTGCCTGCCAGCCACAAGCGTGCATTGCTGGCTCACTTGATCACCGCTGGCGCCTGGGAACAGGTGCTGGTGTTCACCCGCACCAAGCATGGCGCCAACCGCCTGGCCGAATACCTGGACAAGCATGGCCTGAGCGCCGTTGCGATTCACGGCAACAAGAGCCAGAACGCCCGCACCAAGGCCCTGGCCGACTTCAAGGCCGGCACCGTGCGCATCCTGGTCGCCACTGACATCGCCGCGCGCGGCCTCGACATCGACCAATTGCCGCATGTAGTCAACTTCGAACTGCCGAACGTCGATGAAGACTATGTGCACCGCATCGGTCGTACCGGCCGTGCCGGTCGTTCCGGCGAGGCCATTTCGCTGGTGGCACCGGACGAAGAAAAACTGCTGAAAAGCATCGAACGCATGACCAAGCAGAAAATCGCCGATGGCGACCTGATGGGCTTCGATGCCAGCGCCGTGGAAGCTGAAAAACCGGAAGTTCGTGAACGTCCGGACATGCGCAACCCGCGTAACGCCCGTGGCCCACGCGGCGACGGCCCGAACGGCGGCGGTGGCGGTCGTAAAGACAAGGGCAAGGACAAGGGCAAGGAAAAACCTGGCTCTGGCGAGAAAACCGAACGCGGTGAGCGTCCTGCCCGCCAGCAGAAGCCACGCGAAGGCAGCCGTGAACAGCGTCAACCAAGCCAGCCGCCACGCGCCGCTGCTGATCGTGCGCCGGACGAGTTCCTGGACGACGATATCGATAACTTCGGTAACCGCGTCGACTACGTGCCGAAGCAAACCCCGGCTCCGGGTCGTGGTCGCCGCCCAGGTGCACCAGGCCAGGGCACCGGTTCGGGCGCTCCACGGGGCGGCAAGCCACAGGGTCGCCAGAGCGGTCCGCGCAACAGCGATGGCACCACCACCGGCACGCCTGCGGGCAAACGCAGTGGTCCGCGCAGCGGTGGTTCACGTGATGGCCAGGCCCGTCGCGAAGACTCGCGCAATCGCCGCCCTGCCCGTGACGACCAGTCCCGCGCCGAGCCGGCCGTACAGAACCCGCGCAGCGGTCCGAAGATCATGCACAAGGAGTCGAAAGTCGACCGCTTCCCGACACCTGAGCAACTGGATCAACTGCCAAGCCGTCCTCGTGGTGAAAAACCGGCATTGCTGACCCGCAATCGCTGATTTGTCGCAGAGATAAAAAATGCCCCGGATCGAAAGACCCGGGGCATTTTTTTGGCAATGAAGAACCCTGTAGGAGCGAGCCTGCTCGCGATGGCGGTGTATCAGTCACCATCAATGTCGACTGTAAGGCCCCCCATTGCGAGCAGGCTCGCTCCCACAGGTTTTTGTGTTGCCCGCAGTTTTTTTGTACAGCAATAAAAAACGCCCGCGCTCGTGAGAGCAGCGGGCGTTGTTTTGTCAGGCGCGAAAATTATTTCGCTTTCACACCTTCAAACGAGACGTACATTTCAACCGCATCGGACGATGGGCCCAGGTCCTTCTGCTTGCCGAAGTCGGAACGCTTGAGGTCGAAGGTACCCTCGAAACCAGCGCGGTAGCCGCCCCATGGATCCTTGCCTTCACCCAGGAAAGTGGCCTTGACCACGATCGGCTTGGTCACGCCCAGGATGGTCAGGTCACCGGCCACGTCGGCAGTGTCTTTACCATCGGCGTTTTTACCGGTTGGCTTGACGCTGGTGGACACGAAGGTTGCCTTGGTGCCGTTCAGGAAGTCTTTGCTGGAAATGTGCTTGTCACGTTCAGCGTTGTTGGTGAACACGCTGGCGGTGTTCACGTTGAACTCGATCTTGCTGGCTTCAGGCTTGGCAGCGTCGAAGCTGAACTTGCCGTCGATGTCCTTGAAAGTACCGGTGATGAAGCTGTAGCCCAGGTGGCTGATCTTGAAATCAACGAAGGCGTGCTGGCCTTCCTTGTCGACCACGTAATCAGCGGCCATTGCGTTACCGGCGGACAACAGCGCGGAACCGATTGCCAGAGCGGCCAGAGTCTTTTTCAACATGCTTTGTTTTCCTTTGGAGTCGAGGTTGAACGTCAGGCTTTGCGACCCAGCATTCGCTTGAGGGTCACATCGCGATCGATAAAGTGGTGCTTCAATGCTGCCAACGCATGGAGGCCGGAAAAAATTACCAGTACCCATGCCAGCCAGAGATGAATCACGCCAGCGGTATCTGCCTGGTCCGGTAGTCCGGACACCAGCGCAGGTACTTCAAACAGCCCAAACACCGGAATCCCGACACCTTCTGCGGTGGAAATCAGGTAACCGGCAATCATCACAGCGAACAGACTGAGATACAGGAAGCCATGGCCGAACTTGGCGCCCAGGCGCGTCATGCGGCTATAGCTGGACAAGGTCGGTGGCGGCGGGCTGATAAAGCGCCACAACACCCGCAATACCATCACGCCGAGCAACACCAGGCCGATGCTCTTGTGCAGATCGGGCGCGTCTTTGCGCCAGGTGCTGTAGTAGTCGAGACCGACCATCCACAACCCCAGTGCGAACAGACCAAACACTGCCAATGCCACGCCCCAGTGCATGACGATGCTGACCAGACCATAGCGGGAAGTAGAGTTACGTAGCTGCATTGCCCAAATCCTGTGAGAACTGCGACCCAAGACTAAAGAGTTATCTATCGAATTAAAGCGGAAAAATTTGCTTTGAAACATCGAGAAATACGATCAAGAGTCTGAAATCGGTGGGTTAAGGCGAGATTAAAAGCCCAATGGCTGCAAAAGAATGTAGTCCAACCCGAGAACACCTCCACCCGAAGGTTTATTCGATTGGCGGTGGCGATTTTTCCTCAGTCACAAAAAGTGTGGCCGTCGCGTCCAAGGTTTTGCTGCGAGCTGCTGACGAAGTCTGCGTTCGGCTGCGCAGCAATCGTAAGTCCTGCGCATGCGATCTACCTGATAGACCGCAGAGTCTGAATTAACGACTGTTAGGCAGCGCCCTCTCTCTAGTTATGGAAGAGTGGAGGGGGCTGTAAACATTCATGGTAGTACGGGTCTATCCGGCATTTGTGGGCCAGTTCAGTGCCCTGATCTCGAGTTATTGGATGACCAGCCACACAGCCAGAAAGAGTGATCAATATCATTACTGCTACTAGCGTTTTCATACGCCCTCCTGTTTTTGAAGAGCATAAATTTCGAGTTCGAACGTTACTTATCGGTAGCTTCTGGTTGTTTTGTGGGAAGTGGCTGATAAATCACCAGCCTGTGTAGGACCGGAACCCTGGATTTCAACTCCAGTACTCAGTACACAAACCCGTAACGCCTCATACTGGATAAACGAGCAAAAAAAAACGCGGCCCTCAGGCCGCGCTTTTTTACGCCTGTACCTTACTGAGCCTTGGCCTCAGCGGTCGCCACAGGTTTAGCCGCTGGCTTCTTCGCCGTTTCGGCTTTTTTCACCGGAGCCTTGGCTGGCGCTTTCTTGGCCTCGGTCTTGGCTGCCGGTTTTGCAGCCGTTTTAGTCGGTGCCTTCTTGGCTGGTTCGGCCTTCACCGGGGCAGCAGGCTTCGGTGCTTCGACCGGAGCAGGTGCTGCTACCGGCGCCGGGGCTGGTGCAGGCGCTACAGCAACCGGCTCTGGTGCCTTGACCGGTTCCGGCTTCTTGTCGTCATCCGAGCCGCCGAACAGGTTGGTGAAGAAGTTGCCCTTCTTCGCCGCCACCGCGCCGGCCGCAGCCGCGGCTGCCACTGGAGCGGCCTTGGCCGGTTCAAACGACTTACCCGCTGCCAGGTCTTCAACCTGGCTGGCCGCCCGCTGACCGGTACGCAACGCGCCCTCCAGAGTGCCTGGGTACAAGGTGTCAGTATGCTCGCCGGCGAAGGCTACACGCTGAATCGGACGTTCCCACAAGCGCCAGAATTTGCTGATCTGGCCCGGGCCGAAGGCCAGGTAAGCGCCGCCCATCGAAGGGTCGGTGCTGTAGCGACGGATTTCATAGCCGGTGAACGAGCCGCGCGCTTGTGGATAAAACGCGTGCAGGCGAATCAGCACCTGGTCGGCCATCTGCTTGTCGCCGAAGGCCTGCATCACCCGGGCGTTGTCGCCGGACAGGTTGATCACCACGTTGGCGCCGCCCTTCAGGGCTGGCTCGACCCACAACATGCCCAGGCCGGTGTTGCTGTAGATTTCACCGGACATCCGCGCCTTGCTTTCCCACACGGGTGTCTTGAATTTCAGCATGATCTGGTCGCGCCAGCCGTAGTTGGTGCCCTTGATCGCGGCCAGGTGCTGGGCATCCAGCGCAGGGGTCATCTGGATCTTGTTCAGGGCGCGCAATGGCACGGCGAGCACCACATAGTCAGCCTTGTAATCGTTGCTGCCGGCCTTGACGGTGACGCCATCCTTATCCTGGGAGATATACGAGACCGGGGAACTGGTCTTGATGGTTTTCAGCTGCTTGACGAAAGCCTGGGCCAGCACCGGGCTGCCACCGACCAGTCGCGAAGCGCGCAGGTCACGGTCGGAGACGTTACGGTAAACACTGCTCTGCTGGGCGTAATACAGCAGCGACAGACGCGAAGGCTCGTCGTAGCGGGTACGGATCTGCTGATTGACCAACTGGCGTGCAGTGGCCGGCAGGTTCTGCTTGTCGAGCCAGCTGGATACGTTGATCTGGTCCAGCGCGTGCAGGGTGTTGTTGGCTGCCGGGTTTTGCGGGTCATCGATCGAGCGCGCCAGGTCGTCGAGGGTTTTCTCGTAGCGCTTGAGCGCTTCGGCGGTGGCCGGTTCCTTGGTGGCCAGATCGGCAGCGGTGTAATACACGCCGTCGATCAGGTAGCCCGGGGTCCGCACGAACTCCGGCGCTGGCGTGGTGCTCAGTTTGAAGGTCGATACGTACTTGTTCAGGACCGGTTGGACCTTGTCGTTGCCGATCCACTCGCTGGTGGCCATGCCGGAACGACCGCCCAGGCTCGACTTGGCTTCCAGCAGCGTGACCTGCCAGCCCTTGTTCTGCAACTCGTAAGCCGCCGTGAGGCCCGCGACCCCACCCCCGACCACGATCGCGGTTTTATCCTTGGCCAGCGCAGACACGCTGAACAGCCCCAACATCACCAGCGCACAGGCGCGCAGCCATCCGACAGACATTCAGCGAACTCCGGAAATACACGAAAAATTAGCGGTTTTGCGGGCCAGGCGACCCAAGAACCGCGAAGGATACGTCAGCCTTCGAACGCCCGCCAGCAGCGTCTATCGCCCTATTCAAAGTAGCTCAATCGACACAATGGGTTGTCCCCGTGCGATGCATTGCATAGGCTTGCGCGATTGTATGTCCGCGCACGTCACGGACCGCCTCGAGGAGAGTGAAAATGGGCCTGAACAAACAGTGGATGGAACGCGATCTTGCGGTGTTGTGGCATCCCTGCACCCAGATGAAAGATCACGAACAACTGCCGCTGATCCCGATCAAGCGCGGTGAGGGCGTCTGGCTGGAAGACTTCGAAGGCAAGCGCTACCTCGATGCGGTCAGTTCCTGGTGGGTCAACGTGTTCGGTCACGCCAACCCGCGGATCAACCAGCGCATCAAGGATCAGGTCGATCAGCTGGAGCACGTGATTCTCGCCGGTTTCAGCCATCAACCGGTGATCGAGCTGTCCGAGCGTCTGGTCAAGATGACGCCCGAAGGGCTGACCCGGTGCTTCTACGCCGATAACGGTTCGTCCTGCATCGAAGTCGCGTTGAAAATGAGCTTTCACTACTGGCTCAACCGCGGCCAGCCGAACAAGAAGCGCTTCGTTACCCTGACCAACAGCTACCACGGCGAAACCATGGCGGCGATGTCGGTGGGCGACGTGCCGCTGTTCACCGAAACCTATAAAGCCCTGCTGATGGACACCCTCAAGGTGCCGAGCCCGGATTGCTACCTGCGTCCAGAGGGCATGAGCTGGGAAGAACATTCGCGCAACATGTTCGCCGCCATGGAGCAGACCCTGGCCGAGCACCACGATACGGTCGCGGCGGTGATCGTCGAGCCGCTGATCCAGGGTGCCGGCGGCATGCGCATGTACCACCCGGTGTACCTCAAGTTGCTGCGCGAGGCCTGCGACCGCTACGGCGTGCACCTGATTCACGATGAAATCGCCGTCGGCTTCGGTCGTACCGGGACGATGTTCGCCTGCGAACAGGCCGGCATCCGCCCGGACTTCCTCTGCCTGTCCAAGGCCCTGACCGGCGGTTACCTGCCACTGGCGGCGTGCATGACCACCGACGAGGTCTACAGCGCTTTCTACGACGATTACCCGACCCTGCGCGCCTTCCTGCACTCCCACAGCTACACCGGCAACCCGCTGGCCTGCGCAGCGGCATTGGCGACGCTGGACATCTTCGAAGAAGACAACGTCATCGAGAACAACAAAGCCCTCGCCGCGCGCATGGCCTCCTCCACCGCCCATCTGGCCGATCACCCGAATGTCTCGGAAGTGCGTCAGACCGGCATGGTGCTGGCCATCGAGATGGTCAAGGACAAGGCCACCAAGGAAGCCTATCCGTGGCAGGAGCGCCGTGGCCTGAAAGTCTTCCAGCACGCGCTGGAGCGCGGTGCCCTGCTTCGGCCGTTGGGTAGCGTGGTGTATTTCCTGCCGCCGTATGTGGTCACTCCGGAGCAGATCGACTTTCTGGCCGAGGTAGCCAGCGAAGGCATCGACATCGCCACCCGCGACAGCGTAAGCGTGGCGGTGCCGAAGGATTTCCATCCGGGCTTCCGTGATCCGGGCTGATTGATTCCACCTGAGATTCTGTGGTGTCTGGACTGCTGCTATCGCTGGCAAGCCAGCTCCCACAGTGACCGCATAAGCCTGTGGGAGCTGGCTTGCCAGCGATGGCGGCACCGAAACCTACACATGAATTACAGAGACCCCGTATGAGACTGTCCCGCTTCTTCATCGACGCCCCCCTGAGCACCGGCGAGCACGAATTGCCTGAAGCCCAGGCCCACTACATCGGCCGCGTGCTGCGCATGGCCGAGGGTGATGCGTTGCAGCTGTTCGACGGCTCCGGCCATGAGTTTCGCGGCACGCTGGTGGAAGTCGGCAAGAAGCGCGTCGTGGTACAGATCGATGAGCAGTTCGCCGGCCAGGTGGAATCGCCGTTGCAGGTTCATCTCGGCCAGGGCCTGTCCCGTGGCGAGCGTATGGACTGGGCAATTCAGAAAGCCACCGAGCTGGGCGTCAGCGAAATCACCCCGATTTTCAGCGAGCGCTGTGAAGTCCGGCTCAAGGACGAACGCGCCGACAAGCGCCTGCTGCACTGGCGCCAGGTGGCGATCAGTGCCTGCGAGCAGTGCGGGCGTTCACGGGTGCCGGTGATTCATCCGCCCGTACTGTTGGCCGACTGGCTGAAACACACCCAGGCCGAATTGAAACTGGTGCTGCACCCGGTGGCCGAGCCGCTGGTCAGTCATGCCAAGCCTTCGACTTTGGCGTTCCTGATCGGCCCGGAAGGTGGGTTGTCGGATGCTGAAGTCGATCAGGCCAAGGGGGCTGGTTTTCATGCTGCGCGCCTTGGGCCGCGAGTGTTGCGCACAGAGACTGCACCGGTGGTGGCATTGGCGGTGGCCCAGCAGCTTTGGGGTGATTTCTAGGGCCCTTTCGCGAGCAGGCTCGCTCCCACAGTGGAATGCATTTCAAATGTGGGGGCGAGCCTGCTCGCGAATGGCCGCGACACGGCTTGGACCTTATTGCACCGGGTCACTCACCGGTTTGGCGATGATCGCCTTGAGTTCGCTGGTCATCGGGAACTCAAGGTTCAAACCTTTAGGCGGGATCGGCTGTTCAAACCAGCGCTGGTAGATGCCGTTGATCTCACCTGAGCTGTACAGGTCACCAAGCGCACCGTTGACCAGCGCCAGGAACTGCGGATCGTCCTTGCGCACCATGCAGCTATAGATTTCCCGAGACTGCTCTTCCCCGACCACTACCCATTTGTGCGGATCACGGGCCTTGGCGCGCTCGCCATAGAGCAGCGCGTCGTCCATGTAAAACGCTGCGGCCCTGCCCGATTGCAGCATCTGGAAGGCTTCGCCGTGGTCCTTGGCGCTGATCACGAACATGTCGATCTTGTTGTCGACGTTGTAGCTCTTCAGGAAGCGCTCATTGGTGGTGCCGGCGGTGGTCACCACGTTCTTGCCGCGCAAGTCGGCAAAGCTCTTGATGCCGCTGTCCTTGGCAGTCAGCAACTGGCCTTTGACGTAGATGAAACCGTAAGAGAACGCCACCTGCTTCTGCCGCTCGGCGGTTACGCCCGTGGAGCCGCACTCCAGATCCACGGTGCCGTTCTGCACCAGCGGAATACGGGTTTGCGAGGTCACCAGGTTGTACTTCACCTTGAGGTCAGGCAATGCCAGCTGTTGCTGGATGCGCTCGACAATCTTGCCTGCCAGGTCCACCGAATAGCCCATCGGTTTGCCGCTTTGATCGCCCACGTAAGAGAACGGCACCGACGCATCGCGGTAGCCCAACGTGATGGTCTTGGCATTGGCGATCTTGCCAAGGGTGCCGGTCAGGGGCGCTTCGTTAGCCTGGACCTGACTGCCAAGCAACAGCCCCAGGGCGCAGCCGAGCAACGTGATTTTTTGCATTGTTATTCTCCGTTGTGGGTGTTGGGTTGTTTCAGATACGTGCAGCGATGACGGTGATCTCCACCAGCACCTGCGGGCGGGCCAGTTCGGCCTGCACCGTGGTACGGCTCGGTGCCTGCCCCGGCGATAGCCAGGCCGACCAGACCTCGTTCATCGCGGCAAAATCCTCGGTGATGTTCTTCAGGTAAATGGTCGCGCTGAGCAGGTGGTCCTTATCGCTGCCAGCCTCGGCCAGCAACGCGTCGATTTTCGCCAGCACTTCGCGGGTCTGCCCGCCGGCATCCACGGCATCGCCCGGCACCTGGCCGGAGAGAAACACCAGGTCGCCAAAGGTCACGGCGCCAGATAGACGCGGGTTGGTGTGCAGTCGGGTAATGGTCATTGCAATGTCCTTTTCGAAATGGAATTCACGCGGCGCGGTGATTGAAACCGTTCAGGTCAATGGACGGTTGGCGCTGGCCAATCAGCTCGCTGAGCAACTGCCCACTGCCACAGGCCAGGGTAAACCCCAGCGCGCCATGGCCAAGATTGAGCCACAGATTGCGATAAGCCGTGGCACCGAGCAGTGGCACGCCGCTCGGGGTGGCCGGGCGCATGCCGGCCCACTCTACGGCAGCGTCGTAGTCGCCGGCATTTGGGAAGGTGTCGTGGGCCTGGCGTTTGATCAGGGCCAGACGCTCCGGATCGATCGCCGGGTCGAAACCGACGATGTCGACCATTGCCGCCACCCGCAGCTGTTCGCCGATGCGGGCGTAAACGATCTTGCGGTCGTAATCGGTGATGCTCACGTCCGGCGCCCGGTGTCCGCTGCCGATGGGCACGGTCAAGCTATAGCCCTTCAGCGGATACAGCGGCAGATGCAAGCCGGGCAATGCCAGCAGCGGACTGCGGTGGCCGGCGGCGATGACCAATTGATCGACTGCCAGCATTTCCCCGCCCAGTTCGATGGCGTTGACGCTGCCGTTGGCATGGCGAATCCCGGTCACCGCTTGCCCCAGACGGAATTCGCAACGACCGGATGCCTTCAGCCGCGTAGCCAAGTGCTGACAGAACCGATGGCAATCGCCAACTTCTTCATCCGGGGTATAGATCGCGCCGACAAAGGGTGCATCGGCCAGGGCCGGCTCCAGATCCGCACATTCGGCCGCCGAGAGCACCTGCTGCTGTTGCGGATCGGCGAGTTTTTTACACGCATGCGCAAAGCTTGCAGGGTTACGGAACGTCACCAGTTTGCCATTGCGTCGCCAATGGAATCCGGCCAGTCCATCGTCTTCGCGCCAGCGCTTCAATGTGCTTTGGCTGAACAGCGCAAGACGCAACAGGTGCGCCGCGTTTTCACGGTTGACCGAGCTGCGACACGCGGCCAGGAAGGAAGCCATCCAGCGCCACTGCACCGGGTCCAGCCGTGGGCGCAGCTTCAAGGGCGAATCGCCGCGCAGCATCCAGCCGATGGCTTGCAGCGGCACGCCGGCGTCAGCCAGCGGTGCAACGTAGCGATAGGACAGCTGGCCACCGTTGGCGAAACTGGTTTCGCTGCCCAGCGAGTCCCGGGCTTCGACCACCGTCACCTCGAAGCCGTCGCGCACCAGCGCATAGGCCGTTGCCAGGCCAATCACGCCGCCGCCAATGATGCACACACGCTGAGCCATGTCCGTCCTTAAAGCCGTTGTGAAGACAGGGCCGAGGTTAGAGCCAGGTGACAGGTCGCGAACAATGAATAAAGATGCCAATCCCATAAACAAAGGTTATGGACTTGCCATGCGTCTTCGTCACATCGAGATTTTCCAGGCCATCCGCCAGACCGGTTCGATCAGCGCCGCCGCGCAATTGCTGCACGTCTCGCAACCAGCGGTGACCAAGGTGCTGCAACATGCCGAGCAACAGTTGGGGTTCCCGTTGTTCCTGCGAGTACGCGGCAAGCTGCAGGCGACCCCGGAAGCCCTGGAGCTGGAACGTGAGGTCGACAAGGTCAGCGAGAGCCTGCAAGGCGTGCGACGACTGGCCCAGAGCCTGCGCCGCGAACCGGGCCACAGCCTGCGCATCGGCGCCACCCCGGCACTGGCCCTATCTTTGTTGCCGCCAGCCATCCACGAATGGACCGCACATTACCCGGACATCGCCTGCGAACTGTCCAGCGCCCATAGCCGGGAACTGGTGCAGAACCTTTTGATGCGCGAAGTGGATGTCGCCCTGACCCTGCAACGACCGGATCATCCGGGGCTCAAGGCTCAGGCCCTGGCGTCGGGCGTGCTGGTGGCGCTGGCGCCGAAAGGTTTCTGGCTGGACGAGGACGCCGGTCAGCCGCTGCCGTTGATGGCGCTGGCCGGCGCGCCGTTGATTGGATTATCAAGCGCCGACCCCTTGGCCGCGCGACTGGACAGCTATCTGGAAGCGGTTGAACCACCACCCCGGGTGCGCATCGCCGTACAGACCTATTCGCTGGCCCGGGCGATGGTGGAATCAGGTGCCGGACTGGCGGTGATCGATCCGTTCACCGCACTCGGCGCCTCCCCTTCCGCGACGACAATCCGTCCGCTGGCGCCGCCGTTGCCCATCACCCTGTACGCGGTAACCCGCGCCGCCGAACCGCCGCCGCACACCTTGAATGACCTGTTGCAGATCTTCAGTCGCCGGGCTCAGGAACAACTGGATCACCTGATCCCGAGACCCTCTTAAATCCAATCACATAACCACACTGTGGGAGCGAGCCTGCTCGCTCCCACAAGGGCACTCACCACGTTTCTTAAAGCACATAAAACCAAATCGCCACAAAGTGCAGCAAACTCCCGGCAATCACGAACAAATGCCAGATCCCGTGGGCATGCCGCAAACGGTCGTCGAGAGCAAAAAAGACGATGCCCACCGTGTAAAACACACCACCCAACGCCAACCAGGTAAAACCGGTTCCGCCCAGTGCCGCGAGCAATGGCTTGACCGCCACCAGCACGATCCAGCCCATCACCGCGTAAATCACGATCGACAGAATCCGCGCTTCCGAGCGCGGTTTGATTTCCTGCAGGATGCCGATCAGCGCCAGCCCCCAGACAATCCCGAACAGCGTCCAGCCCCAGGGCCCGCGCAGAGTCACCAGGCAGAACGGCGTGTAACTGCCGGCGATCAGCAGGTAGATCGAGAAGTGATCGACCTTCTGCATGATCGCTTTCTTGCGCCCGCGTACGCTGTGGTACACGGTCGATGCGCTGTACAGCACCAGCAAGGTAAAGGCATAGATCGCCATGCTGACGATCTTCCACGGACTGCCGTCGAGGCTGGCGACAACGATCAGCCACACCCCGCCGACAAAGGCCGCCACCGCCCCGACCAGATGCGTCCAGGCGTTCAATCTTTCCCCGTGATACATCGCTTGCCTACTCCTCGAAATCGCAAGGCTCAAGCCGCAAGCCTAAAAGCGCAATGTTTCAGAACACAATCATCGCGTTTAACGGGCACAATCGGAGCATTCCAAAAAGAGTCCGCCCCATGCTGATCGATGAAGAGTTGACCCTGAAAAAACTCGAAGTGTTCCTGGCCTTCATGCGCACCGGTAACCTGGCCCGAGCAGCCGCCGAGTTGCAGACCAGCAACGTCAGCGTGCATCGGGCGATTCACTCCCTGGAAAGCGCCTTGCGCTGCCCGCTGTTCAAGCACGAAGGCCGCAACCTGACACCACTGGAAAGCGCTTACGTGCTGGAGGAGCGAGCGCAGAAGCTGATTCAGGACGTGCTCGAAAGCGTGCGCCTGACCCGCGAAGCTGCCGGATTCTCAGCCGAACGCTTCAAGCTGGGCTCGCTGTATTCGCTGACGGTGAAGACGGTGCCACAGTTGATCATGGGCCTGAAAATCCGTCGCAGCGAACTCAATATCGACCTGATTCTCGGCTCGAACTTTGACCTGTTGTACAAGCTCAAGAACATGGAAGTCGATGCGATCCTGGTTTCCCTGGACGACAGCATCAACGACCCGGACCTCGAGCACCTGCCGCTATTCTCCGACGACATCTTCCTGGCCACCCCGGCCGATTCGAAGTTTGCTCAACGCAGCGAAGTCGACCTGGCGGAAGTCCGCGACGAAACCTTCATTACCCTGACCCAGGGCTTCGCCACCCATCAGGACGGCAATCGAGTGTTCAACCAGGCGGGGTTCGAGCCGAAGGTGGCGATGCAGGTCAACGACATCTTCACCCTGCTGAGCATGGTCAGTTCGGGGGTGGGCTATGCGTTGCTGCCGGGAAGGATTGCGGCGGTGTACGAAAACCGCGTGAAGCTGATTCCGTTGCAGGAGAAGTATCGATTGCAGCAGCACATTGGCGTGGTGTTTCTCAAGGCCAAGGAAAGAGATCCGAACTTGCTGGCGTTGCTGGCGGAGTGTCGGATGTATGCCAATCGCCAGGCTTGAAACCGAGTCGCCTGCATCGCGGGCAAGCCCGCTCCCACAGGGATATGCGTCGCACACAAATAATGTGAACACCAACAATCCTGTGGGAGCGGGCTTGCCCGCGATGAGGCCGGTACAGTCAATAAAGATCCCGGGGCTTAACCCACAATCCCGCGAACAATGAAGTACAACAGTGATGGCCCCAGCAGGCAGCCAAGCCCGGTATGGAAAGTCGCGGTCAGCGCGCCATAAGGCACCAACCGACGATCCGTCGCTGCCAGCCCTGCCGTCACACCGCTAACCGTTCCGGCCAGACCGCCGAACACCATCGCCGAGCGCGGATTATCCAGGCCCATCCAGCGTGCAGCCACCGGCGTGCCGACCATCACCAGAATCGCCTTGATCAACCCGGTGGCAATCGACAGCGCCATCACATCCGAGGTCGCGCCAATCGCCGCGCCGGTCACCGGGCCAACGATGTAGGTCACTGCACCAGCACCGATGGTGGTCATGCTGATCGCATCGCGATAACCGAACGCCCAGGCCATGCACGCACCGACAATGAACGGCAGCACCGTACCCAGCAGCAGCGCGATCACGCCGATCAACCCGGCCTTTTTCGCCTCGGTGGCCTGCACTTCGAAGGCCGTGGCGACGATGGCAAAGTCCCGCAGCATGGCGCCGCCCATCAAGCCGATACCGGAGAACAATGTCAGATCCGCCAGGCCTTTTTGCCCACCGGTCAGGGTGCCGCCGACCCAGGCCAGGACCAGGCCGATGACGATGGCGATCGCCGAGCCATGAATTCGCCCGAAGGTCAGGCGCTTCGACAGAATCACCGATACCCACATGATCACGCCAACGAAGGCGAATGCCGTGATCAAGCCGTTATGTTCCAGACCTTTCTCGATGAGATCCCACATATCAGCGACCTCCTACAGGTGTGCCGACGGGAGAGATTTCCGTCGGTTCATCGGGCAAGGGTTCGCCTTTGTGGGTTCTGCTTATCAGGGCAATGGTGCAACCGCAGACCACCACCGAACCAATAGCCGCCAGCACCGCCACCGGACCGCCGTGCAGGGCCGTGACCACGTTCTGCTGTGCGGCCATGGCGACCACCACCGGAATGTACATGGCGCCCCAGAAGCCGACGCCCATCTCGCAATCCTTGGTCATGCCGCCGCGTTTTTGCATCCACAACCGCGCGCAGATCAGCAGGATCATCGCGATCCCGACCCCGCCGACGTTGGATTTGACGCCCAGCAACACGCCGAGCATGTCGCCCATGATCACCCCTGCCAGCGTACAAATCGCCAACAGCGCCACACCGTAAATAATCATTGTTGTTGTCCTCAAAGTGCATCGTCGAATGTTGTTTTTGTTGTTCGAAGGCCTTAAGTCGGGCGGTCTAGGGTTGGCGGCTTCCCTCCTCACGCAACAGCGCCTGCAGGGTATCGAGCCGGGCTCCGTCGAAAGCCATCACGGTTCCTTGTTCGAATACCCGGCGCGCCAATCCGGTCAGTACCGCGCCGGGCGGCAATTCGATCTGTAGACGCACGCCGCGCTCGTAGGCGCTTTGCACGGTGCCGCGCCAATCCACCACGCGACACATGTTGAACGCCAGGTCGTCGCGCAAGGCCTCGGTGTTGATGATTGGCCGCGCGCGACTGCCGCTCAGGTAGCCGATTTTCGGGGCTTGCAGCTTAACGCTGGCGAACGCCTCGGCCAGGTTTTTTGCGGGCGTGTCCAGCAGCGGACAGTGCGACGGCACACTCACGGCCAGACGCTTGGCCAGACCGGCTCCTCGGCTTCGTGCCAGATCGGCCACCGCTGCCATCGCGTCGTCGCTACCGGCGATCACCATCTGGTTATCGGCGTTGATGTTGGCCAGGTAAACCGGCGTATCGACGCTGTGAACCTGCGCCAGCAAGCTTTCCACTGTTGCCAGATCCAGACCGATGATCGCGGTCATGCCATAGCCCTGTGGATACGCCTGCTGCATCAGCTCACCGCGCAGGCTGACCAGATGCAACGCATCACTGAAACCCAGGGCGCCAGCCACCACCGCTGCCGGGAAGGCACCGATGGACAATCCGGCGACGTAATCCGAGGGCATCGCCAACTGCCGTGCAGCCGCCACACCCGCGATCAACAGGCACAGCTGCACCGCTCTGGTCGACTGCAATGCCTCGGCAGAATCCAGCCGCGAGACGTCCTCACCGAGCACATCGCTGGCCTCGTTCAAGGTTTCCCGAGACACGCACTGAAGCATGCCCGGCTGCTGCGCACCCTGACCCGGGAATACCAGCAAGCTGCTCACGCTGCCTGCTCCTGCGAATTCCACGGATCACTGACGAGGCAGGCCCCGGTAGCGTTCTTGAGCAGCACCCGATTCGAAGCACCGGCCCACTCGCGCAGCGCCACGGCACCAAACGGTGTTTGCAATTGCATGTCCACTACACATACCGCCGCATCGAGCAACTGCACCAGTGCCTGTGCCTGAACACGGGGCAACGGCTGCGGCGTACGCAGAATCAAATCGAGATCACTGCCCTCGTGCAGGGCCGCAAAGCCACTGGCCAATTCAAACCCGGCGCTACCGCTGACGCCCCATGCCCAACCGCAATCGTCGAGCATCGGCCGCAGTTGCTTGAGCGCCCGAACGGCCGGAAAATCCCGGTCGATGTCCACATGGCAGAGTTGCTCAGGCTGCACCCGACGCGTCACCGAATCGATCGCCATCGATGCCGCAAAACGTTGCTCGCGCAAGCGCCCGCGCACGCCGACCGCCACCTGCCCCGCCGCCGATACCGCGCGACGCACCACCACCGGTTGCCCGGCGCAGATCGATTCGACCACCCACGCAGGCGCATCCGCTGGTAACTGCTCCAGGGGCATGCCCCAGAGCAGGTCGTGGGCCATCAACGCGCTCACCACTGCTCTCTCAACAATTGGCGAATATGGTTCGATGCCGCACGGTTGCTTGCGCCCAAGCGACTGCTCAGGTCGCAGCCTTTCTCGGCGACATCGCCAATCGCCTGAATCAGGCACTCCGTCACACGCCCCAGATCGGCGACGGTTGGCTGCTCGATCCGGTCCACCGACAAGGTTTCCCAGAGCAGGCCGAGGCTGGCATAGCTGTCGATGTCATAAGCCATCGGCGGCACGCTGGCGGCCAGGGTTTCCAGTTCCTCGACACTGCGCAGGGTTACCCGCGCCGCCGACGCCTTGCCCATGGCATGCACCATCACCCCCGGATCGCGCAGGGCAATCAAGCGGTTGGCCTGATAGCCATGAGCGAGAAATGCCCCGGACATGGCCTTGCCAACGAGCAAGCCGATCACCGCATGCCCGGCCAATCGGGCGCGGGCATAGCTGTCCGCCGCAGCGGCCAGGGCCTGATGAATGCCGAGTGCCTCTTCGCGACGACCATAGGCCTGGCTGGGCACATCAACGATGGCGATCAAGGCACGCTTGTGCGCCTTGTCGGCGTCGGCCGCAATGACTTCATCCACCGCCTTGGCCAGGCCCCAACCTTCGAGCAGACCGACCTCGCCATTGCGGGCACGGACGAAACGGTTGTCGGGATCGGCTACCACGGCGAGGAATCGTACGGGTTGCTCACCCAAAAAGCCGTCGGCTACTTTCAACGAAGCCGGCAAACCGCCCACCGGATTGGCATCGGCAGCCAATGCGTTGAACCAGTGCAGGCCCCGGAGGGAATACGAACTCATGAGCGCGCTCCTTGATACAGGTCGCGAACCGTGGCCGGTTCGATTTGCGGTTCGGCATCCAGCTGCGCCAGCCGTTGCAGGTACAAGTCGGCCTGAACGCTGCGTTGCTGCGCCGGCAAACCTTGCTTGAGCAATTCGCCGACCTGCTGGCGGATCAGCGCCGCGTCATCTTCGACGTAGCGATCCACCAGCCCTGTAGCGAAGCGTTGCTCACCACCGGTCAGGCTCCAGATGAAGGGACGGTCGCGGGAGTCGTATTCCTCAAGCCCGGCTTCTTGTTCGATCACCTGTGGGCCGTTCAGGCCGAGGCGCGCTTCCTGGGTTACGACCAGATAGCTGCACAACCCGGCGGCAATCGACATGCCGCCGAAGCAACCGACACTGCCCGCCACCACGCCAATCACCGGTTGGTACTGACGCAGATCGACAATCGCCGCATGGATGTCGGCAATCGCCGCCAGACCAAGGTTGGCCTCCTGCAAGCGCACGCCACCGGTTTCCAGCAGCAACACGGCGCGAGTCTGGATGCCTTTGCGGTTATCTTCGGCGGTCAGTTCCAGCGCCCCGGCAATCTTCGCCCCGCCGACTTCACCGAGACTGCCGCCCTGGAACGCACCTTCAATCGCGGCGATCACCACGGGCAAGCCGTCGAGGCTGCCCTTGGCGATCACCACGCCGTCATCGGCTTGCGGCACCACGCCCTGACGGGCCAGCCACGGCGACATGACGCGCTGGAAGGGGTCGATCAGTTCGCGAAAGGTGCCGGCATCGAGCAAGGCTTTCGCCCGTTGGCGGGCACCGAGTTCAACGAAGCTGTGTTTGTTTAGAAGCGCGGCGCTGTCAGTCATGGCCGATCTCCTCGAAGCCTTGTTCCAGACGCAGGCGCACCACGCCGGGGGTGGCGCCGAAATCGTGGATATCGATGTCCATCGCCGAGGGGGTCTGACCGTCGAACATCCGCGCGAACAGATGCTGCCAACGTTGTTCACTGCCGTTGACCGAGGTCTGCACCGTGATCGTCAGCTTGCCGGGCTGACCCGGCTGAATCAGCACTTCCAGATCGCCCGAGCCGACACAGCCCACCAGCGTGCGTCCCCGTGGCGGCTGCCCGGCGGGGAATTCAAAGGATAAGGTTTCCATCAAAAAACTCCCTGAATGAGGCTTTCGCCCGACTCGATGCGGTCGATGAACAGGCAGGCGGCGAGCAGATCGGCAGCACCACCGGGCGAGGCATTCAATGCGATCAGTTGTTGGTCCAGCTCATGCAAGCGACGGCGCCCCGTGAGGCTCGCACTGCCGCCCGCTTCGAGGACCGCTTGGGCGCCGCGTTGCATGGTGTGCAAACCCTGTTCCCCGGCGCGATACAACACGCAGGTGTCGGCCAGTTCAGTCATGATCGCCAGCAGCGCATCAAGCCGGGCGTTCTGCTCGCCATGGCCGGCGGCGCGGCTGCACTTGAGCTGTGGCAGAGCACGTTGGGTGACAGCCGGGAAACCGAGTTGCGCTTCTTCACGGGCTCCGCGTGCGCCATAACGTTGGGCGACTTGCGCCCCGTGGCTGAGCGGGCGCGGCGCATGACGGTCATCGAGCAAAGCCAGTCGTGCGGCACGCAAAGCGACAGAACTGGCGGTGCCGGATTCGGGCTCAAGGGCCACGGCAGCCACCAACAGGCCCAAGGCCCAGATCGCCCCACGGTGAGTGTTCACGCCGTGGGTGGTGGCGAGCATCGCCTGTTCGCCCTCACGACCAATCAGGCCAATGGCTTCGCGCAGCGGCAAGCCGATCTCGCCAATCTCAATCGCGGCTTCAGCCATTTCCTTGAACGCCGGCCACAGGGCCAGTGCCGAGGCGTGCATCAGTCCCAGATGCAAATCGGTGTGGGCACCACTGCCACGACGGTCGACCAGCGCCGGCTTCGGCGACAGATCCGCTTCGTCGATCAGCGCGTCCACCGCCAGATCCGCCAGCCGTTCGGCCAGGCTGATGGTTTTCGGTTGCAGGTTGAAGGCGTGCATTTACCAGCTCCTGAATTTGGCGGGCGGGTTGTAGAGACCACCGGACCACTGCACCAGATCGGCCACGCTTTTCGCGGCAAGCAGTTCGCGGGTGGCATCGGTGCGGCGGATGCCCAGGTCTTCGGGCAAAGCAATCAGGCCTTCGCGGCGCATGCGCGCGGTGTCTTTCGGGTTATGCCGCAGGCCGATGGCGGTCACCCCGGCCACGGCGGCGATCATCGCCTGGCGTTCTTCCAGCGAACGGGCCTTGTACAGGTAGGCGATGCCCTCTTCAGTCAGCAGGTGGGTGACGTCGTCGCCGTAGACCATGATCGGCGCCAGCGGCATGCCGCTTTTCTTCGCCACGTCGATCGCATCGAGGGTCTCGACGAAGGTTGGTTTTCCGCCTTCCTGGAAGGTCTCGACCATTTGCACCACGAGTTTCTTGCCGCGTTCGAGCATCGGTTCGGCGACGTCGGTGTGGCGCATATCAAGCCAGGCCGGCGTGCCATGGCGTCGTCCGCGTGGGTCATGGCCCATGTTCGGCGCCCCGCCGAAACCCGCCAATCGCCCCCGAGTCACGGTGGAAGAATGGCCATCGCCGTCAACTTGCAGCGTGGCGCCAATGAACAGGTCCACCGCGTATTGCCCGGCGAGCTGGCTGAACATCCGGTTGGAACGCAAGGAGCCATCGCGCCCGGTGAAGAACACATCGGGCCGGGCGGCGATGTAGTTTTCCATCCCCAGTTCGGTGCCGAAGCAATGCACGCTTTCGACCCAGCCGCTTTCAATCGCCGGGATCAGGGTTGGGTGGGGATTGAGGGTCCAGTTGCGGCAGATCTTGCCTTTGAGGCCCAGGGACTCGCCATAGGTGGGCAGGATCAGTTCGATGGCGGCGGTGTTGAAACCGATGCCGTGGTTCAGGGACTGAACGTTGTGTTTTTCGTAGATCCCGCGAATCGCCATCATCGCCATCAACACGTGCACCGGCTTGATGTGCCGAGGGTCGCGGGTGAACAGCGGTTCGATGTAGAACGGCTTGTCGGCCACCACCACGAAATCGACCCAGGACGCAGGAATGTCGACGCGAGGCAGGTCGCTGACGTCGTCCACCAACTGGTTGACCTGGACGATGACGATGCCGTCACTGAAGGCCGCCGGTTCGATCAGCGCCGGGGTGTCTTCGGTGCTCGGCCCGGTGTAGATGTTGCCGGCGTGGTCGGCCATGAAACCGGCCGAGAGCACGACGTTGGGAATCAGGTCCACCACCAACCGCGCGTAAAGCTCGATGTAGGTGTGGATCGCGCCGACTTCCAGCAGCCCGTCTTCAAGCAACTGGCTGATGCGCAGGCTTTGGGTGCCGGCGAAGGAGAAATCGAGCTTGCGGGCGATGCCGCGCTCGAACAGGTCCAGGTGCTCGGCGCGACCGACGCTGGGCATGATCATGTGCAAGTCATGGAGCTTGGCCGGGTCGGCCTTGACCAGGGAGCGGGAAAGAAAATCCGCCTGCTTCTGGTTGTTGCCTTCGAGCACCACACGGTCGCCGGGCAGGATCAACGCCTCTAACGCCGCCACGATGTTCTCGGTGGGCAACACCACACCATCGGCAAGGCCCTTGACCAACTCGAGACGCCGCTGCTTCTCGCTGCGCCGCCGCGTCCATCGCGAGTCGGGGGATATTGTTGTTGTCATGACCACTCCACGGGTTCGCTGTCGTGGGGGTCACAGTAGGAGGGTTGGGTGGGGCTATCAATCAAGCTGGAGGGTGGATTGTTACGCTCAGGTTAATGGTTGTTCGTACCGACGCCTTCGCGAGCAGGCTCGCTCCCACATTTGAAATGCATTCCCCTGCTCGCGAAGGGACCGGAACAATCACCGCCGCTTTCACTGCCGGAGCGCATTGATTGAAAAGTCCAAAAAGAGGACCGATCGGCCCCACTTTGGGAATCTTCAGCTGTGGTTTTTTGTTTAAACGCTTGTCGACCGGAAGGGTCAGCGGCTACGTCATCCTGCGTCGCGACCTACAACAACGCCGGACCCCACTGACTGGTGCGCTTTTGCGCTGATCTTTATTGTTTGGGTGTCGCTGCAAATTAAGCGACAGGGTTTGGAACCCTGAAGTAAACGGGACTGCTAAAACTCATTCATTGGAGCTTCACAATGTTCAAAGCTAATCCCACACCCTCGGAAACCGATCCCGACTCCCAAGCATCCCTCGAAGCCGAAAAGTTCAAGGAAGCCGCCGACCGCGCATTCTCCCATTACTTCCCGCCGTCTCATGAAAAACCTGCCAAGCGCCGACAATTCCAGCTCTTCAGCGTCTCTCCCGATATCGGCACCGAAGCCCTGTTGGCCAATGCCTCCGAAGACCTGTTGTCGATCAGTGCCATTGCGGCGGATCTGGCGGATGATGTGGAAGGTTCGCGCCGCTCTGTCGCCTTGGCGCTCAGCAGGATGGCCGATGGGGTGCATTTGTTGATCGAGCGGGCGCTGGACCAGCATGAGGCGTTGGCTGAGGCCGAGGTTTAGCCGCCAGTTCTTTGGTGAATTGAAGGCAGCCATCGCTGGCAAGCCAGCTCCCAAAGGTTTTGTTGTTTGCCTTGGATAGTGGGTATTGCACGGACATTGTGGGAGCTGGCTTGCCAGCGATGGGGCCCGTCAGACTAGCGCTGCACTCACCAACAACTCCTCCAGCGCCATCAAATCCGGAACTTTGGCCACTTGATCCGCCACCTGCACCGCCGCCTTTTCCAGCGGACACAATGGCACATCCACATAGCTCAACTGACTGTCGAGCTTGTACGAACGTGGAATGCCCTGGACCAGCATCGCAATGAATTTCAGGTCAGGCCGACCACCCAAGGCATTGAGAATGACGATGCGCGCACGCTCGCCGATGACGATTTTATTGCCGCACGCCGACTCGAAACTGAGCAGGGGAATCTGCCGGTTGCGCCAGATGACCCGCCCGAGGTACCACGGCGGTGTATCGAGATCGAACGCAGCCGGTTGGTAGTCGATCAGCTCGGCCACAGCGACGTTGGGCAGGATCAGGTTTCGGTCGGCCAGGGGCAGCAGCAGACCGGTGAGGTTGATGCTGCGCTGGTTGATGATCCGCTCAAGCATGGGTTTTGCTCCACAGGGCAATGCTTTCGAGCAGTACCGATTCCTGGTACGGCTTGCCGAGGTAGTCGTTGACGCCGATGGCCATGGCCCGGTCGCGGTGTTTCTGGCCGGTGCGAGAGGTGATCATGATGATCGGCAGGTGCTGCAAGCGCTCGTCGTTGCGCACTTGGGTTGCCACTTCGAAGCCATCCATGCGCGGCATTTCGATGTCCAGCAGCATGATATCGGGCATGTGCTCTTCGAGCAGCAGCATGGCGTCGACACCGTCCTTGGCTGTCAGCACGTTCATGCCATGACGTTCGAGCAAACGGCTGGTGACCTTGCGCACCGTGACCGAGTCGTCGACTACCATCACCAGCAACGGTTTTTTCGGTTCGAATTCGCTGTCGTGACTCTGCGTATGCCGCGGCACATGGGCTTGCAGGGCACGAATCGACGCCAGTAAATCGAGAATCAGCACCACCCGGCCATCCCCCAGAATCGTCGCACCGGAAACACCCTGCACCGCCGCGAACTGCGGGCCGAGGCTCTTGACCACGATTTCGCGGGTACCGGCCATGGTGTCCACTTGCACCGCGATGTGCCGCTCGTTGCATTGCACCAGCAGCACCGGTAACGGCAGCGTCTGGCCCAGCAGTTTTGGCCGGTGACTGGTTTTCAGCAGCTCGCCCAGATAGCACAGCTCATAGCGCTGTCCGGCGTATTCATAGATCGGCGGATCGAGACGGAAATGCCCCTCAAGTTCGTTGGGCAACACGCGGACAATACCGTCAATGGTGTTCAGCGGAATCGCGTACTGATCTTCGCCGCATTGCACCATCAACGCGCGGTTGACCGACACGGTGAACGGCAGGCGGATACGGAAATGCACGCCCTGCCCCCGCACTGAGTCGATGCTCATGGTGCCGCCCAGTTGCCGCACTTCTTCGTGCACCACGTCCATACCAACGCCGCGCCCCGAGATCTGGGTGATTTTCTCGGCGGTGGAAAACCCCGGTTGCAGGATGAACTGCAACACGTCGCGGTCGCTGATTTCACTGTCCGGATCGAGCAAGCCACGCTTGATTGCCTTGCGCCGCACGGCATCCAGCGGTACACCGGCACCGTCGTCGCGGATGTCGAAAATGATGTCGCCACCTTCGCGCAACAGATCAAGGGTGATCCGTCCTTGCGCCGGTTTACCTGCTGCCACCCGCACCTCGGCGGATTCAAGGCCATGGTCCACGGCATTGCGCAGCATGTGTTCCAACGGCGCCGCCATGCGTTCAAGCACGTTGCGATCCATTTCGCCTTCAGCGTTGCCGACGATGAACTCCACGTCTTTGCCCAATTCCTCGGACACCTGGCGAACGATTCGCTTGAGGCGCGGCAGCATCCGCTCGAACGGCACCATGCGCGTGCGCATCAGGCCTTCCTGCAATTCGGTGTTGATGCGGCCCTGCTGCTGCAACAGGTTTTCCGCGTCCTGGTTGCGCCGATCGAGGGTTTCCTTGAGATCGAGCAGGTCGGAAGCGGACTCGAACAAGGCCCGGGACAATTGCTGCAACTGCGAATGGCGGTCCATTTCCAGCGGATCGAATTCTTCATAGCCCAGGCGTTCGGCATCGACGTGCTGACGGCTAAGGATCCGGCCCTGGGTTTCGGTGTCGAGGCGGCGCAATTGATCGCGCATCCGCTCGATGGTGGTTTCCATCTCGTTCAGGGCAATTTGGGCATCGCTGACCTGTTGTTCGATCCGCCCACGGAAGATCGATGTTTCGCCCGCCAGGTTGACCAGGTCGTCGAGCAGTTCCGCCGAGACCTTGACCATGTCCGCACCGAGGTCCGGTTGCAGCGACGGTGTTTCGGTTTTGACCACGACTGGCAGGGCCACCGGTGCCGGCGCTTCAGGGACCGTCGGATGGCTGAAATTCCTGATCGCATCCAGCAACCGGTCGGCCGGTGGCAGCGGCTCCCCGGCGCGGGCCGCGTCGAGCATCTGCGCCAGCCGGTCATGGCTGCGTTGCAGCAATTCGAACAGCGCACCGGTGGGTTTCAGGACACCGGCGGACAACCCTTCGTAGAGAAATTCCAGTTCATGGGCCAGGTCGCCGATCGGCGTGATTTCCACCATGCGCGCACCGCCCTTGAGGGTGTGCAGGTCGCGCAACAGGGTTTCCACTTCCTGGCGGTTTGAAGGCTCGGCCTGCCATCGCACCAGCGCGGCACCGGAGCTTTCGATGATGTCGAAGCCTTCTTCGAGGAAGATATCCAGCAATTCGCTGTCATGATGGGGCGAGTCGTTGCCGGTCGCCGGCTCGATCACTTCGGTGTGGCTCGCGTGGCCCTGGCGAAACGCGCGAACCGCTTCGATCAGCTCACTGGGATCGCCCAACGGTTGGTGGGCCTGCAACTGCTCAAGCAACTGCGCTAAACGGTCATGGCTGTGCCGGAGCAATTGCGCCAGCACTTCGCTGTGGCTGTAACGGCGGTCCACCAAGCCTTCGTACAGGCTTTCCAGCTCATGGGCCAGGTCGCCGACCGGCTCGACCTCGGCCATCCGCGCACCGCCTTTGAGAGTGTGCAAGTCGCGCTGCAAGGACGACAACGGTGCGGCGTTTTGCGGCTCGCTCAACCAGCGTTGCAGGGCCTGGTTGGCACTGTCGAGGATATCTACCGCTTCTTCGAGGAAGATCGAAACGATTTCATCATCGAGTTCGCGATCCCTTGTAGGAGGGGGGGGGGGGGGGGGGGGGGGGGGGGGGGGGGGGGGGGGGGGAGGGGGGGGGGGATAGCAAGACGAGAGCCGAGGG
>NZ_JBPKAM010000075.1:0-32296 GCF_051216495.1 Pseudomonas baetica | reverse complement strand
GGGAAATGCATTCCTCTGTGGGAGCGAGCCTGCTCGCGAAGCCTCTAAAAATCACCCGCCAAACGCATCCTTGAGGAAACCAGGCGCGATGTAGCGCTGGTAATGCGCCTCGGACAGCAGGAAAAACTCCCGATCAATGGCATCACGCAGTTCCGGCAGGTTCCAGTCACGGAACTCCGGCAGTAAAACCATCCCGTAGGCTTCCAGATTATTGATGACCCGCGCGCCCCGGGCGATCAACTGGTAGGCCCAGCAATAGGCCGATTGATGCGGCACGAAGCGGATCTTGCGTTGCTCCAGCTGGGTTCTGAGCAGCGACGCATCGAAAATTTCCACCTTGGCCGCCATCACCTGGGACAACAACTGCTCGAGACGCAGCCAAACCGCGCGTTTTTCCTCCTCGTTGTAACCGTTCCAGTGAATCACTTCATGGTGGAAACGCTTGCAGCCACGGCACACCAGGTCGCCGTAAACAGTGGAGCAAAGGCCCACGCAGGGTGTCTTGATGGTCTGATTGGGCATAGGTAGGCGAACGCGAAAAGCTAAACAGGCCGGTATGTTAGCCCTTTGTCCACCATTGATCACCCCTCAAAGTTGAGGGCCTCAGGAGAATCCGGGGTTGTGAACCGCCTCCACCAAAGTCCAATAAAACCTGACTTACCTTTAATTTTTTTTTGCCGTAGAATCAGCCTGCCTTTTTAGGCGCCAATGTCCGTTAGAAGCTGTTTTCAAAGCGTCACGAGCACAGTCGTTCCTTCAGAACGGTGTTGGCGAGGGGTTTTTCCAGCGGGGAAAAGCCCAACGCCAACCCTCATCAGCTCCCGTTCTGCAGGCGTAAAACTTTGAAAGCAGCTTCTGTAAGGAATTGTCGGTAATTCTGGCTAAGTGGCTCACAACGCCATGCAGCGCATGAGTACGGCAATTTCGGGATGAGCGTCCCGGACACCCATTTGGGACCACTGATGAGGGTAATAACTGTGCTTGAAGCCTACCGCAAACATATCGAAGAGCGCGCAGCACTGGGTATCGTTCCCCAGCCGCTAAACGCCGAACAAACTGCAGGCCTGGTCGAGCTGCTGAAAAATCCCCCGGCTGGCGAAGAAGCATTTCTCGTTGACCTGATCACCAATCGCGTACCGCCTGGAGTGGACGAAGCAGCCTACGTCAAGGCCGGCTTCCTGTCCGCCATCGCCAAAGGCGAAGCCAAATCCCCCCTGATCGACAAGAAGCGCGCTGTTGAACTGCTCGGCACCATGCAGGGCGGCTACAACATCGTGACCTTGGTCAACCTGCTGGACGACGCCGAACTGGCACCCGTCGCTGCCGAAGAACTCAAGCACACCCTGCTGATGTTCGATGCCTTCCACGACGTCGCTGAAAAAGCCAAGAACGGTAACGTTCACGCCAAGGCCGTGCTGCAGTCCTGGGCTGATGGCGAGTGGTTCGTGAAGCGTCCAACCCTGGCCGACAAGATCAGCCTGCGCGTGTTCAAGGTGACTGGCGAGACCAACACCGACGACCTGTCCCCTGCTCCAGATGCCTGGTCCCGTCCTGACATCCCGCTGCACGCCCTGGCCATGCTGAAAATGGCCCGTGACGGCATCGTTCCGGACGAGCAAGGCAAGACCGGCCCGATGAAGCAGATCGAAGAAATGCGCAACGGCGGTTTCCCGGTTGCCTACGTCGGTGACGTGGTCGGTACCGGTTCTTCGCGTAAATCGGCAACCAACTCCGTACTGTGGTTCTTCGGTGACGACGTTCCTTACGTACCGAACAAGCGTGCCGGCGGTTTCTGCTTCGGCAGCAAGATCGCTCCGATCTTCTACAACACCATGGAAGATGCTGGCGCACTGCCAATCGAATTCGACGTTTCCGGCATGAACATGGGCGACGTGATCGACCTGTACCCGCATGCTGGCAAAGTCTGCAAGCACGGCACCGACGAAGTTCTGACCACCTTCGAAATGAAGACCCCGGTCCTGTTGGACGAAGTTCGCGCCGGCGGCCGTATTCCGCTGATCATCGGCCGTGGCCTGACCGAGAAGGCTCGCACCGAGCTGGGCCTGCCACCTTCGACCCTGTTCAAGAAGCCTGAAGCGCCCGCTGAAAGCACCAAGGGTTTCACCCTGGCGCAGAAGATGGTCGGCAAGGCTTGCGGCGTGACCGGCGTTCGTCCGGGCACCTACTGCGAACCGAAGATGACCACCGTAGGTTCTCAGGACACCACCGGTCCAATGACCCGTGACGAACTGAAAGACCTGGCGTGCCTGGGCTTCTCGACCGACCTGGTGATGCAGTCCTTCTGCCACACCGCGGCGTATCCGAAGCCGATCGACGTGACCACCCACCACACCCTGCCTGACTTCATCATGACCCGTGGCGGCGTATCGCTGCGTCCGGGCGACGGCATCATCCACTCGTGGCTGAACCGCATGCTGCTGCCAGACACCGTGGGTACCGGTGGTGACTCCCACACCCGTTTCCCGATCGGCATCTCGTTCCCGGCCGGTTCCGGCCTGGTTGCGTTCGCCGCAGCCACTGGCGTCATGCCACTGGACATGCCTGAGTCGGTACTGGTTCGCTTCAAGGGCGAGCTGCAACCAGGCGTCACCCTGCGTGACCTGGTTCATGCCATCCCTTACTACGCGATCCAGAAAGGCCTGCTGACCGTCGAGAAGAAAGGCAAGAAGAACGCCTTCTCCGGCCGCATCCTGGAGATCGAAGGTCTGCCTAAGCTGACCGTAGAACAAGCGTTCGAACTGTCCGACGCCTCGGCCGAACGTTCGGCTGCCGGCTGCACCATCCAGCTGTCCAAAGAGTCGATCGCCGAATACCTGCAATCGAACATCACCCTGCTGCGCTGGATGATCGGCGAAGGCTACGGCGATGCCCGTACCCTGGAACGTCGCGCCCAAGCGATGGAAGCCTGGCTGGCCAACCCTGAGCTGATGGAAGCGGACAAAGACGCTGAATACGCCGAAGTCATCGAGATCGACCTGGCCGACATCAAGGAGCCTGTGCTCTGCGCGCCGAACGACCCGGACGACGCTCGCCTGCTCTCCAGCGTTTCTGGCGAGAAGATCGACGAAGTGTTCATCGGTTCGTGCATGACCAACATCGGTCACTTCCGCGCTGCCGGTAAACTGCTGGATCAGGTCAAGGGTCAGCTGCCAACCCGTCTGTGGCTGTCGCCGCCGACCAAGATGGACGCTCACCAACTGACCGAAGAAGGCTACTACGGCATTTACGGCAAGGCCGGCGCTCGCATGGAAATGCCAGGCTGCTCGCTGTGCATGGGTAACCAGGCACGCGTAGAGCCAAACAGCACCGTGGTGTCGACCTCGACCCGTAACTTCCCGAACCGTCTGGGTGACGGCGCGAACGTCTACCTGGCTTCGGCTGAGCTGGCGTCCGTGGCTTCCATCCTGGGTCGCCTGCCGACCGTCGAGGAGTACATGGAATACGCTGGCAAGATCGACAGCATGGCGGCCGATGTTTACCGCTACCTGTCCTTCGACCAGATCGCCGAGTTCCGTGAAGCTGCAGCGAACGCCAACATCCCGGTCGTTCAAGCCTAACGTTACACAGCAATGAAAAACGCCGCCCATCGTGAGATGAGCGGCGTTTTTTTTATGCTTTCCCTGTGGGAGCGAGCCTGCTCGCGAAAGCGATAATTCAGTCGACATTGATGTCAGCTGGCACATCGCCTTCGCGAGCAGGCTCGCTCCCACAAGTTATACGTTCGGCTCAAGCGCCTGCTGCACCGCCCCATCCACACTCAATCCACTCAACATCACGTTGCAGGCCTTCACCTCGGGCAACGCAGCCAATGCGGCTTCGGCACTGTCCTTGAGGCGAGCCAGAATCAATCGCTTGCCTTCCAGATCTACACGCTCAAAAAATGCCTGCATCGCCTCAATGCTGGTGCCATCCAGATCCGGCGACTCTTCCAGACTGAGAATCACCGTATGAATCGGCGCCTGCGAATGCCGGATCAGGCGCAAGGCGCCGCCGAGGATCCGCTCGACATTGGCAAAGAACAACGCTTCATCCGGACGGACAATCAACACACCCGGCTGCGTTTTCGCCGTCGGATGGCGTTGCAAGTCGACAAAATCGTGGCCGTCATCGATACGACCGAGAATCTGGATGTCTGCTGCCGACATCTGCTTGAGCATCAGTAACACGCTGATTGCCACCGCCACCAGCAAACCGTCGAGCACACCCAATACCAGCACCGCCCCCACGGCGCAAATCACCAGCAGACGGTCACGCCGCCAGATGAAATAGCGTCCCAACGGTTGCAGGCTCAAACCACGACTCAGCGCGTGGATGACGATAGCGGCGAGAATCGGCTCCGGGGTCAGGGCGATATAAGGCAACACCGTCAAAACGATGAGCAGCACCACCAGTGCCGCCACCCCACCGGCCAGCCGTGAGGTTGCGCCAGCGGCTTCATTGGCCGATGTCGCCGAATACCCTGCACCCGCGGGCATGCCGTGGAACAGGCCGGACAGCAGATTGGAAGCACCGAGCGCCAGCAGGTCCCGATTGGAGGTGATGCGATCGCCGTGTTTAAGCGCGTAGGCACTGATGGAGCCGTAGGACTCCGCGTACAGGATCATCACCATGGCAAACGCCAGTTCCCCAAGACGCAACCAGTCAGCGAACGGCAGAACCGGAAGCGTTGGCACGTCCAGGCTGAGGTCGATCACCCCGATCAACTTCACTCCGTACGCCGGCAGGTCCAACCAATGGCCGGCGGCGATGCCAATCACCACCACCAGCAATCCGCCAGGCAGGCGTCGAAACCTCGCAAACAGGTGTAACAGCAGCAAAGCCACGGTACCAACGCTCGCGGCGACCCCATTCCATTGGGGCAGTTGTTCGAGCAACTGCGGCAGGAATCGCACCAGATTGGCATCACTCAGATGCACCCCGACCACACTGGCGACCTGCTTGAAAATAATGGTCAGCGCCAGGCCGAAGGCAAAACCGCGCAACACAGGTTTGGCGATGAATGACGTCACGCTGCCGAGCTTGAATAAGCCCGCCAGCAAAAAGAATGCACCGGTCATCAGCACCAGCCCGATCGCCAGGGTCGAGCGCAGGTGCGGGTCGCCATTGGCCAGGGTGGCGGTCGCGGCAGCCAGGACGGCGGCCGAGGATGAGGTCGCAGAGACAATGGCAAAGCGACTGGAGCCGAACAGGCCATAGCACAACAGGCCGGCGAACAGGGCGATGACGCCCGCCTGGGGAGCGAGTGCCGCGATGCTTGAGTACGCGACCGCTTCGGGCAACAGCAGTCCGGCGATCGACAACCCGGCCAACAGGTCCTGCCATCGGTTGCGTTGCTCAGAGGGGTTTTGAGGCGAGGCGCTCGACAATCCAGTGTCTCCAGGCGAAAAAAAGCCGCTGCACGCTTCACGCGCAACGGCCACTGTAGCTGTCAAACCGGCACCAGGCGAGCCGGCCGAGCGATCAAATCAACGAATAGATCAACGCCGAAATCGCCACCAGGCCCACTGCGACGACAAACACGTTCGATGCCTGGCCACGGTAGCGTGCCATCGCTGGCACCTTGCGAATGGCGTACATCGGCATCAGGAACAGGATGGCCGCAATCACCGGGCCGCCCAGGGTTTCGATCATGCCGAGGATGCTCGGGTTCAGCGTGGCAACAATCCAGCACACCACCAGCATGAAGGCAGCGGTCATGCGATCCAGGGTCTTGGCCGCCGGACGCTTGCCGCTTTTGACGATCAGGCCCTTGAGGCCTTCGCTGGCGCCGATGTAGTGCCCCAGGAACGACTTGGAAATGGCCACGAAGGCAATCAACGGCGCCGCGAAGGCGATGGTCGGGTTGCTGAAGTGGTTGGCCAGGTACGACAGGATCGACAGGTTCTGCGCTTTCGCCTCGGCCAGTTGCGCTGGCGACAGTGTCAGCACGCAGCTGAAGACGAAGAACAGCACCATCACCACCATCAAGGCGTGGGCGCGAGACAGGATCTGCGAGCTGCGCTGTTCGGCGTGGTCACCGTAACGACGCTTCTGGTCCACCGCGAACGCCGAGATGATCGGCGAGTGATTGAACGAGAACACCATCACCGGGATTGCCAGCCATAGGGTGTGCAACAGCGCCGACGGCTCAGGCACGCTACTGGCCGTGGTCAGGATGCCGCCGTTCCAGTGCGGAATCAGATACACCGCCAGGAACAGCAGCGCGACGATGAATGGGTAGACCATCAGGCTCATGGCCTTGACGATCAACTGCTCGCCGCAACGCACCACTGCCAGCAGACCGAGGATCAGCACCAGCGACAGCACGGCGCGCGGTGGCGGCATGATGTGCAGTTGATGTTCCAGGAAGCTGCCCACGGTGTTGGTCAGGGCCACGCTGTAGATCAGCAGGATCGGGAAGATCGCGAAGAAGTACAGCAAGGTGATCAACGCGCCGGCCTTGAGGCCGAAATGCTCCTCCACCACCTCGGTGATGTCCGCGCCTTCACGACCGGACAACACGAAGCGGGTCAGGCCGCGGTGCGCGTAGAAGGTCATCGGGAACGCCAGCAACGCCAGGACCAGCAGCGGCCAGAAGCCGCCCAGGCCCGCATTGATCGGTAAAAACAGGGTGCCCGCACCAATCGCCGTGCCAAAAAGGCCCAGCATCCAGGTGGTGTCCTGACGGTTCCAGCTCGAAAGCGTCGCGGGTGTCGCTGCTACAAAGCGTTCGTTAACGCTATTGGCCTGATCATTCATCCGGTGGGATCTCCACATTCCGGTCACTTGCCACCCGGCCAGAACGCGTCGGAATACCCGACAGGCAGCGCCCTGACCGAAACAGGGGCGCGATTCTCCAAGATTAATGAACAGAAGCAAAGACTTAGATGAGGAACGGTTGTACCAGGTTGCACCCTACCCCCCTGTAGGAGCGAGCATGCTCGCGATGGTCGTTAACGATAACGCTGTCAGCCTGACACCCCGAGGTGTTCTTGAACCCATCGCGAGCATGCTCGCTCCTACAGGGCATCAACTATCTCTTCCGACGACGAGCGCTTGATAAAGGTCATTCATCATGTATTTTTAAACACACCTGCCCTCAACCCGGAGTCATGCCATGCCACTGGTTCGCGTCGAAATCAAAAAGCAACAGGACCCCACCTACGCCAAACGCATCGGCGAGCTGATCTACGCGGCGATGCACAGCACCATTGGCGTGCCCAAGGACGATAACTTCCAGATCCTGGCCGAACACGACGAGCATCACTTCATCTTTGATCCCCAATACCTGGGCATCCAGCGCACTGACAACCTGGTGGTCATTCAGATAACCATGAGCGAAGGCCGCACCGTCGAGCAGAAGAAACTGCTCTACAAAACCATCGCCGAGAGTCTGCACAGCGAACTGGCCGTGCGCCTGGAAGATGTTTTCATTAATCTGGTGGAAGTGAAGAAGGAAAACTGGTCGTTCGGCAATGGCATTGCCCAATACGCCCTCTGATCGCCAATCTTGATACCTGTGAGCCGCCAATGCCTCGAGTTTCCCGCAAGCAAGCCGACCTCAACCGCGAAACCATTGTCGACGCCGCTACACGGCTGTTTCGCGAACGTGGCCTGCACGGCATCAGTGTGGTCGATGTGATGGCCGCTGCCGGCCTGACCCATGGCGGCTTCTACGGTCACTTCGAGTCCAAGGAAGCCTTGGCCAAGGAGGCCAGTGAACGGGTCTTCAAAGAGGTGGGCACACGCTGGCGGGAACGGATCGCCACCACCGACGACAAGGCCGCCGCGCGCAAGGCCCTCATCGAGCCGTACCTCTCCGCCCATAGCCGAGATAACCCGGGCGAAAGCTGCCCGGTCGTGGCCTTCGCCGGCGACATGTGCCATGAAAGCGCCGACAGTGGCCTACGCGAACCGTTCCTGGAAGGACTGAACCGGCTGCTCGATTCATTTGGCAAGCTGATGGATTCAGAAGACCCCGACGAAAATCGGCAGCAGGCACTGGTGCAGTACTCATTGATGGTCGGCGCCCTAACGCTGGCCCGCGCCACCCGGGGCGAAGCCCTGTCGGATGAGATCCTCAAAGCTGCTCAACGTTTTTTGACCGCTGAGAAGCCCGAGCCCCCTTCCCCGATCTAATGCTGTTCACTTGTAGGAGCGAGCAAGCTCGCGATGGACGTCAACGATAACGCTGGCAGCCTGACACCCCGTGGCGTCCTGAAGTCCATCGCGAGCTTGCTCGCTCCTACAGTGAACAGCATTACCTTCCCCGGTCTGAATATTCAGCGTCGTCAAAAAAAGATCGCAGGCTGCGCCAGCTCCTACACTCAAAAGCATGCGAAGACAGCATTGCCAAAATGTTTCGCAGCCAGCACTCTCAACCGACGTTCGAGCCCATCTCATGCCCAACAGGAGCCAAGCATGCCCGCAACCGTTCTGGTACTGGTTGAAACCATCAATGATTACCTGCCCATTCTCGAACATCAGGGCTTCCACCTGATTCTGGCCCCGACCCCGGCCGAGCGCGCCGAAGCCATCAGCCGTCATGCAAGCCAGATCGATGCCGTCCTGACCCGTGGCCCACTGGGCCTGTACACCGATGAAATCGCCGCCCTGCCCAATCTCAAGATCATCTGCGTGATCGGTGCCGGATACGAAATGGTCGACCTGCAAGCCGCCGCCGACCGGGACATCACCGTGACCAATGGCGCCGGGGTCAATGCCTCGTCGGTCGCCGACCACGCCATGGCCCTGCTGCTGTCGCTGGTGCGCGATGTGCCGCGTTGCGACGCCGCCGTACGCCGGGGCGAGTGGCCAAAAATCATGCGCCCGTCCCTGGCCGGCAAGCGACTGGGCATTCTCGGCCTTGGCGCCGTCGGCCTGGCCATTGCCAAACGCGCCGCCGCGGGTTTCGACATGACCGTGAGTTATCACAACCGCCAGCATCGCAGCAACGTACCCTACGACTACTGCTCGACCCCCACCGAGCTGGCACGCGCCTCGGACTTTCTGATCGTCGCGGCTCCGGGCGGTCTCGGTACCCAACACCTGATCAACCGCCAGGTCCTCGATGCCCTGGGTCCCAAGGGTTTTCTCGTCAACATTGCCCGGGCCAGTGTGGTCGTGACCGCCGACCTGATCAGTGCGCTGGAGCAACGGCGGATCGCCGGCGCCGCGCTGGATGTATTCGATGCCGAACCGCAGGTGCCGGACGCCCTGAAAAACCTGAGCAACGTGATCCTCACGCCCCACGTCGCCGGTCTGTCACCGGAAGCGACCCAAGGCACCGTGGAGTTGGTGGGCAAGAATCTGGTGGCGTTTTTCTCCGGTCAACCAGTGCAGACACCGATCGAATTACCGCAGCCGGCCTCCAGCCTGCAAGTCCACTAAAGAACGCCGAGCAGCGTCCAGAGCCGACGGGATTCGGCATCGGCGCTGATCAGCTCGCCCAGCAATTCGCTCAACGGCTTGTTGCCCCACTCCACCCCGCGCTTGATCAGATACGGCACGGGGCTGTGGGGCTCGGTCCGCGACAGGTACTCGGCAATGACCAGCAGTTGCCGATAGGCCTCCTCACGACTGCCCGGTTCGCGAAAAACCTGGGGCGATGGCATTTCCGGCGAATCGATCTGCGGCTGTGCCACAGGGGTTTCGGCGGGAGTCGCAACAGTCTGTCCTGGATGCATGGCGATGAACTCCCGGACCAACGTCAACAGCGCTTCAATGATATCTTGCAAGGGGCGATACCCCGGGCCTTGATCGCCGAGCTGCTGATCGCTCCAGGTCTCCAATCGTTGCAGTTGTTGCAGGCTGAGCAGCAGGTTGTCCTGTTTGCCCAACCAGGATGACAAGGGAATTGCGCGGACCTGCTCGACCAGTTTTTTCTGTTCGCTGCGTGCATTCTCCGCCGACGCCTTGGCGCCCTTGCTGTCATTACCCTGGACCTGCTGCAACTGCAATCGTCGCCAGTTATCGAGACTGAAGCCGTCGAATTCGCTATTGCCCGACGCAAACAGTGGCACGCGGGTCAACAGCACCTCGCTAAAACGACGCACCAGCCACTCCAGCGGAATCACCCGCCAGGATTGATCGCCATCCTCGGCCTGGGGGTGCAGTTGTTGCGGATAGCGTTCACATAATCCGGCCACCAGCGCCAGACTGTCGGGTAACGCTTCGAGCCCGGCCTGATGCAGCCAAGCCTCCCCCAGCCAGGCGCTGAGCATCAGATCCTTGCTGCGCTCCAGCAACAGACTCGTTGCCAGCTTCTCCACCTCCGGCCATTGCGCCCGTTTGATCGACGATTGCCAGACGCCCGTGGGCAGGCTGGTGTCGTCTTCGCGGCGCATTTCACGCAACAGGTCGAACTCACGCTCGTAACGCAGATCCAGCCCGCAAGGTGCCTCTTCGCTGATCGGCGTCAGCAACCGGGTAACCCGTTCAGGCAACGTCGTTGATGGCAGGCTCACAGGCCCTCCTCCTGCATCGAATTGGCGGCGGTTGTGCCCGTGAACGCAAACGGAGAACGCGGGGCGCGAGTGGGCAGCGGTTGAATCGACAACGGCAGTTTCGAGCCCTGGGTCATCAGCGACAGGCGCATGTACATCAGGGTTTGCCCGGAGGTGACGTTGGGCTGCGCCGTGACCGGCAGGCGCAAGCTCAGCGGGAACTCGGTGTAATCCACGTTCGGCTGGCGTTGTACGGAATAATGCGCGCGCATCAGACGCAGCAACGACCAGGGGCCGCTGTACTCCCAACCCGCTTCCAGGTCTCGCACTACCAGACTCGATTGCAACGGATCGTTGACCGGCCGCTGGGAACCGTTGCGCGCCCAGCGCAGAGTCAGGCGGATCGGCTGACCGACCATCCAGCGCAGGTTCGGCTGGGGTTCACCGGGGTAGCTGACCTGCTGGTTGCCAGCGATCAGGCTCCAGGCAATCACCTGATCGGCACCACGTTCTTCCTCACGGTCAGTACGCCAGCGCACATCCAGTTCAAGCCCGAGGATGCCGCTCTTGTCGCGGATGAACAGTGGACCCAGCCAGGTGCTGGCCTGTTTCAGGCGGTTGAGAAAATCCTCGGCAGCCAATCGTTCGGGGGTCTGGCTCAGGGATAGCCCGGCCTGGGCCACCGGCAGGCGCTTGTCGATCAGCTCCAGGAAATGCTGTACCCGCGCCGGATCGGCGTCGGCGACCTGCAGACCGTTGGCGAACGGAAAGCGATCGGCCAGGTACTGATTGAAGTAATTGGCCAGGTCATTCCAGGCGGCGGATGCCTGTTGCTGTTGCAACCACTGGCAGCGGCGCATGGCAGTTTGCTGCAAATCCAGCGCACGCATGGCCAGCGTGCCGCGCCCCCCTGACAAGTTGACGGTTTGCAGGATCTGGCCGCAGGACCCGGTGTCCATGTCAATGAAGTCACGGCTGACTAGTTGCTCGATCTGTGCCGGCGAACTGGCCGGGTTCTGATCCTTGTACTTGAGCAACTCGTCATTGAGCGCACTGAACTGCGTCACACGCTCGTAATCCAGCGCCGGCAGGTTCTGCTGCTGGGTCTTCAACCACTCCAGCGCCGAGGTGCGGCGTTCGGTGATGCCGAGCATGGTGTTGAACTGCTGCTTGAGATTGAGCTTCAAGTCCTGCACATCACTGGCGCCAAACAGCTGCAAGCCTAGATTTTTCGAGCCGTCCCACTGATTGATTTCCGCGCGCCCGCTGAACAATGGCTGCGCCACCACTTCCTCCAGGCCGTCGGTGATCTGCGCCATGGCGCGGCGATTCAAGGCGCTTTGCAGGCGGGTGGCGAGGTCGCTGCGTCGTACCTCGACAAAGGCTTTCTGCAACGCGATGGCCTGCGGCGCCTGCACGTTGAATACGCCGTAGGCGTGCGTCTGCTCATTGTGGGTGCTGATGCTTTGCCACATGGCCTTGGCCACCGCGCCCTCGGCGGACTGCATCAGCGCACCGCGGTAATCCGCCGGGATACGCGGCAACTCGTCGGCGACATAACTCTTGTAGCTGGCGAAGTAATTGAGCGCCGCATTGAGGTCATCGCCATCGACACTCTCTCCTTGCACGATCGCCGCGTCCGCCTGATCCGAGTGCATCGCGATCGAAACGAAGTCACGCTTGAACAGCGCCTGCACCGCGTTATCGAGCTGTACCACATGTTCCTGCAACACCAGTTGCCCACTGCCCTGCTGCGCCAGCAGGTTGCCCCGGGCGCCCAACTGCGCGATCCATTGGTCACGGAAACGCTGCTGCAAGTTCGCCGCTTGCAGTTCCAGGCGCTGCTCCACCTGGGGCCCGAGCAAGCTGCTCTGGCGCACTTTGTTCATCATTTCCCGATACCCCGGCACCAGGTCCTGGCCCTTGCCACGCCCCCAGGCCGAGTTGGTCAGGCTGATTTGCGCTTGCAGGTCATCCACCAGACCGCGCAGGTCTTCGAGCTCCTTCAGGGAGTTGCCGCTGCCCACTTCCAACTGTTCCAGATGCAGTTTGAGGTAACCGGCCTGACGCACGAAGTTGTCAGCCAGAAAATACTGATCCAGCCAGCGCTCCATGAGCCCGGAGAAATTTTCCTCGACCAATGCGCGATCCGCGCTCAGGTCCAGGGCCTTGAAGTCGGTGTCGTCAGTGTCGAACAACAGACGGTTGTAGTAAGCGGCGTGGCGCAGCGTACCGGCATTGAGGTTCAGCGACAGCGCGTTGTTGCTCAGCTGTATCAGGTCCTCGAGTGGATCCTTGGTGCTGTTCAAAGCCTGGTTGAACCACTGGTTCTGCTGCTCCAGGCCGACCGCCAGCGACACCAGTTCATTAGCCTTGACGTAGTTTTGCCACTGCGCCGGATCCTCGCTTTCCACATTACCGCGACGCTCGGTGTTACGGATGGATTTGAGTTGCGTCATCTCGGCAAGCAGCAGTTCATGCAACGGGTGCAGCAAATGACGCCGGGCGGTCTCACGCAACTCGCTCTCCAATCGCGCATCCAGCGAAGAGAACCACGACGTTGGGTATGCCAGAGAGGTAAACGTCCAGCGCGGCGCCTTTTCCAGCACCCGCCAGAAACTCTGGACATTACGGCGCGTCGGCTCCAGCCAATGAGTTTCATCGGTCACGGACACGTAGCTTTTTTGCGCCGCTTGCAGGTGACGCGCCAGGTCATGGGCGTCTTTTACCGACTGCTGCCAGACCCACACCATGCAACCGGCCCAGATCACACCGAGTAACAGCGCCACCCCGGCGGTCAGGCGCTGCCAGCGTTGGCGCAGGCGCAACAGGCGCGGCACTGCTTGGGCCAGGCCGCGCTCGGCGACCACACGCTGACGCCATAACTGGCGCATGAAGGCGTTGCGCTGCAAGTCGTTGTCGTAGGCCGAAAAGCCGTCAGGCGTATCCTCCGCCGGCTGATTGGCGGTGAAGTACACGCCGCGAAACCGTGGTGCCTCGCCTTGGCTGTTGCCCTGGAACACCGGCTCCAGCAAGGTTTGCAAGGGTCGGCGCAGCGTCTCGAAACGCTCCGGCAAGGCAAACAGGTCGCTGCTCAGTTGGCCGGACAAGGTGCCGATTTCGATGATCGATTCCGACAGTGCCCGATACACCTGGTCCAGCGCCTGATCAGTGTTCTGCGATTGCCAGACTGCGTCCGGGCCAAACGGCGAAGACCAGCCCAGGGTACGCTCACGGGCGTCTTTGGGCAGCGTCGAGATCAGTTCCTGAAACCCCGGCAGCTCCTCCAGGCCCGTCACCACCACGTACACCGGCAGGCTCAGTCCGAAGCGTTGCAGCAAGTCGATAAACCGCCGACGCGCCGCCAATCCCAGGCTGGCGGCCTGCTCTACATTGCCCAGGCGGCTGACTGGCACGGTCCAGATCACCCCGTCCAATGGTCGTTGGCTGCGCAGGCGTAAAATCAAACCCAACAACCGCCACCAACCTCCGCGTTGCCGTGTCATGCCTTCATCGGGCAAAAACAACGCCTGTGGCACCACCAGCACGGCACCATCGGAATCGGACCACCAGCGGCCAAACCAGGCGGGTTTGTCCGTGGGTTGCAGTTGCCACTGGCTGCATAACTGCGAGCCCTGGGTTTCATTACCGAGCATCAGCATCCAGGGCATCTGGTAGCGATCCTGAACGCCTTGTTCCTGCTCCATCGATCGCACAGCCATGTAGAAACTGCGAATCGCCGCCCCGCTTTGCGTGCGCCACCACCACAGCGCCAGCAACAGCACGACCAGCAGCAACACCAGGGCGATGACCGTTGCGACAATCGCCAAGGCACTCATTCGACCGGCTCCTGCGCAACGTCGGTCATCTGTAACACCGGTTCGAGCTCCTGACTGATGTCACGCCAGAACAACTGTCCCAGTCCCGTCAGCAACAACACCATCCCGAGGATGCACAGCCACAGGCGAAAGCCATCGGGCAGCGACTGCCGAACCGGCAACTGTACGGGAGCAACGAGCGCAGGTTGTTGCAGGCGGGCACTGACATCCTCCTCGCTCGCCTCATGCTGCCAGGCGAAGGTGTACAGCGCCTGCCGCCATCGCTCATGTTGCACCTGGCTTTGCTCACCGCGCAGGCCCCCCTGGAATCCGAGGATCAAGCATTGCAGATAGACATTGGCCAAGTCGCGGGTGGTGGGATTCTGTTCGTCCAGCAAGGTCTTGATCGCCAGCGGCACCTGCTCGCCCGCCTGACGACTGGCATAGAGTCGCGACTCCAGGGGCTTGTCCTGCCAGGCCGCCTGCCCCGGCCAGGAAGTGAACAACAGCGTTTCATCGATCAGCGCGACATAGGCATAGACCAGCGCCTTGACCTGATCGGTGGCGGCATCCCCCACCCGGGCGAACGCCGTACGCCACAGACGCTGGGAGGCCTGGGTGGACAGCTCGACGACCGCCTCCACCAGCGAATCATCCTCGCTGTCCTTGGGCAATTCATTCCAGGCCCGGAACCATTGCTGCCAGGCGTCGCGAAAAGCGCTGCTCAATGGCGCTTCCTGAAGACCTCGTGTTGCCGTTGCGATGACTTGCGACATGCCACGCCCCTTCCCTGATCACACCTGTTCGTTGACCTGAGCGACAAACAGCACCACTTGCCACGGACTGCTGGCCGGCTTCGCCGCGGGGGCTGCGATCACCAGCGGCACCTGCGGGTCGAACCACGAACCTTCGGCCGTCACCACGAACAATCGCGTGTCATCACCGACGCTGTAGGCCACTTGCTCGTGGCGACTCATCGCCTGGTGCGCCAGGCCGCTCATGCGCTGGCGGCCGAGCAGTGCGATGTGCGGCGCCGACGCGATGATCGCGCCGCGCAGCCATTCGCCGGCTGCCTGCTCGCTGGCGCCGTTGGGCATGCGCAAGCCGATCACCAACCGTTGGCTGGGTTGATCGTCGGGGAGTTGCAGGGAAAAATGCTGCTCGATGCGTTCGAAGTTCAGGCTGCGATACCCCGCACGGATCAGCTCCAGTGTCTTCTCCAGCCAATCGAGCAGCGCATCAAAGCCCCGTTGCAGCTCAAGAAAATCCAGCGGCGCGAACGCCGGCACCCCGGCCAGTGGATCGAGGGCCGCCCAGGCGCCGGCCATTCCAAGTAGCTGCCCATGCAAGCCTTGCGGCGTCGCCAGTCGACTGTTCAGCGTGCCTTCAACCTCGGGCAGGCGCGCCCAGAGTGCGGTCAATTGCCGGCGGATCTCCATCGCGTCGTCCAGATTGCCCGCCTGCTGCGCCTGACGCAAACGCCCGGCGAGGAACATGCATTTCTCCCGAGTCCGGGCACACAACCCAGCCACCCGCCGCCCCAGCACCGAGTCCGGCAACAGGCATGGCGTGGGTGGCGTGTAAGGCAGCGCGTGAAAGCCGCCGCCCTCCTTGCGGATTCTCAGCAGCGGCAGACAGATCGAATCGGCTTTGTTCAATTGCGTGCAAAGGCGAGGATTGGGCCGCCAAACGGTGATCGACTCCGGGGACTCGCCACTGGTGAGATCGGGCAGCGCCTCGCCGACCACCGATTGCAGCCGTCCCTTGAGCGGCACCAACTGGCCGGCCCGCCACAACGGACTGACCGCCAGGTAGACCGTGACCGTGGCATCGTCGGTAGCATTGACCGCGTCACCGATATCCAACTCCAGCATCGGCCCCACGCCGGCCTGGATGTTGACGGGCAAACCGTCGGGTAAGGTCGCCCGGAGCTGGAGCACACGGACGAGCCCGCCGCTCAGTGCAGAAGGATCGAACTCTGCCCGGCTCACGCCCCAGAACCACGGATTGCAAGCTTGCGCCAAATGCGCCACCAGCGCTTCGGCCCGCAACCCTTGCAACTGAAAATGCTGAGGCAGCAATTGCATGCCTTCATGCCAGCAAACCGCATCAGGTAGCAGACTCATACGATTCCCTTCGACATTCCGTAGTGCCGCGCACACCGGCGGCGGGTGCAATTACTGCGTGGTCGCGTTGCTGACCAGGGTCATCTCGCGACTGCCGAATTTGAGCCAGGCATCGCTCTGGTCATCCAGGCGCAACCGGTGCGCTCCGGGAGTGTTATAGCTGGCGAAGACCAAAAGTCCAGCGGCCCGCTGCCCACCCAACGGGAAGGGCTGGCGATCGATGAACTGCCCCGGCACCAGCTCCAGCCCCCACACCGCCATCAGTTGCCGATAGTCGCGCTGGAACTGTTCGCGCTCGGTAAACCACTGCCTGGCTGTGATGCCGGACAACTGCTTGAGCAAATCGGGATCTTTCACGGCGATGAAATCCACGGCAATCGGTGTGTCGTCGTTGGCCCGTGGGGCGACATCCAGGATCAGGCTGTCGAGGTCGACCCGAGGCCCGAACAGCGAGCAACCGCAGAGGCTCAGGAACAAGGTCGCGACAAACACTCGTGCAAACAAAATGAATTTTCCTTTTCGCTGGTCAGTCCAAAATTGCTTTTGCTTGCATTTTTATAGACCTGTTCTAGCGTCTTGGATAGTTCGGCTCCCGTGCCGAACGTGGAAGGTTTGTCAAAGGAACGACAGGTCCATCTGCCTCCCTTTCTAACCTACGGTCCAGTAAGGGAAAGCGATGAACGGGCCTCCCCCGATGCATTGCGCCCGCCTCATGCATCGGAGTCAGCCACCATGGCAGAAAGTACTCAGCACAAGCTCGACCGGGTTCGCCCGCCCAGAGTGCAGATCACTTACGACGTAGAAATCGGCGACGCCATCGAGAAAAAGGAGCTGCCGCTGGTGGTCGGCATTCTCGCCGACCTCTCCGGCAAACCCCTTGAACCCCTGCCCAAACTGAGTGAACGGCGCTTCACCGAGATCGACCGCGACAACTTCAACGAAGTGCTCGCCTCGATCACCCCGCGCGCCACCTTGCAGGTCGACAACACCCTCAGCGGTGACGGCAGCAAGCTCAACATCGAGTTGAACTTCAAACACATCGACGACTTCGACCCGGTCAAGGTGGTCGAGCAGGTGACCCCGTTGCGGCGCCTGTTCGAAGCCCGTCAGCGCCTGCGCGACCTGCTGACCAAGCTCGACGGCAACGACGACCTGGACAAGCTGCTGCGCGACGTCATCGCCAACACCGAGGGCTTGCAGGAAATCAAGTCGGCCCGTCCGGACAGCGCCGCGCCTGCCGCCGACACCGACAGCGAAACCCCGACCGAACCGCAAGCCTGATCACTCACTCATTCAGGGAGATTCCGTCATGCCCGCCTCCGCCTCAAGCCAAGCCAGCGACAGTACGACCCAGACTTTATCCCTGCTCGACCGCATCATCGCCGAGGGCCGCATGGCCCATGACGACAGCCAGCAGGATTACGCCCGCGACATGCTCGCGGAGTTCGCCACCCAGGTGCTCGACGAAGGCATGGCCATCGACAAGGACACCGTGGCGATGATCAACGACCGCATCAGCCAGATCGACGAGCTGATCAGCGCCCAGCTCAACGAAGTGCTGCATCACCCGGACCTGCAAAAACTCGAAGCGTCCTGGCGCGGCCTGCACATGTTGGTGCAGAACACCGAAACCAGCACCCGGTTGAAACTGCGCTTGCTCAACGTCTCCCAGAAAGAGCTGCAGAGCGACCTGGAAAAAGCCGTCGAATTCGACCAGAGCGCGTTGTTCAAGAAGATCTACGAGGAGGAGTACGGCACCTTCGGCGGGCACCCCTTCAGCCTGCTGGTGGGTGACTACACCTTTGGCCGGCATCCCCAGGACATCGGCCTGCTGGAAAAACTCTCGAACGTTGCGGCGGCGGCCCATGCGCCGTTCATTGCCGCCGCCAGTCCACGGCTGTTCGACATGAACAGCTTCACCGAATTGGCCGTACCTCGGGACCTGTCGAAAGTCTTCGAAAGCCAGGAACTGATCAAGTGGCGCTCCTTCCGTGAGAGCGAAGACTCGCGCTACGTGTCGCTGGTGCTGCCGCACTTTCTGCTGCGCCTGCCCTATGGCCCAGACACGTTACCGGTCGAAGGCATCAACTACGTCGAAGACGTCAACGGCACCGACCACAGCAAATACCTGTGGGGCAACGCCGCCTGGGCCCTGTCGCAACGGATCACCGAAGCCTTTGCCAAATACGGCTGGTGCGCGGCGATTCGCGGCGCCGAGGGCGGCGGCGCGGTAGAAGGTTTGCCGGCACACACCTTCCGCACCAGTTCAGGCGATCTGTCGCTCAAATGCCCGACGGAAGTGGCCATCACCGACCGTCGCGAAAAAGAGCTCAACGATCTCGGTTTCATCGCCCTGTGCCACAAGAAAAACAGCGATATCGCGGTGTTCTTCGGCGGCCAGACCACCAACAAATCAAAGGTCTACAACACCAACGAAGCCAATGCCAACGCGCGCATCTCGGCGATGTTGCCGTACGTGCTCGCCGCGTCACGCTTCGCCCATTACCTGAAGGTGATCATGCGCGACAAGGTCGGCAGTTTCATGACCCGCGACAACGTCCAGACCTACCTCAACAACTGGATCGCCGACTACGTGCTGATCAACGACAACGCGCCCCAGGAGATCAAGGCGCAGTACCCGTTGCGTGAAGCGCGGGTGGACGTCACCGAAGTCGCCGGCAAGCCGGGTGCCTATCGGGCCACGGTGTTCCTGCGGCCGCACTTCCAGCTGGAAGAGTTGACCGCATCGATCCGCCTGGTCGCGACCCTGCCGCCACCGGTTGCGGCTTGACCGCTGATACTTGTGGCAGCACTGAAACCTGTGTGACTGCACTGAAACTTGTGTGGCTGCACTGAACCTGTGGCGAGGGAGCTTGCTCCCGCTGGATTGCGCAGCAGTCCCCGGTTTTTTTGAAACAGGGGCCGCTTCGCAGCCCAGCGCGAGCAAGCTCGCTCGCCACACAGTTCGCGCCAATTTTTGCCATTGACTACCTTTCAGGAGTTACATGCGATGGATGCAATCATTCTCGACCTCGGCGGCGACATCAAAGGCGACAGCCTGCTCGAAGGCTACGCGGACAAGATCGAAGTCATGTCCTACAGCCATAACGTGGCGATGCAAGTGACCAACGACGTGAGCAACTCGGAGCGCACTTCCGGCAAGCCGCACATCGGTGAGTTCACCCTGACCAAGTTCGTCGACAGTTCGACGCCCTCGCTCAACGAGTACTGCTGCGCCGGCAAACCGATCCCGGAAGCCAAGGTCATCGTCGGGCGCAACGCCGCCGAAGGCGATGGCAAGCTGTTGCCTTTCATCACCTACACCCTGACCAATGTGGTGTTGTCCAACGTCAGCGTCAGCGGCGGCACCGGTGGTAAACCGGTTGAAACCCTGTCGTTGAACTTCACCAAAATCAAATGGGAGCTGACGGCGCAGAAAGACGACGGTACCAAGGAAGGCACGGCGGCCTCGACCTGGGACATGGCCGCCAACAAGCTGGCCAAGTAAGCGGACGCGGCGGCCATGGCAGGCACCGGCATTCTCCCCCCGCTGTTCGAGCGCCTGGCCTCAAGCGAGGCGGATACCGCGCAGGTGTTCGATCGCCAGGACCTGCTCGACTCGGTGCACACGGAGTTGTTGCGTCTGTTCAACACCCGCCGCGGCCCTCACACGCTGACCACCCCGCCGAGCATCCTCGACTACGGCATCGCTGACTGGACCGCCCTGCAACAGCAGCGCAGCGATGACCGTCGTCAGTTGGCGCGGGAAGTCCGTGCGGCCATTGAGCATTTCGAACCACGGCTGCTGTTGGCCGAGGTTCAGATCGATCCACTCCCGGGGCAACCCCAGCAACTGAGCATTCGCCTGCTCGGTCAATTGCGCAGCGGCCGACAGCACTGGCCGGTGGCATTTGTCATCGCGCAAGCCGGCGAGGCTCTGGAGGTGCACCATGAGCGACTCGATTGACCCGCAACTGCTCGACTACTACCAGCGCGAACTGACCTGGCTACGGCACGCCGGCAGTCAGTTCGCCGAACGCTACCCCAAGGTCGCCCGACGCCTGGAACTGTCCCCGGACGAGTGTCCCGACCCGCATGTCGAACGTTTGCTGGAAGGCTTCGCATTGTTGGCGGCGCGCTTGCAGCGACGGCTCGATGACGATTACGCTGAGTTCAGCGACGCGCTGTTGGAGCAGCTCTATCCATTGGCCATGCGCCCACTGCCGTCTTGCGCGATCGTGCAGTTCGAGCCCGACCCGAGCAAAGGCAACCTCGACGGCGGTTATCCGCTACCCCGGGATACACCGTTGTTCGTCACCACCAGCAAGGGGGAAAGCATCCACTTTCGCACCAGTGCCGCGGTGCACCTGTGGCCGGTGGAAATCACCGAAGCCTTGTTGCTCGGCAGCGACGAAGCCCAGGCGTTGACCGGTGTCAGCGAGGCCCGCTCGGCGCTGCGCCTGAGCCTGCGCTGCCTGGGGGATACCCGCTGGGATGAACTGGCCATCGACCGCTTGCGCGTGCACCTGGCCGCCTCGCCGGTGACCAACGCCTGCCTGTACGACCTGCTCGGCGCCCATGCGGTAAGGGTCCTGGCGGGTCCGGCGGGTAGCGTGCCGAAAGCCTTGAACGGTCTGCCGAACATCGTCGGTTTCGCCAATGATGAAGTGCTGCTGCCCGATGAAGACGGTATTCACCCCGGCATGCGTCTGCTGGCGGAATATTTTGCCTTCCCGGAGAAATTCAACTTCTTCGATTTGCCGCTGGCCGGTGCCACCAGCAACGACCAAACGCTGTTGTTGTACATCGTCTTCGATCGTGCCCCGGCCAGTCGCCTGCCGCTTCAGGCCAGCGACATCGTCCTGGGCTGCACGCCAGTCATCAACCTGTTTCCACGCACCTCGGAGCCACTGCGCCCGGACGGTACCCGCAGTGAGTACCGTATGGTCGCTGACAGCCACCGGGAAAACAGCGTCGAGATCCATAGTATCCGCACCGTGCGCGCAAGCTCGGCCCAGGGTGTGCGCCGCGTGCCCGCCTATTACGGCCGGCAGCACGGTGGAAATGAACAACGCTACTGGCATGCGCGACGGGTCAATGCATTGACCCCCAATCGCTTGGGCAGTGATGTGCTGGTGAGTCTGGTGGACGCGCGCCTCAACCCTTTGACCGATCTGTTCGACTACAGCCTGACCGCTGAATTGCTCTGCACCAATCGACACCTGGCACAAAGCCTGCCGGCCGGCACTCCCCTGGGGTTCGAACGGCCGGGGCCGGTGGCCTGGGCGCGTTTGCGCAATCCGCCCAGTGCCCAGAGCCTGCCGCAACTGGACGGTGAGTCGCGCTGGCGGCTGGTGTCGCAATTGACCCTCAATCATTTGTCCCTGGTCGAAGGGCCGCAGGCACTGGAGGCGCTCAAGGAGATCCTCCAACTGCATAACCTGCGCGATGAAGCCTCGGCGTTGCGTCAGATCCAGGGCCTGCTGGGCCTGGGGTGCGAACGAGTGATCGCTCATGTTGGCGAAGATGCCTGGCGCGGTTGGCGCAATGGCTTGGAGGTGCGCCTGCAGCTTGACCCGCAGCATTTCGTCGGCAGCAGCGCCGTGCTGTTTTCGGCGGTGCTGGCGCAGTTCTTTTCCCTGTATGCCACGGCTAACCGCTTCGTGCGTACGGTACTGGTGCAGTCCGACAAGGAGGTCAAGGCATGGCAACCCCAAGCCGGCATGCCTCTGTCGCTCTGAGCCTGAGCCAACGCTTACGCCGCGATCCGCAGGCGTTCGAGTTGCTGCAAGCCTTGCTGCTGCTGGAGCGCGAACATCCGCAAGCCGCCTCCCTGGGCAGCGGCAGCGCGCCCCAGGCCGAAGCCTTGCATCTACGTGGTCCGTTAACGCCGCTGTTCGCCGCCAGTCAGGTCGAAAGCCTGAGCCAAGCCCCCGGCGAACGCCCGGTGCTCAGCACGCCGGTGTTTGGCCTCGGCGGACCCGACGGCCCCCTGCCCTACGCTTATCAGGAATGGTTGCAGCAACGGGCCAGGGTCCGTGACCACGCGCCCGCCGAGTTTCTCGATCTGTTCCAGCATCGGTTGTTGAGCCTGCTGTACAAGGTGATGCGCAAGCACCGGATCGCCGTGGGCTTCACCCCGCCCGGTGCCTCGGCGGTCCATGGGCAACTACGGGCCCTCACCGGTTTGCTGCCCAAGGCCTTGCAGGAGCGTCAGGCCATACCCGACAGTGCCGTGCTGGCGTGCACGGCCTTGTTCGCCGATGGACGCCGCTCACTGGCCGGTTTCGCCGCCATCGTGCGCGAGCAGTTCGAACTGCCGGTACACCTGCACGCCTATGTAGGGGCCTGGCGCGACATACCGCCCGCCAGCCGTAGCCGCCTGCAACCCGGAGGCCGCAATCTGCAATTGGGGCGCAGCGCCGTGGCCGGTACGCGGGTCTGGGATGAACACGCCGGCATCCGCCTCACCCTTGGCCCGCTGAATTCTGCGCAAGCGGCTCGCTTTCTCCCGGACGGCGAAGCGCACCCGGCATTGGCCAGCCTCGGCGCCTTGTATTTTGGCCCGGACCTGGACATCACACTGGTGCTGCTGGTGCGTGGGGCCGGGCCGCTGAAACTCGGTCGCGACACGGCGCCGATGCTTAGCTGGAACGGCGGTTTGCATCGCCAGGCCAGCCTCGCCGTACAGCGGATCGAAACCCGCCTTCGTCAGCCGGAGATCACCTGAACATGGAACTGGCCAGCCTGATCGGACGCCTCAACCCGGACAGCCGCCGCGCCCTCGAACGCGCCGCGCAACGTTGCCTGCAACGGGGTCATCACTACGTCGAAATCGAGCACCTGTTGCTGGAGCTGCTGGACATTGAGGGCGGAGATTTCGCCTGCCTGCTGCCGCGATTCGGCCTGGAGCGCGACGCCCTGAGCGCCGAAATCAACAAGGCACTGGAGCTATTCAAATCCGGCAGCACCCGCACGCCGGCGATCTCGACCCACACCCTCGGCCTGCTCGAAGACGCCGTGGTCCAGGCCAGTGTGCTGGGCCTGGAGAGCATCCGCTCCGGCCTGATGTTGCTGGCGCTGATCGACCGCGACGAACGCCGCAGCCTGCTGCTCAACAGTGCGTCATCGCTGCTGCGCATTCCCCGTGAAGCCCTGCGCGCCAACCTGCTGGAGTGGACAGAACAATCCCGTGAACATGTCGGCGGTGTACGCCCTGTCGCCAAGGACAGCGCGCAACCCAAACAGGACCCGGTGCTCGATCAGTACACCCAGGACCTGACCGCCGATGCCCGTGCCGGACGCATCGACCCGATCGTCGGGCGCGATGGCGAGATCCGCCAGTGCATCGACATTCTGCTGCGGCGCCGGCAGAACAATCCGATCCTGGTCGGCGCCCCGGGCGTGGGCAAGACCGCGGTGGTCGAAGGGCTGGCCTTGCGCATCGCCGCCGCAGACGTACCGCCGTCACTGCAGGACGTTACCTTGCGGGTGCTGGACCTGGGCCTGTTGCAGGCCGGCGCCGGGGTCAAAGGCGAGTTTGAACAACGACTCAAGGGTGTGATCGATGCGGTTCGCAGCGCTGAAAAACCGATCATTCTGTTTATCGACGAAGCCCACACACTGATTGGCGCCGGGGGTGCCGAAGGTGGCAGTGACGCGGCCAACCTGCTCAAACCGGCGCTGGCCCGTGGCGAACTGCGCACCCTCGCGGCGACCACCTGGCTGGAATACAAAAAATACTTCGAGAAAGACCCGGCTCTCGCCCGCCGTTTTCAATTGGTACAGGTGGAAGAGCCGGACGAAACCACGGCCGTGGAAATGCTCCGCGGGGTTGCCGCGAAACTGGAGCAGCACCATGGCGTGCAGGTGCTGGATGCGGCGATTCACGAAGCCGTGAAGCTTTCCCACCGCTACATCTCCGGGCGCCAGTTGCCGGACAAGGCCATCAGCGTGCTCGACACCGCCTGCGCCCGGGTCGCCCTCGGCCAGCACGACGTACCGCCGCCACTGGAAAGCCTGCGTCACCGTCAGCAAAGCCTGAAGGACGAGGTCGAACGCCTGCGCCGGGAACAGGCCACCGGGCTCGATCATCGCGAACGCATCACCGGGCTGGAAAGCGAATCGGTGAGCAACGAACAGGCCATCCGCGAACTGGAAACCCGCTGGGGCGAAGAACGGGTCGCGGTGCGTGAGCTGCTGGACACCCGCCGTGAACTGCTGGCCTTGAGCGAACGTGCCGACAGCGACAAACCCGATGAGGCCATCGACACCCGCATCGACCACCTGGCCGCCGAACTGCTGCGCCTGGAAGCCGGGCTCGACGCTATTCGCCAGGACGATCCGCTGGTGCCGGAACAGGTCGACACCAAAACCGTGGCGGCGGTGATCGCCGGCTGGACCGGCATACCGGTGGGCAAGATGCTCGCCGACGAAGCCCACGCCGTGCGCACCGTCGGCCAGCGCATGGGCCTGCGGGTGATGGGCCAGAGCATCGCGCTGAACACCATCGCGCAACGCCTGCAAGCCTATCGTGCCGGGCTCACCGACCCGCAGAAACCGGTGGGTGTGTTCCTGCTCGTCGGCCCCACCGGCGTCGGCAAAACCGAAACCGCCTACGCCTTGGCCGATGCGCTGTACGGCGGCGAACGCAACCTGATCAGCATCAACCTCTCGGAATACCAGGAAGCCCACACCGTCAGCCAGCTCAAAGGCGCACCGCCCGGATACGTCGGCTACGGCAGTGGCGGCGTGCTCACCGAGGCGGTGCGGCGCAAACCTTATTCCGTGGTGCTGCTGGACGAAATCGAAAAGGCTCACCCGGACGTACTCGAAGCCTTTTACAACGTGTTCGACAAAGGCGTGATGGAAGACGGTACCGGTCTGGTGGTGGACTTCAAGAACACCGTGATGCTCGCCACCAGCAACGTGGGCGCTGAGTTGCTGCTCGACACACCGGTGGCGCAACTCGGCACCGACGCCTGCAACGAAGCCCTGCACAAGGTATTGCTGCAAGCCTTTCGCCCGGCGTTTCTGGCACGCATGACCGTGGTGGCGTATCGGCCGCTGGATGAGGCCACGCTGGAAGGCATCGTGCTGGCGAAGCTGGAGAAACTGCGTGGCCGCTACAAGGCAGCGACCGGCAAGCACTTTGATTTTGATCCCGGGATTGTGCAGGCAGTGCTGGCCAAATGCAGTGCGGCCGGGGCGCGGGATATCGAGAATGTGTTGATGACGCAGGTGACGGGAAAGTTGGCGGAGTGGGTGTTGGAGTGACTCCCACGATCACTATGGCTGTTAAGGATAAAAGGACGTTAAGACCATGTTCTCAAGGGCATTTACCAGGAGCGCCTTCACGTATACCGGCAGACGGTATTTTTCCTATAAATCAACGCCGAAGATTTATGCGTTCGACCGGATCAAACACCCCAATTTCCGAGTCATCGATGATGAGCGGGAAGCCGAAATAAAAAGTCTGCGCCAGCAACTTTCTTCCCCCGTACTGGATCCTCACGTCGAGATATTCGGATTCCTGGGAGAGAAACGCTGGGCCTACGACAACGGAGCTACCCGCCCTGCCCTGGAGAAATACCAGGGTGCCCTGAGCCGCCACCCCAAGGCAGAAGTAGCGATTATTCTGACTTGCCAATCCGACCTGCTGGCCAAGGAACTCAGTCAGAAAACCGCTCGGGAAAATTTCCTGGTCCTGGGCATAAAGCCTCCAATCATCACCGGATTCCCAATCAAAGGGCTCGACGTCGACCTGGAGGGAACCGTCAATCTCAAGGCCCCCCGCATTCTGGTTCCCGGCGATTTCATGGTCTACAAGCACGGACAACCTGCTGACGGTCCGGAGATTCAGAAGATGCTGGAAGAACTCATCAAAAACCTCGAGCTCTTCAACCATCGCGGTTAGCTGAAGCCTGATGCAACGCACCTGATCCCGGTCAAAAGCCGTCAGTCTGTCCACTCAAGACAAGGAGCTGATCATGCCACTCGCCAACACCACGAAAGACCTGCTCAGCCGACATTACGGCGGACTCTATGGCCCGGATGATGAGTCCTACGAAGTGGCCGTGGCGCTCGCAGGATTGTTGAAACTCAACGGTGTGACCAAGCCCGGAGTAATCGCGGTGTGTTATTCGCGAGCCAAATACTGGTACGTCGCTGTTTCACCCGACCTGCAAAAAAATATCAAGACGATCGCTGGTGGTTTTGGTGTGACCAAGTGGTTGCACAAGGTGACCCAGTTCGCGGTGAAGCAAGCCGGGTACTCTTTCGAATCGGGTATTTACGCCTGTACCACCACTTTGAAAGAAATGAGCAAATACCCTAATCCGGGTTGCGCCGAGAAAAAGATCGTCAGTGCCTTGCATACCTTTGGCGATGACGTATTGCAGCTGTCTCTCTACGGATTCCCCAACTCCGATGATGAGGCCGTCCTTCGATCCTACGTTGCCGTCGGCGATCAATACGGTTCGTATCTGACGCCGTGCAGCAGTTGCCTGAACGTCGCAAATATTTACTGAGCCGCCAGTTCAATGCTGACCGGTCAACGAAGGAAGCCTCATGCCCCGCACCACCGACAGCAACACCACCCTCTCACTCACCGCCCCCTCTCTGTCGGCGCTTTACCCTGAGTCGCTGTCCGGCGAGGAAGCGCTCAACTCACTCGGGGCACACACCCTCAACGGTCTCAACGACGGCGCTTCTCTCGCCCTGAGCCCGGCCATCGCCAGCCACGTCACCGTTACCCTGCACAACGATGCCCAGACGCGGCCGCTGGACGCACTGGTCGCCGAGATCCGCCAACTCCCCGCCGACGCCACCGCCGAGCGCTATCAGCTGGTTTTAAGACCCTGGCTCTGGTGGCTGACCCTGGCCAGCAACAACCGGGTGTTCCAGAACCTCAGCACCTCGGACATCGTCACCACGATTTTCAAGGCCCACGGTTTCACCGATTACAAGCTCACGCTCACTGGCAGTTACACCCCTCGGGAGTATTGCGTGCAGTACGGCGAGAGCGATTTCAGTTTTATCTCGCGGCTGCTGGAGGACGAAGGGATCTTCTGGTTTTTCACCCATGAAGACGGCAAGCACACCCTGGTGCTGGGGGACAGTAACGATGCGTTCGTGCCGATTCCCAACGGCCCCAAGGTCAATTACCTCGGCCAGCAACTGGGCGAACGCGAGCTGCACGGCATTCGCGCAGGCCAGGTCTGTGTGCAAGCGGTGGCCGGGGTGTATCGAGCGACGGACTACGAGTTCACCACACCGACGACGTCGCTGTACGCCCAGGCCGAAGCCGTGGCCGGACCCCGCTCGGTGTATGAACATCCCGGTGGTTACACCGCCAAGGCCCGTGGCGATGCGCTGACCAAGCAACGGGTGGACGGATTGCGCAGTGAAGAGAAGCGATTTGTCGGCGAAAGCGACTGCCGCTGGTTGATTCCGGGGCATTGGTTCACCCTCGTCGGCCATGAGGATGCGGCGCTGAACATCGACTGGGTGGTGACCCGGGTAACCCAAGACGTCAGCCATGAACACTACCGCAACCGTTTCGAAGCCATCCCCAAGGCCACGCCGTTTCGTCCGTCGCGCACCACGGGCAAGCCACGGATGCATCCGCAGACGGCGGTTGTGGTGGGCAAGTCCGGCGAGGAAATCTGGACCGATGAATACGGCCGTATCAAGTTGCAGTTTCCCTGGGATCGCGACGGCAAAAACGATGAGACAAGCTCTTGCTGGGTGCGGGTGGTGCTGCCCTGGAGCGGCAAGGGCTTCGGCATGCAATTCGTTCCGCGCATCGGCCAGGAGGTGATCGTGACCTTCATCGACGGCGATCCCGATCGGCCACTGGTGACCGGTTGTGTCTACAACGGCGACAACGCCCTGCCCTATGCCTTGCCCGCCAATCAGACGCAATCGGGGATCAAGACCCAGTCGTCCAAGGGCGGTGGCGGGTTCAACGAATTGCGTTTCGAGGACAAGAAAGACGCCGAGGAAGTGTTCTTGCAGGCGCAGAAAGACCTGACGATCAAGGTACTCAACGACACCACCGCCACCGTCGGTCACGACGAAACCCTCACGGTGCAAAACGCGCGTACGCGGACCGTGAAGGACGGTGACGAAACCGTGACCCTGGAGAAAGGCAACCGTAGCGTGACGATCCAGACTGGTACCGACAGCCTCGACGTCAAGGACAGCCGCACGGTGAAGGTCGGTGCTGACCAGAACCACAGCACCGGCGGCAATTACGAGCACAAGGTCACCGGCGACTACAACCTGACGGTGGACGGCAACCTGACCATCAAGGTGACCGGCACCCTGACCCTGCAAAGCGGCGGCAGTTTCGCAATCAAGAGCGGTGCGGACCTGGCGACCCAGGCCAGCACGTCGCTCAGTCAGAAAGCCGGGACGTCATTGAGCAACCAGGCCGGAACATCGCTGGAAAACAAGGCCGGCACCACCCTGACCAATGATGCCGGTATCAGCCTGACCAACAAGGCCGCGGCTTCCCAGACCGTGGATGGTGGCGGCATGCTGACCATCAAGGGCGGTCTGGTGCAAGTCAACTGACGGAAGGTGCCCATGGCCACAACGCCGCTGAATGTGCAGCAGAACGATAAACAGCTCGAAGGTCGCCTGCTCGACGGACAACTCGACGGTCCGCTGCATATCAAGAACGATGGTCGCGCCCAGGCCGATTTGCAGTACCGCCAGGGCGAGCTGCAAGGTACGACGCTGCTCTATCACCCTAATGGCAAACCTTCGGCACAACTGCCTTTCGTGCAGGACAAACTGCAAGGCGTCGCCAGTTTCTACGCGCCCGAAGGCTGGCTGCAGCGCAAGGCCACTTACCGGCGCGGGTTGCTGCATGGCGAAGCATTGAATTTCTTCCCCGACGGGCAAGTGGCTGAAGCCGAGCTCTACCGTGATGGCGTGCGCGAGGGGCGTTATCAGCGTTTTCATCCCAATGGCAAACCCGCGGTGCAAGCCCACTATCTCAACGGGCAACTGCTTGAGCCGGAACAAGGGTACGCCAGTGACGGCCGACCACTGGACGTCGAGGGCAAGCCGATTTCAAGGGTGCGCTGGTGGTTTCAGCGCTGGAACGATCCAGCCCGGACCTGAGGCTGTCGGGCTGCCTGTGCCGACCCAGGTCCCCGTGGGAGCGAGCCTGCTCGCGAAAGGGGCCTACCCGTCAACACTTCTGCCGAATGACACTCCGCCTTCGCGAGCAGGCTCGCTCCCACAATTAGATTTTTGACTGTCGCAAAATCCGCCTTTTATCAAATGCTCAGGGAATGAGCATCTGCATCTGCCCCGGCATGACGATCTTGATCACCCCGGCCCAGTTGCACATCAGGGTGCTGTTGGCATCCAGGGCCGGCATGCCGCCCAGCAATACGGTCGGCGGGCCTCCCGGGATCCAGGGCGTTGCCGTGGCGGGAATGCACGGCATCGGTGTCAGCACGCCCAGTGCGGCGGCCGTGGCAGCGGCGACCGTCGGGTTGGCCAGGCTCGTGCACATGCCGAACGTGGTGACATTCACCAGCGGTATGTGGTCCATGATGTTCGCCGCCGGCAGGCCGCCCGCCAGCGTGCGGTTCACCGGCAGCACGTTGAGCACCGCCGGCGCTACACCGAAACTGCATTGCAGAGTGGCGCTGGCGCAGACTTGCGGACAACCCATTTCACACCTCCGTCCTGGATACCATCGGCACTTTAGAACCATAGTCCGCCCATGTGTTTCTCACACATCAGGAACACTGATTATCCGGCAACACGCTAACCTATAAGACCGCCTCGCACTTGTGGCGCCCAAGGCGCGCCATTAGATTAGCCAATGATGTCTGGCCTCCAAAATAAGCAGAAGGGATAAGCATGGCGCTTACTGACCAGTCCACCCGTATCCGCTCCGGCGAAGAACTCGATGCCAGCCTGATCGATCCATACCTCAAGGCGCACATTCCCGGCCTCACGGGTTTGCCGCAGATCAGCCAGTTTCCGGGTGGCGCCTCGAACCTGACCTATTTGCTCGAATACCCCGAACAGGAGTTCGTCCTGCGTCGGCCGCCCTTCGGCCACAAGGCCAAGTCCGCCCATGACATGGGCCGTGAGTTCCGCATCCTCAATCAACTGCGCGACGGCTTTCCGTATTGCCCCAAAGCCTACGTGCACTGCACCGATGAGTCGGTGATCGGTGCCGAGTTCTACGTGATGGAACGGGTCAAGGGCATCATCCTGCGCTCGGAACTGCCAACGGAACTGGGGCTCGATTCAGCGAAAACAGAAGCGCTGTGCAAGAGCTTCATCGACAAGTTCGTCGAACTGCACCGGGTCGACTACAACGCCTATGGCCTGGGTGACCTCGGCAAGCCCGAAGGTTACGTGGCACGGCAGATCAAAGGCTGGAGCGATCGCTACGAGAAAGCCCTGACCCCGGACGCGCCGCAGTGGGAAGCGGTCAAAGCCTGGCTCAACGACAAGATGCCGGCCGATCACCCGACCTCCAGCATCGTGCACAACGACTACCGCTTCGACAACGTGATCCTCGACCCGAACAACCCGATGCAGATCATCGGCGTGCTCGATTGGGAACTGACCACCCTGGGCGATCCGCTGATGGATCTCGGTAATACCCTCGCCTACTGGATCGAAGCCGGTGACCCGGCACCGGTGCAACTGATGCGCCGCCAGCCCAGCCATGCCCCAGGCATGCTGACCCGCCGCGAGTTCGTCGACTACTACGCCCAGCGTTCCGGCATCGAAATCGACAATTTCGACTTCTACTACACCTACGGCCTGTTCCGCCTGGCCGGCATCGTGCAGCAGATCTACTACCGCTTCTACCATGGCCAGACCCAGGACAAACGCTTCGCGCAGTTCATTCACATGAACAAACTGCTGGAGCAGATGAGCCTGCAAGTCATCCAGAAATCCGATCTCTGACGACGCCAACGGCCCCATAACAACACTCTTCAATAAGGGAAACCCATGTCCAAGACCCAGTTGTTCGACCTCGACGGCAAGATCGCTTTCGTTTCCGGCGCCAGCCGCGGCATCGGTGAAGCCATCGCCAAACTGCTGGCGCAGCAAGGCGCCCATGTGATCGTTTCGAGCCGCAAGCTCGACGGTTGCCAGCACGTGGCCGACGCGATCATCGCCGCCGGTGGCAAAGCCACCGCCATTGCATGCCATATCGGTGAAATGGAACAGATCAGCCAGGTCTTCGCCGGCATCAAGGAACAGTTCGGACGCCTGGATATCCTGGTCAACAACGCGGCGACCAACCCGCAGTTCTGCAACGTGCTGGACACCGACCTCGGCGCGTTCCAGAAGACCGTCGACGTCAACATCCGCGGCTATTTCTTCATGTCGGTGGAAGCCGGCAAGCTGATGCGCGAGAACGGCGGCGGCAGCATCATCAACGTCGCTTCGATCAACGGCGTGTCGCCGGGCGTGTTCCAGGGCATCTACTCGGTGACCAAGGCCGCCGTGATCAACATGACCAAGGTGTTCGCCAAGGAATGCGCACAGTTCGGCATCCGCTGCAACGCCCTGCTGCCGGGCCTGACCGACACCAAGTTCGCTTCGGCACTGGTCAAGAACGAGGCCATCCTCAACACCGCGCTGGCGCAGATCCCGCTCAAGCGTGTGGCGGACCCGAGCGAAATGGCCGGCGCGGTGCTGTATCTGGCCAGCGACGCATCGAGCTACACCACCGGCGTTTCACTGAACGTGGATGGTGGCTTCCTGTCCTGATCCATGCCACTGAAGCCCTGTAGGGGGGGGGGGGGGGGGGGGGGGGGGGGGGGGGGGGGGGGGAGGGGGGGGGGGGAGGGGGGGGGGGGGGGGGGGGGGGGGGGGGAGTGGGTTCTCGAGGGGGGGGGGGGGGGGGGGG
>NZ_JBPKAM010000074.1:0-32394 GCF_051216495.1 Pseudomonas baetica | reverse complement strand
CCATGTGAAGTACCATTGCCAGTGGACGGAGTTCCTCCCCTCTCCCTTCGTTTTTCCCTCCCCCCCCCCTCCCCCCCCCCCCCCCGCTCCCACAGTTTTAGCGCCGATCATTGACCTCTTTGTGTAAAAGGATTCCTCCCCATGCCCGTACTGCCAGAACTTGAAGCCTTCCTCGAACTCGCCGAATTCGGCCGCCTCACCGGCAAAAGCCGCCCCATGCACGAACAAACCCCACAACAGGCACGGATCGACTTCGAAGCCGCCTCAGGCTTTCTCGACGTGCCGCTGGACACCATCACCGTCGAAAACTTCACCATCCCCGCCCGCGACGGTCACAACCTGCCCGCGCGCCTGTATCGCAACGGCCCGGCGGCCGATGGCCTGCAACCGGTGATGCTCTACTTCCACGGCGGCGGCTACGTGGTCGGCAGCCTCATTTCCCACGACGCACTATGCCGTCGCCTGACCGCCCAGGGCGGCTTCGCCCTGCTGACTGTGGATTACCGCCTGGCACCGGAATGGAAATTCCCGACCCCGGTACAAGACGCCTGCGACGCCGGCAACTGGCTGGTGCGCGAAGGTGCAGCCCACGGTTTGGATGCCATGCGGGTGGCGTTGGCCGGCGACAGCGTCGGCGCGACCCTGGCCACGGTGCTATCGATGATCGCCGTACGCCAACCCGAAGAACTGGCCCTCAAACCCAAAGCCCAACTGCTGGTGTACCCCGTCACCGACGCCACCACCCATCGGGCCTCGCACCGGGATTTCGCCGAAGGCTACCTGCTGGAGACTCCCACGCTGGATTGGTTTTACGCGCACTACGCCCGCACGCCGGCAGATCTTGCGGACTGGCGTTGCTCACCGTTGTTGGCCGACGATCTGTCGGGCATCGCCCCGGCGCTGGTGTATTTGGCCGGGCATGATCCGTTGCATGACGAAGGGCTGGCGTATGCGGAGCGATTGCGGGCGGCGGGGAATGAAGTGACGTTGCTGCAGCAGCCGGGGATGACCCATGACTTCTTGCGGATGGCGGGGTTGTTGGGGGAGGTGGAGGGGATTCACGGGGAGGTGGCGGGGTGGGTGCGGGGGTGGTTGTGAGGTGACGGCAGATCATTCCCACGCGAAGCGCGGGAATGATCCAAGTATCAGTCGACCTTCTCGTCAAGCTCGAACAGGCTGCCCATCTCACGCAACATCGCAGTGGTGCGATCAATACGCTGGGCATAGTCGTCCTGAACAATTTGCTGCTTCAGCCCGGTTACCACCTGACCAATGTGAAGGGTCGGTTGCAGGAGTTGCTCGGCCTCGGGCAGGAACGGCAGAGCCAGGCCGCTGGCCTTGTCGATGACCTGATAGCCGATGGTCGCCCCGCCGATTCCCGCAACCAGTCCACCGACGCCGCCCAGCGCGCCGCCGCGCTTGATGCCATACACCGTGGCCCCGGCCAGCATCGCCACGCCCAATAGCCGACCGGCCACCACCACGGGTGACAGGGCGCGGCTGCTGTCGTTGCCGAAAAAGGTCATGCGATAGAAGAAGTAACCGGCCCACAGCTCTCGTGATTTCAGCTTCTCATGCATGAACCAGGCGCGTGAGTCGTGCACCTGGTCATCGAGCAGTGCGACCACCAAGGTCATGAGCGGATCCTTGCTCGGTGTACCCCTGTCGTTACTAAACAATTGCCTGGCTCGCCGCTCGCCCGCTTCGCGAATGGCCGCATGATCCTGTGCCTCGTCGTTCTGGTTGAGCAGGTAGATCGTGTCGCGCAACAGCACATCGGTGATTTCGGCGCTCCAGTGGGTCTGCTCGCGCTTGAGGCCCCGGTAGTCGCGCTTGAACTCAGCGGCGGCCTGGCTGAGCTGGGTTTTGTCGATTTGCGGCTCATAGATCGGCGGGCCGGGATAATTCGTTGCCGCCTCGGGTGATTTCAGACGATTACCCAGGGCGATCGCTTGCTGTTTCTTGAAATTCTCGCGCCCGCTGTCGGCTTCCTCGACTGTTGCCTCCTTGGCCTGGGTGAAGAAAGGTTGGTGTTTATAGCTGTCGTTGTCTTGCAGCGAATCGTTGGCATATCGGCCAATGCGCCAGCCGGTGATCCAGCCCAGTTGATCGGCCAAGGTGTCTTCCACTGTGGTGCTTAGTTGTTGTGGCAGGTATTGCGAAGGTGAGGGGTTGGAGGGGGCTTCGGGGGTTACGCCGGGGAGGGTATGGCGCCAGGCGTTAAAGCGTTCGATGACTTGGGGGTTGATGTCGAATTCTTCTTTTGTATCCAGCTCCAGTATTCGCCACGCCTTCTGACTGCGTAGAGTTTCCGGCAGTGCCACTTCTGGCACCTGCAGCGGAGCACCTGCCGCAAAGGCTTCGGCATACAGGTCATGCAGGACAATCTGCGACACCAATTCATTGATGCCTCCGCGAGCCTTGCCCTGATCATTCTGCGGGTAACCACCCCCGACATCGGAGTGCACGCCGGGATACACCACCTCATAGGTATTAGGTGGGTACTGACCATCCTCGTTGCGAATGGAATCAAGCGGAAAACACGCACGCTGTTCGAAAGCCGCAACGAAATGCCGGCAGCATTTGACGAAGTTCGGGAAGGTTTTCGCCTCCGGCAGCAGTTGGGTGTCATCGGCCCAGTCCATGTGCCCGGAGAAAAACGGTGCTACGTGGGCGATGCCCACTGAGGCCACGGTGTCCAGCACGCCGAGGAATTCGACGCTCACCGGCAGGCCGATCAGGCTTTGTGACGGCAACTCGGCGCCCTCCGGGGTTTCGAACAACTGGCTGAGCCAGGTGACGAAGGTGCGGGCTTCGGCTGCACCGCGAGAGAAGCCGTATACGAACAGCTTGACGCCCAATACCTTGGGTGTGGCCCGCTCCACGCGTTCTAGCAGAGGGCCGAGCACTTCCTTCATCACCCGGCGCCGCTTGCTGGGGCCGACACCGAACATCAGCGGGGCTTTCCAGGTACTCATGGCTTCGACAGCTTTCGCACGACGCTCCTGAGATAGCGGCGTCCTGTTAAGCGCCGTATGTAAGGCGTCAAAGACGGAAACCAGAGCCCAGTTGATACGGTCTTCACCGCCGGTGGCATCCCTTAGCCCTTGTTCGCTGTAATCCAGCTCACCAATTTCAGGGAAGGGTGTGCCAACACCGGGCATGTAGTAGGAAAAGTAACCGTTTTTTTTGGCCTCAGTACCTTGAAGCGAAGCATGGAACAGCTTGGCGATGTTGCTCGGATGATTGTTCTTGGTGTCGTTGTTGTCATTGTTGTTCGTGCCATCGAAAAAAAGGCTGATGTGCAGGCTGTGGCAACAACAGAAAAGTTGTGAGTGCTGCCCTTGAGCATCAGGTGTCCGTTGGAAAAGATTCTCCTCATAAAGGTGCTTTTTATAATTGTTTGTGACGGCCCGAACATCGGCTGGAAGGCGCCCCTCTACAGGGAACACTGGTGGAGCCCAGGCTTTAGCCTTTGAGCTTTCTTTCATTTTTGACATACGGATGGTTCCTTCATCTCGGTTGGTTCTTTGATTGGGTAGTGCTGTGAATCAGGGGGCCAGCACGAAGTAGTGATCTTAATTTGGTTGCATGTCAAAAAAATGAACCTTCAAGTCGCACGACTCCGTACCGGGCCACTCTGGAATATTTAATGTGGTGCTGTAATGCCTATATTTAGCCTTATGTTTAATCATGAAAGCTCTGAATTCATCCGTTCCTAAAGGCGGAGAGACTGCAAATGGATCTGGATCAACTTCCCATTCAATATGAGCCTTCAAACCGGGGCGCCACTTGATTGGCATGACAATGCAACATGACCGCCCACCACCGCCGTCAGCGCGGTAACCATTGACCGACAACCAGTTAATGCCATGCACGGTATGATTGATCGCCTGGATATTCCCTCCGGCCATTTCATTATCCGCAGAAGTGCAACCGAGCAATATCAAAGCCAACCCGCCAAACAACCACCGCACTCTTAGTTTCTTCCTGGACATACAGTTGGTTCCTTCATCTGCATGGGTTCATTGATTGGGTAGTTTGGTTGTCCATGTACCGAGCAGGCAGTCGTAATCTTCACACGGTTGCAGGTTAAGAAATGCACTTTCAGGTCGCACGACTCTGTACCTGGCCACTCTGGAATATCTACAGTGGTGCTGTGAATTCTGTAATGCGATTTGTGTTTTATCATGAAGCTTCGGAACTCATCTGTTCCTAGTGGCGGAGAATCAGCATATGGATCTGGATCAACTTCCCATTCAATATGAGCCTTCAATCCGGGACGCCACTTGGTCGGCATCATGATGCAGCACGAACTTCCACCACCGCCATGAACGCGATACCCATTTACCGACAACCAATTAATCCCCTGAGTCGTATGGTTGACCGCTTCTATATTGCCTCCGGCTATTTCATTGTCCGCTGAAGTGCATCCGAATAATGTCAGCAACAAAATACAGAGCAACCATCGCATTATTTTTTTCCTTGTTTATTTTCATCACAGGCATCTCTCTTTGTTGCTCATTTCAGTGGTGTTGAATGTTGCCGAGATCGGGATGCTTGCGGGGCCGTATTTCGGGGTGACCTTACTTGGGGCTGGTGGCATTCCATCCTCGTTCAAGCGACCGACAGCTTTCTGCAAGCTGACAACGGTTGAAATAGGATGCTTCCTTGATGTGTGTAGGACGCGGCTATGGTTCGGGTGCGTGGGGTCTGTCGGAATTTTTACAGTGGAGCGAAGAGAGGGGGAGTTCGACCGCGTTCTGGTGCTTTTGCCGCGTAGATTTTGGCGTGTTTAAAAGGCCGGCCGGTTACTTGATGAAAGCCACAGTTTATTGCGCCGCTACCTACAGTTACGCCAGAATCCGCCGGCTTGTGCGCCTTGGGGCCGGGTTTTATCGTTTGCCGGTCGCTGAAAAAGACAGCGATCGGGTTTGGTAGCCCGTCCTGATATGGCGCACAGCGTCACCTTTCTATGGTGACCATGCGCAGGGCACCCTCGGGTGCGCCGGGTTTGCCATATGGGCCGGTCTACCAACCTTCGTATGGTCACCACCCTTCGTTTGGTAGCGAGGGTGATGGCTCCATCAGTTCCCATATGGAGTTTCACTATGTTCAAGCCAACGCCCAATCCCCCGGAAACCGATCCTGACCGCATCCCCTCAGCCGCCGACATCAACGCCACCCCCCGCACACTCGACACCACCTTCTTCGTCAACCCTGACCTCGACACGCAAACCCTGCTGGCCCATGCCTGCGAGTCGCTGGCATCGGCCAATGTCATGACCCTGGATCTGGCGGATCGTATCGAGGGGACGAGTCGCAATGCGTTGTTGGGGATTGCCCAGGTGATCATGTTGGGGGAGTTGGCGGTGAATCGGGCGTTGGATCGGATTGAGTCGCCTGTGTAACCGGTGGTTGATCCGGATTCATTGTGTTTTGTCCATCGCCTTCGCGAGCAGGCTCGCTCCCACAATTGATCTCCAGTGAACCCTGAATTTACATTCACCACCGATCCCCTGTGGGAGCGAGCCTGCTCGCGAAGACTGACTGACAATCACCAAAAATCCCACAGACAAAAAATGCCCGCATCTCTCAACGCGGGCATTTTTCATTTCAGCTCAGTCGACTCAGAAGTCGTACTTCGCCGTCAGCTGGAAGTTGCGCGGCTCGCCGTAGAAGGTGGTGCCGAAGTTGCCCAGGCCCGTCAGGTACTTTTTGTCGAAGACGTTGTTGGCGTTGGCGGTGAAGCTCAGGTGTTCGTCGTACTGATAGCGGGTCATCAGGTCGACGAGGGTGTAGCCGCCTTGCTTGAGGTTGACCGTGGAGCCGTTGCCGGCGCCATCCACGTTCGGGTTGAAGGTCTGGCCGTAGAACGCGCTCTGCCAGCTGACGCCGCCACCGACGGTGAACTGGTCCAGGGCGCCCGGCAGGCGGTAGGTGGTAAAGGTGCGGATCACGTGTTCCGGCTTGGTGGTGGCCAGCGGGAAGCCGAAGATGCGTTGTTCGTCTTCGTCGCGGGTACGGGCGTAGGTGTAGCCGGCCGAGACGTTCCAGCCTTCGGCCAGTTCGCCGGCCATTTCCAGTTCCAGACCTTCGGTGGTTGCGCCGGAGATTGGTTTGTAGACGTCCTGGCCAGTGTCGGTGTTGGTGGTGACGTACTGGGCAACGTTGTCCTGTTCGATACGGAACAGGGCCAGGCTGGCGTTCAGGCGACCTTCGAAATAGGCCGCTTTCAGACCGGTTTCGTAGCTGTTGCCTTCAACCGGCTCCAGGGTCTTTCCGCTGGCGTCCTTGTAGATCTGCGGCTGGTAGATGCTGGTGTAGCTGGCGTAGACCGAGTAGGTATCGTCCAGGTCATAGACCACACCGGCGTAAGGCGTGACCACGCCGTGTTCCTTGTAGCTGGCGTGGGTGTCGGCCAGGTTGGCGTCCGCGTAGTAGTTGTAGTCCTCGTTGTACTTGTAGGTGCTCAGGCGGCCACCGAGGATGAACGACAGGTCGTCGGTCGGACGCAGGCGCGTGGCCAGGTAGAGGCCGTTCTGGCTTTGGGTGCGCTCGTACTTGCCGTTTTTCGGGAACTCCTGTTTGGCGATGTGGCCTTCCCAGTCGAAGATGTTGCCCGGCACCAGTTCGAAGGCGCTGGTGTCGTAGGTGGCGCCGGTCTGGCGGGAATGGGAGGTCATGAAACCTGCCACCAGTTCATGCTCGCGGCCGCCCAGGGAGAAGGGGCCGGAGACGTTGATGTCAGCGGTGTTCTGTACACGATGGCCTTCCCAGCGACCCCAATAGAAGAACATGCCTTCGCCGGTGGCGCGGTCCGGGTTGCCGCCGCTGGCCGAGGCCAGTTGGGTGTCGTGATCGGTGGTTTTCTGGTCGAGGCTGAGCTTGAGCTTCCAGTCGTTGGCCAGCGCTTGCTCCAGGGAGGCGAAGTAAGTGGTGCTGTCGAAATCGCGACGGCTCCAGTCGGCGCCCGGGTTGAAGCTGCGGGAGAAGTCGGTGCGACCGCCGTCGGTGAAGAACGGCGAGTTACCGGTCCAGGAACTGCCGCGCGGGGTCGCGCTGGACTTGTCCACACCCAGGGTCAACAGGGTGTCGTCGGTCAGGTCGGCTTCGAGGATGCCGTAGTACAGATCCCGTTTCTGGCTGTAGTGGTCGATGTAGGAGTCCTTGTCCTGCAAGGCGCCGACGAAGCGACCGCGCACGCTGCCGGTATCGTTCAGCGAGCCGGAGATGTCGCCTTCGGTGCGGTAGTTGTCCCAGGAACCGGCGGTGGCGCTGACCGAAGCCTTGAAATCCTTGGTCGGTTTCTTGCGCACCAGGTTCACGGTAGCGGACGGGTCACCGGCGCCGGTCATCAGACCGGTCGCGCCCTTGATGACTTCGATGCGATCCAGGCTGGCGGCGTCGTCGGTGTTGTTCGGGTTTTCACCGTAAACGCCGTCGTAAGGGATGTTGACGCCGTCGTATTGAAAGTTGGTGATGGCAAAGCCACGGGCGGAAAACTCGGTACGGTCACTGTCGTACTTTTGCATGGTGACGCCCGGCGTGTTGCGCAGGACATCACCCACGCTCTTTGCGCCCTGATCGTCCATCAATTGACGGGTGACCACGGTGACCGATTGCGGGGTTTCGCGGATGGTCAGCGGCAGCTTGGTGGCGGTGGTGGTGGCGCCGGTGGTGTAGGAACCGGTGTCTTCGGTGACCAGGCCCAGGGCCTGGCCGGAAATGGTGGTCGCGCCCAATTGCAGGCTCGAGGAACCACCGGAAATCAGGGTCACGCTGTTGCCGTTGATCTGGAACGAAATGCCGGTGCCCTTGAGCATCTCGGCCAAAGCCGCGGAGGGCTCCAGCGAACCGGACACGGCGCGGGACTTGATGCCGGCCACCTGATCCGGGCTGTAGAGGATCTGCAGGTTGGTCTGCATGCCCAGTTCGGTCAGCGCGCTGGACAGCGGCTGCACGGCAATGCTCACTTTTACAGGTGCTGCGGCGGCCATCGTGCTCCCCAGCAAGGTGGCGGTCAGCACACTGGCCAACAGGGTTCGATGCAGAGAAGGACGCTGTACGGCCAGCGCGAGAGGTGTGCGGCGTGGAAGGGATCGCATTACTTGCCTGTGCTCCTGAAAAAGTGTCGTGCAGAGTTTTTGTTAATGGGAATGATTATTAAGACGGGGCGCTGGCGGGAAACCGGAAAAATAATTTTCCCGTGGATTCAAATAGTTCCCAGAACCCTGTGGGAGCTGGCTTGCCAGCGATGGGGTCATCACATTCAACATTGATGCTGACTGACCCACCGCTATCGCTGGCAAGCCAGCTCCCACAGGTTCTGCACAAGGTCTCGAAAGTGTGGTCAGGCGGGGGTCAGCTCAGTGACCACCCGACCGCTCTCCATTCGCACCAACTGGTCTGCCACATCGAAATACCGGTCATCGTGGGAGATCACGATGATGGTCTTGCCCAGGCGTTTGAGATCCGGCAGCAGCTCGGTGTAGAAGATCCGGCGGAAGGTCGGGTCCTGGTCGGCGGCCCATTCGTCGAACACCAGTACCGGGCGTTCTTCCAGCCAGGCGTTGACCAGCGCCAGACGCTTGCGTTGGCCGGTGGAGAGGTCGGTGGTGGTGAAGTTGCCGTCCTTGACGCTGACCTTGTGCGCGATCTCCAGGCGTTGCAGGTACTTGTTGGCGTCTTCCGGAATCTGCGTGTCGCCCTGGACCACGTCGTCGAACAGGTAGTAGTCGGCGAAGATGGTGGTGAACAGTTGGCGATAGTCGTCGCGGTTCTGTGCGTCGATGGCTTCGCCGTTGACCTGGATCTGTCCCTGTTGCGGCGTATACAGGCCCAGCAGCAATTTGATGAGCGTGGTCTTGCCGCAACCGTTCTCGCCGACGATGAAGGTGATGTCGCCCTGTTTGATCGTCAGGTTGACCGGCCCCAACTGGAACGGCGCAGCACCGTCCACCGACGGGAAGGCGTAGCGCACATCCGCCAGTTGCAGTTCGTGCACGACCGGCTTGACGTTGCCCTGATCACTGAGCAGCAGATGCGCTTCAGGGGTGGAAAACTGTTCGGACAATTCGGCGATGCGGCGGAAGGCGATCTGCGCGCGACTGACGATCGGCAGGGTGCTGATCAGGTGCTCCAGTGGGCCTTTCATGTACAGCAGCACCAGCACGAAGCCGCTCATCACCGTCTTGTCGGCGCTCGGCCAGAAGGTTTGCAGGGCCAGGGCCAGGCCGATGACCACGAAGAACAGCATCGAGCCGAAGGTCTTGGCGATGACGAAGGTGTTGATCGAACGCACCTGGGTGTTGCAGATGAATTCGGCGGTGCCCTTGATGCCCGAGGTGAACATGCGCTGGCGGCGCGGGCGGTGAATGCGCAGTTCCTTGGCACCTTCGGCAATCGCGTTGTAGTGCTTTTGCAGTTCGTCTTCGGCGTCGCGGGCGGCCATGAAACCCTGCACGCCCTTGCTCTGGGCGTAGGCCTGGATCGCGGTGCCAATCAGGATCGCGGCGATCATGATCAGGAACATCGGCCACGACAGCATCGCCAGGTAGCCCATGCAGCCGAGGGTCACGGTGACGGAAATCGCCAGCGGCGCGAAGGCGAAGGCGAAGTCGCTGATGGTGTCGACGTCGTGGGTCAGTACCGGAATCAGGCGATGGCTGCGATAGCGTTCGATCTGTTCGATCGGCGCCGACAGCACCTTCTCGCCCAGCTGTTTGCGCAGCTTGGCGATGATGTGCTGGCCGACGTAGTTGGTGCCGATGTCCGAGCAGATCGAACTGGCCAGCGCCAGCAGGCACAGCCCGGCGAACAGCGCGACCACGCCCTGGGTCAGGCCGCTGTCGGAATGCAGGGCATTGTTGATGGTCGCCAGCAGCACCGTGACGCTCAGGCCGCCGACCATGCCCAGGACAATGGAGGTGGTGACGATGAGTCGAAAGGGTTTGAGCAGGGCGAACAATTCGCCGATGGCGCCTCGGGTGGGCTGGGTCATGGAAGACAGTTCCTTGGGTCGGAAGGCAGATACCCAGTAGAACGTCTGGTGGTGGGGTTAATTTAGAGGGTGTCACCAACCCCTGTAGGAGCGAGCATGCTCGCGATGGACGCCCAGGCACCGCGGATAGTCAGGTATCCCGCGTTATCGTTAACGACCATCGCGAGCATGCTCGCTCCTACAGGGGGACGGGTGTGGGTTAGAGATCGCGCACGACACGAAAGCCCATCCAGTCGCCGCGTTCCTGCGGGTACTGGCTGTTGCGGTTGCCGGAGCGGGAGAACACCGGCGCTTCACCCCAGTCATTGCCGCGGATGCGCACGGCTTCGCAATTGGGTTCCAGCCAGGCGCTGCCGTCGGTGGGGGCGCCGATGTAGTTCGGGTGCTCGCAGTCCTCGACCCATTCGTAGACGTTGCCGTGCATGTCGTACATGCCGAAGGCGTTGGGCGGGTAGCTGCCCACGGGCGAGCTGTAGCTGTAGCCATCCGTGGGGCCGTAGGTGTTGGCGTGTTTGGCGATGCTGTATTCCTTGCCTTCATCGAACGGGAAGGGGAACGGGCCCTTGGTGCCGCCACGGGCGGCGTATTCGCGTTGGGCCTCGCTGACCATGTGGTAATTCTGCCCGGTCTTCTTCGAGAGCCAGGCGACGTAGTTTTTCACGTCGTCGAAATTCATGCACACCGCCGGCTGGCGCGGGCTCTGTGGATAACGCGGCTTGCTGGCAATGCACTCGCGACCGGGCCGGGTATCGCCGTTGGCGATGACCACGCCGCTTTCCTTGATGTAGCTGTCCCACTCACCGGCGGTGATCTGGAAGCGGCTCATGGCGAAAGGCTTGGCAAAGGTCACGTCATGCATCGGCCCTTCATCGGGCTCACGACCGACTTCATCGTCCGGGGTGCCCATGGTGAAGGTGCCGGCGGGGAGTACGACCATTTCCGGGCAGTTCTTGCAGTCCTTGAAGACTTTGCCGGGGGGCGGTGGGGTGGCGGCTTGGGTAGCCGTCGACAGGAGGGCAACCACCAAGGCGGAGAAAGGCAATGAATAAAAGCTCATGAGTCATCTCGATTAAATGAAGCGAACCCTGTAGGAGCGAGCATGCTCGCTCCTACAGAAAAGAAGGGGCCGTCAGGCGGTTTTGTTGAGCAAGGCCATGAAGCGGTCTATTTCGTTTTCGCTGTTGAGCAGGCCCGGGGCGATGCGCACCACGGGGCCGGCGTCGCGCTCCACCGCGTCGCAGACCACGTGGTTTTGCATCAACCCGGTGGCGACTTTCTCGCAATCCAGCTCCTTGACCCGGAAGAAGGTGAAACCGGCGGACAGCTCGGGGCTTTGCGGCGTGACCAGTTCGATTCGCGGCTGTTCCAGCAGGCGATTCTTGGCGTAGGTGTTGAGTTCGTGAATACGCTTTTGCACCTCGGCCTTGCCCAAATCCAGATGCAATTTGAACGCCTCGTCCGCCGCCCAGCGATGTTCAAAACTGTGATAGCCGCCGGGGGTCATGATGGTCGAGAAGGTGGTGGCTTCGGAGAAGGTCGGAATGATCGGCGTGACGTCCTTGAGCTCGGCGGAGCGGGCACAAATGATCCCGGTGCCACGGGGGCCGAACATCCATTTGTGGGTGCCGGCGATGAAGAAGTCGCAGTGCATGTCGGGAAACTCGAGATCCTCGACACCAAAACCGTGCACGCCGTCGACCACATACAGAATGCGGTCCTTCTCGTCGCGCTGGCGATTCAGCTCTTCGACCAGCTTGCCGATTTCGCCGATCGGAAGCTTCACGCCACTGCCCGATTGCACCCAGGTCATGCCCAGCACACGGGTCTCGGGGCGGATGCCTTTGGCAATCGAGCCCAGCACTTCGTCCACGGAAACGTCGCGGCTGTTTTCGAACAGCTTGAGCTTGCGCACTTTCGTGCCCTGGCGTTGCTGGCGATATTCCAGGGTGTAGTTGGTCGAGTAATGCTCGTGTTCGCTGACCAGAATCTCTTGGTCCGGACGGACATGGATACCGCCGTAAATCATCGACAGGCCTTCGGTGGTGCTGCCGGTGAGGGCGATCTGCTCAGGCGTGGCGTTGAGGTAGCGACCGGCCCAGACCCGCACGTTGTGCTCGCGTTTCTCTGTTTCCTGCAGGTCCCAGTCCATGGCGCGACCAGGGTTGCGGTCGATGTTGGCGCGGTGCATCTCGATGGCGTTGCGTACCGGTGTGGGATGCGAGGTCACCAGGAAATTGGCGAAGTGCAGGTAGTCCGGGTCCTGATTGAACAGTTGGCGCAACTGCATCCATTTGCCCTTGGGCAACGGCGCAGGGTTGCCCGCGAACGCTGGCAGGCTCACACCGGCAGTCAGGGGTAAACCGGCGGCGAGAATGCCCGCCTGCTTGAGGAATGAACGACGGTTGGTCATGGCTTCGGTTCGCTTGTGCAAAGGGAGAATCAGTTTTTCGCCACAGGCCGGGCGGACTTCTCGACCTGATCCCAGACCCGCAGGAAATTGCCGCCCCAGAGCTTGGCGATATCGGCCTCGCTATAACCGCGGCTGATCAGCTCGGCGGTCACGTTGCGGGCCTCGCTGACGTCCTTCCAGCCATCGAGGCCGCCGCCATCGTTGAAGTCGGAGCTGATGCCGACATGGTCGATGCCGATTTTCTTCACCGCATAATCAATCGCGTCGCCGTAGTCCTTGAGGGTGGCCTTGGGTTCTTCGTCGACGATGGCGTAGAGCTGGCTGGCGTACTCGCCGAAACGCTGCTCGGACCAGACGGTGATCACCGGGTCGCCCGGCATCAGCGCCATCTCCAGGCCTTGCAGCGGTTGCAGGTCGAAGCGCGCACGCAGGGCGTTGAGTTTGTCCTGGGTGGCCTGGCTCAACGGCTTGATGTAGGTCGGGAAGCCGACGATCTGCACCACGCCGCCGCTGTTCTTGATCAATTGCATTTCCTGATCGCTGAGGTTGCGTGGAATGTCCACGAGGCCACGAGGCGCGGAGTGGGACGCCACCATCGGCGTGCGGCTCAACAGCGCGACTTGCTCCAGAGCCTTGGTCGACATCTGCGACACGTCGATGATCACCCCGAGGTCATTGAGGCGATGCACGGCCTGCTTGCCAATCTCCGACAGGCCGCCGAGGGCGTCCCGGGAATCATTGAAAAACGGCAGTGGTCGCGATGAGTCGGCCCAGGCGTTGTTGCCCACATAGCTGAAGCCGAACATGCGCATGCCCCGAGCGGCCCATTTGTCCAGGGCATTGAGGTCGTTGCCCAGCGGGTAGGCGTTGAGCATGCTCATGAAGATCGCGAACTTGCCTTCGCCGTGCAGGCGGCGGAAGTCATCGGGGGTGTAGGCGATGGCGACCTGGTTGGGGTAGTCGCGGACCATCGTAGTGATGATCTTGTAGCGGGTTTCCTGTTCGAAACGTGCTTCTTCGATGAAACCGGCAGTCGGGCGGTGCGGCGCGTTGGGGCCGTTCCAGATCTCTGGCCAGCCGAAGATCGTCAGGGCTGCGCCGGACAGGCGCCCGCGCCCGGTCTTGACCAGGTCGAACTGACCGCTACCGTCCTTATCCGCTTCATTGCCGGCAGTGCCGAAGTCCATGGGTACGGTGATGTGGCTGTCGAACGAGAGCAGGCGCTCGTGCAGTTCATCGGCCTGATTCATCACCTTGACCGGGTAGCCGGGGTTGTCCTTGAACCAGTAATCCCAGGCCGCGAAGCCTGCACCGGCGCTGATCGCCAGGGCCAGCGGCAGGCCGATGAAAAGAGCCTTTTTCGAGCGTGGTTTTGTCATTGCCGTCTCAGTCAGTTGGCCACGGTGGCTTTGCTATCTGGGAGGAACGAGTCAGCGGGGGAGGAATTTAGTGCCTGTGCGGGCCTCATCGCTGGCAAGCCAGCTCCCACAGTGGCCAGTGGTGTTCACGCATTCTGTGTACACCACCGATTCCTGTGGGAGCTGGCTTGCCAGCGATGCTTTTAAATTTGTGAGGGCAACAAACGTTCTAGCTGGGATAAGGCCTGCTTCCATGGCTGACACAGGTAGGGCAATGACGATTTCTCGACGATGGTTCATGGCGGGCCTGGCGCTGACTGGCGCTGCCGTGCCAGCGGCTTTTTATGGGCATCGCCAATGGACGAAACCGGATCCGACGATCACCCCCGGCGAAGCGTCGTTCGATGTCGCGGATGTTGCCGGCCAGCGCTTGGCGGACACCCTGCGCGGTGTCTGGCAGATCCGTTTCGAAGGGCGCGATGCCGGGCTTGAAGGCCTGCCGCTGGACGGGCTGGAAGTGTTTCTCGACATCGGCCACAAGGGGCGCGGGCTGATCGGTTTTCTCGACACTGCCGAGCGTTTGCGTTCCAGCGAGGCGCCGCGTTATCGGGTGCTCGGTGATCTGGCCGGTGCTAAATCAGCGCAGCTGAGTTGGCGGCTGCTCAGCGTCAATGGCACCTGCGATTACGAATTCACCATGTCCCTGGACGAAGTCTGGGCCGCGTTCGGCAATGCTGGCAGCGGCTCGCTGAGCGGACGGGTGCTGGATCTGGATCGGCCATTGATGATGACCGCCCAGGACAATCGCTTCATCGCCGTCAAACGGGTATTCCCTGAAGCCCGCGAGCGAACCGGTTTGAATGCGCCACTGTTGGCGTGGCTGGTGTCCCCTGAACACCGGCTGTTTCACCAGCTCTGGCATGCCTCCCGGGACAAATGGCACACCTTGCCCGAAGACAAGCGCAATGCCTTGCGCGGCATCGGCTGGCAGCCCGGCCCGCGGGACAAGGAGCGTGATGCCCGGGGCGCGCGCAAGGATCGCAACGGTTCGGGCGTGGATTTTTTCTTCATGCACCGACACATGCTCGGCACCGCGCGCTCGCTGCAGGATTTGCCGTCGTGGACGCAATTCCCCTTGCCGCAACCGGAGCTGGCCCGGGACCGCATCGGCTTCGCCAGCTATTTCGACAACCACGACGGCACCGCGCTGCCGCCCACCTGGTTGGCCGAGGACGATGACGAGTACTCGCAGTGGGTCAGCGACATCAAGACCGCCGAGACCTATCACAGCAACTTCCAGGTCTGGGAGTCGCAGTACCGCGATCCGCGTTACCTGTCCAAGTTGACCTTGGGGCAGTTTGGTTCAGAGGTCGAACTCGGTCTGCACGACTGGCTGCATATGCGCTGGGCTTCGGTGCCCCGCGATCCGTCGAACGGACAGCCAGTGCCGTTCGCCCGCGACCCTGCGGACTTTTCCGCACGCTGGTTCGCCCCGGAAAACGACTTCCTCGGCGATCCGTTTTCGTCTCATGTGAGCCCGGTGTTCTGGCATTTCCATGGCTGGATCGACGACCGACTGGAGGACTGGTTCCGCGCCCATGAGCGTTTTCATCCGGGGGAAGTCAGCCGGCTTGAGGTCAATGGCGTGCCGTGGTTCGCCCCGGGGCGCTGGGTCGAGATCGACGACCCGTGGCTGGGACCGGATACCCATGGTTGCAGCACTACGCCTGGGTTGCAGGCGGGCAGGTCGGTGGAAATGGACCCGGAAACCATGAAGCTCGCGCTGCGGATTACCTTTGGCGAGGATGAGAAGAAGTTGAAGGATTTGTTCCGGAAGGTGCCGCGGCGGCCTTGGTATGCGCGGCATTTGAAGGCCAAGCAGAGTCAAGCCTGATAGGTGATGTTGGATGTTCTGGCCCCTTCGCGAGCAGGCTCGCTCCCACAGTGGTTCTATGTACATAGGCCCATTGTGGGAGCGAGCCTGCTCGCGAAGACGGCCGAATAGTCACCGCAATTACAAAGCCTGCCACCCACCCCCAAGCGCCTTGTACAACGCAATGCTCGCCTGCAACCGCGACAACCGCAGTTGCACATTCAAATCCTGCGCCGCATACAGCGTGCGCTGTGTCTCCAGCACCGTCAGCAGATCCTCGGCACCCGCCTGATAGCGGCTTTGCGAAATGTCGAACGCAGTCTGCGCCTGGCGCAATTCCTCACCCTGCCACTGCCGCTGTTCGTCCAGCCCACGAATGCTGTTCAGGGCTTTTTCCACGTCGGCGAAGCCACTGATGATCGCACCGCGATAGGTTTGCAGCAGTTCTTCCTGACGGGCCGTGGCCTTGTCGCGCTCGGCGCCGAGGCGGCCGTTGTTGAACACCGGGGCGAGAAGGCCGGCGGTGAGGTTGTAGTAGGGGCTACGCAGGATGTCGTTGGCGCGATCGGCACCGGAGCCGATTTCCGCACTCAGGGTCACGGTCGGCAACATGGCGGCGCGGGCCACGGTAACGTCGGCTTGGGCGGCGGCCAGTTCGGCTTCGGCCTTGGCAATGTCCGGGCGGCGACTCAGCAGTTGGCTGGGCACACCAGCGTCGATGGCTGGCCATGACAGTTGATCGAAGCGTTCCTGGCCCAGGGACAGGTCCTGCACCGGACGGCCGAGCAGGGCGGCGAGACTGATCCGGGCATCCCTGGCCTGCTGCTGCACCAGCGGCAATTGCCGTTGCTGGGCCGCCACCAGGCTTTTCTGTTGAGCTAGTTCCAGGGCAGTCGCCGATCCCGAATCGAAGCGGGTCTGCACCAGTTGCAACACGCTCTGCGCGTTGGCTAGGTTCAGCTCGGCAATACGGCTCTGCTCCTGCAGCGACAAGGCTTGTGCGTAGGTATTGGCCACGCCACTGAGCAAGGTCAGTTCCACCGTCGCCTGATCGAACTCGCTGGCTTGCAAGGCAAATTGCGCACTGTCGCGGGAGGCGCGTTGGCCGCCCCAGAAATCGATTTCGTAACTGGCCGTGAGGTTGGCGGTGAAGTAGTCGACCGCGTCGTTGTCGCTGTCGGCATCCAGTTGGCTATAGCCATTGCCTCGCAGCAGCTTCTGCCGGTTGGCGTTCAACCCGGCCTTCACCTCGGGCAATTGCGAGCCACCGGCGACCACCGTTTCGGCCTGCGCCTGACGCACCCGGGCCATGGCGGCGGCCAGATCGTAACTTCCGGCGCGGGCCTGTTCGACCAGGTGCGCAAGGTGTGGACTGCCGAAGCGGTTCCACCATTGCGCGTTGCTGCGAGCGGCGCTTTGGGCATGGGGCGATTGCCAGGAGGAGGGCGGCACGATGCCGCTTTCCGGGCGCTGGGCAGGCGTGCCACAGGCACCCAGAAGCAGGCAGAGGGTGAGCAAACTCAGTTGCGGCTTCATCAAGAGATCATTCACTGGTAAGGGCCGTGACCGGGTCGAGTCGGGCAGCTTTGCGGGCCGGCATGAAGCCGAAGACAACACCGGTGACCAGGGCGCAGCCGAAGGCGCCGAGTACCGCTATCAAGGAAAACGCCACGGCGACTTCAATGAGGATCAGCACGCCGCCGACGATCAGCGCCAGGGCGATCCCGGCCAGGCCGCCGACCACCGAAAGCATCACCGCCTCGGTGAGGAACTGGCGCAGGATGTCGCGCTGGCGGGCACCGGTGGCCATGCGAATGCCGATCTCGCGGGTCCGCTCGCGCACGGTCATGAGCATGATGTTCATCACGCCGATGCCGCCCACCAGCAGCGAAATCGCGGCAATCGAGCCGAGCATCAGCGACAGGGTATTTTGCGTGCGCGCTTCGGCCTGGATCATTGCTGCGTTATTGGTCAGCTCGAAATCCTTCTTGCCGTTGTGCAGGCGCAACATCAGCTGTTCGATGGCTTGCTCGGTCTCCTTGACCTTGCGCGCATCGGCGGCGGCAATGGCGATGTACTCGGGGTTATGAGTGCCGAACAGTCGCACGCTCGCCGCGGAGTAGGGGATGGCGATGCGGTCGTCGCTGTCGGAGTCGCCGGAGCTGGCGCCTTTTTCCGCCAGCACCCCCACCACCTGGAACGGCACGTTTTCGATCAGGATGTATTGGCCGATAGGGTTGGCCACGTCCTTGAGCAGTTTGGTGCGAACCTTGTGGCCGATCACCGCCACCGCCGCGGCGTTTCGCTCGTCGGCCTCGGTGAAGTAGCTGCCTTCGACCACCGGCCAGTTGAAGATCGCCGGGAAATGGGTGTCGTTGCCGCCGACGTAGCTCAAGTGATCGAGGTTGCCGAAACGTACCCCGGCTTCCTGGCCATTGACCGGCATGATCCGCATCACTTGCGGCAGGCTCGCCACGGCCCTGACTTCATCCAGGGTGATGATGCCCTGCGGCGTTCGCGGATTGGGCGCCGAGCCGCTGAGGTAAATGATGTTGGAGCCGAACGCGCCCATTTGTGCCATGACCTGGCGCTTGCTGCCTTCGCCGACGGCCAGCATCACCACCACCGAGGCCACGCCGATGATGATCCCGAGCAGGGTCAGCGCGGTGCGGAACTTGTTGATCCACATTACACGCCAGGCTGCTTGCACGGCATCGACCAGTTCGCCTTTCCAGGCGCCGTTGGCTTGCGCGCCTTCGCTCAGGCGCTTGCGCAAATCCACGGCCTGCAAGGCGCCGGCATTGGCAGAGTGTTGTACGGCAGGGTTGTCCCTGGCGCTGTCGCTGATGATCAGGCCGTCGCGGATTTCAATGATGCGTTTGGCCCGCGCCGCGACTTCGCGGTCGTGGGTGATCAGGATCACCACATGGCCCTGGCTCGCCAGTTCGTCGAGCAGCGCCATGACTTCCTTGCCGCTGTGGCTGTCGAGGGCGCCGGTGGGTTCGTCGGCGAGGATGATGTGACCGCCGTTCATCAAGGCACGGGCGATGGACACCCGCTGCTGCTGACCACCGGAGAGCTGGTGCGGACGGTTGCCGGTGCGCGTGGCCAGGCCCAGGCGGTCGAGCAGGGCCGCGGCGCGGGCATGGCGTTCGGCGGCCGGAGTACCGGCGTAGATCGCCGGCATCTCGACGTTTTCCTGGGCCGAGCCCGACGGGATCAGGTGGTAACCCTGGAACACGAATCCAAAGGCTTCACGACGCAGCCAGGCCAGCTCGTCAGTGTCGAGCGCAGCGACGTTTTCCCCGGCGAAGCGATACTCACCTGACGTCGGACGGTCCAGGCAGCCGAGGATATTCATCAGCGTCGATTTGCCGGAACCGGAGGCGCCGACGATCGCCACGAATTCCCCGGCATGGATCGACAGGTCGATGCCGCGCAGCACATGAACTTCAGGAGCGTCGCCACCGCCGTAGGCCTTGCGGATGTCCGACAGTTCGATCAGGGGCGTCTGCATTCAACCGCCACTCCCGTCGGCCGGGCCGATCAACAGGTGATCGCCTTCCTGCAACCCGTCGAGGATCTGCACCCGCAGGCGGTCGCTGATGCCGGTGCGTACGTTGCGTTGTTCGATGCTGCCGTTTTTCGCGACGACTTGTGCCGTCTGGCTATGCGTTTGGGTACCTGATTGCAGTGCAGCAATCGGTGCAGTCAGCACGTCTTTGGCCTGATCGGCGACGAAGAACACCTGCGCGGTCATTTCCGCCATCAGTGCGTTGTCGGCGTTGTCGACGTCGAGCAACACGGTGTACAGCACCACCCGGGCGCTGCCGCTTTTGCTGGAGCTGGCGGGGCTGCCGCCGCCCTGGGTGGTCTGGTCGAGGGGCTTGGGCGGCACCGGCAGAATTTGCCGCACGGTGCTTTTCCAGCGCCGGGTGCCACCGCTGAGGGTGGTGAACCAGGCGTTCATTCCGGGTTTGACGTGGCCAATGTCGGCTTCGGAAACCTCGGCCCACACGGTCATCGGCGACAGCTTGGCGATGCGCAGGATCAACGGCGTCTGTTGCTGGGCATTGAGGGTCTGGCCTTCACGGGCGTCGAGGGCGACCACGGTGCCGGACATCGGCGCGTAGATTCGCGTGTAGCCAAGTTCGGCCTGATCACTGCGCAGACTGGCCTGGGCCTGACGGATCTGTGCCTGGAACATGTCGATGCGCGCCTGGGTGGCGCGCAGTTCGGCCTGGGCGGTCTGCACGTCTTCTTCGCGGGTGGCGCCGCCGGCCTTGAGGTTCTGCTGGCGCTGGAACTTCTGTTGGGCGAGGTCATGTTGCGCCCGTTGTTCCTGGAGCTGCGCCTTGAGGTTTTCGATGGAGTAACGTCCGGCGTCGAGCTTGGCCTGTTGCGTGGACGGATCGATTTCCACCAGCAACTGGCCTTCCTTGACCACATCGCCGACTTCCACATGGATCTTGTGGATCTGCCCGGACGCCTGGGCACCGACGTCGACGTAGCGCCTCGGTTGCAGGGTGCCCAATGCCGTGACACTGCTTTCGATATCGCCGCGGCTGACTTGCACGGTGGCGAACTGGTCACGGCCGGGCGGGATGATCTGCCAGGCGGCGACGGCAATGACGGGGATCAGGCTGAGTGCGACAAGCAGGGCGCGTCGGGTCTGACGGGGACGTTTCATGCAGGGTTCCAGAACGGCAGGGACGGGGAGCTGTCCTGTAAACGTTGAAACACCCTGGGAATTTAGGCAGGGAAATATGGTGATACACCTGCCGCGATCAACTGTAGGAGCGAGCCTGCTCGCGATGGCGGCCTGGTAGCCGACCTGTTTTTTTGATCAAGTACATATCCATTTCTTCGGTAACGGCTGCTGGCGGTTTCGCCCTTACGGCGACTTACTTTTTTTTCAAACGCCAAAAAAAAGATAAGCAAAAAAAGGCTCGCCCCGAGCGTCCGGCCCCTCGCTAAGGCTCGGCGTTCCTTCGCTCCGGCATTCATCCGGGGGCATCGCCCTCCGGTTGGCTTCGCTGGCACCTACATGCGATGTGTTCGACTGCGTCGAACGGCGCTGTGCGCCAGTCCCCGGATGAACACCTCCACTCAGCCTCCCGAAGGGGCGGGTGGATCAAGATCAAAATCCGCCGAGGCGAGCTGACACTCGACCTGACTGCTGGCGCGGGCCCCTGTAGGAGCGAACCTGCTCGCGATGGTCGTCAACGATAACGCTGGCAGTCTGACACCCCGTGGTGTTCCGTCGTCCATCGCGAGCAGGCTCGCTCCTACAGGGATCCCCGATCTGCTTTGGCTTTGGCTTTGGCTTTTGATCTTGATCTGGCTTTTGATCTTTAGCCCCTTCGGCAGGCCGAGCGTAGGTGTTCATCAGGGGGGTAGGCGCGTAGCGCCGTGCGGCGAAGCCGCACACATCGAGAGGAGGTGCAGCGAAGCAAACCGTAGGCGATGCCCCCTGATGGACACCGTAGCGAGGGAACACCGAGCCTCAGCGAGGTGCCGTACGCTGGGGCAAAGCCTTTTGCTTACTTTTTGGCGTTTGAAAAAGTGAGTCGCCGTAAGGGCGAAACCATAAGTGGCCGTTACCGCAGAAACGGATATGTACCCGGTCAACAAACCAAAGGTCGGCTACCAGGCCGCCTTCACGAACAGCGCTAAGCCCATAGTCAGCGACAATTTGTCGGCCAACACAAAGCAACACTTTAAATCTATATGAGAATTACTATAAATTACGCACCTCAATTGCCACTATCGTGCCACTGCCTGTTTTGTGACCGCGAAGTAAGGCTCAAGGACAGAAACCGCACCCGTGCGGACGGGAGTCATGTTGGAAAACTACTATCGAGAGCTGGTGTGTTTTTTGAACGCCAAGCTCGGCAACCGCCAGGTGGCCGAAGATGTGGTGCATGACGCTTATCTGCGCGTCCTGGAACGCTCCAGCGACACGCCGATCGAACAGCCCCGCGCATTCCTTTATCGCACCGCACTGAACCTGGTGATCGACGATCACCGGCGCAATGCCTTGCGCCAGGTCGAGCCACTGGACGTACTGGACACTGAAGAGCGTTATTTCAGTCCCTCTCCTTTAAGCAACCTCGATCACGGCCAGCGCCTGGACATGCTCCAACGCGCGCTGGCGGAACTGCCGCGGCTGTGCCGCGAGAGTTTCCTGCTGCGCAAGCTCGACGGCCTGTCGCACCCGCAGATCGCCGAACGCCTGGGTATTTCCAAGGCGCTGGTGGAGAAGCACATCGTCAATGCGATGAAGCATTGCCGGGTGCGCATGCGCCAATGGGATGCACATTGATCCCCAGCGGTTTGTGAAAACTTCGTTAAATTTCATTTCACTGTCCTCGTTCCTAATCAACAGACGATCTGCTGTCCTGTCCAAGGCCGGTCAGGTCATTTAGGTTTATTCCCCGCAGCGGTGGGGTTCATCCAGAGGACACTGGAAATGACACAGGCAATTGCATCGCCCCTCGTTCACGACCTGATCGGCGTTGGTTTCGGCCCTTCCAACCTGGCACTGGCCATCGCGTTGCAAGAGCGCGGACCGACCCAGGGCGAGCTGGATGTACTGTTCCTCGACAAGCAGGCTCACTACAGCTGGCACGGCAATACCCTGTCGACCCAGAGCGAACTGCAGATTTCCTTCCTCAAGGACCTGGTGACCCTGCGCAATCCGACGAGCCCTTACTCGTTCGTCAATTACCTCAAGGCCCACGGTCGTCTGGTGGACTTCATCAACCTGGGCACCTTTTATCCGTGCCGCATGGAGTACAACGACTACCTGCGCTGGGTCGCCGGGCAGTTCGAAAGCCAGAGCCGCTACGGCGAAGAAGTGCTGACTATCGAACCCGTTTTGCATAAGGAGCAGGTCGAAGCGCTGCGGGTGATTTCCCGCGATGCCACAGGCCATCAACATGTGCGCACCGCCCGTTCGGTGGTGGTCAGCGCCGGTGGCACCCCACGGATTCCCGAAGCATTCAAGGCGCTCAAGGATGACGGTCGCGTGTTCCATCACTCGCAGTACCTGGCGCAGATGGCCAAGCAGCCGTGCGTGAACAACCAACCGATGAGCATCGCGATCATCGGTGGCGGGCAAAGTGCGGCGGAAGCCTTCATCGACCTCAACGACAGCTTTCCGTCGGTGCAGGTGGACATGATTCTGCGCGGCTCGGCGCTGAAACCGGCGGATGACAGCCCGTTCGTCAACGAAGTGTTTTCGCCGGAGTTCACAGACCTTGTGTTCAACCAGGACAGCAGCGAGCGTGAGCGACTGGTCAACGAGTACCACAACACCAACTATTCGGTGGTGGACATCGACCTGATCGAACGCATCTACGGCATTTTCTACCGTCAGAAAGTGTCGGGCATCGCGCGCCACGTGTTCCGTACCCTGACCACGATCGAAAAAGCCACCGCCACCGAGCGCGGCATCGAACTGGCCGTGCGCAACAACGCCACCGGCGAAGTCACGGTGCGTCACTACGATGCCGTGGTCCTGGCCACCGGTTACGAGCGCCAGATGCACCGGAAGTTGCTGGGCCCGCTTGCGCAGTACCTGGGCGATTTCGAAGTCGACCGCCACTACAAGCTGATCACCGATGAGCGCTGCAAGGCTGGCATCTATATGCAGGGCTTCTGCCAGGCCAGTCACGGCTTGAGCGACACTTTGCTGTCGATCCTGCCGATTCGGGCCGATGAGATTGCCGGGTCGTTGTATGACCATGGCAAGCATCGAGGGCATAGCCGTTCGGTGGTGGATTTGCTCCTGGCGACTGCCAGCTGAGATTTAAGGCGCCTGTGAGGTCGCTTTCGCGAGCAGGCTCGCTCCCACAATGGATCTTTGTCGCACACGAATTCCGTGTTCACTGAAGACCCCCTGTGGGAGCGAGCCTGCTCGCGAAGGGGCCACGGAAAACACTGACATTCTTCAATCCTGAACCCTTCCTGAAGAACCCCGCGATTCCCCCTGCAAAACTTTGTAACGCGTTTACTCTGCAAAAACCGGGGCGTAAGCTTCGCGCGTTTTCATCAATAGCGGAGACCCACAGTGGGTACTTGTTCGAGTGACAGTCGTCGGCCGGTTTCGATAACCGGCACATACTCGGCCAGATAACGCGCAGTCTTTTTTGTGCCGTTGTCTCGCCGTAAAAGCGAGCAGCGGCTTCCCGATCACGGTCATTCCCGGACCGTGTCCCGACGTCCCTCTCATCGACGCTGAACCGTGCGTGATGTTCGACTCTTTGTCGTCATCGCGGCGCACCGACACGCCTGCTCGACGGTTTCCCGGCTGACCCTGGGGGGAACTGCCATGAACCTGACCCTGCTCAAGGAATTTTTCGCCGGATTCCTGCGCACCCGCCACATTGCCAGGCACTTCCGCCGCCTGGCGCTGCTGGAAACCTTCACCGACACCACGGTCAGCCGCGAGGTGCCGCCGACCCTGGCGCAAATCCTGGTCAACGCCGCCAGCAGCGACACCGGTCCGTTGCTTGACAGACTGGGCAGCCACACCGATGGCTTGAGCGAACAGGAAGCCGAAGCACTGCGCGACCGGTTCGGCCTCAACGAAGTCGAGCACGAACAGCCGCTGCCGTGGTGGACGCACCTGTGGCACTGCTACAAGAACCCGTTCAACCTGCTGCTGACCTTGCTGGCAGTGATCTCCTGGCTGACCGAAGACATGAAAGCCGCCATCGTGATTTTTTCCATGGTGGTGCTCTCGACCTTGCTGCGCTTCTGGCAGGAGGCCAAGTCCAACCAGGCCGCCGATGCCCTCAAGGCCATGGTCAGCAACACCGCCACGGTGCTGCGTCGGGATCCGGAGAACAACGGTGCCCAGCGCTTTGAATTGCCCATCAAGCAACTGGTGCCGGGGGACCTGATCGTGTTGTCCGCAGGCGACATGATTCCCGCTGATTGCCGGGTGCTGAGCGCCAAGGACCTGTTCGTCAGCCAGGCGGCCATGACCGGCGAATCGATGCCGGTGGAAAAATTCCCCCGTCTGCAGGGCAGCGACACCCTCAATCCAATGGACCTGGACAACATTCTGTTCATGGGCACCAACGTGGTGTCCGGCACGGCCATGGCGCTGATCCTCACCACTGGCAACAGCACCTATTTCGGTGCGCTGGCGCAACGGGTGGGTGCCACCGACCGCGCACCGACGTCGTTCCAGAACGGGGTCAACAAAGTCAGCTGGCTGTTGATCCGATTTATGTTTGTCATGGCGCCGCTGGTGCTGTTCATCAACGGTTTCACCAAGGGTGACTGGACAGAGGCCCTGCTGTTCGCGCTGTCGATTGCCGTGGGCCTGACCCCGGAAATGCTGCCGATGATCGTCACCTCGACCCTGGCCAAGGGCGCGGTGTTCCTGTCGCGCAAAAAAGTCATCGTCAAACGCCTGGATGCGATCCAGAACTTCGGCGCCATGGACGTGTTGTGTACCGACAAGACCGGCACCCTGACCCAGGACAAGATCTTCCTGGCGCGCAACGTCGATGTCTGGGGCAATGATTCCGATGATGTACTGGAGATGGCTTACCTCAACAGTTACTACCAGACAGGCCTGAAAAACCTGTTGGATGTTGCGGTACTCGAACACGTGGAAATCCACCGGCAATTGAAAGTCGGCACGGCGTTTCGCAAGGTCGACGAAATCCCGTTCGATTTCACCCGTCGGCGCATGTCGGTGGTGGTTGCCCAACGTGAGCAACCGCACCTGTTGATTTGCAAAGGCGCCGTCGAGGAGGTGCTGGCGGTGTGCAAGCGGGTGCGTCACGGCGAGTTTGATGAAGCGTTGAGCGAGGAACTGCTGGCGCGGATTCGCCAGGTCACTGCCGCGTTCAATGCCGAAGGGTTGCGGGTAGTGGCGGTGGCCGCGCGGCCAATGAGTGCAGGACGCGACGCCTACAGCTTGGCGGATGAGCAGGAACTCACCCTGATCGGCTACGTCGCATTCCTCGATCCACCCAAGGAAAGCACGGCACCGGCGCTCAAAGCCCTGGCGGAACACGGCGTGGCGGTGAAAGTGCTGACTGGCGACAACGAACTGGTGACCGCGAAGATCTGCCGCGAAGTCGGGCTGGAACAGCAAGGCCTTCTGCTGGGCAATGACGTCGAGCGCATGAGCGATGACGAACTGGCGGTCGCGGTGGAGCACACCAATGTCTTCGCCAAACTGACGCCGTCGCACAAGGAACGCATCGTGCGCCTGCTCAAGGGTAACGGTCACGTGGTCGGATTCATGGGCGACGGCATCAACGATGCGCCGGCGCTGCGTACCGCCGACATTGGCATTTCGGTGGACAGCGCCGTGGACATCGCCAAGGAAGCGGCGGACATCATCCTCCTGGAAAAAAGCCTGATGGTGCTGGAGGAGGGCGTGCTGGAAGGACGGCGGACCTTCGCCAACATGCTCAAGTACATCAAGATGACCGCCAGTTCCAACTTCGGCAACGTGTTCTCGGTGCTGGTGGCCAGCGCGTTCATCCCGTTCCTGCCGATGCTGCCGATGCATCTGCTGGTGCAGAACCTGCTTTATGACATTTCCCAGATCGCCATCCCGTTTGACAACGTCGACGCCCAGATGCTGAAAAAACCGCAACGCTGGCAGCCGGCGGATGTTGGTCGGTTCATGCTGTTTTTCGGGCCGATCAGTTCGATCTTCGATATCACCACCTTCGCGGTGATGTGGTACGTCTTCGATGCGAACACCCCGGACCACCAGACCCTGTTCCAGTCCGGCTGGTTCGTGGTCGGGTTGCTGACCCAGACGTTGATCGTGCACATGATCCGCACGCCGAAGGTACCGTTCCTGCAAAGCCGCGCGGCGCTGCCACTGATGGTGATGACCGGACTCATCATGGCCGTGGGGATTTTCCTGCCGATGGGGCCGCTGGCCCACTACTTCAAACTGCAGGCGTTGCCCTCGCTGTACTTCGTGTTCCTGCCGGCGATCCTGCTGGCGTACATGGGCCTGACACAGGCGGTGAAAGGGTTTTACATCCGGAGGTTTGGCTGGCAATGATGCTGCCCGTTTCTTTGTGGGAGCGAGCCTGCTCGCGAAAAACGTTGGCACACCGCAACCATTCAGAGAGCCCGCGTTATCGTTGACTTCTATCGCGAGCAGGCTCGCTCCCACAAAGGGCCGGGTTTACTCCCTGGACCAGTGGGCAGCATCACCGACGCCATCCGCACGAAGCATTGCGTCCAGATGGGGGCGTGGTATTTCGGAAAAGTCCTACAGAAACCCCTGGAGGTCTTCCGTAGCCTTGCGCCCTCATTTATTGGACCTGCTTGCGGGAGGCCCTGTTGTCGAACAAGTCATTACGCATCCTGATCGCGGACGAACAACACTTTAACCGGCTGCGCATCGAGCGTTGGTTCAATCAACTCGGTTATTTCCGGGTGGCACCGGTGCAAAGCCTGGAAGAGTTGCTGGCGTTGGCGGACTACGCCAGCCAGCCATTCGACCTGCTGGTCATCAATGCCGCGTTTACGGGCAGCAGGCTAAATCTGCTGGATTTCTGCCTCGATCATCCTCAATTGAAGCGCGTATTGATCTACGACGGTCGGCAGGCGGGGCTGCCTCCGCTCCCCGCCTGTGAGCAGCAAAAGGTTCAGGTGAGCCATGCCTTGTTGCCGGATTTGACCTCGATCCAGCGCGTGATGAAGCTCGCGGATCTGTATTCACCGTTCGTCGGCACTGTCATTTCTGTCAGGTAGTTCCACCCGGTTTTCCGTGCAAGAGTCTATGCGCAGCCACTGCGTTTATTTCGGACCTTGCCCCCATCGTCGAGTTTTTGCCCAGGAGTTGCCATGAAGTCAGTGCTGATTGTGGACGATCATCCGGTGATTCGCGGCGCGGTCAAAATCGTACTCAGGCAGGAAGGATTCAGGTGCATCCACGAAGCTGAAAGCGGTAACGAGGTCTTGCCGGCGATTCGTGAATACAGTCCGGATCTGGTTGTGCTGGACCTGGACATTCCGTATCTCGACGGGCTGGAAGTGCTGGCGCGGATCCAGGCCAGCGAATCGGGCTGCCGGGTCGTGATCTTTACGTCCAAGCGAGCGGAATTCTTTCAGGATCGCTGCATGCGCGCCGGTGCCGCGGCCTATGTCGCCAAGACCAACGATTTGGAGCATCTGCAAAAAGCCGTCCATGCCGTGAGGGGGGGATACACCTATTTCTCCCAGCTCCCATCGAGCTCGGTGTCGGTGAACTCGTTTCAGCGTAGCGAAAAGCAGATGATCGACAACCTGTCGGACCGTGAACTGACCATCTTCCAATACCTGGCCCGGGGCATGAGCAACAAGTCCATTGCCGAAGATCTGCATTTGAGCCACAAAACCGTCAGCACCTACAAAACCCGCTTGATCGAAAAACTCAACGTGGAGTCGCCGGTGCATCTGCGTGATCTTGCCCTGCGTAATCACCTGATCTGAATGAACAGCCTCCGACACCTGCGCTACCTGAAAAAACTGCTGGTACTGGGCATTTGCCTATGGGCAACGACTGTCAGCGCGCAGCCCCAGGCCTTGACGTTGCTGGGACGCTCCAGTGCCGAAGGCTATAGCGTCAAACTGACCCAGGACGATGCTCGTTGGTTGCGGCAAAAGGAGCGGTTGGTACTGGCCGTCTCGGCCCCTGATTACCCTCCCTTTGATATCACCACCACTGGCCAGGCGCTTGAAGGGATGACGGCGGACTACGCCGGCCTGCTCCGGCAGTTGTTGCAGGTGGAGGTCGAAGTGCAGCGCTACGAGTCGCGAGCAGAGGCGGTCGAGGCGATCAAGCAAGGGACGGCGGATCTGTTGGGAACGGCCAACAGCTATGAGGCGCGAGATTCGCAGCTACAGATGTCCAGCGCCTATGCGGTCGATCAACCGGTCCTGGTCACCCGCACGGATGCGCCGCAATTGCCATCCCCGACACTGGCCGGCAAGCGGCTGGCAACGCTGTACCATTACTTGCCCGAACAATACGTGCGGCAATTCTATCCCGAGGCTCGTGTTCAGCTTTTCCCTTCGACGTTGGCGGCGGTAGGCGCGGTGGCCTTCGGGCAGGCGGATGTCTATCTGGGCGATGCGATCAGCGCCCACTACCTGATTCGCAAAAATTATCTTAACAATGTTCAACTGGCCGACTTTTCGCGCATGGAGTCGGGGCGCTTCGCCTTTGCCCTGGCCAGGGATAACCGGCGGTTGTTGCGCATCGTCAACCAGGCGTTGGCGGCGATCACGACCAATGAGCAAATGAACATCCTGCGGCGTTGGGGGGCGAGCGGGGTGTCGATGCCGGGCACGCAATCGCTGCAACTGAGCGTGGCTGAGCAACGCTGGCTCGATCAACACCCGCGCGTCAGTGTGGCGATCAACGAGAACATTCCGCCGATCACCTTCATCGACAGTGAGGGCAAGTACCGCGGGATCGGGGTCGATGTGTTGACGAAAATCACCCTGCGTACCGGGCTGCAATTCGATATCCGTGCCATGCAATCGGTTGCCGAGATGGTCAAGGGCATTAAAAGCGGTGAGGTCGATGTGCTGGCCGGCATCGGCCTCAGCTCCCGGCGAGAAGAGGACTTGCTGTTTACCCGGGCCTTCCTGACCAGCCCTTCCGTGCTGGTCACCCGCGTGGCGCCGGACAGTCCCGGAACGCTTGATGAGATGGCCGGTAGAACCCTGGCGATGACCCTCGGCAATGTGGCCGGCGAGTTCGTCCGGCAACACTTCCCGCTGATCCGCTCGGTGGATGCGCCCCTGTCGGCGGATGCCATGGAAATGGTCGCCCAGGGCAAGGCCGATGGCAGTATCAATTCATTGATCGGTGCCCGTTACCTGATTTCCCGGCAATACCGCGATCGCCTGCAAGTGACCAGCACGGTGGGCACCGATCCGGCACGCAGCACCTTGGCGACCAGTCGCGAGGCGACCGAATTGCATTCGATCCTGGACAAGGCATTGCTGAGTATCCCGCCTGAAGAAATCGAAGAGCTGACACTGCCCTGGCGCAATGACTTGATGGTGGAGCAGAGCTATTGGCTGCGTCACCGTCAGACCATTTTCCAGGCGTTCGCCGTCGCCGGTGCCCTGCTTGTTTTGGCCTTGGGCGGGATTGCCTGGCAGCGCCGGCAGATTCGCCAGCGCCAGCAGTGGCTTCAGCAATTGCAGGAGGCCAAGGACGCCGCCGACGATGCCAACCGGGCCAAGACCACGTTCCTGGCGACCATGAGCCATGAGATCCGCACACCGATGAATGCCTTGATCGGCATGCTCGAACTGGCGCTGAAGCGGGCCGATGAGGGCGTGACCGACCGCGCAGCCATCGAAGTGGCGTCCAATGCCGGGCAACAGTTGCTGGCATTGATCGGCGACATTCTGGATATCGCCCGCATCGAGTCAGGGCACCTGTCGCTGACACCGGAGCGGACCAATCTGCATGCGCTGGTGATGTCCGTGTGCCGGGTCTTCGAAGGTCTGGCGCGGCAGAAAAATCTGCAATGGCGCGTCGAACTGGACCCGCACAGTGATCGCGACGTGCTGATCGACCCCACACGTTTCAAGCAGGTGCTGTCCAATCTGCTGAGCAACGCCATCAAGTTCACCCACGAAGGCGAGGTCAGTCTGAAGTTACAGGTCGTGCCTGCGCCGCCGAACCGCCTCGCGATCAGTGTGCGCATAGAGGACAGTGGGGTGGGCATCAGCGACTTTGACCAGCGACGCTTGTTCAGCCCGTTCGTGCAAGCCGGCAAAAGTCCGCAATCAGGGCGACAGGGGTCCGGCCTGGGGCTGGTGATCAGCCGTACGTTGTGCGAAATGATGGGCGGGCACTTGCAGCTCGACAGCGTTCTGGGGCGTGGCACGCGTGTGGAGATCAGTTTTGAGGCGATCGCGTTGCACGCGCTGCCCGGTATTGAAGACTCCGGGAGCGAATCACAGGCAAGGACTTGCCCTCTGCGGATTCTGGTGGTCGACGATTACCCGGCCAATCGCTTGTTGCTTTTGCGACAACTGAGTTACCTGGGGCACCAGGTCGTGGTCGCCGAGGATGGTCAGCAAGGTTTCGAGCAATGGCGCGAACAGCCTTTCGACCTGGTCATCACCGATTGCAACATGCCGGTGGTCAGCGGTTATGAACTGGCGGGTGCGATTCGAGATGAGGAGCGGTTCCTGATGGGCTCGCCGACCGTGATCCTGGGATTCACCGCCAACGCGCAACTCGAGGAGAAAATTCGTTGCATTGAAGCCGGCATGGACGATTGCCTGTTCAAACCGATTCGACTGGTCGAGTTGAGTGCCTGGTTGGCCAACCGGTTTTCCAGGGAATCGACAGCCGTGGTCGAAGCGGTGCCCACTGCCGATATCGACCTGAGCGGGTTGCGGCACTACACGGGCGTCGATAATGAACTGATCGAAGAGCTGCTGCGGGACCTGGCCGTGACCAACCGTGATGATCGCGTACGCCTGTTGCAAGTGCATGCCAGTGGCAACCACCGCGGTTTGCAGGCGCTGGCGCACCGTATCAAGGGCGGGGCGCAGATGGTCCGGGCAGGCAGGTTGGTCGAGTGTTGCGAACAACTGGAGCGCGCGTGCGCCAAGGGCGATGCCTCACTGATCGACGCAGCCGTCGATCAGTTGCATCAGGCCATGACGCATCTGGAGCAGAGTCTTGAGCAGGACTGAAGCTTTCTTTTAATCCCAGAGCGGTGCGATGCCGTTCGGACTGGTCAGGCGATGGCCGCGATCCAGGCTTGAGATCGATGCCATGTCGGCGTCGCTCAACGTCAGGGCACTGGCCTGGAGGTTGCTGGCCAGGTTGGCACGTTTGGTTGAGGAAGGAATCACCGCATAACCCGACCGCATGGCCCAGGCGAGGGTGACCTGTGCCGGCGTCGCTTGCAGGCGATCGGCGATCCGGGCGATGACCGGGTCCTTGAGGACTTCGCCGTAGGCCAGGGTCATGTACGAGGTGATCCGGATGCCCTGGCTGTGGGCGAACTCGACAACCTTGCGGTTTTGCAGGTACGGATGCAGTTCGATCTGGTTGGTGGCGATGTTCTCGGCACCGACGGCGGCGATGGCTTGTTTCATCAGGTCGACGGTGAAGTTGGACACGCCGATCTGGCGGGTCAGGCCCAGGCGCTTGGCTTCGAGCAGGGCACCCATGAACTCTTCGACCGGCACGGCATCTTCAGGCGACGGCCAGTGGATCAGGGTCAGGTCCAGGTAGTCGGTCCGCAGTTTTTGCAGACTTTCCTTCAGGCTTTCGATCAGGCGATCGCCGGCGAAGTTGGCGACCCAGATTTTGCTGGTGATGAACAGTTCTTCGCGGGGAACACCGCTGGCGGCGATGGCTTCACCGACCTCGGCTTCGTTTTCGTAGATCTGTGCGGTGTCGATGGCCCGGTAACCCAGTTCCAGGCCGGTACTGACCGAATCGATGACCACCTGGCCTTGCAAGCGAAAGGTGCCCAGACCGAAAGCAGGGATAGACATGAATGACTCCAGAGGTTGCAGTGGGAATGAGCGCGAGTATCCGCGTCGGCATCCCTGAGAAAAACCGCTGGATGGGCAAAGCAATGTTTACCGCAGGTCAAGAATCGGGCAGCAGCCAGTCAACTTGTTGGTGTCTGGTCTGGCGGGGGGGGGGGGGGGGGGGGGGCGGGGGGGGGGGGAGGGGGGGGGGGGGGGGGGAAGAGGGGAGGGGGAGGGAGGGGGGAGG
>NZ_JBPKAM010000073.1:0-32784 GCF_051216495.1 Pseudomonas baetica | reverse complement strand
TCGTTGCGACCATTGCATGGAGGAGGCGACGTCGTCGCAAGGAAGGAAAGTGCAATGTTGCCCCCCCCCCCCCCCCTGCCCCCCCCCCCCCCCCCCCCCCCCCCCCCCTCTCCTACAGTAGGTGCATGTTCGCCATCGGCTGGTGCACTCAGCCCAGGCACCGCAATAAAAAAGTGCATGCAGCGATTACTCCATCACCGCTGACAGCCTCGAAAGCCTGTATATCGCGGCCCTGAAGCTTCTGGCCCGCCCTTTGCAATCACCTGACACGCAGTCAACGCAGATTGCACCTATACGACAAAGGCGCCGTGTAGCCCCCGTTCCGACGGAGGGCCGCATGGCGCCTTTTGCATTTCCGGATTGATCCAGTGTTGGCAAGGTGTCGAGGATGGCAGACAAAACCGTGCGCAGTGTATGTCCCTATTGCGGTGTGGGCTGCGGCATCGTCATGCAGGTCGAAGGCAATCGGGTGGTCAAGGTCGTGGGCGACAAGACCCACCCGACCAACTTCGGTCGCCTGTGCACCAAAGGCACGACCTGCGGGCAGGCGATTGCCGAGTCAGGCCGGATGGAAAACGCTTTCCTGCGTCAGGCCCGTGACCGCGACCCGGGGCGGGTTTCCATGGACCAGGCCATCAGCGAGACGGCCAACCGGCTGCGCGGCATTCTGGACACCCATGGGCCGGACGCGTTGGCCTTTTATGTATCGGGACAGATGTCGCTGGAAGCCCAATACCTGATCAACAAATTGGCCAAGGGCTTCGTGCGCACCCACAACATCGAATCCAACTCACGCCTGTGCATGGCCAGCGCCGGCAGCGGCTACAAGCTCTCGCTCGGCTCCGACGGACCGCCCGGCTCCTATGAGGACTTCGACAAGTCGAACCTGTTCTTCGTGATCGGCGCCAACATGGCCGACTGTCATCCGATTTTGTTCCTGCGCATGATGGATCGGGTCAAGGCCGGGGCGAAGCTGATCGTGGTCGATCCACGGCGCAGCGCCACGGCGGACAAGGCCGGCCTGTTCCTGCAAATCCGCCCCGGCACCGACCTGGCATTGCTCAATGGCTTGCTGCACCTGCTGGTGAAAAATGGCCACACCGACCCGGACTTCATTGCCGCGTTCACCGAAGGCTGGGAGGCGATGCCGGAATTTCTCGACGACTACCCGCCAGAGAAAGTCGCGCAAATCACCGGTCTTGCCGAGGCCGATATTCGTCAGGCCGCACAATGGATCGGCGAAGCCGCTGAATGGATGAGTTGCTGGACCATGGGCCTGAACCAAAGCACCCACGGCACCTGGAACACCAATGCCTTGTGCAACCTGCACCTGGCCACCGGCGCGATCTGCCGGCCGGGCAGCGGACCGTTTTCCCTGACCGGGCAACCCAATGCCATGGGCGGTCGGGAAATGGGCTACATGGGCCCTGGCCTGCCAGGCCAGCGTTCGGTGCTGGTCGAGGCTGACCGGGTGTTTATCGAAGATTTATGGAACATCCCACGCGACAGCCTGCCGCGCACCGTCGGTACGGGCACCGTGGACATGTTCGAGCAAATGGCCGCCGGCCGGATCAAGGCCTGCTGGATTATCTGCACCAACCCGGTGGCCTCGGTGCCCAACCGCCGCAAGGTGATCGAAGGCTTGCAGGCCGCCGAACTGGTCATCACCCAGGATGCCTACCTCGACACCGAGACCAACCGCTACGCCGACATCCTCCTGCCCGGTGCACTCTGGGCCGAGGCCGAAGGGGTGATGATTAATTCCGAACGCAACCTAACGCTGATGCAACAGGCCGTGGAGGCGCCCGGCGAGGCGCTGGCCGACTGGCAGATTATCGCCCGGGTGGCGTGCGAAATGGGTTTTGCCGAGGCCTTCACCTACGCCTCTGCCGCTGATGTCTTCGAAGAGATCAAACGCGCCAGGAACCCCAAGACCGGTTATGATATCCGTGGGGCGAGCTATGCGCGGCTGCGGGAAAAACCGCTGCAATGGCCCTGCGCGTCGGATGACGCTGAAGATCGCAATCCGATCCGCTACCTCAACAACGGCGTGAGCCAGAAACTCAAGGTCGAGGCCGATGGCTCCCGGCCCTCCATCGTCTTCGCCACCGAGCACGGCAAGGGCATTTTCCTCGCCCGTCCGCACATGCCGCCCGCCGAAATGCCGAACGAAGAGTTCCCTTTCGTGCTCAACACCGGTCGCTTGCAGCACCAGTGGCACACCCTGACCAAAACCGGCAAGGTCGCGACCCTGAACAAGCTCAATCCCGGTCCCTTCGTCGAAATCCATCCGGAAGATGCCGCCCGCTTCGGCATTCGTGACAAGGACCCTGTCGAAGTGCGCTCGGTGCGCGGCCACGCCGTACTGCCGGCAGTGGTGACCGATCGGGTGCACCCGGGCAATTGTTTTGCACCGTTTCACTGGAACGATGTGTTTGGCGAACACCTGGCGATCAACGCCGTCACCATTGACGCGGTTGATCCGATTTCGCTGCAGCCCGAATTGAAGTTTTGCGCCGTCGCCCTGCAACGGGTCGAACTGATCGAACATCAGTTCCTCGACGTACCGGCGCCTGCCGACGAGCTTCTCCCCATGTCTCCCTTGTCAGAGGAACTCGCCATGTCGAGCATCGAGGCATTTGCCGATATCGCTGGCATCCGTCGCCTGCCCTCGCCTGCCCTGAACGAGCAGGAACGCCTGTATCTCGCCGGTTTCGTCAGTGGCCTGCAATCCACGGCGGGCCGTCAGGCGGACGGCGTGCCCGCCCTGCCCCTCAACGCGCCCCTGGCAACCGACACCCGGCTCTGGCTGGACGGTTTATTGGGTGGTTTGTTCAGCCGGGTCGATAGCGCTGTTCCCGCGTTGAGTGAATCTGCGACGCCCTCCAAGGCTGCCAGCGCACCGGCGATCACATTGCTGTGGGCCTCGCAGACCGGCAATGCCGAAGCCTTGGCCGAGCGGTTTGCCTCACGTTTGCGCGAGGATGGGTTCACCGTCGAACTGAGCGCGATGGCGGATTTTCCGGCCGGCAAACTGGCCAGCACGCACACCCTGGCGGTGATCAGCAGCACCTTCGGCGATGGCGATCCACCGGACAATGGCGAAGGTTTCTGGCACGCCTTGAGTCGTGCCGAAACGCGCCTGGAGTCCCTGCGCTTCGCGGTACTGGCCCTGGGCGATCCCAACTATGACCAGTTCTGCCAGCACGGTAAAAAGCTCGATCAGCGCCTCCTGGAATTGGGCGGCACGCGACTGCTTGATCGGGTCGATTGCGACACCGAGTTCGAAACGCGCGCGGACCAGTGGCTGGACGAATTCCGGCAAGCACTTAAATCCACGCCATCCGTGTCGGTTGAACCGACACCGGTCGCGGTTCCTGTCGCCGCACCGTGCAAGGCCAAGCCCTATGCCTCGCGCCTGCTGAGCAATCTGCACCTGAACCAGCAAAGCGCCAACAAGGAAACCCGCATGTTTTCCCTGGCGCTGGGCGACTCCGGATTGCACTACGAAGCCGGCGATGCCCTGGGTGTCATCCCGCGCAACTGCCCGGCACTGGTCGATGAAATGCTGGAACTGACGGGCCTGGGTGCCGACACGACCGTGCACGTCGACAAGGTCGGCGAACTGCCATTGCATCAGGCACTGACCGAACATTTCGAAATCGCCCGGCCCGCCAGCGAGACCCTGGCCTTCATCGCCGAGCGCAGCCGCAACCCGTCGTTGAAACAGCTGCTGGGCAGCGAGCGCAAGGCCGAGTTGAAAGACTGGCTCTGGGGGCGGCAACTGGCGGACGTGTTGCAGGAGTATCCGGTCGACTGTTCGGCCAGCGAACTGCTCGGCACCCTCAAGCGCCTGCAACCGCGGCTGTATTCCATTTCCTCCAGCCCCAAGGCGCACCCGGGCGAAGTCCATCTCACCGTGGCTGCCGTGCGCTACGGCAAACGCAAAGGCGTGTCCTCGACCTTCCTCGCCGACCGCGCCGAACACAGCACCGTTCCGGTTTTCGTCCAGCCGTCAAAGCACTTCCGCGCCCCGACCGATGGCGACCTGCCGATGATCATGATCGGCCCCGGCACCGGCGTGGCGCCGTTCCGCGCCTTCCTGCAAGAACGCCGCGCCCGGGGCGACAAGGGCAAGAACTGGCTGTTCTTCGGCGAGCAACATGCCGCCAGCGATTTTTACTACCGCGACGAACTGCAAGGCATGCAGCGCGATGGCTTGCTGACGGAACTCAGCCTGGCCTTCTCCCGTGATCAGGCGCAGAAGATTTACGTGCAGGATCGTATCCGCGAACAGGGGGCTGAACTGTGGCGCTGGCTACAGGAAGGTGCGCAGTTGTACATCTGCGGAGATGCCAGTCATATGGCCAAGGACGTCGACCAGGCCCTGCGGCGGATCGCGCAGGACCATGGCGGATTGTGCACCGAAGGCGCGGCAGACTACTGGCGCCAGTTGAGCGAGCAAAAGCGTTATCTGCGGGATGTTTATTGATTGGTTTGCCGAAAAACCTGTAGGAGCGAGCTTGCTCGCGATGGCCGTCAACGATAACGCGGACTGTCTGAATGATCGCGTTGTCTCGGCGTTTTTCGCGAGCATTCGAGCGTCGACCGGCTGCTCCTACAGGGAGTCGGCAGGACGGTTTCAGATCAACAAATCTTCGTAGAACGCACCAAACGGACGCTCGGGATGGGCGATCTGGATCTCCAGAATCCACAGGCCGCTATTCGGGTACTGCTCCAGATCCCCGAGATCACCGCCGCGATAAATCGCATGGGGAAAATCGCTGACCCGGTGACCCTTGATGTCGAGGTTGAGCGTCCAGCCCATGGCCTGTGCCTGGGCGGCCGCGTAGTCGTAGAGCGCCACGCCGGACACCCGTTCAGTGCGCCAGAAGCTTTCGACCCGGTCGAACAGTTCCTTGGCGGCCTTGGCACAAGCGACCATTTCCGGATCGCCGCCAGTGGTGAAGGTCGCCCCGGCATCCCCTTCGTGCCCTTGCCAGACCACGCCCATGTCGATGAAGAAGATGTCATTGGCGCCCAACTCAGGGTCGCCCTCCGAGCGCTGCTTGAAGGTCTTGAGGGTGTTGGCGCCAAAGCGCACCAGCAGCGGGTGCCAGATGCGGTCCATGCCCATTTGCGCCAGAACCTCCTTGCCGCGCAGCTGGGCCTCGGATTCGCGTATGCCGGGGGTGATGACCCGGGCAATCCGGTCAATAGCCTCCCAGGTCATCTGCTGTGCATGACGCATGGTTTCCAGTTGATAACGCTCACCGACCGCTTCTTTGCTGCTCAAGACCGTACTCATCATTCATTCCCTGTGTAAGAAGGTGCAGGTCAAACGCTGTATAGCTTTTTATATTGCGATAGTCGCCGATAAAGATACAACCATGAACTGTTCACGACCGTTGATCCGAGATTTTGCTCCTACCCAATAAAAACATATTTGTATGCTTTAATTGATATTGTCGAACGTTCCCACTCAACGAGGGTGCCGTCATGAATATCAAGATACTGGCTCTGATCCTGCTGGCCTTCTGCGCGCAACCGGTCTGGAGCGCAACGCCCGCCGCCTCCCCCGCCGCTGCCGACAGCCCTGCGCTGACCACGCGCCTGGCGCTTCGCGATCTCTGGGTTGAACACATTTTCTGGATCAGGACCTACGCGCAAGCCAACCAGTCCGCCGATCAGAAACAAGCCAAAGTCGCGGCTGATCAAGTGGTTGATAACGCCACGAAAATCGCCAACAGCATCGCCCCGCTTTACGGCCAACCGGCGGCTGATCAGCTGCTCAAGCTGCTTGCCGGCCATTGGGGCGCGGTGAAACACTACAGCGACGCCACCGTGGCCAAAGACGCCAAGGGCAAGCAAGCCGCTGTGGCGGACTTGACCAGCAATGCCAAGGCCATCGCGGCGTTCCTGGCCAAAGCCAACCCCAACCTGCCCGAGGCCACGCTGGTGAACATGTTGTCGGCCCATGGCGGTCATCACGTGGCCCAGATCGATGAATTCGCCGCCCACGACTACGCTGGCGAAGCAAAGACCTGGTCGATGATGCGCGTGCATATCCTGGCGCTGGCCGATGCCTTGACCGCCGCACTGGTCAAGCAATTCCCCGACAAGTTCTGACCCCGCGAGGACGCACCATGCTGGAAGGATTGGGCCGAACACAGCAGGACTTGCTCAATGCGTTGCTGCACCACGGGGGCGGCATGAGCATCGACGAGTTGGCTGAGCATTTGGCGGTCACGCGTACGGCGATTCGCCAGCATCTGGCGGCGCTGGAGCGTGACGGCCTGGTGCTGCGCGGCGAGACACGGCCGACGGGACGAAGGCCGGAACAGCTGTATCGGCTCACCGACCATGCCAGGGAGCAGTTCCCTCGCCAATATCAGTTGCTGGCCAGCGCCCTGATCAATGAAGTGGCCGACATCATCGGCCCCGAGGCCCTGGCGGCGCTGATGCGCAACCTGGGCCGCAAACTCGCCCATGACCGCGAACAGACCGTCGTCGATGAAGTGAAGATCGTGGAGCACATGAACCAGGCCGGGTATGAGGCCGAGGTGTTCTTTCGCTCCGGGGGGGATGCGCAAATCGTTGCGCACAACTGCGTGTTCCATCGACTGGCCGCGGCGCACCCGGTGGTCTGCGAGCTGGATCTGGCGTTGATTGGCACGCTGGGCGGTGGTGAGGTCGAGCACTCCGAATGCATGGTGCGCGGCGGTCATGTCTGCCGCTTCAAACTGCGGCCGGTGGAGCTGGACGAAAACGAATAATTTCATGCCCTGCGCTACGTTCGTCGGACGCCTGATCACCTCAAAAAATTTCCCCTCTTGCCCCTTGAACTAGTTTCGGGGCGCCAGTCTAAAACCGGCGATTGATACTCCTCCCAACCGTCGTCAACTCATCAGAGCTGTCCGCACCATGCGCCAAACTGCCCTTGTCTTGCGCTTCACTTCGCTGTGCCTGCTTGCCTCGCTTCCCGTGATCACCAGCCCCGCCCATGCCGCCGGGGAACGACAACTGGTGGAAGCCATCAATGATTACCGTGCTCATCCCCAAGGCTGCTCGCGCCGCCCCGCCCAACGTTTGTCGCCACTGGCGCTGAAGTCCAACCTGGCGCTGCCCATCGGTTACAGCAGTGGCTTGCGGGATCGGCTGAAAGATAACGGGTATCAGGCCGTTGCGGTGCGCAGCATCCGCGTGGTCGGTGCGCAAGATGCCGACGAGGCCTTCGACCTGCTGCAGGATGACCACTGCGCCGCCCTGCTCGACAGTCAGTACGCCGACATCGGCGTCAGCCGCAGCCGGGGTGAATGGCAAATCGTGCTGGCGCAGCCGGTGATCGACCGGCAAATGGGCGATTCGCGCAGCGTCGGCAAAACCCTGCTGGCACAGGTCAACGCCGCCCGGGCCAAGCCGCGCCTGTGCGGCCGTCAGCGCTTCGCCGCCGCCCGGCCCTTGGCCTGGAACGCCAGCCTCGGCGCCGCCGCACAAGGCCACAGCAAAGCCATGGCCTACGGCAACTACTTCGCCCACCGCGACCCCGATGGCGACATGCCGGCAGACCGGGCGCGCGCCGCGGGCTACCGTGGCCGGCAGATCGGCGAAAACATCGCCGCCGGCCAAGGCTCCCCGAGCAAGGCCATGGCCGGCTGGCTGGCCAGCCCCGGGCATTGCGCGAATTTGATGAACCCGATGTTTACCCAGGTGGGTGCGGGCTACGCGACGCAAGCGCGCAGTGATGAGGGGGTGTATTGGACGATGTTGTTCGGGGCGCCTTGAAAAGATCGCAGCCTTCGACAGCTCCTACAGGTTCGATGTTCGCGCAATTTCGCGGGTGAACACCATCCCTCGTAGGAGCTGCCGCAGGCTGCGATCTTTTGCTTTTCTATTGCGACGACTCAATCCGATCCAGCGCCCGATTCACCGCCAATTCACCCAACATGATCACCTGTGCAATCCCCAACAACGTATTGCGACTCGTCCCCTCCATACGATCCGCCAGATCCAGGGTCATGACATTGGCCGAGGCCAGCGACTCACAGGCATGGGCCAGCAGGGTTTGCGTGTCGAGGTCGGGGTTGACGATGAAGGTGGTGTCGAGTGTGCGGGGGGTGGCGTTGATGTCGGCGGCTGAGGGGATGCGGTCGGAGGATGTCGAATCGGTTTCTGGCGGGTTTGGTGTTGGTTTGAACATAGATACAACTCCTGGAATATGGATGAGGAGTCATCACCCCTTGCTACCAAACGAAGGGTGGCAACCATACACAGGTTGGTAGACCGGTCCAGGTACCCGGCGCATCCGAGGACGCCCTGCGCATGGTCACCATAAATACAGAGACAAATCAGCCTCTGATAAAGGTGGCGCTGCGCACCTGGAAAAGCCGGGCTACCAAACCCGATCGCTATCTTTTTCAGCGATCGGCAGACGATAAAACCCGGCCCCAAGGCGCACAAGCCGGCGGATTCTGGCGTAACCGTAGGCAACGACGCAAGGCGCTGTGGCTTTCGGGAAGTAACCTGGCGAGCTTTTAAACACGCATAAAAACACACGCAAAAATGCTGCGGATGGAGATCGAAACACCCTCGATTCATCCCCTCCTCGTTCACTCCCGCAAAAAATCCCACAGCCCAACATCCCAATAAACAGACGTTTCCTACACGCTTACCTGAATCATCCTATTTCAACCTTTGTCGCCCTCAAGAAAGCTGTCGAGCGCTTGAACGGGTGGGCATGAAGCCCCGCCTGTCCATCCTCCAAAAATCCAGCGGATTTTCGGACTTCGCCAGCACAACAAGGAGCGACACTCACCATGGCCAGTTTGCTTACCCGACTGTTCGGACTTCCCCGTCACGAAAGAGACGCACGATTCGATCGATCACGCGCATCGATCCTGCCGACACCCGATACCCGGCCCATCGCCACGCCCTCGCCATCCGAGACGCCGTCGCCAGTGAACAACTGGTGCCATCCACTCAAGGCCACGCAAAACCCGCTAGAGCAACTGACCCATCTGGCCAACGCCACCGCCGGTTACTACCCAATCGGCCGCAGCGGCCTGTTCCACGGTGGCGTGCATTTCGACAGCGCCACCGGTGTCACCCAGGATCAAGCGGTGCACTGCCTGGCCGACGGTGAAGTGGTGGCCTTTCGCGTCGATACGCATTCGCCCATGACGCGCTACTTCATCGACACCCTCACCGTCGACAAACCCTTCGCGCGCAATTTCGTGCTGGTGCGTCATCGCTTGCAACCGCCGAAAATCCACGGCAGCGCCAAGACACCGCCGAGCCTGACCTTCTACAGCCTGTACATGCACCTGCGGGACTCGGCGAAGTACCAGGAGGACTCCACCCTCCCGCGCCCGGCTCACTGGCCGCAAAGTCCGACCCTGCGGGTCAAGCAGACGGTGACCGACGTCCTCGCGGAGCATCCTGAGCCGGGGCTGAACGTGCGGCATGAAGACGGCGGCAAGGTCATCGACCTCCTGCCACGCGGTGCTTCGGTGACGGTCAGCGGCAACCGGAACTACCGCAAGCTGGAAGATCGTCTCGCCCCGTCCAACTTGATCAATGCCGACGGCTCGGTGGTGGGCTACATCGCCGCCAGCCGTCTGCATCCGATTGAGGGCAATCAGCACCGCATCACCTCGTCAGAAGAATGGGTCAATGTGCGCGCCGAGCCGAAATTTGGCGACAACGTCATCGCAAAACTGCCGACCCGATCGATCGTCACGGTCAGCGGCGACGGCCCGTTCCGCAAACTGGAACGGGTCAACCAATACGTGCATTTCAAGTCGCTGGAACGGGTGCAGGAACCGGAGGCCGTGGACCGCATCGTGGTCCTCGAACAGCCGGTGCCGATCAAGGCCGGTGAGCTGATCGGTCACCTCGGCGATTACCAGGACAGCGGCGCGGACTGGCCCGAACAGAAGCTGCACCTGGAAGTGTTCAGTGGCGATGACATCGACGAGTTTTTCGATGCCAGCCGCGCCTGGGCCGAGCGTCTGCCGGACAAGGACAAAACCTGGCTGAAATTTGCCAAGGGCACCGCCGTGGTGGCACATCAGGAACATATGACGGGTGGCCAATTGAGCGCGATGCGCGCCGAAAGCCCACTCAGCGCCGCCGATTTGCTAGTCCCCAAGAGCCTGCTGGAGGGCCTGCCCGCCGAGCGAAAAATCCACGTGCCGGGCGACCATGATCGCAAAGCGCGCAACTGGTACCGTCTGGATAACCTGCTGCACGACGCGGACGACAACCTGCTCAACGGCTGGGTGTGCGAAGAAGTCGGCGTCACGCCCTGGCTCAGTCCCTGGGCGTGGGACGGTTATGAAGTCCTCTACGACTACAGCCTGCCCAAGCACGCGATGGCCTCGTTCTTCAGCGCCGTCAACCGCTTCAACGAGCCACAACGCGAGCGCTTTCGCAACCTGACGGACATCGACCACCAAGGCCGAATGAAGACCCGGCTCTACGACATCATCGACCCCCACCGCACCGGCAACATGACCGCCGACGAACTGCAAGCTGCGCTGCGCCTGCCCGCCAAGGCCCAGGAGATTTCAAAGTTGGTCCTGCGCATGGAAAGTGAATGGTTTTACCAGGAGCAAAAGTGGGACGCCCTGGATGAACTGCTCGGCCATTGCGGCTCGACGCCGCATTTGAATTGGGTCGCGGAGAAAGAGCGGATCAAGCAGATGAGTTGGTGGGGAGAAGTGGCGGAGAAAGTGGGGTTGCCGGTTTGGGGGCGGCCTTATCATTTTCATCCGGTGGGGTTGGTGGGGAGTTTCTGCGCCACTATCGACGAGAACGATTTGATTTGGCTAACAGTACCTTATGGACAATTAACTTTCGATGTAGAAGGCAATGATATAGAAGATCCCAAGAATAGTGGACATCGCTACTTTAGCCGAAAAGCTCATTGGCCCGGCGGCTCATCGGGTGTGACTATCGGACGCGGATACGACCTGGGACAGCGTCCTACGCCACAAGCAGATTTGTTATCTGCCGGAATTTCTGAACCGTTACTCAGTTGGCTCATCGGCGCCAAAGGTCTGAAAGGTCAAGCTGCTAAAGCCTACATGGACAGCGCAAGCGTAGAGATAAAAAGCACCTTCATATCAAGAAAACAGCAATACGATCTTTTTATTCCAATCTATGAGTTTATGAAGGATCAGGTTTTACGGATTTCACGCAAAGAGGATGTTGTGAAAATTTATGGCGATGTGTACTGGGATGATCTAAATGAAAAAATAAGAGATGTAACAATAGATCTAATTTATCGCGGGAATTACACCGGAGAGACAAGAAAAATTATACAACTATCTATTGCTGAAAACGACTTGCCTGGTTTTTCAGAAGCTATGTGCGCTCGTGAAAACTGGCCTTCGGTTCCGAGTGATAGATTTAATAAACGCTCTCAATTCATGAGGAGTCAATAATAATGAAAATAGGTCTAATGTTTTTCTTTCTTATGGCATCATTTGGCTTTGCAAGAGCCGACTCCATTAATTACTCAAATGCATCAGAAATAAGCTCCGGCAGAAGTGGCGAGAGCCTGATTCGCTACATAAAAACATTTGGAAGTGAATGTTTGGCGGTGGAGATCTTAAGCCTTAAAGGCGGACTGAAAATATTAGAAAGCAAGAACTTGTGCAGTTTTGATGGAAAAAAATTTTCAACAGATTTTGCTTACGCTGGATTTCAAAATATCACATTCGAAAAAGATGGGATCCATTTGGTTTTAAACATAATACCGTTACAGCCCACTGGTGAGCAGTTAAGAAAATGCTCCATCCCAATTACGAATGGGAAAATGGGTGACCTCCAATGCTCAGATGCTATTGATCAAGAGTGAAGGACAGCGGTATGTCTTGGTGCTTGTCGAAATGAAATTTTCTACCAGCCCTGTGCATGAACGACAAAAGGTGACCGGCAAAAGGTGACAGATCTATCTCCTGCATAATGAATCTGCCACCTTTCCCGTGCCGCCGCCCAAGGCCACAGCAAAGCCATGGCCTACGGCAACTACTTCGCCCACCGCGACCCCGATGGCGACATGCCCGCAGACCGGGCGCGCGCCGCCGGCTACCGTGGCCGGCAGATCGGCGAAAACATCGCCGCCGGCCAAGGCTCCCCGAGCAAGGCCATGGCCGGCTGGCTGGCCAGCCCCGGGCATTGCGCGAATTTGATGAACCCGATGTTTACCCAGGTGGGTGCGGGCTACGCGACGCAAGCGCGCAGTGATGAGGGGGTGTATTGGACGATGTTGTTTGGGGCGCCTTGAGGGGGGCCTGTTTGATTTTTTGTTGCCTGTGATGCCGTCTTCGCGAGCAGGCTCGCTCCCACATTGGATTTATGGTGTTCACATAACCCTGTGGGAGCGAGCCTGCTCGCGAATAGCTTTTTAACGCTCGGACACGTCAATCCAGATCGTCTTGATCTCCGTGTACTGGTCATGGGCCCAGATCGACTTGTCGCGCCCGCCGAACCCAGATTCCTTGTAGCCGCCAAACGGTGTGGAGGCGTCGCCTTCGCCGAAACAGTTGACCGTGACGATGCCGGCGCGGATTTCCCGGGATAGCTTGATCGCATGGCGCAGGTTGTCGGTGTAGACCGACGCCGCCAGGCCGTACACCGAGTCATTGGCCAGGGCGATGGCCTGATCGATTGTGGTGAAGGTGGTCACGGCGAGTACCGGGCCGAAAATCTCTTCCTGGAACAGCCGGCTCTCGGCGCTGACGCCATCAACCACGGTCGGTTCGACAAAGATGTCGCCCTCGGTGTTGCCGCCGAACACCACGTTCAGCTTCTCGGCGGCAGCATGTTCGAGGTAGGAGCGGACCTTCTCGAAATGCGCCTGGCTGACCATTGAACCAATGCGGTTTTCCGGGTCCAGGGGACTGCCCATTTTCCATTCGCGCATCTGCACGCCGATGCGTTTGAGCAGTTCGTCCTTGATGTCGGCGTGGACGATCAGCCGCGACGATGCCGAGCAGTTTTCCCCCATGTTCCAGAACGCACCGTTGACCACATGGCTGGCCACCAGGTCGAGATCCTCGACGTCGTTCATCACCACGGCCGGGTTCTTGCCGCCGCACTCCAGCACGATGCGCTTGAGGTTCGAATCTGCCGCGTAGTTGAGGAAACGGCGGCCGGTGGCGGTCGAGCCGGTGAAGCTGACCATGGACACGTCCATGTGCCGGCCCAATGGCTCCCCTACTTCGCTGCCGCCACCGGACAACACGTTAAACACGCCGGCAGGCACGCCGGCCTCATGGGCCAGTTCGGCGACGCGCAATGCGGTCAGTGTGGTTTCCTTGGCCGGCTTGACGATGATCGAGCAACCGGCGGCCAGGGACGGACCGATTTTCCAGGCCAGCATCAGCAGCGGGAAGTTCCACGGCAGCACCAGGCCGACGACGCCGATGGCTTCGCGCACCACCAGGCTCAAGGCGCCGGAGCCGACCGGTGCGGTGTTGTCGTAGATCTTGTCGATCAGCTCGGCGTGCCAGCGGATCATGTGAATGGTTTCGGGAATGTCGGTGAGCTGGCATTCGCGAATCGGCTTGCCGCTGTCCAGGCTTTCCATGACCGACAGTTCGACGGTGTTTTGCTCCAGCAGATCGGCAAAGCGCAGCAACACTTTCTTGCGCTCGCCGGGAGTGAGCTTGTGCCAGCGACCGTCGTCGAACGCTTCCTTGGCCTTGGCCACGGCGTAATCAACGTCTTTGGCATTACAGGCGGTGATCTCGGCCAACACTTCGCCGGTGGCCGGGTTGGTGGTAGTGAAAGTCTTGCCCGAACCCGAAGTGTACGGCGCACCGTCGACGAAGGATTGCGTGGGCAAACTCAACTTTTGGGCGATGGCGGCATACTCGGCCGCACTGAGCAAATCAGCCATTGTTCGAACTCCCGATCACTTGAGCGACTTCGCGCTTGAGGGTGGCGATGATGTCTTTCAGTGCCTGTTTTTCATGTTCGTACAGCGGTTGCAGCGGCGAACGCACACTGCCGGTGCGCAGGCCATTGAGCTCGCAGCCGTACTTGATCGACTGCACGAACTTGCCGCTTTCCAGGAAGTCCATCAGCGGCATGAACGCGCTCATGATCTTGCGACCTTTGTCGAAATCCTTCTCGACCACGCAGGCCTCGTAGAGCGCCACGTGTTCGCGGGGAATGAAGTTGGAACCGGCACACACCCAGCTACGCGCGCCCCAGGCGAAGAACTCCAGGGCCTGGTCGTCCCAGCCACAGGACAGGCTGATGTTCGGGTAGTTGCGCGCCAGGCGATGGACCTGCGCCATGTCGCCGGAGCTTTCCTTGATGGCGACGATGTTTTTCGATTCGGACACGGCGGCGAAATACTCTTCGCCCATGCTCACGCCCATGCGCGCCGGGTAGTTGTAGAGCATGATCGGCAGGTCGGCGGCGCGGTCGACGGTCAAGGCATGGATGGCGTTTTCCTTCTCGGTCGGCAGCGCATAGGGTGGCGAGCCGACCAGGATCGCATCGGCCTTGATGGCGCGGGCGGCGGTGGCGTATTCGACCGAGTCCTCGGTACGGATGGCGCCGGTGCCGATGACCAGTGGCAAACGTCCACCGATCACGTCCTTGGCCTGGGTCGCCAGGGCGATGCGCTCTTGAGCGGTGTGGGCGTAGTACTCGCCAGTGGAACCGCCAATGATGATGCCGTGCACTTTCGAGTCGATCAGGTACTCGAGCACGTCGGCGAAAGCCGCTTTGTCGATTTCGCCGTTGGCCGTCAACGGTGTGATTGCCGGGGTATAGATGCCTTCGAACTTCATGATTGCCTCTCCATCAGTCAGGGATGTTTTCAACTCAGCTGCTCAATGCCGCCGCATCGCGCAAGTTCAGGGAACGTGTTTCCGGGGCCATGGCCCACGCCGCCGTCAACCCGATAAAGGTCACGACCGCTGCCACGTACATGGTGTTGCCGATACCCAGCGTCTGTAGCGAAACAGGCACCAGGTAAGTGCCGACCGCCGCCCCGACGCGGGACAGCGACGTGCCGATGCCGACGGCAAAGGCGCGGATTTCCGTAGGGAACAGTTCGTTGGGGTAAACCAGTTGCAGGACCTGCGCGCCACCGATGAAGACCGCATAGGCACCGAACAGGAAGAGCACGAGCAGTTCGTTGCCGTTGGAAAACACCGCCAGCAACAACAACGAAAGACCCGACCATAAAAAGCTGTGAATCAACATGCTGCGTCGACCGATCGTATTGATCAGTCTGGTTGCCAGTACACAACCGACGACAAACAACAACGTAATGGCCATCGAACCGTAAGAGGCCCACTCGCCTTTCAGGTTAAGTGCCAACAGAACTTTGGGCGCAAAGGCATAAACAGCAAAGACGGGAATAATCGAACACGACCAGAATATCGAGACAAAGAACAAGCGCTTGCCATAACCGGAGTGCAACAAGTCACTGAATGTCATCTTCTTTTCGTCAGGCTGCTCGGGCAGGTCCTTGAGCGAATAATCCGGACCATAGACGCGCTTGATCACGCCCTCTGCTTCGCGCTCACGCCCCTTGCTGAGCAACCAGCGCGCGGATTCCGGGGTGCCGATACGCAGCACGAACAACACCAGGCCGATCACCGCAGCGCTGGCCAGCGCATAGCGCCAGGCATCGTCGCCACCGGCATTGAGAATGGCGTTGCCCACCACATACGCGAACGCTGCACCGGCGAACCACAGGATGGTCAGCGCCGCCAGGCGCGGGCCGCGCTGCTTCTTGGGCAAGAACTCCACCAGCAGTGAGGTGGCCACCGGATACTCGATGCCCACCGCCAACCCGATGATGAACCGGGAGGCGAACAAGGCCCCTGCCGACTCCACCCACAGTTGCGCCAACGAACACAGGATGAAGAGCGAGGGGCCGATAAAATAAACCGTCTTGCGGCCCAATTTGTCCGTCAGCCAGCCGCCGAAAAAGCCGCCGAAAAACACCCCCATCAACGCCGAGGCCGCGATCATCCCCTGCCAGAACTCACTCAAGTTCAGCGCCGTTGTTACTTGCAACATGGCGATGCCGATAATGCTCAATACATAGCCGTCGACAAACGACCCGCCTCCCGAACGGGCCGTCAACAAACGGTGAAAGTTATTAAGAGGAACATCCTCAACGGAGGTATTAGGACTTGTCATTATTGTCTCCTACTTCATCCAGCACTTCGAAAGGCCCACTCGCAAACCCGAAATCCAGGCAAACGAAAGCCGTCTCGATCAAAAACAGTCAGCGCCAAAGGCACTCACAACTTCCAATCAATCGTTTAACTTCGAACGTGTCTAACTACGTTGTTTCTAGATCAGTGCTTCTTGATCAGCTTTCTTTGCCGGCGCGGCACTGACCCCACATAAGATTCATGTTCACACCGGCTGACAGAATCGGCTCCGGCGGGTTTCTGTTCGGCCCTGGGGAGGACAACAGAAAGTCGATCAAATGATTGCGTTTGCCCGCCAGCCAGTCGGCCAGCAACGTACCCGTCACCGTGCCTCGCGTGACTCCGAGCCCGTTGCAGCACAGCGCGCCATAGACGTTTTGGCTCAACTGGCCGAAGTGGGCCATGTGATTCCTCGACATCGCCAGCGAGCCACCCCAGGTGTATTCGAAGTCGACCTCCGGCAGCATCGGGAAGCGACGCTCGAACGATTCCTTGTGCCGCTGGTGGAAGCGCTGCAGGTACTTGGCGTGGCTGCGCCCGTCGGCATTGAAGCTGAAGCTGTTGCGCACCAGCAGACGATTGTCGGGTGTGCGGCGCAGCGTGGAGCCGAAAGGATCGGCGGGAATCACGCCCCAGTAAGGCCGCCCTCCCAGCCGCGCCTGCTCTTCCTCCGTCAACGGCCGGGTCAGGCTGGCGTAAGTGAAGATCGGCAGCATGCGCCCTTTCAAGAAGCCGAAGCTCATGGCGAACGCGTTGTTGGTCAGCAGCAGTTTATCGGCAACGATGCGGCCGTATTTGTGGGTGAGGATGGTCTTGTCGCCATACTCCACCTCGGTGATCGGGGTGTTTTCATACAGCGTGACGTTGGCCGGCAGGCTGTCGGCCAGCCCTTTGACCAGCGCCGCCGGCTGGACCAGCGCGGTGCCCGGGGTGAACAGCGCCTGGCGATAGAAGTGCGTGCCGATGTGCTTGGGCAAGTCCTTCTGTTCGATCACTTCGTAGTCCTGACCGAGCTTGTCCAGGCCCCGGCGATAGGCATCCAGCACCGCGATGCCGCGATCCTCGATGGCTGCCTGATACTTGCCGCACAGACTGAACTGGCACTGGATGCGGTGCTTCTCCACCAGGCTCTTCAGGATATTTTGCCCAGTCAGGTTCAGCTCCATGCTGATCTTCGCGGTCTTGATGTCGCCGATGTAGTCATCGGCGCCAATATCGTGCGGCAAGTCGATGGCGAACCCGGCGTTTCTGCCGGAAGCGCCGTAACCGACCTCCTGGGCCTCAATCAACACGATCTCTTCATCCGGAAAGTTCAGCGCCAGTTGCCGGGCCGCCGCCAGCCCGGTGAACCCGGCCCCCACCACCACCCAACGTGCCGAACGGATGCCCGAGTGGGACGCACGCGCCACTCGGGGCGGACTCAAGTGGAACCAGCCACAAGTGGAGTCGTCTGCCGGTGTGTATCTGATCTTTGCCATGTTCGCGACCTGGGTTCTTTTATAGTTGTGAGTCCTAAAAGCGTCCCTTCGGCAGGTACTGCTCTTAGTAAGTAAGTGCCACTTCCAATCCTTCGGGCGCTGCGTATTCGGACATCCGGCGACGGGACAGCTCCAGATGCGCGCGCACGATATCCCCGGCCAGAACCGGGTCACGGTTTTCAATCGCAGCGATCATTTCGTCATGCTGATCCGCCGCCAATTCCAGGTCTTCCTGCATGTCGGTGGTGGTCGGGTGACGGTAGAAAATCTTGCCCAGCCGCGCGTGGTCGATCAGCAGGCGCTGCAAGCTCGGCATCAGGTAGGCGTTGTGCGCCATCTTGCCGATTTGCAGGTGGAATTCGTCGTTGTAGAGCACGCGCTTCTCGACATCTTTTTCTTCGATGGCGGTGCGAAAAAACGCCTGGATGCGTTTGAGCTCTTCAATCTCGGCAGGCGTTGCGTGGCTCGCCGCCAGTTGGGTGGTGGCGATGTAGATCAGCGGCGCAGCGAGGAAAAAGCTGCGCAGCGATTGATAGTTCATCGAAGACACGCGCGCTGCGCGGTTCGCTTCAAGATCGATGTACCCCTCGGCCGCCATCTGCCGCATCAGCTCGCGCACCGGAGGTCGGGACAGGCCGAACTCATCGCACAAGGCCAGTTCATCCACGACTGCGCCAGGTGCCAGTTCCATGCTCAGGATGCGGCGCCGCAGCGCTTCGCCCAACACGGCTTTGCGGTCTACAGGCAGTTCGTTGCCAGCCTGCGGATCGAGTTCTTTTGTGGCCATTTTCAGAAACCTTCGTACGGGTGAGTGAGCACTGTCTACTACCTGTATTCGTACTATAAGACAACGTTATTCTTTGTGTCTACAATTAAAATACACAAAAGAAACAGAGAGAAATGGCAGGTGATGGGCGGTCGGTGGGGAATGAATTCGAGGAGAAAAACGATGGTATTAACGAGGTCCTTTTGTAGGAGCGAGCTTGCTCGCGATGGGCTTGAGAGCGCCGCGAGTAACCAGTAAACACGCGTCATCGTCAACGACCATCGCGAGCAAGCTCGCTCCTACAAAATCGCGGTGTCCGGACACAATGTGGCAGTCATTTGACCAGCCGGGTTTCCTTGGACGGCCGATAGCCGAAATACGAGCTGTAGCACTTGCTGAAGTGGCTGGGCGACACGAAGCCACAGGCCACCGACACTTCGACGATGCTCAACGTTGTGTGCTGAAGCAATCGGCGCGCCTCAGTGATGCGCAAATCCATGTAATAACGCTGCGGCGTGGTGCCCAATTGTTCCTTGAACAACCGCTCGATCTGCCGCCGGGAGCGTCCCGCGTACTCACAGAGCGCTTCCATCTCCAGCGGTTCTTCGAGATTGGCGTCCATCAGGTTGACCACCTCGCGCAACGGACCGCACACCGAGGCGTTCAGCGACGGTTTTATACGCCGATAACGCGAAGCCTCGAACGCCAGAATGTCTTCGATGCCGTCGGTCAAGGCCTTGTCGTGCAAACCCCTGATCCACTCCAGCGCCATGTAGAAGGTGCCGTTGGGACTGGAGGCGGTCAGGCGGTCGCGGTCCACCACATAGGCTTCGCTGGTGACTTGGGTGAGCTTGGCGATTTCCGCCAGTGCCGGGCGATGTTCGGGGTGAATGGCGCAGCGATAGCCATCCAGCAAACCGGCCTTCCCGAGAAACCAGGCGCCATTCCACACGCCCGCCAGCGTCACCCCCTGCTCGGCTGCATCATTCAAGAGGTTGATCAACGCTTCGTCAGCCTTGAGCGCGGTACGGTAGCCGCCACAGACCACCAGCAAATCCAGTTCCTGGATCTCGGCATGACTAAGGCCGGCATCAGGCCGGATCACCAGGCCCAGATCGCTGATCACTTCGCCTTCGGCCAGGCCAAAGGTTTTCGTCGAGAATAATTCGGGCCGTAACAGGTTGGCTGTGATCACCGTGTCGAGCGCCTGGGTGAACGCCGGCAACGAAAAATGCTCCAGCAACAGAAATCCCGCCCGAGCCCGGACTGACTGGCCGTCGTGCTCATTGAGGTAACGCAGGTTCTTACCCTTCATGGCACCGCTGAACTGACGTCGCTCTACCACCGCACGCCTCGCTTCGTCGTGATGACGAACCTGTATTTGAACGCCTTGATGACTGCTACTCCTGACCCAAAAAGCGAGTGACCTGTTTACGCAAATTAAACGCCGTGGGCAAGTGGGTCAGGCGTAAATCCTGTGGGAGCGAGCCTGCTCGCGAAGACTGCGTCACAGTCAACATCAATGTGCCAGACCCACCGCTTTCGCGAGCAGGCTCGCTCCCACAAAGATTGTGCGGCTCACCCCATCTGCCGTGGCGAATGACGCTGCAAAGCGCCCCGCGACAAGCGATCGAGCAGCAAGGCCACCGCCACGATCGCCAGGCCAGCACGCAGGCCCAGGCCCATCTCCATGCGGGTCAGGCCTCGGGTGACTTCTGCGCCCAGACCGCCGGCACCGACCAGCCCCGCCAACACCACCATCGCCAGCGACAGCAGAATGCATTGGTTAAGCCCGACCAACAGCGTTGGCGCAGCGGTGGGCAATTCGATCTTGAACAGGATCGACCGTGGCGAAGCACCCAGTGCCTGACCCAGTTCCAGCAGATCCTTGGGCAATTGCTTGAATGCCAGGGTAGTCAGTCGCAGCATCGGCGGGATGCCATACACGATGGTGGCTACGATCGCCGGCACGCGGCCAAGGCTGAACAGCATCACCGCTGGAATCAGGTACACCCACGGCGGCACGGTTTGCATCACGTTGAGGATCGGCAGGAATGCCGCGTCCACCCGCTTGACCCGAGCCGCCAGCACACCAAGAGGAAAAGCAATCGCCACCGAGATCAGCACCGACACCGAGACCAGGGCGATGGTCTGCATCGACGCCACCCACAACCCCGAGAACAGACAGAACGCCAGCATCAGCCCGGCAAAAATCGCCACCCGCAGGTTGGCGAAGATGAATGCCAGCACCACCACCACGGCCATCGACACATAGGGCGACGGCGCCAGCAACGCGGTTTCGATCCCGCCCAGGGTGGTTTCGATCACCTTGCTGATGAACACGAACAGACCGTGCAGATTGGCATTCAACCAATCGATGGCCGGGGCGAGAAACGCACCGGGCGAGAAACGCAGATCGAGGAGGCTCATTGGCTGTCTCCCATCCGCGACCGCGCTGCGCTTTGAGCGAGTCGGTCGAGGATCATGGTCAGAATCACGATGGCAATCGCCGCGTTGATCGACTTGGCGATATCCAGGGTACGCACCGCGCCGTAGATCGACTCGCCAAGGCCGCCGGAGCCGACGATGCCGGCAATCACCACCATGCCGAAGGCCATCATCAGGCTCTGGTTGACCCCGGCCATGATGCTGGGCATGGCGAACGGCAAGCGAATCTTGAAGAACATCTGCAGGCCGGTGACGCCGCTGGCCTCGCCCAATTCGATGAACTCCTTGGGCGTCATGCGGATGCCCAAAGAGGTCAGGCGCAACGCTGGCGGCACCGCCACGATAAAGGTCGCCAGCAACGCCGTGGCCGGACCGTATCCGAGCAACGCAATCGCCGGCAGCAGGTAGATGTACGGTGGCAGGGTCTGCACCAGGTCCAGGCAAGGATCGACCACCCGATCGAACACCGGCGCCAGGCCCGCCAACACACCTAGGGGCACCGCGACGATCAGGGCCAGCACCGTGGCCGTGAGCACCAAAGCCAGGGTGCTCACAGTCTCCGGCCACAGGCCGATGATGGCGCAGGCGAGCAAGGCCAGGGTCGACAACAGGGCGAATCGAACACCCACCATGCGCCAGCCAATCAGGCCGATGACGATGGCGAGGACGTAGTACGGCGGATAAGCCAGGCACCATTGCACGCCCTTGAACGTGCCTTCGAGCACTGTATTGAAGGCGTCGAAAATCCACTCGCCATTATCGGAAAGCCATGCCAGACCGTTGTCGACGACCGCGTCGAATTGTGAGGAAAAATCGGGCGTGCTCATGTCGACGCCTCCAGCACGGTGGCCGTCGATTCGGCGGTGCTGTCATTGGGCAAACCCTGCACGCCCCGCAGCAGATCCCGTGGGGTGATGACGCCCACCACCGCGCCGTTTTTCACCACGCTGACGGCTTCAAGCTCGGACTGCATGGTCAGGCCGATCAGCTCATTGATGTCCGCCTCGGCCGAGGCTTTCGGCAAGCGTGTGAGATCACAGGCGGGATTGGCTGCCGCGAACGCCGCCACCGGGGTCATGACCGAATGCGCCTTGACCAGGTGCAAGCGGGAGATGCCCGCGACGAACTCGGCCACGTAATCATCCGCCGGGTTGAGGACAATCTCTTCGGCGGTGCCGACCTGGATGATCACGCCATCCTTCATGATCGCAATGCGATCACCGATGCGGATCGCTTCGTCCAGGTCGTGGGTGATGAACACTGCGGATTTGCCCAGCTCCTTGGTCAACTGACGGAATTCATCCTGAAGTTGACGGCGTATCAACGGATCCAGCGCACTGAAGGGCTCATCCATCAGGATCACTTCGGGGTCAGCGGTAATGGCCCGCGCCAGACCGACCCGCTGCTGCATCCCGCCGGACAATTCACTGGGGTAGCGCGAGGCCCAGTCGGTCAAACCGACCTTGGCCAACGCCCGTTCCGCCACCTTATACCGTTCGGCCTTGCCGACGCCCTGCACTTCCAGGCCGAACGCAGTGTTTTCCAGCACCGTGCGGTTGGGCAACAAGGCGACGCTCTGGAACACCATGCCGATGTTACGTGCCCTGACTTCCCGCAACTGCGCGGGCGACAAGGCGGAAAGGTCGTTGCCTTTGACCAGCACCTTTCCGGAGCTGGGTGTAATCAATTTGTTGAGGAGCCTGATCAGGGTGGACTTGCCACTGCCGGACAGCCCCATGATGCAAAAGATCTCACCGCGACGAACCTGAAGGCTGACATCGGACACCCCGACCACACAGCCATAATCCTGCAGGATCTGGGTTTTACTCAGTCCCTTTTGCACCACAGCATCCATTGCCGCCTTGGCGTTCTGACCGAAGATTTTCCAGACTGACTGACAATCCACGAGCACTTCGTTAGTGTCTATTTTGACCGTATTCATTTGTTTGCCTATTGAACCAGTTTTGCTGGTTTTTCTAATTGATCAAAACTCGGCAGTGGCATGACTACTGTAGGAGCGAGCTCGCTCGCGATGGGCGTTAACGATGACGAGGGCTGCCTGAATAAACACGGTGCCTTCAAGTCCATCGCGAGCAAGCTCGCTCCTACACAAATCGTTATTAGGATTATGGCTTCTTAATGTTTTCCCAGCGCTTCAACAGATCAGCGTTCTTGGCTGTCCAGTCGTTAACCGCCTGCTCCATGGTTTTTCCGTCTTTGACTTCACCATTTATGTTGGTGATATCCACCAGCGGCACATAAACGCTGGCCATGACTTCACGGGCATGCGGATACTCCTGGGAGAAGCCTTTATGGCCAATCCAGTAGTAGCCCTGTGGTGGCGGGAATACGCCTTTTGGATCTTTCAGGAACTTGAGATCAAACTTTTGCGCCATCCACGACGGTTCCCATACGGTCACGGCGACCCACTCCTTGCGATCGACCGCCGACTTCAGGGCCGCGGTCATGGCCGCGGTACTGCCTTCGAGCAGTTGCAGCTTGATGCCGTAGTCCTTGACAGCCTTGGTTGCATCGTTCATCAGGCCGGAGCCGGGCTCGATGCCGATGATTTTTCCGCCGAACTTATCTGCGTTGTCATTGAGCTGTTCAAGCGAGTCGATGTCGACGTACTTGGGCACCGCGATCGCCTGGTACAGGCCATAGGACACTGGCGAGAGTTTTTCCAGGCGATTCTTGTTCTTGTTCCAATAATCCTGAGCCGCGTAGTCGGTCTGCGAGGCCAATACCTGGATATCGCCCTTGGTCAACGCCGCGTAAGCAATGCCCCACTCGGAAAACTCGATGACCTTGACCGTATAACCGGAGTCTTCAAGCACCTTTTTGGTAATGCCGGTAATGGGCGTCAAATCCTCCCACGACAATGTTCCGACGGTAATGGTTTTCTCTTCCGCGTGAACAGGCAGTATGAACATGCCCATCATCACAACGGCACAAACTGCCTTCCAAAACTTGTTCATGGCATTCCTCGATTTTTATTAAACCTGTTTTTATCAGCCTCTAAACAATAGAAGCCCGTGGCGTGAAACTTTACGTCCACCATCCGGTTCAGCGTTTATTGCCTGTCAGCTCTTGCCTGAGCTGGCACTCAATGCCATTTGCCACGTGGGCAGTGTTATCCAAATGCTATTTGGATAAAAAAGTCAGGTCCGCCTTCATCCCTTGCGGTGCGATAAACATTTCCATGTTTTCGCGAGAAAGTTCCCAGTGTTCAAACACCAGATCCACCACAGCGCTCTCGTCGCGATTTTCGATGGCGACAATAAAAGCATCGTGATGCTCGGCTGAAAGCTCCAAGCGTTGTTCCATGTCCTCATCGCGAGGACGGAAAAACGTATGGCCGATACGGGCATGATCGATCAGCAACCGTTCCAGGCTTGGCTCCAGGTACTGGTTGCCGGCCATTTCACCCATGATTGCGTGGAAGCGGTTGTTCTCCACCACCATCATCAGCGCATCCCGGGAAACCGTCGCGGCACGGAAACGGCGCTGGGTTTCCTTCAGGTCGGCCAATTGCCGGGCCTTGAAGTTCTGCACTGCCAGGCGACCGATTGCGGCGTAAACCATGGGCGCCACCAGGAAGAAGTTGCGCAGCGTCGAGTGGTTCATCGGAATCACCCGCGCGCCCCGGTTCTCCCGGATATCGATGTAGCCCTCGCCCGCCAGACGCCGGAACACTTCGCGCACCGGGGTCCGTGAAAGCCCGTAGCGCTCGCTGATTGCCACCTCATCCAACGCCTCGTCAGGGTCCAGTTCCATGGTGAGGATCTGACGCTTGAGGTCGTCATAAAGAGTGCTCTTGCCGTTTTTCACAAAAGACCTCCGGGGCAGTCGAATCAGCGCTTTGGCGTGTTGTTGAAATCAGATTCGCACGGGTTTCGGACACCGTCAATGCTTTGTATTTTATTTGTATACACAGAAAATACTGTAAGAACACACATGCAAAATCACTCCAGCCCTTGAAAAACAGGGACTTGGAATTACACGGATCAAAAGAGGTGGTCGTTAACAGGAATGTTTTCTGTCGCGGATTGGATGGCGTTCCTGGTCGCGTCCGGGGCAATCAGCGATCCAGGTTGTCCGGGGGCGACATGCTCGGGATTGCCAACGCCATGTATAGCAGCGACCAGTAAGCCGGGGGTGCACGCTCATCATTCACAGTTCGTGCATAAAGCCTTCACTTGTTGAGCCTTGATGCAGGATTCGCGACGAATATGCTGTCGCTACTGATGATCTCGCACAAGACCAACAAGAGCCCACCCCATGACTAGCCCCAGAACCCTCTACCAAAAACACATCGACAGCCACACCGTTTGCGAACTCGACGATCAGGGCCATGTGCTGCTGTACATCGATCGCCAGGTCGCCAACGAATACACCAGCCCGCAGGCCTTCAGCGGCTTGCGCGAATCGGGTCGCAAGGTCTGGCGTCCGAGCGCGACACTGGCGGTCGTCGACCATGTAAACCCCACGACTCCAACACGCACGGCCGAGATGCCCGATGCTGGTGGCGCGCGCCAGGTGTCCTACTTCGAAGAAAACTGCCGCGACTTTGGCATCGAGTTGTTCGATGTGCTGGATAAACGCCAGGGCATCGAACACGTGGTCGCTCCAGAGCAGGGTTTCATCCTGCCGGGCATGGTGGTCGCCGCCGGTGACAGCCACACCACCACCTACGGTGCCCTGGGGGCGTTCGGTTTCGGCATCGGCACCTCGGAAATCGAGCACCTGCTGGCCTCGCAAACCCTGGTCTACAAACGCCTGAAGACGATGCGCGTGACGGTCAATGGCTTGCTCGGCACCGGGGTGACATCCAAGGACATCATCATGGCCCTGATCGAAAAGATCGGCGCCTCGGGCGCCACCGGTTATGCGATTGAGTTCGCGGGGCCGGCGATCAGCGACCTCAGCGTCGAAGCGCGCATGACCATTTGCAACATGGCGGTCGAGGCCGGTGCCAGGGGTGCGTTCATGGCGCCGGATGACAAGGTATTCGCTTACCTGCAACTCAAGCCCCGCGCCCCCAAGGGCGAACAGTGGCAGCAGGCCGTCGCCCAATGGCGAGCGCTGCACAGCGATGAAGGCGCAGTGTTCGACCGCGAGGTCACCCTCGATGTCGATGCTCTGGAACCCATGGTCACCTGGGGCACCAGCCCCGATCAGGCCGCGCCGGTGGGCAGTCATGTGCCGGACCCGGCCAGCGAGCCGGACCTGATCCTGCGCCAGGGCATGCAACGCGCCCTCGCCTACATGGGCCTGGAACCCGGCATGCCGCTGAGCGACGTGGTGATCAGCCATGCCTTCATCGGTTCCTGCACCAACGCGCGTATCGAGGACCTGCGTGACGTCGCCCGCGTGGTGCGCGGCAAGCGCGTGGCGGCTCATGTGCGGGCAATGATCGTTCCCGGCTCGACCCTGGTTCGCCATCAGGCAGAAAGCGAGGGACTGGCGCAGATTTTCCTGGATGCCGGTTTCGAGTGGAGGCAATCCGGCTGCTCGATGTGCCTGGCTATGAATGACGATGTGCTCGCCCCCGGCGACCGCTGCGCATCCAGTACCAATCGCAATTTTGAAGGTCGTCAGGGTGCCGGTGCCCGCACCCACTTGATGAGCCCCGCCATGGTCGCGGCTGCCGCGATCCGCGGGCATTTGACCGACGTCCGCTCGTTCGCTCTGGAGGCTTGAATCATGCAACCTTTCACTACAGTTACCGGCAGCGCCGCCCCGTTGCTGGCGGCCAACATCGATACCGATGTGATCATGCCCAAGCAGTTTCTCAAGGGCATCGATCGCCAGGGACTGGATCGGGGCTTGTTTTTCGATCTGCGCTTTCTGGAATCAGGCCAGCCCAATCCCGAGTTCATCCTCAATCAAACGGCGTGGCGTGAGGCGGCCTTTCTGGTCGTCGGTCCCAACTTCGGTTGCGGGTCCAGCCGCGAACATGCGGTGTGGGGGCTGAAACAGGTGGGCATCAGAGCCTTGATCGGCACCAGCTTCGCCGGGATTTTCTATGACAACTGCCAACGTAACGGAGTGCTGGCGATTCAGCTGTCCGAGGCGCAGCTGAAGCAAATCGCCAGTGTGATCAGCGTCCCAGCCACCGCGCAAATCAGCGTCAACCTGCCAGAGCAAACAATCGAATTGGCTGACGGCAGCGTGATCCCGTTCGAGATCGATCAGTTGCGCAAACAGTCGCTGCTGCTGGGGCTGGATGCCATCGGCACGACGCTGCAGCGGGCCGAGCAGATTCGCAGCTTTGAAGCCCGGCATCTGGCAGAAAACCCCTGGTTAACCTGACGACACTTCACTTGTAGGAGCGAGCTTGCTCGCGATGGTTTCAAGGGCACCGCGTTGATTCAGATTGCCCCCGTCATCGTTGACGACCATCGCGAGCAAGCTCGCTCCTACAAAGGGTTCGTCATTCGACGGATAAATCGCGGAAGTATTCTTCCAGAAACTCCACACACACCCGCAATTTCGCCGACTGGCTCAGCCGCGTCGGATACACCGCCCAGACGTTGGCACTCTGGCTGTAGTCATGCAGCACCTGGACCAGCCGCCCTTGCTCAAGCATCGGTTTGACGTCCCACATCGAGCGCAACAAAATCCCGCCGCCGCTCAACGCCCACTCCAGAACGATCTCGCCGCTGTTGGACGACAACGGGCCGCTGACGCGCACCGATTCTTCGCGTCCTTCCTTGGTCAGGTTCCACACGCCAAAAGCGTAGTTGCGTTCCTTAAGCACCAGGCAATCATGGTCCTTCAAATCATCCAGTGACTGAGGCGTGCCCCGCCGCGCCAGATACTCCGGCGTCGCACACAGCACCCGCCGATTGCTCACCAGTTTGCGCCCCAGATGCTGACCGGGCAGGTCATCGCCGACACGAATCTCCAGATCAAAACCCTCGCCGACGATATCGACCACGCGATCGAACACGTCCAGGCGAATCTCCAGCTTGGGATAGGTTTGCGACAGCTTGCAGATCGCCGGCGCCACATGATTGCGGCCGAAACCGAAGCTGCTGCAGATGTGCAACGAGCCCATGGGCTGGTGCCGCGCCTCGGCGATTTCACCGACAAAATCGTCGAAGTCGCCCAGTAGTTTTTCAGCCCATACCCGCACCCGCTCACCGTCGTCGGTCAACGCGATCCGCCGTGTGGTGCGGTGCAACAGTCGAGTCGACAGCGTGGTTTCCAGCACCGAAATGCGTTTACTGATGTAGGCCGGGGAGTAACCCAGCTCCTCCGCGGCACTGGCAAAGCCATTCTTGCGCACCACGGTGAGGAAAACCTTGAGGTCTTCAGGCAAGGGAAATTGATCACGATTCGTGTTCATACGCTACATGGATCCGCTGTTTATCACGTAATTTGCGAAGGATAGCATCGATCTACCGGGCCACAACCGAACCCTGTAGGAGCGAGCATGCTCGCGATGAACGCAAGAACACCGCGTTCATTCAGGATGCGCGCGTCATCGTTTACGACCATCGCGAGCATGCTCGCTCCTACAGAAAAGCAAGCCCGATTTAGCCGTAGTTCCTTACATCCTCGATAAAAACAAACATGAGGAAATAGCGACATGAACAAGTCCTATGAGCCGTCCCTGAACCTCGACACCGCCCGTCCCGGTGGTGTTCTGCAACGCTTGCGCAACCTGTGTGCCTACGAAATCGGTGTAATCCCCCTGCCGATCTTTCTCGGCATCACCCTGATCGTTTACCTCTCGGCCCACCTGGGTTTCCTGCCCAAGAACATGATTGGCGGCCTTGCCGTGATCATGACCATGGGCGTGTTTTTCGGCCAACTGGGCTCGCGCCTGCCGATCCTCAAGGAAATCGGCGGCGGCGCCATCCTGTGCCTGATGTTGCCCTCGATCCTGGTGTTCTACGGCTTCTTCGGTCCGGCCACGATCGATGCCACCAAGATGCTGATGAAGGAAGCCAACTTCCTGTACTTCGTGATCGCCAGCCTGGTGGTCGGCAGCATTCTGGGCATGAGTCGCTTCATCCTGGTCCAGGGCATGCTGCGCATGTTCATCCCGCTTCTGGTGGGCACCCTCGCCGCCGTCGCCAGCGGGCTCGTCGTCGGCAAACTCATGGGCTACAGCCTGCACCACACCTTCTTCTTCATCATCGTGCCGATCATTGGCGGCGGGATCGGCGAAGGCATCCTGCCGTTGTCACTGGCCTACTCGGCTATCCTCGGCGGCACCCCGGACATCTACGTCGCGCAACTGGCGCCTGCTGCCGTGGTCGGCAACATCGCCGCCATCATCTGCGCGGGCTACCTGGCCCGCCTGGCGTTGAAACGCCCGAACATCAACGGCGAAGGTTCGCTGATTCGCGCCAAAGCCGAGAACGACAAATTCCAGGTCAAGGAAGACACCAGCCCCGCCGTCGATTTCCGCGTCATGGGCGCCGGTGTGCTGGTCATCTGCGCGTTCTTCGTCCTCGGCGGTCTGCTGGAAAAAGTCGTCGGCATCCCAGGTCCCGTCATGATGATCCTCGCCGCCGTGCTGTTTAAGTACGTGCGCGTGTTGCCGGAAAAACTCGAAAAAGGCGCCAACACCTTCTACAAACTGGTGTCCTCGGCCTTCATCTGGCCAGTGATGATCGGCCTGGGCATGCTCTACGTGCCGCTGGACAGCGTGGTGAAAGTGTTCTCGGTGGGCTATGTGCTGGTTTGCGTGTCGGTGGTGGTTTCAATGACCGTGGCGGGCTTCTTCATCGGCAACCTGATGAAGATGTACCCCATCGAATCGGCCATCGTGACCTGCTGCCACAGCGGATTGGGCGGCACCGGGGATGTGGCGATTCTCTCGGCTTCGAACCGGATGTCGCTGATGCCGTTTGCACAGATCTCGACGCGGATTGGCGGGGCTTCGACGGTGATTCTGGCGACGGTATTGTTGCGATTTTTTGCTTGAGTCCGCTCCCTTTATTCAGCCCGCGTCATTGCGGGCTTTTTATTGTCTGCGGTCTGGTGTGTTCCTTTGCGACGGGAACATTCCATTGCAACCGATGGTCATTGACGGGAATCTACGTGCACAACTACTCACTGAAACGAGGTTATCCGGTTGAATTCGACATTAGTTCCGCTCTCTTTGGCCATGTTGCTTGCCGCGTCCGTAATACCTGCACAGGCGCAGCAAAAGGTTGCACTCAACTCGCCTGAGCCGGGCGTGCTGTGCGACAGTTACTTGTGTGCCGACGGCAAGACCGGCGTTTCCCGCGAACTGACCGAGAAACACCTTGGCAACAAAGCGGCGACCAAGCTGTTTTCACAAGGCGACTTCGACGCCACCCAGTTCACCTTTGCCGGTGGCATTTTCTGCGACATCAAAGAACGGTTGTGTCGGGAAGATCGATACTACGGGGTGGACGGCAAGCGCAGCGGGAAGGTGTCCGACAAATATACGAAGTTGCTTTTTGTTCAGTAGGTTGAAGGCAACATGCCCAGTCCTGAAACAGACGTGAACCTGTATCAGGACTGGGCATGCAACTCCGAAATCGGAGTTTCCTTAACGCGATGTTTCGACTTTCAATACTTCAGTGAAAATGGCGTCGACCGTTTGACCGGGCTCAAGGTCCATTAAACGGGCCTGAACTTTCGGGTCGTTGACAATAACGACCTGTTCCTTTCCATCCGGACTCAGCAACGTCACTTCGTGTTTTGAACTGTCGATATGGGTGATCTTCGAGGTCACCTTGACCGTGCGATACACCTCGCCTCCCGGAGCGCTGCCGTCGGCGGCGCGGTTGATCCAGGCATCATTGGTGACACCCGGCGCGCCACCCACGCTGGTATCGAGCACGTGGTCAATCGATCGAGTGACGCGGATGTCAACCTTGTCACCGACCTTCAGGTTGCGCAGGGCCTTGGCCTGGTCGCTGAGCTGAATGGAAACCGGACGTTTATCAAGGCCCTCGATAGTGACCTGGTATTTTGCCGGATCAACAGCCAAAACCCGGGTTTCAAAGTTTTCAATCCGGGCGTCGCTGTTCAAGGGCACTTCGGCCGCCTGGATGGCAAAACTGGCAATGGCGAGGAGCGGTACGAAGGCGACGGCATGGACAACAGAGCGAAGTGATTTCATAAGTCTGCTTTACATTGAGTGGTTAACCGGGCAGCGCAGGAACGACAACATCCGAGCACGCCGCCCATCCGCCAAAGCATGGCGATTCAAACGCACAAAGTCGTGGCGTTGATCAGTGTGACGAGCCAAGACGAACGTTGCCGCGAGGGCCGGCCAACGCCCAGATGATCAGACCGAGCACCGGCAGAAACGCAACAAGCGCGACCCAGAGCACTTTCTTCAGGGTTTCGGCATTGCTCCTGACCACATTAATGATCGCCCAGATATCCAGGACGAAAATGACGAAGGCGATAAAGTTGTACAAGAAAGAGCCCATGGACACACTCCGGGTGGATGAGGTTGTTGCTTAGAATAGCAGAAACGGGGAGCAGATTTATTTAGTGGCGAAATCCACTCCCTTTTTACAGAAAAATAATTCTGCCCCTTTTCCTATACTAAACTGGCCCCCAATAACCATGAAATGGATCTTGAGGGGAAACTAATCTCCATATTTCACTTGAGACTATGCACTTGAACCACTTCTCATCAAACCCTGGACCCGCATAGTTTTCCTGAACGGAAGTCTGCTCTACCATCCCTGCTTTGATCTGTTCAGTAATCCAAGCAAGAAATCGCTCATACTCTTTCGGAGATGAAAATCCCTCTATGACTTCCCAGTTACACTCATTCATTGTCTTATCCAAGAAGCGTCAATTTTGAAATCCTTCGGGAATAGCACCTGATTTCCACCACCAACCAATCCACCTTGAGGAGCAGCTACACCTTCAAAATACTTAGTTCCTACAGGAACTTCAATTTTTACCACCTTTGTAGCGGTGTTCCCCCACTTAGGATTTAGAGCGCTGTCAATAATCGACTGAACAGGTCCTGCTGGTTTTGTCGCTGTCCAATAGCCACCTGTCAAAAAGGGGACAGATTTATTTTCTCAAATCACTCCTTGGTCGCCCCTGCCCACGTCGTTCTATTCGTACACCAGCTATCCGCTCCACCTCTTCAACGAAACGGCTCGTCCCAGTCAACTGACCACGCTGCAAGGCATCGCGAATCAATCTGATCTCATCAGAGGGTATGGCTTGGCGCATGAACCACTCATATCGATGTCGCCGCTCCACCGATGTGTGACCCAGAGCAGCAAAACAAGGGTCAATATCCAGCCAATGGTTATCTGGCACTTCACCGATCCGCTCTCGATAGCTGGACCACGGATAATCACCGGCATCGGCCACCATTCGAGCACGTACAGGATTCAATTCAATGTAACGACAACAAGCAAGCAAATAGGAATCCGACTGCACCACACTGGACTTGAATCGGCCTTCCCACAGGGTGCCTGAACGCCCTTCTAGCCGATTGCGATATCGCGTCGCACGCGCCGCCAAGGTCTTCATCAATTGCCCCAAACCCGCGGTCGAGTCACTTGGAGCAAGCAACAGATGAACATGATTGGTCATCAAACAATAGGCATAAACCTTTACGCCAAATACATCCTTGAGTTCGCGCAGATCCGTGAGATAGCGCTGATAATCCTCTGCGGCTGCAAATACCACCTGACGGTTATGGCCACGCTGCACCACATGATGCGGGTAGTTCGGTAATACAACACGTCCCATCCTGGGCATATCTTATTCCTCCTTCCATGGAAGCCTTCAGCGTAGCAAAGTGTCTAGTCCTGAAATAGGTTTACACCTGTTTCACCCCAACGCCCGATGCATCGCATCGGGCGTTTTGTATTTCAAAGACAGGTGCGGACGTTCGCGGTTGTAGATCGAAACCGACTCACTC
>NZ_JBPKAM010000072.1:0-32900 GCF_051216495.1 Pseudomonas baetica | reverse complement strand
CGCTCCCACAGGGTCAGCGTAAATCCTGTGGGAGCGAGCCTGCTCGCGAATGGCAGGCGCCGCGGTCTTACTGCCCGCTACGCATCATCTCTTTCGGCACGTACTTGCCGATTTCGAATTTGCCGATCGCCGCGCGGTGCACTTCGTCCGGGCCGTCGGCCAGGCGCAGGGTGCGCTGCATGGCATACATGTAGGCCAGCGGGAAATCATTGGAAACCCCTGCCCCGCCATGAATCTGGATCGCCCGGTCGATCACCCGCAAGGCCACGTTCGGCGCCACCACCTTGATCTGCGCGATTTCGCTCTTGGCCACCTTGTTGCCGACGGTGTCCATCATGTACGCCGCTTTCAACGTCAGCAGACGGGCCATGTCGATCTCCATCCGCGAGTCGGCGATCTTGTCGATGTTGCCACCCAGGCGCGCCAAGGGTTTGCCGAATGCCGTACGGCTCACCGAGCGTTTGCACATCAGTTCCAGCGCGCGTTCCGCCATGCCGATCGAGCGCATGCAGTGGTGAATCCGGCCTGGGCCTAGACGACCTTGAGCGATTTCGAAACCGCGCCCCTCACCCAACAGGACGTTTTCGTACGGCACTCGCACGTTGTCGAACACAACCTCGGCGTGGCCGTGAGGCGCATCGTCATACCCGAACACCGGCAACGGACGCACGATCTTCACGCCGGGGGTATCGACCGGCACCAGAATCATCGAGTGTTGGGCGTGGCGCGGTGCATCCGGATTGCTCAGGCCCATGAAGATCAGAATCTTGCAGCGTGGGTCGCAGGCACCGGAGGTCCACCATTTCTTGCCGTTGATCACCCACTCGTCGCCATCGCGCACCGCACGGGCGGCCATGTTGGTGGCATCGGAGGACGCCACGTCCGGCTCGGTCATGGCGAACGCCGAGCGGATCTCGCCGCGCAGCAGCGGCTCGAGCCAGCGCTGTTTCTGCTCTTCGTTGGCGTAACGCACCAGCACTTCCATGTTGCCGGTGTCCGGCGCGGAGCAGTTGAACGGCTCCGGACCGAGCAGCGAACGGCCCATGATCTCCGCCAGCGGTGCGTATTCGAGGTTGGTCAGCCCGGCGCCGAGCTCCGACTCAGGCAGAAACAAATTCCACAGGCCTTCGGCCTTGGCCTTGAGTTTGAGTTCTTCCATGATCGCCGTCGGCTGCCAGCGATCGCCCTCGGCGACCTGACGTTCGAACACGGCTTCGGCGGGATACACGTAAGTGTCCATGAACGCAGTCACGCGTTCGCGCAGTTCTTGCACCTTGGGCGAATAAGCGAAATCCATGAGCAGATCTACCTTTTTGCTGGGGTCAAAGGAGTTGTTTAGTTCATGCAATCGATGCTAGAACAGCTACGAAAATTTACCTAGCCTATTCTCGGCGTGTATTAACATTCATCACCGATATATGATCGGCTGATTGCCAAGGCCCTCGGGTCCCGTCAAGACGCCCTAACAATAAGAGTGCAGCGCAATGAATCTGAGCAAGGTCGACCTCAACCTTTTCATCGTCTTCGACGCGATCTACACCGAAGCCAACCTGACTCGCGCCGGACAGATCGTCGGCATTACCCAGCCCGCGGTATCCAACGCCTTGGCCCGCCTGCGCGAGACCTTCAACGATCCGTTGTTCGTGCGCACCGCCCAGGGCATGGTGCCCACGCCCATGGCCCAGAACATCATTGGCCCGGTGCGCAACGCGCTTTCACTGCTGCGCATTTCCGTGCAGGAAAGCCGCATCTTCAATCCACAGCAGGCGGTCAAGACCTACCGCATCAGCATGACCGACCTCACTGAGGCAGTAATCCTGCCGCCACTGTTCCAGCGCCTGCGCCGCCTTGCGCCCACCGTGATCATCGAAAGCTTCCTGTCAAAGCGCCGCGAGACCACCAAGGAACTGGCAGCCGGCCGCCTCGATTTCGCCGTGGACGCACCGCTCAACACGGACCCGCAAGTACGCCACGTCAAGCTGATGGAAGATCGTTACGTGTGCGCCATGCGCAAGGGGCATCCGCTGGCTGGTAAGGAAAAGCTCACCCTCGACGAATACCTGGGGCTGACCCACATCCACATTTCCAGCCGTCGCAGCGGCTTGGGCTATGTCGACCTTGCGCTGGGCAAGATGGGTATCCAGCGCAAAATCGCCCTGCGTTCCCAGCATTACCTGATGGCCTCCCAGGTGATGCAGCAGACCGACATGGTCATGACCGTGCCGGAACGCTTCGCCCGCCGTAACGATCTGCACGCCTTCAACTTGCCGGTCAACGATGTGCCGCCGGTGGAAACCCACCTTTACTGGCACGAAAGCACCGATCAGGACCCGGCCAACCGCTGGATGCGCGAGCAAATGATTGAGTTGTGCCAGCAGGTGACGGCGAACGAGAAAAAGCTGGAGAAAGTGTAAAGCTCTAAACCGCAGCGCCTGCTTCGCGAGCAGGCTCGCTCCCACAGTTGATCTTCAATGAACGCAATATTTGTATAAATAGAGATCCCTTGTGGGAGCGCGCCTGCTCGCGAAGAGGCCAGTGAGGACACTCAAAAAACCCGCCACTTGACGTATACGTCAACCTACCTTTAGCTTAGCGCCATGACCTTTCGTGAGCGCTTCCATGAGCAGCCAGACCTACAGCATTTCCGACCTCGCCCGCGAGCTCGACATCACCACCCGGGCCATTCGCTTCTACGAAGAACAAGGCCTGCTCAGCCCCGAGCGCCGGGGTCAGGAGCGCATCTATTCACCCCGTGACAAGGTCAGCCTGAAGCTGATCCTGCGGGGCAAGCGCATCGGCTTTTCCCTGGCCGAATGCCGCGAGCTGATCGAGCTCTACGATCCTTCCAGCGGTAACACCAAGCAGTTGCACAGCATGCTGGCAAAAATCAGCGAACGCCGGGCACAGCTGGAGCAGCAACTGCTGGACATCGAACAGATGAAACTGGAGCTCGATACCGCTGAAGAGCGCTGTGTGCAGGCGCTGGAGCAAACCCTCAAGAGTCAGGAATCAATTCAATAGGCCTACACAAATTACCTGTGGGAGCGAGCCTGCTCGCGAAGGCCATGGCACATCGAACATAGATGTCGGCCGACCCACCGCATTCGCGAGCAGGCTCGCTCCCACAGGGGCCTTCACAGTATTCAGACAATAAGAACAGGTCCAATCCCCATGTCCCTCCCCACCCAAGTACGCATTGTCGAAGTCGGTCCACGCGACGGTCTGCAAAACGAAGCCCAACCCATCAGCGTCGCCGACAAGGTGCAACTGGTCGATGCGCTCACCGCCGCGGGCCTGGGCTATATAGAAGTCGGCAGTTTCGTTTCGCCCAAATGGGTACCGCAAATGGCGGGTTCCGCCGATGTGTTCGCGCAAATCCAGCGCAAACCCGGTGTTACCTACGGTGCACTCGCACCCAACCTGCGCGGTTTCGAAGACGCCCTCGCCTGCGGGGTCAAGGAGGTCGCGGTATTCGCTGCCGCATCCGAAGCCTTTTCCCAACGCAACATCAATTGCTCGATCAGCGAAAGCCTGGAACGTTTCGTGCCGATCATGGATGCGGCCAAGCAGCACGGCGTAACGGTGCGCGGTTACGTGTCCTGCGTGCTGGGATGCCCTTATGAAGGTGACGTCGCCCCCGAGCAGGTGGCGCGGGTTGCCCGCGAGCTTTACGCCATGGGCTGCTACGAAGTCTCGCTGGGCGACACCATCGGTACCGGCACCGCTGGCGCCACCCGCCGAATGTTCGAAGTGGTATCGGCCGTTGTACCCCGGGAAAAACTGGCCGGACACTTCCACGACACCTACGGCCAGGCCATGGCCAACATCTACGCCAGCCTGCTGGAAGGCATCTCGGTGTTCGACAGCTCGATCGCCGGGCTCGGCGGCTGCCCTTATGCCAAGGGCGCCAGCGGCAATGTGGCCACCGAAGACGTGGTTTACCTGCTAAACGGCCTGGGCATCGAGACCGGCATTGACCTGGACGCCCTGATCCGCGCCGGCCAGCAAATCAGCGCCGTGCTGGGGCGCCCGACAGGTTCCCGCGTGGCGAAGGCCCGTAGCGCACATTGAGTACAACGACACGGCCGTGTGTTACCGCGACATCCGAAACGTGGGGAAAAGCGAGTAACACGGAAACAAATTGTCAGGGTTTCCCTGAGAGAAAAATCCTACAAAATATTAAGTTATTGATTTTAAAGGGTTTTTAAAAGTTGGCACGGCTTCTGCTATCTCTATGGCATAACAAGAATAAAAAATTGTGACACACCTAATAAAAACAAGACGTAACGACTCTGACATAACAAAAACAACACGGCAGAGACGCAGCTAACAGATTTTTTTGGAGAAGATGTGCTTTTCAGGGTGCTTTTCGAAGTAACCCGCAACCGGGCAGAGAACAATAAAACTACCTTCAGGTAGCTCCCGAACTGGTTGGATCGCTTAGCGAGAAAGTAGATCAGCGCTCAAAAAAATACGTTTGCTCTTGATCCCGGATGGGGATCGCCAAAAACAGCGGTAAAGGGCAACGGTTGCCAAAAACAAAAACAGACCGCCCCTCAATAATAAAAAAAGAGCACGCGCAACGAAAATTAAAGGGGAGCTTCGGCTCCCCTTTGTGCTGTCTGCGATTTGGATTTTTCACCGCCCGCCCCTTGTGGGAGCGAGCAGGCTCGCTCCCACAAAGGGTTTGTTGTCATTCCTTGTTGATGCGCAACTCCTCGATACTGATCTCGCGCATGCGGAATTTCTGGATCTTGCCGGTCACGGTCATCGGGAACTCATCCACGAACTTGAAGTAACGCGGCGTCTTGAAGTGCGCGATGCGCTCCTTGCACCAGGCTTGCAGCTCCTGTTCGGTAGCGCTGTGGCCGGGGTGGAACTTGATCCAGGCGACGATCTCTTCGCCGTAGCGCGAGCAAGGAATGCCGATCACCTGAACGTCAGCCACGGCCGGGTGGGTGAAGAAAAATTCTTCCAGCTCCCGTGGGTAAATGTTCTCACCGCCACGGATGATCATGTCCTTGTTACGCCCGGCAATGCACACGTAACCCTCATCGTTCATGCTCGCCAGGTCACCGGTGTGCATCCAGCCCGCCTGATCGATCGCTTCGGCGGTGCCCTCCGGGTTGTTCCAGTAACCGAGCATCACGCTGTAACCGCGAGTGCAGAGTTCACCGATGGTGCCGCGCGGTACCAGGTTGCCCGCCTCGTCGATGATCTTGCTTTCCAGTTGCGGCTGGGTGCGACCCACGGTGGTAACGCGCAATTCCAGATCGTCTGACGGACCGGTCTGTAACGACACCGGACTGGTTTCCGTCATCCCGTAGGCAATCTGCACTTCGCTCATGTGCATTTCATTGATGACCCGACGCATCACTTCGATCGGACAAGTCGCCCCGGCCATGATCCCGGTGCGCAGGCTCGACAGGTCGAACTCGGCACGCTGTGGCTGATCGAGCATGGCGATGAACATGGTGGGTACACCGTAGAGCGCGGTGGCTTTTTCTTCGGCAACGGTGTTCAGGGTCAGCAGTGGATCGAACGCATCGTTGGGGTAAATCATGGTACTGCCGTGGGTGATACAGCCGAGGTTGCCCATGACCATGCCGAAGCAGTGATACAGCGGTACCGGGATCACCAGGCGATCAGCGGCGGTCAGTCCAAGACTTTCGCCGACCATGTAACCGTTGTTGAGAATGTTGTAATGACTGAGGGTCGCGCCCTTGGGGAAACCGGTGGTGCCGGAGGTGTACTGGATATTCACCGCTTGGTCGAAATGCAGGCTGTCCTGCCGTTCGCGCAGTTGTTCATCCGATACGCTGCGAGCCAGATCGGCCAGTTGCGACCATGGCAGGAATCCGCTTGGCGGCTGCGCATCCAGGCTGATGACACCTCGCAATTCAGGCAGGCGCTCGCTCTGCAGCTTGCCGATGGCCTGCTCCGCCAGCTCCGGCACCAGCCCTTGCAGCATGGCGTGATAGTTGGACGTCTTGAACGCTCCGGCGCACACCAGCCACTGGCAACCGGATTGCTTCAATACGTATTCGAGTTCGGAGCTGCGGTAGGCCGGGTTGATGTTGACCAGGATCACGCCGATTTTCGCGGTGGCTATCTGGCTGATGCACCACTGGGCGCAGTTCGGCGCCCAGATGCCGAGCCGATCACCGGATTGCAAACCCAGCGCCAGCAACGCCTTGGCATGCATGTCCGCTTCCTGCGCAAGTTGCCGCCAGGTGTAACGCAACTGTTGATGACGCACGACCAGCGCTTCCCCGTTCGGGTACTGCGCGACCGTGTTGTCGAACGCCTGGCCGATGGTCATCGCCAGCAAGGCTTTGTCCTGGGAACCGCGGGTGTAGCTGCGTTGCGGATGTGCACTGGGTTGATCCATGACGACCCCTATTGTCTTTATTTATGGGCTGCTCGCGGTGCCCTTGTGGGAGCGAGCCTGCTCGCGAAGAGGTCGTTACATTCAACATTACTGCTAACTGATCCGACGCTTTCGCGAGCAGGCTCGCTCCCACAGAGTTCGTCCGCGTTCTATCTTGAACTGCCTCTACTCTCGCTCAAGTTGACGTTAACGTAAAGGGTGATTGACAGCCATTCGTCACAGGCTTACGTTAACGTAAAGGTGAGAACTGAATCACTGCCCTCCCCACCCTACAAAAAAGCCAAAAGGTGACCCATGAGCTACCCAACCCTGAATTTTGCCCTCGGTGAAACCATCGACATGCTGCGCGATCAGGTTCAGTCCTTCGTCGCCAAAGAGATCGCCCCCCGCGCCGCTCAGATCGACAGCGACAACCTGTTCCCCGCCGACCTGTGGCGCAAATTCGGCGACATGGGCCTGCTGGGCATCACCGTACCGGAAGAGTACGGCGGCGCCGGCCTGGGTTATCTGGCCCACGTGGTGGTGATGGAAGAAATCAGCCGTGGCTCGGCCTCTGTCGCCCTGTCCTATGGCGCGCACTCCAACCTCTGCGTCAACCAGATCAACCGCAACGGCAATCACGAACAGAAAGCCAAATACCTGCCGAAACTGATCAGCGGCGAGCACATCGGTGCCCTGGCCATGAGCGAACCGAATGCCGGTTCCGACGTGGTGTCGATGAAACTGCGCGCAGACAAGCGCGGCGACAAATATGTACTGAACGGCAGTAAGACCTGGATCACCAACGGTCCGGACGCCAACACCTACGTGATCTACGCCAAGACCGACCTGGAAAAGGGCCCTCACGGCATCACCGCCTTCATCGTCGAGCGCGACTGGAAAGGCTTCAGCCGCAGCAACAAGTTCGACAAGCTGGGCATGCGCGGCTCGAACACCTGCGAGCTGTTCTTCGATGACGTCGAAGTGCCGGAAGAAAACATCCTCGGCGTACTCAACGGCGGCGTGAAAGTGCTGATGAGCGGCCTCGACTACGAGCGCGTCGTACTCTCGGGCGGCCCGACCGGGATCATGCAAGCCTGCATGGACCTGATCGTGCCGTACATCCACGACCGCAAGCAGTTCGGCCAAAGCATCGGCGAATTCCAGCTGATCCAGGGCAAGGTCGCCGACATGTACACCCAGCTCAACGCCAGCCGCGCCTACCTGTACGCCGTGGCCCAGGCCTGTGAGCGCAACGAAACCACCCGCAAGGACGCCGCCGGCGTGATCCTCTACAGCGCCGAACGCGCCACGCAAATGGCCCTCGATGCGATCCAGATTCTCGGCGGTAACGGCTACATCAACGAATTCCCGGCCGGTCGTCTGCTGCGTGACGCCAAGCTGTACGAAATCGGCGCTGGCACCAGTGAGATCCGCCGCATGCTGATCGGTCGCGAACTGTTTAACGAGACGAAATAAATTTCGTTAGCGGCAAGCGGCAAGCTTCAAGCGGCAAGACGAATGCGCTCTTGCTTCAACTTGCAGCTTGTAGCTTGAAACTTGAAGCTGCTACGGAGTAGCCCATGATCTTGCATACCCAGCTCAACCCCCGTTCAGCGGAGTTCGCCGCCAACAGCGCGGCGATGCTCACGCAGGTCGACGCGTTGCACACCCTGCTCGCCCAAGTGGCACAAGGTGGCGGTCCGAAGGCCCAGGAACGCCACACCTCGCGGGGCAAACTGCTGCCCCGTGAGCGCATCAATCGCCTGCTGGATCCGGGTTCGCCGTTTCTGGAGATCAGCCAACTGGCGGCCTACGAGGTATATGGCGAAGACGTGCCCGCCGCTGGCGTGATTGCCGGGATTGGCCGCGTAGAGGGCGTCGAATGCATGATCGTCGCCAACGATGCCACGGTAAAAGGTGGCTCCTACTACCCGCTGACCGTGAAAAAACACCTGCGCGCCCAGACCATCGCCCAACAGAATCGCCTGCCCTGCATCTATCTGGTGGACTCCGGCGGCGCCAACCTGCCGCGTCAGGACGAAGTGTTTCCGGACCGCGAGCACTTCGGCCGGATCTTCTTCAATCAGGCCAACATGAGCGCCATGGGCATTCCGCAGATTGCCGTGGTCATGGGCTCCTGCACCGCGGGCGGTGCTTATGTACCGGCGATGGCCGACGAAGCGATCATGGTGCGCGAGCAGGCAACGATCTTCCTTGCCGGCCCGCCGCTGGTGAAAGCCGCGACCGGTGAAGTGGTCAGCGCCGAAGACCTGGGCGGTGCCGATGTGCACTGCAAGATTTCCGGGGTCGCCGACCATTACGCCGAAAGCGATGAACACGCACTGGCGCTGGCCCGCCGCAGTGTCGCCAACCTCAATTGGCGCAAGCTCGGTGACGTGCAGCAACGCACGCCCATCGCCCCGCTCTACAGCAGCGAAGAGTTGTACGGCGTGGTACCGGCCGATGCCAAGCAACCGTTCGACGTGCGTGAAGTGATCGCGCGACTGGTGGATGGCTCGGTGTTCGATGAGTTCAAGGCACTGTTCGGGACCACGCTGGTGTGCGGTTTTGCCTACCTGCACGGTTACCCGATCGCGATCCTCGCCAACAACGGCATCCTCTTCGCGGAAGCGGCGCAGAAAGGCGCGCACTTTATCGAGCTGGCCTGTCAGCGCGGCATTCCGTTGCTGTTCCTGCAAAACATCACCGGTTTCATGGTCGGCCAAAAGTACGAGGCCGGTGGTATCGCCAAGCACGGTGCGAAGCTGGTGACCGCGGTGGCGTGCGCCAAGGTGCCGAAATTCACCGTGATCATCGGCGGCAGCTTCGGTGCCGGTAACTACGGCATGTGCGGCCGGGCCTACGATCCACGTTTCCTGTGGATGTGGCCGAACGCGCGCATCGGCGTGATGGGTGCCGAACAAGCCGCTGGCGTGCTGGTGCAGGTCAAGCGCGAGCAGGCCGAACGTGGCGGTCATGGTTTCAGCGCCGAGCAGGAAGCCGAGATCAAGCAACCGATCCTCGACCAGTACGAGGAACAGGGCCACCCCTACTACTCCAGCGCTCGCTTGTGGGACGACGGCGTCATTGACCCGGCCCAGACCCGCGATGTTCTGGGCCTGGCCTTGTCGGCGTCGCTGAATGCGCCAATCGAACCGAGCCGCTTCGGCGTGTTCCGGATGTGATTTTGATCTCTGTAGGAGCGAGCATGCTCGCGATGGTCTTCAACGATAACGCGGGGCATCTGGTTGCCAGCGTTGTTTGAGCGTTAATCGCGAGCATGCTCGCTCTACAGGATAAAGCCGTGGAGAACGGAAGAATATGAGCGACTTCAACACCCTCGAACTGCTGACCGACCCAAGGGGCTTTGCGACCCTGTGGCTCAGCCGCGAAGAAAAGAACAACGCGTTCAACGCTGAAATGATCCGCGAGCTGATCCTGGCGCTGGACCAGGTGTCGAGCGATACCAGTCTGCGTTTCCTGCTGGTGCGCGGTCGCGGCAAGCATTTCAGTGCCGGTGCCGATCTGGCGTGGATGCAGCAATCGGCCGAACTCGATTACCACACCAACCTCGACGACGCCCGGGAACTGGCCGAGTTAATGTACAACCTGGCCAAGCTGAAAATCCCGACCCTGGCGGTGGTGCAAGGCGCAGCCTTCGGCGGTGCATTGGGCCTGATCAGCTGCTGCGACATGGCCATCGGTGTCGATGACGCACAGTTCTGCCTGTCGGAAGTGCGCATCGGCCTGGCACCGGCCGTGATCAGCCCGTTCGTGGTGCAAGCCATCGGCGAACGCGCTACGCGACGCTATGCCCTGACCGCTGAACGCTTCAGCGGACAACGGGCGCGGGAATTGGGACTGTTGTCGGAAAGCTATCCATCCTCCGAGCTGGAACAGCGAGTCGAACAGTGGGTCGACAATCTGCTCCTCAACAGCCCGGCGGCCATGCGTGCCAGCAAGGATTTGCTGCGTGAAGTCGGCGACGGCTCGCTGCTCCCGGCGCTGCGCCGCTACACCGAAAACGCCATCGCCCGCATCCGCGTCAGCCCAGAAGGCCAGGAAGGCCTGCGTGCCTTTCTGCAAAAACGTCCGCCGAGCTGGCAAGCCGAAATCACCCCCAAGGAGTCGCGTTGATGAGCGCCCCTGTCCTCACTACCCTGCTGGTGGCCAACCGCGGCGAAATCGCCTGCCGGGTGATGCGCACCGCCAAGTCCCTGGGACTGACCACCGTGGCCGTGCACAGCGCCACTGACCGTGACGCCCGGCACAGCCGCGAAGCCGACATTCGCGTCGACCTCGGTGGCAGCAAAGCCGCTGACAGCTATCTGCAAATCGACAAATTGATCGCCGCCGCCAAGGCCAGCGGCGCCCAGGCGATCCACCCCGGCTATGGTTTTCTGTCGGAGAACGCCGGGTTCGCCCGCGCGATCGAAGCAGCAGGGTTGATCTTCCTCGGCCCGCCCGCCTCTGCCATCGATGCCATGGGCAGCAAGTCCGCCGCCAAAGCGCTGATGGAAACCGCCGGCGTGCCACTGGTGCCGGGCTATCACGGCGAGGCGCAAGACCTCGACACCTTCCGCGACGCCTGTGAACGCATCGGCTACCCGGTGCTGCTCAAGGCCACGGCCGGTGGCGGCGGCAAGGGCATGAAAGTGGTCGAGGATGTCAGCCAACTGGCCGAAGCCCTGGCCTCGGCCCAGCGTGAAGCCCTGTCGTCGTTCGGCGATTCGCGGATGCTGGTGGAGAAGTACCTGCTCAAGCCCCGCCATGTGGAGATCCAGGTGTTCGCCGATCGACACGGCAACTGCCTGTACCTCAACGAACGCGACTGCTCGATTCAGCGTCGCCACCAGAAAGTCGTCGAAGAAGCACCCGCACCCGGCCTGAGTCCGGAGCTGCGTCGGGCCATGGGCGAAGCGGCTGTGCGTTCGGCACAGGCCATCGGTTATGTTGGTGCCGGCACCGTGGAGTTTTTGCTGGACGCCCGTGGCGAATTTTTCTTCATGGAGATGAACACGCGCCTGCAGGTCGAACACCCGGTCACCGAGGCCATCACCGGCCTCGACCTGGTGGCCTGGCAGATTCGCGTAGCCCGTGGCGAAGCGTTGCCGATGACCCAGGATCAAGTGCCGCTGAACGGGCATGCGATTGAAGTACGCTTGTATGCCGAAGACCCGGGCAATGACTTCCTGCCGGCCACCGGGCGCCTGGAGCTTTATCGCGAATCCGCACCGGGCGCAGGTCGCCGGGTGGACAGCGGTGTCGAAGAAGGCGACGAGATTTCGCCCTTCTACGACCCGATGCTCGGCAAGCTGATTGCCTGGGGCGAGGACCGCGAACAGGCGCGCCTGAGGCTGCTGAGCATGCTGGACGAGTTTGCCATCGGCGGGCTGAAGACCAACATCAACTTCCTGCGCCGGATCATCGCGCATCCGGCGTTTGCCGCGGCCGAACTGGATACCGGGTTTATCCCGCGCTATCAGGAGCAACTGCTGCCAGCACCGTCCGAACTCAGCGATGAATTCTGGCAAGCCGCCGCTCAGGCGTTTTCCCAAAGTCAGCACGGTACGCCGCGTAGCGATGACTTGAGTTCGCCTTGGGCTATCGGCAACGGATTCCGTGCCGGACTGCCATCGGAAATCACCCTGCACCTGAGTTGTGAAGGCCAGGACCGCGCCTTGACCCTGGGTGACCGCAATGCCCACAGCGCACAACTCAAAGGCGAGCAATTGCTGACCGAGCACGACGGCGTACGTCGCCAACACCGGGCCATCCGCCGTGGCGATTTCGTGTACCTGCAATGGGAAGGTGAACTGCACCGCATCGAATCCTACGACCCGATCAGTGCCGTTGAAGCCAGCCACAGCCATCACGGCGGGCTGACCGCGCCCATGAACGGCAGCATCGTGCGGGTATTGGTGGAGGCCGGGCAAACGGTCGAAGCCGGGGCGCAACTGGTGGTGCTGGAAGCGATGAAGATGGAGCACAGCATTCGCGCGCCTCACGCCGGCGTGATCAAGGCGCTGTATTGCCAGGAAGGTGAGATGGTCAGCGAAGGCAGTGCGCTGGTCGAGCTGGAAGAAGCGTAAAACTGTAGGAGCGAGCTCTGCTCGCGATGAACGTCCAGATAACGCGGGCATTCAGACAGCCCACGTCATCGTTCACGACCATCGCGAGCAGAGCTCGCTCCTACAAGGACCGTGCCGTGTCTAGAATTTGGCTGTCGCCTGAACCACCACGCCGATAATTCGGCACTCCTCGGTGTACAGGGCTTTTGGATAAGTCGGATTGAGCGGGACCAGGTAACGCTGCCCGCCCTCTTCGATCAACTTGCGAAAAACCGCCTCGCTGCTGTTCGACCATTGCGCGATGACCAGTTTGCCGGGCACCGCGTCCACGTCCGGATCCACCAGGATCAACATGCCCTCTGCGATGCTCGGGCCACTGGGTGCGGTCATCGCATCACCCGTGACTGTCAGCCAGAAGGCTGCGCCCTGAGCATGATAGTCGGACAACTCGAAACGATACCGGCCCTGTTCACCATCGCGGACTTCGCTTGTTTCCCGCCAATCACTGACCGGGTAACGAAAGTACGGGTTGTACTTTTGCGCCAGGGAAACGCCATTGTCCTGTGAGTCCACAGGCTCGCGAATCACCAGCGCCACTTCGAGAAAGTCCATGCCAAGCGCTTTCAACACGCGATTCATGTCGTCGATGCCAGGTTCGCGACGTTTGTTGAGCCAGTGACCCACACCGCCCTGGGACATCCCGAGGCGATCGGCGAGTATCTCTTGAGTGACTTTGAGTTCACTCATCTTGGCTTTGACCAATTCAATCCATTTATCCATGTGCGGCACGATACGTGGTGGACTCCGGCCATCAAAACACAAATTGTAGTATTTTAATCGTAGTCACAAATACAAATCGTACTAGCATGAGCTCACGGATCTTAACCTGTCACGGAGCTTGCCATCATCATGACCCACCCTGCCAACGACTTGCCCGACATGCAAATCGACACGTCGCTCACCTCCCCCCTGGGTTCGGCCGCCGCCCAGCGCGCACTGGACTACTACTTGAAACCGGCTGTTACAGAGGAAGGGATCGAGACACGTTTCTTTGATGTGAACCGCAATATCAGCAGCGAGGAGGCACTGATTCATGCCTCGGACCTGCTGCGTTGTGCGGCCGCCACGGCTTTCGAGTCAGCCAGCCACCTGCAGGGCTCGAATCGGGATCTGGCGTTTTCGACGGTGCATATGATCGACATGGCCAAAGCCATGGTGGATCGATCACTGGAAAGGCATCAGAACGGTTGAAGCGCAGGCTGCAAAAAGGAGAATGAGAAAGAATTTTCCAATCGTGCGGATAAAATCATTTGACTTGCAAACGAGAATGATTATTATTGCACCAGCTGATCGCGAGGTCAGTCGATGGACCAAGGGGCCTTAGGTCGGTCTCCTGGACTATCTCCTCATCAGGCTAATCACGGTTTTTGACCCGGCTTTTTGCCGGGTCTTTTTTTGTCCGTCACATTTCATATTGCTCCGTAAGGCATAGATTGTGCGGCGTTTGCCATCGCCCTTGGGCGCGAAGGCCGCTTCGCATCCCCAGCCTCGTTGCCCCCAAATGCGAAGCTCGCTTCGCCCTTCACATCCCATCGCCAATGCGAAAACGCCCTTCCCTGCGGGCCTGCGCGTCGATGCGCCGACCTGGCACGCTCTCTGCTCTCCCCATCACATGCGAGACCTCTTCTCGCGAACCTGAGTCAAGGAGAAGAACATGCACGACATCGGCACATCCAGACCAGGCGGTTGGGGGCCTGGCTACAACGAGTTTGAACAGGAGCTGGCTGGTGAGTTCGGCCAGGAAGTAGGAAGCGAATTCGAGTTCGAGTCGCAGTTTGGACAGGCCGAAGCCGCGTTCGAAACCGAGTTCGAAAATGAGTTCGAAAACGAATTCGAGACTGAAGTCTCAGGCGAAATGCAGGAGCTCGAACTCGCCGCCGAACTGCTCGCGGTCAACAATGAACAGGAAATGGAGCAGTTCCTCGGAGGCCTCATCAAGTCCGTAGGCCGCGTCGCGACCAACTTCGCAAAATCTTCAGCAGGCAAGGCACTTGGCGGCATTTTGCGCACGGCGGTGAAATCGGCGTTGCCAGTGGTCGGAGGTGCCCTCGGCAACCTCATCGTGCCCGGCGCAGGAGGCCTGATTGGCGGCAAGCTGGCGAGCATGGCCGGCAGCGCGGTCGGGCTCGAACTGGAAGGGCTCAGCAATGAGGACCGCGAGTTCGAGGTTGCACGCCGCCTGGTACGCATCGGTCAGCACGCTGCCAATCATCTGGTTGCGCTGCCGAGGCACATCCCGCCATCACGGGCTGCACGCATCGCGTTTTTGCGCGGAGCGAACCAGGTCGCACCGGGGCTGCTGCCCGTCATGCGGCAAATCGCACGAACCGGCATTGCCGCCGCCCGCCAGTCCGCCACGCCAATTTTCGGCCCGGCCAGCGCGTCCGTGGGTGCTCCTGCTTATGGAGGACCCAGACGGCATGCCCAGGGGATGACGGACGCCCCAACAAGCTGCCCGTCTTGCGGCAGCGCGCAGCCCCTCGCTGCAAACGTACCAAGCAGCGGGGTCTGGCGCCGTTCACGCAGCGGTCGCACGATCATCCTGTATCTCGTCGCGCCTCGACCTGAGTATTGAAACGACCCCGGGAGGTGAGCGCGATGAACGCCTGCACCATGGCCCTGCGGCTGATCGAACAGGAAGTGCTCGGCATTCGGGCACGCCTCGACGCGCAGCTGCCCTACGCCCTGCAGATGCCGATGGTTCCGGCGGCCAACGTCAGTGACGAGGCCATGTCGGCGATCGAGCGCCACATGCAGGCTGCGCGCCAGCAGTTGCGCGTACGCATTGCGCGCTTCCTGCACCGGTTGCGCAGTTTGAGCTCGACGCCGCAAAACATCGCACTCGCTCAGCGCCACTACGCGCTGTTGAAACTGTACTTCCACGCCTCGCTCACGCACTTCGAGATCTTTGCCGAAGTGCTCACCCAACGCAGTCAGCACGGTACGGGAATATGGCTCGCAGGGCTCGATGTCGCCGCTCAGGACGGCCTCAAGCAACCGGGTGTAAACCTGCAAGTGCCGCCGGTGATCTGTTACGTGGAGCGCGGACACGGCGGCGCGATCAGGCGTGCGCGCACGCGCTTGCCGGGCGGTGGGGCCAACCCGGTGGCCGTGATCCGCATCCCGCGCGAACGGATGGTCGGCACCGGCATTGCCGCATCGCTGTTCCACGAAATCGGGCATCAGGCTTCGGCACTGCTCGACCTCGCCAACACCTACCGTCGGGCGACGGCAGCCAATGTCTCCCAGGGTCCCCCCTGGTGGCGTGCGTGGGATCGCTGGATCAGCGAGATCGTCGCGGATCTCTGGGCCGTCTCGAGGGTGGGTATCAGCGCGACCTGTGGGCTGATCAGTGTGGTGAGTCTACCGCGAGCCTTTGTCCTGCGGATCAACCTGGACGATCCGCATCCGGCGCCATGGATTCGAGTCAAGTTGTCCGTCGCGATGGGCCGGGCGCTCTACCCGCATCCGCAATGGACGGAACTGGAGCACATGTGGGAGCGGCTCTATCCGCGCACGCAGATGAGCAGCAGTCAGCGAAGCGCGTTCGAGATGCTCGATCAGGCCATTCCCCAGTTCGTCGCCACACTGCTCGCTTTACGCCCACCGGCCCTGGGCGGTCGCAGCGTGGGGCAAGCACTCAGCCTGCCGGAGCGGCATCCACATCAACTGCTTGACCTGTGGCAACGCGTGAAGTCGCGGCCGCAGCAGTTTCTCGCCGACACGCCGACGCTCGCCTTCGCGGTACTGGGCCAGGCGCGCTTCAGCGGTCTGTTGCCGGCCAGCCAGGAACTGCAGGTGATCGCCGAACTGCTGCAACGCTGGGCGCTCGCCGGCTACCTGCCCTGGAGCGCAGGCAGCGCCCAGTTGAGTGTGGTGTTGAACCAACGCAAGGCGCGGCCGTTTCCGCTTGCTTCCAATTTCTGATCTGTGAGGAGAAGTACGATGAACGATTTGCGTGTTAACTTCAGGCTAACCACCCCACAGGTGGAAAGCGACCCGCCGAAATTCATGATTTCTCCCCACTTTGGGGAGTTAGTCACCACCAACGGAACCCGTAGAATCAAAGTGTCTGCGGTTCCGAAGAGCTTCGCCAATACTAAGTACCTGCTGAAAGATCACCCTGATCTAAAAATCACACTGAGCGTTCATACAGAAGATACAAAATCGGAAGAGCTTTCAACTGAGCTAGACAGCATTTTGGAAGAAATCGTCGACTTCGATACGACGCCGCATGCAACTAACACAAAAACTAAAATCATTCTGCTATTGGCCAACCGCGAAAGTGTCACCCTCATAAGCACAGTAAACTTTCACACTGCAGTCGACACCGAACCCCCAACTCCCGCTACGGATGAAGGAGGAATCGCCACCCATCCAGCGGAAAGCGACAGAGACGACTCCGATTCAAACTCCGCCCCATTGCCTCCAGGCAGCTACAAGGTCAAGAACCCGATCACGCTGCAAAGGACGAGCCGCGCGCTGACCGGCGATGTGGCGTTGTGGTTGATGATCAAGATGAACGCCAACAACCTCAACTGGGACAACTACACGGCTCAGTTAGACCTGCTGTTCGGCCCTGACACCAAAGCGGACCACGCAATACTCAACGGCGCGCAACGTTTGAGCCGCCGCCGTTTTCTGCCGTTCACCGACACCGATGCCTACCGCGCACTCAAAGTCGCCACCGAGGCATTCGTCGTAACCTGGGGCGGTGTGGTCCCGGACAAACAGAATATTGATTCGGTCTTTGACCTGATCCAGAAAGACACGACCGCTATCAACATCGCGTCGGAACGGCTCGGCATCGATATCAGCCAGAATGGGCTCGTCAAGACCCTGACCAATCAGTATTTCGGCACTTCGTTCCCCCCGACGCTTCCCTATCTCACACGCGTTGTCGAGGGATTGCGGGGCACGGACGCAGAGTCGTCCGCCAAGGGCGCCAAGGAAGATGCCGAGAAACATAAATGGAATGATCAACCGACGACCATTTGTGGTGAAACCTGTTTGTGGCTGGCCCACCTGAATCAGGACTTCTCCGCAAAACTTGCCCGCCCTCCCCTTACCGAGCTGATCTGGAGCTACTGGATGGAGGAAATGCAGCTCGTGCAAACGATGAATGCGATTTCCCGTCGCTTCCAGAATGTGTCGAGCGGCCCCCGTGATCCGCTGGCCCAGTTCGAGCTCGATGCCGTGCGCCCGCTCAGTAACATGATCTGGGGCTGGGTTCAGGATGAACAGCACCGTCTGCCGATCGAGCGCCGAGCCGCCGAGTATCAGCATGAGTATGGCTTCCGGCTATTTGGTCGTGCCGTGCCAAGCACCCGCGCGGCGGACGTGCGCAGCAAGTTCCTCGCGGCGTTCCACACCCTGCTCAACCAGTGCGTACCGTTCTTTCGCCAGGCCGATGACACCACCGTCGTGCCGGACGGTTTCCCGCTCCTCAATGCACTGCGCGAAGTCCACCTGATCCTCTCGGAAGGTGCCCACAATCAGTTCCGCGATCTGCCAAGCACCTCGCGCATCGAGATGATGATGCAGCAGTGGATACTCGCACGGCAGGAGATGCGCGAATTCCTGCCGCGCCGCGCCATGATCGCGTATCCCGAGCCTTGGATGCACTCGGTGGAAAGCATGCGCAAGCTGCAAGGCTGGGGCGACACGAACACTTACCAGTTCTGGCAACTGGCGACGACCGGCGAGCAGATTGTCTCGTCCATACGCTGGGGCAACTGGAACGCGATCAACGACCCAACCAATGCGGCGAACTGGGCCGTGTTCTTCCGCCCCGAGATCCAGACGTACATCCACTCGTACCGTGCCGTCACCGGCATTGACGTGAGTGCTGAACCGGTCGACGTCCAGGTACCAGGCATTCATCTGATGCGTCGTCTTCATGAGCAGCAGGTGACCAAGATTGAGCGCCGGAGCACGGCACCATGATCGACTTCGCCTCCACGCTCTATTTGGGCATGCAGCATCCGTCCACGGAAGCGGGCAGCTACGACGCCCTCACGACGGGCACGCCGGCATCGCTCGCGGTATCGCCGCTCTGTGTCACGGTCGCGGCGCAAGCGGCGGCGCTCCAGGGCTGCGAGGCGGGCATGGTCGCGGCGTCGACGCTGCATCTGTCGATCGACGTGCTCGACCGGCTGGGGCGCACCCACGCGATCATTGCCGACGAAGCGCTCTATCCGGTCATGCGTTGGGGGCTGGAGCGCATCATGGGCCTCGGCGTTCCGGTCACCTGGTTCCGTCACGGCGACGCTGCCGATCTCGCGCGGCATATCCGGCCGTTGCCGCACACGCGGCCACCGGCCGTCATCGTCGACGCCACTGGCATCGATGGCTCGCCAGTGCCAATCCGTCGTTACCTTGCAATCGTCCGGCGCCATCGCGGTTTGCTGGCGATTGATCAAAGCCAGACGCTCGGCTTGCTGGGTGCGCGTCCTTGCGCATCGTATCCGTGGGGGCGCGGCGGTGGTGGTGTGCTGCGATACGCGGACATCGCGCCGGCGGAGCCAGTGTTGTTGCTCGCGTCGTGGGCAAAAGCATTTGGCGCACCGCTCGCCACGCTCTGTGGACCCGCCTCTCTCGTGGGCGAAATCGCACGCGATGGCCCGACGCAATCGCACTGCAGCGCGGCGAGCCAAAGCGCTTTACTCGCCGCGATGAACGCACTGGCGATCAACCAGCGTGACGGCGAGCGCCTGCGCACAGCGCTTTCGCGTCTGGTCGCCAGGCTCGACGACGGCCTGCGCTGGCTGGTACGTCACCGTTTGCCCGATCTGCAGACACTTCGGCGTTTTCATCCGTTACAACAAATCCGCCTCGATTCCACCGAGCGAACGGTGGGCCTGCACGCGGCCTTGCTTGCACGTGGTTTCCGCACGGCACTGTTGCGCCAGCGTGGGTCCCACTGCGCGCTGGCGGTGGTCGTGCGGGCCAACCATCGCGCGACGGACATTGACGCGCTGACCGCGGCAATTAGCGCGCTGGCACCTCGTTTGCCGCAGCCCCGGGAGCGTTCGACCCGCCCCGTATCAATGGAGGAATCCGGCCATGTTCAGAACCTCAGAGGGTGAAACGCTGGAGCTCGCACCCTGGCGCATGCGCCGCTTTCTCCGGCTCCTCGCCGACGCGCGCCGCTATCCAGCCGGTACGCCACCTCACGTACTGGTCCAGGACCTGCGCCAGATCATCGCCCGCGCACGCCGTGTGAATACGCAACCGCGCATCGGCACGGCGCGCTTTAACAGCACCGGCGCGTGCTGCAAGGCCTGTCTGCTCGCACAACAGAGGGATGGTGTGCTCACGCTGCTAGGCCTTGCCATCGAATCATTGCCTGAGGCGGCACACCCACGCGCAAGGGAAACGCCAGCGCTGGAATTCGAGGCTGCCGCCCGCTCAGCAACAATCAATCTTGAATGGGTACGCTATCCAACACTCGAGGCGGCAGTGAACACGGCGCGCGGGTCCGGCATTTATATCCTGCGACGAGGCGATCGGCCGGTCTACGTCGGACAAGCGGTGAGTCTGCAACGGCGTCTGGCAAGCCATCTGTGGTGCTCGCAGCGAATTCGCGATACAGGGCTCGCCGCGTGGGTGACCAACGTACCCAAAGCGGCCCTCTCGGCAGTCGAGCACACGCTCGTGCGGGCCTTGCGAGGGCGCGTGACCAACGCACAGCTTCAAACTCCGATGAATGTCGGCCCGGGCAAACTGGCGATTACCAATCTCCTGCCTGCAGGCCTGACTTCCCGTTACATCACCGACAATAAACTGATCCTGCCCAGCGGCAGCCAATTCGAGTGGGAATCATGATCGTCGACTTCCACGTGCACGCCGGAGAAGGCGACGGAATGACCGGGCCTTGGGATACCCACGCACCGCTCGATGCCTATGCGCAGCGCGCGCGCGCGGCGGGCATCACCCGCTCGGTGCTGTTGCCCGTGTTCCAGTCCGATTACACGCGAGGCAACCGTGAGATCGCCGCAATCGTGCGCACTGATCCGCGTCGATGGATAGGCTTTGCAATGGTGCACGCCGAACGTGACCGCGACCGCGTACACCGCATGATCGAAGAAGCCGTGGTCCGGCTTGGCCTGCGCGGCATCAAGATACATCGCCATGATGCGCGCATTCATCGCCAGGTCTGCGATGCAGCAAGGCACTGGCGCCTGCCGGTGCTCTACGACCCCGGTGGCGAAACGGGCGCGCTGAGTCTGCTTGCGCAGACCCATCCCGATGTTGCCTTTGTGTTCGCCCATCTCGGCAGCTTCGCCGACGACTGGGCCGCGCAACGACAGGTGATCGAACTGATCGCCCGCCACCCCAACCTTTTTGCGGACACTGCCGGTGTGCGCCGCTTCGATCTGCTCGAGGAAGCGTTCGCGCGGGCCGGCCCGGGCAAGCTCCTGTTCGGCTCCGATGGGCCGTGGCTGCATCCGGGGCTTGAGCTGGCGAAAATCCGCGCACTGCGGCCCACGCCCGCCGAATTCGCGGACATCGCCGGCGGTAACGCCATGCGGCTGATCAGGCGAGTACATGTGCAAGTCGATCCTGCGGCCTCTCGCCTCAGTTCATTGATCAGACCCCATCATTGACCCGCCTCCGGACCACGCATCTGCCGGCGCAACTGTAAAGCGCGCGGCGTGATCTGCAACAGTTCGGCGACGCGGCCGGTAGACCCGGCGCGCCGTTCAGCGATCTGAACCGCGAGCGCCTCTGCGATCTGCCCGATGTGCTTGAGGCCCAGCCCGGCATCGAGCGCACTCTCTACGGCACGCTCAAACGTCTTCTCCCAGCATTGGCCGTCATTTTTACGTTCAGTGTCGACGACAAGTCCGTCGAGACAGCCAGTGCTCAATACACAAAAGCCGTGCTGGCGCTCCGCCATTCGGCGTACGACATTCCGAAGCTCACGCACGTTGCCGCGATACTCGGCGTCCATCAGTTTGCGCATTACTTCCGGCATCACCTCGGGCACGGCATCGCCCTGTTCGGCGAGAAAATGAGTGACGAGCAGCGGAATATCTTCGCGCCGCTCAGCAAGGCTCGGCGCGCGTATCGTCCATTGGGTCATGCGAAAGTAAAGGTCACTGCGAAAGCGCCCCGCGCCCACTTCCGCCTCGAGATCGCGGTTGGTCGCACAGACAAGCCGGAAATCCGACTGCCGCCAGCTGTCCTCCCCCACGCGTTTATAGGCGTGCTCCTGGATCACGCGAAGCAGCCGCGCCTGCAAAGGCGGTTCGAGCTCGCCGACCTCGTCCAGAAAGAGCGTGCCGTGATCCGCGAGACCGACCGCACCTTCACGCGCTGCGACTGCGTGGGTGAACGCGCCCTTGGCGTGCCCAAACAATTCGCTACCCGATAACTCGGGGCTCAGCATGGTGCAATCGACTACGATGAACGGCCCTCGCCGGCGATCCCGATCCAGGTCGTGAATAAGCCGCGCAAGCAGTTCCTTACCGCATCCGCTTTCACCCAGTATCAGGCAGGCACCCTGTCCGAAGCGCCCCACCTCCGTCAGCGCACGCAAGGTACTGCGCCAGATGGGTGAGTCGCCGACGGCTCGCCGCTTGAGCCAGTTGGAGTTCAGCACCGCCTCCATTTCTGCGAGACGCGCCAGGCGCATCGCCACTTCGCCTAGCAGCACATCCTGATCGGATGCCGTGACGAGGTCGCAAACCGAAGCGGGCCACCACGGCTGTGGGCAACAAAGGTTGCGCGTGGCTCTGGTACACCCCACGATGAACGCATCCGGCATCGTTAAGCCACGCAGCCACTGATTCGCCGCTGTGCTCACACGATCGGCGTGCGAAAACACCACGACCACTTGCAAACCTTCTCCGCTGCCAGACACATCGACATGCTCGGGCAAGCCGTGCTCATGTAACAACTTGCCAAGACGCTGCGAATCCTCTTCATACAGAACGACGCGCATCTTGCACCTCACTCTGCGGTGTCTGAAGGTGCAACGCGCATGGTGTTGCCCTCAGGCTGCATCGCGGCACTGCCACGGCACTGCCGCCCCACCGTCATACAGCGTTCATCAACAGCATTGCGAACACTTAAACAATGCAGCCAGCCGGTCCGTTTTGTGCACGGGTCAGAACTTGAAGTTAACGTTCTCCCAATAAGGTAATCCGGGCCGGCTGACCCTGTGATGACATGATGGATCCAGTGAACGCTAGTACATAAAGTTGATCAGATAAAGGACAACGAAAAAAAGACTTCCTGATTTGGAGGAAGCAGATGACCTTCACCGACGCCAGGTACGCCGGTCAACGCAAACGGACTCGCAAGGCGTTGTTCCTGATCAAAATGGATCAGGTGGTGCTCTGGAAGGGACTGATCGAGCGGCACTGCTCGACGTCGAAGGATAAAGGCCGTCGTCCGACCCGATGGTGATATCAGTAAAGAAAAAGCCCGGCTTTTGGCCGGGTCTTTTTTTGCCAGTTTTCTGGCTTATGGCTTCAGGCTAATGAAGTCTTTACGTGCTGCAAATTCGATGGCGCGGATGATATCAAAAGAATATTCGTTGGCAAGAGAAGCCGTTGGTCATAAGGGCAAACTAATGGCAAATAGCACTTGAGAATCAATTGCATACTCTCTAAGCTGGGTCCGCGTCAAGGAGGACGCCCCCCTTACCTGCGCTGTAGGAGCGGGCTTGCTCGCGATGAAATCCGGAACGCCATGGGGCATCAGGCACCCAGCGTTATCGTTAGCGACCATCGCGAGCAAGCTCGCTCCTACAACCTCAATACACCGCGATATGTGAATCCGTTCGCGGCTCCGTCCCGCCACACAGCACGCCGGTTTCAGGATCGCGCAGAATGATTTGTCCACGTCCGTAACTGGTCAGGTCGCAGGCGACCTCCACCGCGTGCCCGCGACGCGCCAGCGCCGCCGCCATGTCCCGCGAGGCGTCCTGTTCGATGCCGACCTTCAATCCGCCTAACCATTGCCAGCGTGGTGCATCCAGTGCCGCTTGCGGATTGAGCCCGAAATCCACGAGGTTCATCACCATCTGCACATGCCCTTGCGGTTGCATGTAACCGCCCATCACCCCGAAAGGCCCCATTGCCTCACCGTCCTTGCTGAGGAATCCAGGAATGATGGTGTGGAAAGTCTTCTTGCCCGGTGCCAGGCAATTCGCATGCACCGGATCCAGGCTGAATTCCTCACCCCGGTTTTGCAGGGCGATACCGCTGTCAGGCAAAGCCACACCGGAACCGAAACCGTGATAGTTGCTCTGGATGAAGGACACCATGTTGCCTTCGGCGTCGGCAGTGGCCAGATACACCGTGCCGCTGGCATGGGGATCGCCCGGTTGCGGCGCCACGGCTCGCTCGCCGATCTGCGACCGGCGATGAGCCGCATAGTGGTCGCTGAGCAAGTCGTCCACGGCAACGCGCATGTGCTCAGGATCCGTGATGTAGTGCAAGCCATCGCTGTAAGCGAGCTTCATGGCTTCGAGTTGGTGGTGCCAGGTTTGCTGGCTATCGCGATGATCGAAGTCGAAGCCTTCGAGAATCTTCAGCGTCATCAATGCCACGAGGCCCTGGCCGCTCGGTGGAATCTCCCAGACATCGACACCGCGATAATTGACCTTGATCGGTTCGACCCATTGCGCGCGGTAATCCTGCAGGTCACTGGCGCGCAAATAGCCGCCCGTGGCCCGGGAGTGCGCATCCAGCCGCTGCGCCAGGGCGCCACGATAGAAACTCTCGCAACCGGTAGCCGCCAGCTCACTCAGGGTTCGCGCCTGGGCCGGGTTGCGGAACAGCTCGCCGGCACGAGGCGCTCGGCCGTCAATCAGAAAGGTGTCGAACCAGCTTTCCAGTACCTCATTGCGATCGGGAGTGAAGTCTTCCAGAGCGGATTGCCATTGCAAGGCAACCACCGGCGATACGGGAAAACCATCCCGCGCCAGACTGATCGCCGGTTGCAGCAAATCGGCAAACGGCAGTCGGCCAAAACGCGAGGACAGCTCCGCCCAGGCCGACGGACAACCGGGAACGGTCACCGGTGTCCAGCCGTGCAACGGCATCTTTTCATGGCCCGCGGCTTTCACCGCTTCGATGCTCAGGGCTTGCGGTGCCGCACCGTTGGCGTTCAAACCGTGCAGTTTGTTTTGCGTCCAGACCAGAGCAAAGGCATCGCCACCGATGCCGCAACCGGTGGGTTCGACCACCGTCAGCGCCGCCGCCGTGGCAATGGCCGCGTCGATGGCATTGCCGCCGCGACGCATGATCTCGATTCCCGCTTCGGCGGCCAGGGGCTGGGAAGCGGCGACCATGCCGCGCTTGGCGAAGACACTTTGACGCTGTGACGCGTAAGGATATTCATGGGCAGAAAATGTGAACATGGCAGGACTCACGCAAATTGGTTTGATGGGTTCACAGCACGCGACTGAGAAACGCTCGCGTACGGGCATGGCTGGGCTGACTGAAGATCTGCTCGGGCGGGCCTTGCTCGATCAGTTCGCCCTGATCGAGCACCACCACCCGGTCGGCCACTTCGCGGGCGAAGCCCATTTCGTGGGTCACCACGACCATGGTCATGCCCTCCTCGGCCAACTCCTTCATGACTTGCAGCACTTCGCCCACCGTTTCCGGATCGAGGGCACTGGTGGGTTCATCGAACAACATCGCCTGGGGTTTCATGGCCAGGGCACGAGCAATGGCCACCCGTTGCTGCTGGCCACCGGACAGCATCGACGGGTAGTGATCGGCCTTCTCCGCCAACCCGACCCTCTTAAGCAGCGCCCGCGCCTGCTCCACCGCCGCCGCACGGGCGACGCCCAGCACATGGATGGGCGCTTCGATGATGTTTTCCAGGGCGGTCATGTGCGGGAACAGGTTGAAACGCTGAAAGACCATGCCGATGTCCCGGCGCTGGCGGGCGATGTTGCGCTCCGAATCCCGCGCCAGACTGCCATCGGCGCGGGTGCGATAACCCATCGGCTGACCAGCGACGCGGATCTGTCCGGACTGAATCTCTTCCAGCAGGTTGATGCAGCGGATAAAAGTGGTTTTGCCGGAGCCGGATGCACCGATCAGCACCACCACTTCACCGCGCCGCACTTGCAGGGAAATGCCCTTGAGAATCTGCAGGTCACCGAACGACTTGTGAATGTCCAGCGCTTCGATGACCAGTTCTTCACTCATGTGCGCCATCTCAACGCCCCCTCAACAGTTTCATGGTGTTGCGACCGAACATCCGGCTGGCCGCTGGAGCCGGGCGATCCGACTGGCCGAAGCGCGTTTCGAGCCAGCGCTGAAAAAAGCCCCAGAGTGTGGTCAAGGCCAGGAAGTAGATGGCCACCACCAAGTACAGCTCGAACACCCGGAACGTCGCCGAAGTCACCATTTGCGTACTGAGCAGCAGCTCCTGAACCCCGATGACACTCACCAGCGTGGTGTTTTTCAGCATCACGTTGAACTCGTTGCCCAACGGCGGCACGATCACGCGGAACGCCTGGGGCAACACGACACGCCGCATCAGTTTGGGAAAGGTCATGCCCAGGGAACGCCCGGCTTCGTACTGCCCCTTGTCCACGGCGCCGATACCGGCACGAATGATCTCGGCCATGTACGCGCCTTCATTGAGACCCAGGGCGATGATTGCCGCCTGAATGTTTCCAGGCACGACGATCCAGCCCAAGTCCAGGTCTTCGAAGCGGAAAATCCCCCCCGCCGCCAAGGCCGTGTACAGGAACACGATCTGCACCAGCAACGGCGTGCCGCGCATCAACCAGACATAAAAGCGCACCGGGTATTGCAGCAGCGGGTTACTCGACAGCTTCATCAAGGCCGCGATGAGCCCCAGGACGCAGCCGAGCAACATCGCCGAAACGCTGATCAGGCAGGTCAGCCACAGCCCTGTCAGGTAGACATCGCTGGGCTGCAACAGGTACTGCCAGAACACATCCCAATTGAAGTTCATCAGGTTTGCCCTCAGTCCAGTTTGTCGCTGTCGACATGCCATTTACTGAGGAGCGCGGCGTAACTGCCGTCGGCGCGCATGCCTTGCAGCACTTCGGTCAATGCCACCGTCAGCTGCGGATCGCTTTTGCGCACGCCAAAACCGGTGAGGATGCGATTGAACGCCGGCACCGCCGACTGGAACAGATCCGGGGCCAGTTGCTGATAGTGGCCGGCGGACTCGACCGTGGTGCCGAAGGCGTCCACCTGATTGATGCGCAAGGCCTGGAAAGCGTCGGCGTCGACGTTGTACACCACCAGCTTCATCGGTGCCTTGCCGGCGGCTTCGAGTTTTTCGTTTTCCTTGCCCAGCAACACACGGATGGTCGAACCGTTGCTGACGGCGACCTTGAGCCCGGACAAATCCTCCAGCGTGTTCACCCCTTTCGGATTGCCCTTGGGCACCACGATGGATTGGCTGGAGTACATGAAGTTGACGATGTCGATCACCTCGCGGCGCTCGGGTTTGTCGAACAACTGGTCGACGATCATGTCGCACTGTTGCGCCAACAAGGCGGGAATCAGCCCGGCGAAGGGCGAGATACGCCATTCAACCTTTTTGTCCCCCAGGCGTTGGGCAATCGCTTCACCCATATCGACCTGCAGCCCCACCGGTTTCTGCTTCATGTCGAACGACACCAGCGGTGGCGAATCCATGCCGGAGCAATAGACGATCTTCTCGCTCTTGCTTAATCGCTCGGGCAACTCGGGGGCGGCGAGCGCCCATTGCGAACACAGACTCAAGGAAAGAACAGCAGCTAACGCGCAAGGCTTGTGCATGGCAAAACTCCAAGTGGCTGCAACGAAAATCCCTTGTAGGAGCTGGCTTGCCAGCGATTGGGCCCTTGAGTCTTACTTCGCTCATTTAGTCGCCATCGCCAGCAAGCCGGCTCTTACAGGGGGTGTAGGTGTCGGATCTATTGATGAGCTTCGAGAAACTGAATCAGTCGCGGAATGGTGCCCTCGATGTGCTCGCACACCACGGCGGCGGCCTTGTCCGGGTCGCCGGAACGCAGTGCGTCAATGATCGAGGCGTGCTCGTCCCGGGCGCTGCGGGGTTTGTCGGCGTGTTGCAGCCACAGGCGCATGTGCGGCTCGATCACCGAATACAGCGCCGAAATCTGCCGCATCAGGCGCGGACGCTCACTCAGGCTGCACAGGTATTCATGGAAGGCGCGATGCCGGCTCACCCACTCGGCACCGTCCTCGCGGTAGTCGTCCATTTCATCGAGCATGCGTTCCAGATGGCTGAAATGGCGCTCGGTGATGTTCGTCATGGCGACGCGAATGGCCAAGCCTTCCAGGGCGCTGCGCATCTCGAACACTTCACGCATTTCATCGACATTCAGGCCGCGGACGATGGCGCCGCGATTGGGCCGCAACGTCACCAGGCCATCGGCATCCAGTCGCCGGAAGGCCTCGCGCACCGGCATGCGGCTCATGCCGATCTCCCCGGCGATGTCCTCGGCGATCAATCGCTCGCCTGTGCGGTAACGGCCTTTGCAAATGGCTTCGAGTAGAAAGTTGTAGGCCTCTTCCTCGGCGGTCACGGGCTGGCGCTCGGTATAGGCAGGAGCGAATTTCATCAGATGCACCTTTTGTATTTTTGTATCCAATTATCCATAAAGCCAAAAAAGCACATTGCATGCCAGATTCCGCGCGCGGCGTGCAGGTGTTTGATTGGATTGATTTATCAGCGAGCAGAAAGGGCTAATCCGTCGTTGGACGCCGGGCAGGTACGAGTTGAAATGCCCCATGTTGTCACCTGATTGCCACAAAAGGGGGCGAGCGGTAACACGACCGATCGCTATGCTGTGACTGTAAACGGTGCGCTAAAGGGCGAGCGGCAGATCAATTGTGCAACGGGCGGTGAATCGTTTTTTCTGCGCTCCTAAGCCCCTGCTCTTGCGTGTAAAGTAGCCGCCATAAAAATCTGAATCAGGAACCCTGACCGTGGCTAAAACTCTCGACATCACTGCCAACTTCGACAGCGGCAACATCCAGGTGATCGATGTCAGCGATCCGCTCAAACCCCTGCTGGCCATTCGACCCGACACCAAAAGCAACCACTTTCAATGGTTCCACTTCAAGGCCAGCGGCCTGCACGTTGGCCAGGAGCACTGGTTTCGCCTGACCAATGCCAGCCAGTCTTCCTACAACAAAGCCTGGACGGGTTATCAAGCCCGGGCTTCCTACGATCACGTCAACTGGTTCCAGGTCCCGACCATTTTTGAAGGCGACTGCCTGCGCTTCTGCCTTGAAGCCGAACAGACCCATGCCTGGTTCGCCTACTTCGAACCCTACAGTCGCGGTCGCCACGACTGGCTGATCGAACAGGCGCTGACCAAGGCCGGCACCGAACTGCTGGCCACCGGCAAAAGCGTCGAAGGCCGTGACATTCAACTGTTGCGTAAAGGCACAGGCGCCGAAGGCCGTCGCAAGGTGTGGATCATTGCCCAGCAACACCCCGGCGAGCACATGGCCGAATGGTTCATGGAAGGTGTGATCGAGCGTCTGGAACACCACGGCGACCCGGTACTTAAAAAGCTGCTGGCCAGCGCCGACCTGTACCTGGTGCCGAACATGAACCCGGATGGTGCCTTCCACGGTCACCTGCGCACCAACGCCATGGGCCAGGACCTGAACCGCGCCTGGCAGAACGCCAGCCCGGAGATCAGCCCGGAAGTCTTCTTCGTTCAGCAGCAGATGGAAAAGTACGGCGTCGACATGTTCATCGACGCCCACGGCGACGAAGAAATCCCCCACGTCTTCACCGCCGCTTGCGAAGGCAATCCGGGTTACACACCGCGGATCGCAAAACTCGAAGAGCAATTCCGCAACCACCTGAAGCACACCACCAAGGACTTCCAGACCAAACACGGCTACACCCGCGACGAACCGGGCCAGGCCAATATGACCCTGGCCTGCAACGCCGTTGGCCAGAAGTACGACTGCCTGTCCCTGACCCTGGAAATGCCGTTCAAGGACCATGACGATCACCCGAACGCGGAGACTGGCTGGTCGGGTAAGCGCTCGAAGCAGTTGGGCAAGGATGTGTTGACCACCGTTGCCGAGATGGTTGACTCGTTGCGCTGATCTCTCACGGAAGGCTGCATGCCCTGTGTGCAGCCATCCCCCCTAATTTCAATGCACACCACAGCACCTGTGGGAGCGAGCCTGCTCGCGAAAGCGGTCTGTCCGTCAATATTTCTACTGAATGTACCGCCGTCTTCGCGAGCAGGCTCGCTCCCACAGGTTTTACTTACTACCGATCAACCGCGATCCTTCCCCCGCAACATGCTCTCCAACACGCCATCGCGGCGTACCCAGCCATGGAACAGCGCCGCCGCCAGATGCAGCAGCACCGTCAGAAACAGCAGATACGCCAGATATCCATGGGCCTTGCGCAGGAACGCGAACACCTGTGCGTTCGCCGAGACAATCGATGGCAACTGCAATGAACTGCTGAGCATCACCGGTTCGCCCGAAGCCGAGATCATCGCCCAGCCCAGCAACGGCAAAACCAGCATCAAGGCATACAACAACACATGGGAAGCCTTGGCCGCCAGCGATTGCCAACCCGGCAGGTCGGCGGGCAACGGTGGTTGTTGCGTGGAGAAGCGCACCGCCAGGCGAACGATCACCAACAGCAGAATCGCAGCGCCCAAAGGCTTGTGCAGGTGGATCAGCCATTCATGGCGTTCAGAAACCGAGGCGACCATGCCCGCGCCGATAAACAGCATGGCAATGATCATCAACGCCATCAGCCAGTGCAGCAGGCGCGCCAGGGGAGCGAAGTGATTGGATTGAGTACTCATTGTTGTGCCTCCTGCTTGGCGGCGGGCAATTGGCTGACTTCGCTGGTGCGACGCAGGTAAGAAGTGGCGTAGGCGGCTGAACGCGCAGCGAGCAACGGATCGTCGGACCCTTCGATGCCAGCGGGTAACACCAGCGGGTCATAGTTGATGTCGCGGCACTCGCCACTGAGTTGCGGCTGAATTTTCTCCAGTACCAGCGTGCCCGCATTCAGCACCTTGCGCCCTTCGGGCCAGGCTTTGCTGGCGTCGTTGACCGGGTCGCCGGGGTTGGCCAGGGTGATCATCAACTGCCAACGCAAGGGGCCGGCGGCGATGCGCTGCACCAGGTCTTTTTCGAGGAAATCGCCCCCCTCCGGCGCGGTCGCCCCCGGCGCATCCACCGCCTGCGGCACCATGTTCCAGCGCACCGCCTGTTTTTGACCGGCAGCGTTGACCAGATAAAACGCGTTGACGCTGTTGTAGGTTTCCGTCACATAACTGGCTGAGGGTTTCGCGGTTTTGACCCAGGCCAGGAAGGGTGCGGCTTCCGGGTGCGAACCGAAGAACGCCGGCACCGCCGCCGGGTCGGGTTTGCCGGTCGAGGGCAGCGGCGACTGCGCCTGCTGCAACTGATAAAACGCCTCGGGCGTGCCCACTGGAAATACCGGCATGCTGTTCATCCCGGTCCGCCATTGTTGGCCGTTGGCCTGGGTGAAACGCAGCGCCATGCTGCGGATCGGTATGGCGCTATCCGGCGCGTAGGGATTGCCCGGCGGCAAGGCCAATCGGCCAACCACCGGCGTGCGCGCCTCGTTGAAGACCTGCGCGGTGGAGTAACTGCGCGCCTCGCCACTGCTCTCGAAATGGCCGATCACGCAGACGCCCTTGGCGTGGTTGCGCCGAAATCCCGGATGCACACCATTGTTTGTTTCCAGCACGTTGACCAGCTTTTTCGGGGTCAGGCGCTGTGGGTCAAAGGTGCCGTTGACGTAGGCAAACGCCCCCGCCACGACAGCGACAACCACGGCAATGCCCGCCAGACGCAACGCGATGCTGGCGGCACTCAAGGGTGGCGATGATGATCGATCTACCATGAAAGACTCCCGGGCCATCGGCCACATGTGAGAAGAATCAAGCAGACGAACCGCACAAGGGTTTATTCCCTCGCACGGTATTTATTTTTTCGGGCGTGGAATAACCTCCCACGCCAAGCGTCTTCCTGGTTCATAGCGTAGTAACTGACCAGCACTTCATGAACGACATCGACGAACAACTGAGAGAAATCATTCCCAGATTGCGGCGGTTTGCCGTGTCGCTGACACGCAATACCAGCAGCGCCGACGATCTGGTGCAGTCGAGCCTTGAGCGCGCGTTGTCGAGCTGGAGCGACAAACGCCCCGACGGCGACTTGCGCGCCTGGCTGTTCGCGATTCTGTATCGGCAGTTTCTCGACGCTCACCGTCGCTCCCGGCGCTATGCGCGGATGCTCGAATTTTTTACCGGACGCGAGGATGCGCAGCCTTCGGTGGAGCGCACCGTGATCGCCCAATCGACCCTCAATGCCTTCGACCAACTGCCCACCGAACAGCGCGCGCTGCTGCTGTGGGTGTCGGTGGAAGGCCTGAGTTATAAAGAGGTCGCCGAGATTCTCGACGTACCCACCGGCACCGTGATGTCCCGCCTGTCCCGGGCCCGCCAGGCCCTGCGCCAACTCAGCGATGGCGAAATCACCCGCCCTGCCCTGCGGAGACTCAAATGATCAGCATGCCCCCCAGCGAGCGTGACCTGCACGCCTACGTCGACCATCAACTCAGTGATGCCGACCGACAGCTCGTGGACACGTTTCTCGCCAGCCACCCGGACATGGGTGCACAAGTACGCGCCTGGCAGCAAGACGCCCAGCAACTGCGCGCTGCGCTCAGTGGCGCCTTGCAGCAATCGGCCAACCCGGATCTCGATCCTGCCGTGATCCGCCAACGCCTCAAACGTCAGTCCCGGCGTCACCTGGCCAGTGCGGCGGTGTTGCTGATCGCGGTCAGCATCGGCGGGTTCAGCGGCTGGAAGGCGCGGGAAGTGACCCTCCTGAGCGCAGCGCAACCGATGGCCGATGCCATGCAGGCTTACCGCTTGATTGCCGAGCAAGGGATACTGCCCGCTGACTTTAAGGCCAGTGATGACAGCGATATGCAGGGTTGGCTCGACCGCTATTTCACCCAGGCCAATCGCTTGCCGGACCTGACCGGCGCCGGGTTCAAACCGGTGAGCGGCCGTCTGCTCAGCACCGATCAAGGACCGGCGGCGATGGTGGTGTATGAGGATCAGGGCGGGCACAAGATCAGCTTCTATGTGCGCCCACCAGGACCGAAAAACTTCCTGCTGCCCAGGGGCAGTCGCAGCGATGGCGGGTTGCAGGCCGAATACTGGTCCGGGGGCGGCTACAACTATGCGATGGTCAGCCCGACGGATACGCCGGCGGCGCGGATGCTCAGGCAGACCACAAACTTCTGATCGCCCCCAATCCTTTGGATAGAGCTTTCTGTGGGAGCGAGCCTGCTCGCGAAGACGGTGTGCCAGTCACCATTGAAGTCAGCTGACACGTCGCTTT
>NZ_JBPKAM010000071.1:0-33663 GCF_051216495.1 Pseudomonas baetica | reverse complement strand
GTTTCTCCTCTTCTCCTTCCCCTCTCCCCTCCCCCCCCCCCCCCCCCCCCCCCCCCCCCCCCCCCTCTTCTCCCCCCCCCCCCCCCCCCCCCCCCCCAGGCCGGCACTGACACCGACCTGCAAGGGCGAAAAAGCAATCAGCCCTTGAACACTTCATCCAGCAAGTTGTGCATCGAAGTGAACGCCCGTGCAGCCACCTTGGCGTCATACATCATCATGCCCGGCACCTTGGCATGCGGGTCAGTGAACGAGTGGAACGCCCCGCCATAGCTCAGCAGTTGCCAATCCACACCGGCGGCATTCATCTCATCTTCGAACGCCGGCAACTGCTCTTTCGGTACCAATGGATCGGACGCGCCGTGCAATACCAGCACCTTGCCCTTGATGTTTTTCGCATCGGCCGGGTTCGGGGTATCGAGGGTGCCGTGGAACGATACGGCCGCCTTCACCGGTGCGCCGGTACGGGCAAATTCCAGTGCGCAGCAACCGCCGAAGCAAAAACCGAAGGTGGCCAGTTTCGACGTATCGACCGCCGCTTCGCCTTGCTTCTGCAACTGTTCGAACGCCGCTTGCATGCGCTTACGCAGCAAAGCACGGTCATTTTTCAACGGCATCATCGCCGCGCCCGCCTCGTCGTTGTTCTGCGGACGCACCGATTGGCCGTAGAGATCCGCGATCAGCACCACGTAGCCCTTGGCTGCAACCGATTTGGCGATCTCCTCGGCACCGGCGCCAACGCCCATCCAGTTCGGCGCCATCAGCAACCCAGGGCGCGCGCCTTTATGCTCGGCATCAAAGGCCAGGCGGCTTTCGTAGGACTGGCCGTCAATCTGGTAGGCAACGGAACGTACAGTGATTTGGCTCATTTCTGACTCCTGATTGTTTAAACACCAGAATGAAAAAACCCGCCGAAGCGGGTTTTTCTACAACGCAATCAAGCCGACAGTTCAACCAGCAGCTTGTTCAGACGGCGCACATAGGCCGCCGGGTCTTTCAAGCTGTCGCCGGCCGCCAGGGCTGCCTGATCGAAGAGGATGTGCGACAGATCGCCGAAGCGCTCGTCGCTCTGCTCGCTGTCCAGCTTCTCGATCAGCGGGTGAGCCGGGTTGAATTCGAAGATCGGCTTCGAATCCGGGACCTTCTGACCGCTGGCTTCCAGGATCTGGCGCATCTGCAGGCCCAGGTCCTGCTCGCCGATGGCCAGGATCGCCGGAGAGTCGGTCAGACGATGGGAAACCCGTACTTCAGCAACGGATTCGCCCAGTGCGGTCTTGAGGCGTTCCACCAGCCCTTCCTTGGACTTGGCGACTTCTTCCGCGGCCTTCTTGTCCTCTTCCGAGTCAAGGTTACCCAGGTCCAAATCACCGCGCGCCACGTCAACGAAGCTCTTGCCGTCGAAGTCACTGAGGTAGCTCATCAGCCACTCATCGATACGGTCGGTCAGCAGCAGCACTTCGATGCCTTTCTTGCGGAAGACTTCCAGGTGCGGGCTGTTTTTGACCTGAGCGTAGGTTTCGCCGGTCAGGTAGTAAATCTTGTCCTGACCTTCCTTGGCACGGGCCAGGTACTCGGCCAGACCGACCACTTGCTCGCCGTCATCACCATTGGTCGACGCAAAACGCAGCAGGCCGGCAATTTTCTCTTTGTTGGCGAAGTCTTCTGCCGGGCCTTCTTTCATGACCTGGCCGAAGTTCTTCCAGAAGCCTTTGTACTGCTCAGGCTCGTTCTTCGCCAGTTTTTCCAGCATATCCAGCACACGCTTGGTCAGCGCCGACTTCATGGAGTCGATGATCGGGTCTTTCTGCAGGATTTCCCGCGAGACGTTCAGCGACAGGTCGTTGGAGTCGACTACACCCTTGATGAAGCGCAGGTACAGCGGCAGGAACGACTCGGCCTGGTCCATGACGAACACACGCTGCACGTACAGTTTCAGGCCTTTTGGCGCCTCACGCTGGTACAGATCGAACGGTGCACGAGCCGGCACGTACAGTAGCGAGCTGTATTCCAGCTTGCCTTCGACCTTGTTGTGGCTCCAGCTCAGCGGGTTTTCGAAGTCGTGAGCGATGTGCTTGTAGAACTCCTGGTACTCCTCATCCTTCACTTCAGTGCGAGGACGGGTCCACAGGGCGCTGGCACGGTTGACGGTTTCCCACTCCACGGCCGGTTTTTCTTCGCCTTCGGCGACTGCTGCTTCTTTCGGCAATTCGATCGGCAGCGCGATGTGGTCGGAATATTTCTTGATGATGTTGCGCAGGCGCCAGCCATCAGCGAATTCATCCTCACCGGACTTCAGGTGCAGGACGATACGGGTGCCGCGCTCGGCCTTGTCGATGGTAGCGACTTCGAATTCGCCCTCACCCTTGGAGGACCAGTGCACGCCTTCGCTGGCCGGGCTGCCGGCACGACGGCTGAACACGTCGACTTTGTCGGCAACGATGAACGCCGAGTAGAAACCGACACCGAACTGACCGATCAGGTGCGAGTCTTTCTTCTGGTCGCCCGACAGGTTTTTCATGAAGTCGGCGGTGCCGGATTTGGCGATGGTCCCCAGGTGGGTGATCACATCTTCACGGCTCATGCCGATACCGTTGTCTTCGAGGGTGACGGTCTTGGCGTCCTTGTCGAAGCTCACACGGATTTTCAGTTCGGCGCCACCTTCCAGCAATTCTGGCTTGGCGAGGGCTTCGAAACGTAATTTGTCTACAGCGTCAGAGGCGTTCGAGATCAGTTCGCGAAGGAAAATTTCCTTGTTGGAATACAGCGAATGGATCATGAGGTGCAGCAGCTGCTTTACCTCGGTCTGGAAGCCCAGGGTTTCCTTTTGAGTTTCCACACTCATGGTCATCAAACTCCAATCAGATGGCATAAGCCGCGACCAAGAGGGCCTGCGGCGGGTTGTCATCAGAGTTGGGGGCACCGTTCAGGATTTCAAGGGCTCCTCAAGCTTGAAATGCGCCCGAGCCGTGGCAATGGGTTCGCCTTCGGTGGTTTGCCATGCCGTAATCGCCACGTTGGCCACCCGACGCCCCTGGCGGCACACCTGGCAGCGGGCCCAGGTATCACGGAATTGCCCGGCACGCAGGTAATCGAGGGAAAAGTCGATGATCTTCGGGACACCTGGCGAGCCGGTCGCAATCAACAGGTGCAATGCGGCGGCCAACTCCATGAAGCCGGCAATCACGCCACCATGGATAGCGGGCAATAACGGGTTGCCAATATTGTCCTTGTTGGCCGGCAGCCGAAACAGCAATTCATCCCCCACCCGCGAGCATTCGACGCCAATCAGCGCGGCGTAAGGAATCAGCTGCAGCATCGAGGCATAGTCACCCTGCTCATGGGCCTTTTGTAGTTGCGCCTGGAAACTGTCCGTCATTGCGCACCTCCGGCGATGCCGCCACCAAAGCCTTTAGTGCCCTTGATGCCCTTGCCCATGCGCATGAAAGTCCCCACCACATGGGCGATCGGTTGCTCGGGATCGTCCTGATAGGCAAAGCCACGCGCGAAGATCACGTCAGTGGTCACCCGGTAGCACTGGGCGAAACCATAGACATCCTTATGCGGCTCGGCGGCATGCATGTAGTCGATGCGCAGATCCAGAGTCGGACAGACTTCAAATTCAGGCAGCACGCACAGCGTAGACATGCCACAGGCCGTATCCATCAGCGTGGTCAATGCACCGCCGTGAATCACACCGGTTTGCGGGTTGCCAATGATTTGCGGGCTGTAGGGCAACATCACGGTGAGCCCTTCGCTGCTGGCGCTATGAACCTGCAGCCCCAGGACCTGACAATGTCGCAGCGCGGACAAAAATCGCGTTGCACGCTCAAAAACGGGGGTTTCGGCCATTTGATAAAAACTCTTATTTAATGTGCTGACAGTACAGTAATGACGATTGGAAAAGTTCCACGCTAGAACAAACTTATATATCTGAACGACATGAGGAACTTAACCCTGATGACGGCGCTCGAAAGGCCAGTAAGATATTTTTCATCAGGAGAAACACCCCATGCGTAAGACTTTAGCTATTGCCTTGATGTTGACCGCTTCCCTCGGTCTCGCCGCTTGCGATAAAAAATCCGAGGACAAAGCTCAAGACGCAAACCAACATGCTGAGCAAGCCCAGCAAAAAATGAACGAAGCTCAGGATAAAGTGAACGAAGCGGCGAAAGAAAACGCCGAAGCCGCCAAAGATCAGGCTGAATCGAACGAAGCAGCAGCAAAAGAAGCCGCTCCGGAAGCACCTAAGAACTAAGACAGTTTTTAGCGTGACAAAAGAAAACCCGCCAAGTGCGGGTTTTCTTTTGTCTTCGATTTAATTTTCTTTCTCAGCGCTAGAGCAAAATCGTTCGAAAAGTCGGACTAATCATCAGCAACAGCGAACAGATTAAACCCACCAACCAAACCAGACTGCGTTGCCACGCCAGATCCCTCCAGTAACACACCAAATAGATAACTCGCGTGATCACGAAGATGATCGCCAGCCAGTCTATGAGCCACCCCGCCGTTTGCGTGGTATGCGCCATCAACACACCGACTGCAAACAATATGAACGCTTCGAAACTATTCTGGTGTGCCGCCACTGCCCGCGCACCCAGTCCGGTGAGTTGCGCCTGCTGTTGGCGCGGCAAGTGATTGTTATAACCACCCTGCTCTTTCATAGCCGTGGTGACGGGCATGCGTGCCACGTAAATCAGCACGGCACTGATAAACACACACCAGAATGGAATACTCATCAAGCGGCCTCTTTACTCACCTCTGGCAACGGCGCCTCTGTAGGGGTATAGACCATCACGTCGAGAACGTCTGAGTGAAACTCGCGGCGATACAATACGAACACAACGCCGGCACTCATCAACATGAACAACCAAGGGCTGACAAACCAGGCCAGCATGGACATGCCGAAATAATAAGAACGCAGGCCAAAGTTGAACTGGTTGGCAGCCATGGAGATGACTCGCGCAGCGCGAGCGGCAAAGGCCTTGCGCTCCAGCTCCGACACTTGGCGTTCACCAATCATCGGTGCCGACCCCACCAGAATGGCGGCGAAGTTGTATTGGCGCATGCACCAGCTGAAGGTAAAGAACGCGTAGACGAACACCAGCGCCAGGCACAGTAACTTGATTTCCGACATGCCTTGGGAAGCCTGCTGCACCATCGGAATATCCGCCAGTAACGACACCGCCCTTTCGGAAGCCCCAAGCACCGTAAGAATGCCGGCGAGGATAATCAGCGTGCTGGAAGCAAAGAACGATGCATTGCGCTCCAGGTTACCGATCACACTGGCGTCGGCGATGCGGTTGTCACGCAGCAGCATGCGGCGCATCCAGTCTTCGCGGTAAAGATGCAGAACGCTGGCAAGACACGCGGTATCGCGGCCCTTCCATGTCGCATAACGGGTATAACCGCCCCAGCAGATGACAAACCAGAGCGCGGCCAGGAGGTGGATCAGGTTGGCTTGGATGAACGACATGCAGGTCCTTGTAATGTATTGGCGGAACACCGTACCCCTTGTAGGAGCGAGCATGCTCGCGAAGGTCGCGAACTATGGCGCGTGTTTTCTGAATACACGCGTTGCTCTCAGGTTTTTCGCGAGCATGCTCGCTCCTACAGGGGATTGCGCAGTCTTTCGACGTTAGCGCAGAAGAAAAGACACCGCATCGCCCCATAAAAAAATGCCCCGTATCGATTGATACGGGGCATTTCTATTTTTGCTCACAAGCCCGCTTGTGACGGGCCAGCGAAGCTTTAAGCCAGCGCTTCTTCGCGCTTGCCCAGCATGCGATCGCAAACCACCGCGACCACCAGGGTCATCACCGAAGGCACCAGCCACGCCAGGCCCTGCTCGCTCAGCGGCAGGTGAGCCAGTTGCGTCGGCATCCAGTCCGCCAGGCCAGCCCCCTTGAGGGCGTCGATCAGTCCGAAGATAAACGACACCAACATCACCGGGCCAATGATGCGGCTCTGCTCATGCCAGAAGTCCTTGCAGAAGCTCAGGGCAACCAGAGCGATGCACGGCGGGTAGATTGCAGTCAGGACCGGGATCGAAAACGCGATCAGCTTGGTCAGGCCCAGGTTGGACACCAGCAGCGAAAACGCAGCAAGGATAATCACCAGGGTCTTGTAGGACAGCGGCAATACCCGGCTGAAGTACTCGGCGCAGGCACAGGTCAGGCCGACCGCCGTGACCAGGCACGCCAGGGAGATCAGCACCGCAAGGAAACCGCTGCCCAGGGAACCGAATGTGTGTTGTACGTAGGCATGCAGCACCGCCGCACCGTTGGTCGCACCGACGGCCACTTCATGGCTGCCCGAACCGAGACGGAACAGGCTGATGTACACCAGCGCCAGGCCCACGCCGGCAATCAGACCGGCAATGATCGCGTAACGGGTGATGAGCGCTGGCGATTCGACACCACGCGAGCGGATGGCATTGACGATCACGATGCCGAACACCAGGGCGCCAAGGGTATCCATGGTCAGGTAACCATTGATGAAGCCCTGGGAGAACGGTGCTGCAACGTATTCAGGCGTTGCGTGGCCAATTTCACCCGCCGGCAAGGCGAATGCCGCGATACCGAGCACAGCCAGGGCAATAATCTTCAGCGGGGCGAGGAATCGCCCTACGGTATCCAGCAGACGCCCCGGATAGAGCGAGATGAAGAACACCAGCAGGAAATACACCGAGCTATAGAGAAACAGCGCCAGCGGGCTTTCGCCAGTCAGTGGCGCCAGGCCCACTTCGAAGGACACGGTAGCCGTACGTGGCGTGGCAAACAGAGGTCCGACAGCGAGGTAGCAGGCGGCAGCCAGCAGGCCACCGGCGATTTTGCCGATCGGGCTGCTCAGGGCATCCATGGCGCCACCGACCTTGGCCAGCGCAACAACGGTGATGACCGGCAGACCCACGGCCGTGACCAGAAAGCCCAGCGCCGCCATCCAGACATTAGGCCCGGACTGCAAACCGACGATAGGCGGGAAGATGATGTTGCCGGCCCCGACGAACAGGGCAAACGTCATAAAACCAAGTGCCAGGATGTCCTGACCTTTCAACACTTTCATTAAGGAAATACCACACTACTGAATCGGAATTTAGAGAGGGGTTTCCCTTATGGTTGAGGGAAATGCAGTCGGTCCGTATGGGACTGACCCGTTTAGCGCGTAGCTGCCTTGTGGGCGGCGGACGCAAAAATGGCGAGTAGCCTAACGAATTTGGGCGGTAAACGCACTGTTAGAGGGCGAACATTCCGATACGCGACACTTTCGTGTCGCGTTTATGTATGAAGAACAGCCACAAGCTGCAAGCTTCAAGCAACAAGCTTGTGCTCTGCAGCCTTTAGCTTGCGGCTTGAAGCTTGCAGCTTGTAACTGCTCCTAAAGCACAAAGGCCACCCGAAGGTGGCCTTTGTTTGGTGAAGAGTCAGCTAAGCGCGAGGCTTACTTGACTTCCCAACCAGTCAGCTCGGCCAGGGCCTTGCCGATGTCTGCCAGCGAACGCACGGTTTTTACGCCTGCGTCTTGCAGCGCAGCGAATTTCTCGTCTGCAGTGCCTTTGCCGCCAGAGATGATTGCGCCAGCATGGCCCATGCGCTTGCCCGGAGGAGCAGTCACACCAGCGATGTAGGAAACAACCGGCTTGGTCACGTTTGCCTTGATGTAGGCAGCCGCTTCTTCTTCAGCCGAACCGCCGATCTCACCGATCATCACGATCGCTTCGGTCTTCGGGTCTTCCTGGAACAGTTTCAGGATGTCGATGAAGTTCGAACCCGGGATCGGGTCACCACCGATGCCGACGCAAGTCGACTGACCGAAACCGGCGTCAGTAGTCTGCTTAACAGCTTCGTAGGTCAGGGTGCCGGAACGGGAAACGATACCGACCTTGCCTGGCAAGTGAATGTGACCTGGCATGATGCCGATCTTGCATTCGCCTGGAGTGATCACGCCTGGGCAGTTAGGGCCGATCAGGGTAACACCCAGCTCGTCGCACTTAACTTTAGCGTCCAGCATGTCCAGGGTAGGAATGCCTTCGGTGATGCAAACGATCAGCTTGATGCCGCCGAAAGCAGCTTCCAGGATCGAGTCCTTGCAGAAAGGAGCCGGAACGTAGATTACGCTGGCGGTGGCGCCAGTGGCAGCTACGGCGTCTTTCACGGTGTTGAACACTGGCAGGCCCAGGTGCTCGGTGCCGCCTTTGCCTGGAGTTACACCACCAACCATCTTGGTGCCGTACTCGATGGCTTGCTGGGTGTGGAAACTACCTTGCGAACCGGTAATACCCTGGCAGATAACTTTGGTGTCTTTATTGATCAGGACGCTCATTATTTGCCCTCCGCAGCTTTGACAACTTGTTGAGCAGCGTCGGTCAGGCTGGTAGCAGCGATGATGTTCAAACCGCTTTCTGCCAGTACTTTAGCGCCCAGCTCAGCGTTGTTACCTTCAAGGCGAACAACAACCGGGATTTTCACGCCGACTTCTTTCACTGCACCGATGATGCCTTCGGCAATCATGTCGCAACGAACGATGCCGCCGAAGATGTTAACCAGTACTGCAGCGACGTTGGTGTCGGACAGAATGATTTTGAAAGCTTCGGTCACGCGTTCTTTGGTAGCACCGCCGCCCACGTCGAGGAAGTTGGCTGGCTTGCCGCCGTGCAGGTTGACGATGTCCATGGTACCCATGGCCAGGCCAGCACCGTTGACCATGCAACCGATGTTGCCTTCCAGCGCTACGTAGTTCAGTTCGAACTTGGCAGCGTGCGCTTCGCGCGGATCGTCTTGCGACGGATCGTGGAAAGTCTTCAGCTTAGGCTGACGGTACATGGCGTTGGCGTCGATGTTGATCTTGGCGTCCAGGCAGTGCAGATCGCCGTCAGCCTTGATCACCAGCGGGTTCACTTCCAGCAGGGCCAGATCGTGATCCTGGAACAGTTTGGCCAGACCTACGAAGATCTTGGCGAACTGGGCAACTTGCTTGCCTTCCAGACCCAGCTGGAATGCCAGCTCGCGACCCTGGAATGGCTGAGCGCCAACCAGTGGATCGATAGTGGCTTTCAGAATTTTTTCTGGAGTGTCGTGAGCGATTTTCTCGATGTCCACGCCACCTTCGGTGGAAGCCATGAACACGATGCGACGGCTCGAACGGTCAACGACAGCGCCCAGGTACAGCTCTTTAGCGATATCAGTGCACGATTCAACCAGGATCTTGGTGACTGGCTGACCATTGGCGTCAGTCTGGTAAGTCACCAGACGCTTGCCCAGCCACTGCTGTGCGAAGGCTTTGGCGTCTTCTTTGTTGCGAACCAGCTTAACGCCGCCCGCTTTACCGCGACCACCGGCGTGGACCTGGGCTTTGACAACCCACTCAGTGCCGCCGATTTTGTCGCAAGCTGCTGCTGCTTCTTCCGGGGTGTCTACCGCGTAGCCTTTGGATACTGGCAGGCCGTACTCAGCGAACAGCTGCTTACCCTGATACTCGTGAAGATTCATGCTTTTTACCGTCTTCGTTAGGTACTGCGCATTCGGTGCTGCACTCGTTAAAGTGCCGCACCACCTGTGACTGCTGCTTGCGTAGCCTTTCCGGATACCCGGTGCAGCTACGCAAGACTGCGTCCAGCGGACATTCCGCGGTGAGTCTTGCACGCAAGGCTCACGACGGGCCGTACCGCCGTGGTTTCTTATTGTGTCTTAACGCTTCTTGCGGTTGGCGATGTGGATGGCGCCGCCATTCACTGCCAAAGCAGCTTCGTGCAAGGCTTCAGACAGGGTCGGATGGGAGAAAACCATCATGCCCAGGTCTTCAGCGCTGGTGCCGAATTCCATACCGATCGCGCCCTGCTGAACCAGTTCTGCAGCGCTTGGGCCAATCACGTGGACGCCCAATACGCGGTCTGTCTTGGCATCTGCGATGACCTTGACGAAACCGCCGGTATCGTTGGCAGCCATGGCACGGCCGGAGGCTGCGAACGGGAAGGTGCCGACGTTAACTTCTACGCCTTCAGCTTTCAAGGCCTGCTCGGTTTTACCAACCCACGCGATTTCCGGGTGAGTATAAATAACCGAAGGGATCAGGTCATAGTTCATCTGAGCCTTGTGGCCCTTGATGCGCTCGACAACCATGATGCCCTCTTCCGACGCCTTGTGCGCCAGCATCATGCCGCGAACCACGTCGCCGATGGCGTAAACGCCCGGTACGCTGGTCGCGCAGTGGTCGTCGACAAACACGAAACCACGCTCGTCGATGGTCACGCCGCTGTCGGCAGCCAGCAGATCAGTGGTCACTGGACGGCGACCAACGGCAACGATCAGCTTGTCGAAAGTGATGGTCTGCTCACCGTTGGCATCGGTGTAGTTCACAACGACTTCGTCGCCGTTCACTTTGGAACCGGTCACGCGAGCGCCCAGCTTGATGTCCAGGCCTTGCTTGGTCAGAGTCTTCAGCGCTTCCTTGGAAACGGCGGTGTCAGCTGCCATCAGGAAGGTATCCAGGGCTTCCAGGACAGTCACTTCTGCACCCAGACGCGACCAGACCGAACCCAGCTCCAGACCGATCACGCCAGCGCCGATCACGCCCAGACGCTTAGGCACGGTCTGGAATTCCAGGGCGCCAGTGGAGTCGACGATGACTTTCTGGTCGACAGGAGCCGGAGGAATGTCGATCGGACGGGAACCGGATGCCAGGATCACGTTCTCGGCTTCGATGACTTCAACCGAACCGTCCGGCTTGGTGACTTCGACTTTCTTGCCGGCCAGCAGCTTGCCGTGGCCCTGGATCGAAGTAACGCCGTTGGCCTTGAACAGGGTGGCAACACCGCCGGTCAGGTTCTTGACGATGCCAGCCTTGCGGCCAACCATCGCAGCGACGTCCATTTTGACTTCGCCGGTGGAGATACCGTGGACGTTGAAGCTTTCTTTCGCTTCCTTGTATTTCCAGGAGCTGTCCAGCAGCGCCTTGGATGGAATGCAGCCTACGTTCAGGCAAGTGCCGCCCAGGGCCAGTTTGCCTTCGCCATCGGTGTACTTCTCGATGCAGGCAGTGGAAAGGCCCAACTGTGCAGCCTTGATGGCAGCCACGTAGCCGCCAGGGCCCGCGCCGATCACTACAACGTCAAATTTCTGCGACATTCAAAAAATCCTCTTTAGCAATAAAGCTACGAGCCGCAAGCCACAAGCTGCAAGCCCACACGCTCGTTTTGAGCTTGTGGCTTGAAGCTTGAAGCTTGCAGCTGTTTCTTAGATATCCAGCAACAGACGAGCCGGATCTTCCAGCAGGTTCTTGATGGTCACCAGGAAGGTTACAGCTTCTTTGCCATCGATCAGACGGTGATCGTAGGACAGCGCCAGGTACATCATCGGACGGATCACGACCTGGCCGTTGATTGCCATAGGACGCTGGATGATGTTGTGCATGCCCAGGATGGCCGCTTGTGGCGGGTTGACGATCGGGGTCGACATCATCGAGCCGAAGGTGCCGCCGTTGGTGATGGTGAAGGTACCGCCGGTCATTTCTTCGATCGACAGTTTGCCGTCACGGGCTTTCTTGCCGAAAGTGGCAATGCCGCCTTCGATTTCAGCCAGGCTCATCAGTTCGGCGTTACGCAGAACCGGCACCACCAGACCACGATCGCTGGACACGGCAACACCGATGTCGGCGTAGCCGTGGTAAACGATGTCCGAACCGTCGATCGATGCGTTGACAGCAGGGAAGCGTTTCAGGGCTTCGGTGGCAGCCTTCACGAAGAACGACATGAAGCCCAGGCGCACGCCGTTGTGGGACTTCTCGAACAGGTCCTTGTACTTCGAACGCAGGGCCATGACTTCGGTCATGTCGACTTCGTTGAAAGTGGTCAGCATCGCCATGTTCGATTGAGCTTCAACCAGACGCTCGGCAACCTTGGCACGCAGACGGGTCATCGGGACGCGTTTTTCAACGCGGTCACCGGCAGCGAATACCGGAGCGGCAGCGGCAGGTGCAGCAGCCTTGGCAGGCGCGGCAGCCGGAGCGGCTTTCTTGGCGGCAACAGCTGCCACCACGTCTTCCTTGGTCACGCGACCGCCTTTGCCAGTACCGGCAACGGAAGCGATGTTGATGCCGTTTTCTTCAGCCAGCTTGCGAGCAGCCGGTGCAGCAACAGGATCGTCTTCGCCATCGGCAGCAGGAGCAGCAGCCTGAGCAGCGGCCGGTGCAGCAGCAGGAGCTGCGGCGGCAGCGCCACCTTCAACGATCGAGCCCAGCACTTCGTCGGACAGAACGGTGTCGCCTTCGCCCTTGACGATAGCGCCCAGCACGCCGTCAGCAGTGGCCAAAACTTCCAGTACGACTTTGTCGGTTTCGATGTCGACGATCAGCTCGTCACGCTTGACGGCGTCGCCCGGTTGTTTGTGCCAGGTGGCAACGGTGCCATCGGCAACCGATTCCGGGAAAGTGGGGGCTTTGATCTCGATAGCCATTATCTGTGGTTCCTTAAATTCGGTTTCAGGTGCGCGAAGGCATTAAACGGTAAAGGCGTCTTGCAGCAGTTGTTCCTGCTGCTCGGCGTGCATCGATGCGTAACCGCATGCCGGTGCAGCAGAAGCCTCACGGCCCGCGTACTCGAGTACGAGAGACTTGTTGAGGTTGCTGATGCTGCGACGCATGTGGTGCTGGCTGCTGTACCAAGCGCCCTGGTTCATCGGCTCTTCCTGACACCACACGGCATGCTTGGCGTTGGTGTAAGGAGCCAGGACTTCGTTCAAGTCGTCCTCAGGGAATGGGTACAACTGCTCGATACGCACGATGGCGATATCGTCACGGCCTTCGGCACGGCGTTTCTCCAGCAGGTCGTAGTAGACCTTGCCGCTACACAGAACAATGCGCTCGACCTTTTTCGGGTCCAGGGCATCGATTTCCGGGATAACGGTCTGGAACGAACCTTCGGCCAGATCTTCCAGAGTCGAGATGGCCAGCTTGTGACGCAGCAGCGACTTCGGAGTCAGGACTACCAGTGGCTTGCGCAGCGGGCGAATCACCTGACGGCGCAGCAAGTGGTAGATCTGGGACGGCGTGGTCGGCATGCATACCTGAATGTTGTGCTCGGCGCACAGCTGCAGGTAACGCTCCAGACGCGCCGAGGAGTGCTCAGGGCCCTGACCTTCGTAGCCGTGTGGCAGCAACATGGTCAGACCGCAGAGACGACCCCACTTGTGCTCGCCGCTGGTGATGAACTGGTCGATCACGACCTGTGCACCGTTGGCGAAGTCGCCGAACTGGGCTTCCCAGATAACCAGGGCGTTTGGCGTGGTGGTCGAGTAACCGTACTCGAACGCCAACACCGCTTCTTCGGACAGGAACGAGTCGTACAGGTCGAAGCGTGGCTGACCGTCGTACAGGTTCTGCAGCGGGATGTAGGTGCCCGCGTCCTTCTGATTGTGCAACACGGCATGACGGTGCGAGAACGTACCGCGGCCGATGTCCTGGCCGGTCATGCGGATCGGGTGACCTTCGAACGCCAGGGTCGCGTACGCCATGGTTTCGGCGTAACCCCAGTTGATTGGCAGGCCGCCGGCTTGCATCTTCTGACGGTCTTCGTAGATCTTGGCAACCTGACGCTGAACCACAAAGCCTTCCGGAATTTCCAGCAGCTTGGCGGACAGTTCCTGCAAGGTCTTGAGGTCGAAGCGAGTGTCGTGACGCGCAGTCCAGGCGTGGCCCAGATATGGACGCCAGTCCACGAACAACTCTTTGTTCGGCTCTTTGACCAGCGATTTCACTACGTGCAGACCGTTGTCCAGCGCGTTGCGGTATTCGTCGACTTTCGCCTGAACGCGCGCTGCGTCCATCACACCGCTCTGGGTCAGACGATCGGCATACAGCTCACGGGTGGTGCGCTGCTTGGTGATCTGCTGATACATCAGAGGCTGGGTGCCGCTAGGTTCGTCGGCCTCGTTGTGGCCGCGACGACGGTAGCAGACCAGATCGATCACCACGTCACGCTTGAACTGCATGCGGTAGTCGATGGCCAGCTGGGTCACGAACAACACGGCTTCCGGATCATCACCATTTACATGGAGGATCGGCGCCTGGATCATTTTCGCGACGTCGGTAGCGTACTCGGTGGAACGCGAGTCCAGCGGGTTGCTGATGGTGAAACCAACCTGGTTGTTGATCACGATGTGCACGGTACCGCCGGTCTTGAAACCGCGGGTTTGCGACATCTGGAAGGTTTCCATCACCACGCCTTGACCGGCGAATGCCGCGTCACCGTGGATGGAGATCGGCAGAACCTTCTCGCCGGTAGGGTCGTTGCGACGATCCTGACGGGCGCGAACCGAACCCTCGACCACCGGAGATACGATTTCCAGGTGGGACGGGTTGAACGCCATGGCCAGGTGAACTTCACCGCCGGTGGTCATCACGTTGGACGAGAAGCCCTGGTGGTATTTAACGTCACCGGAACCCAGCTCGACCTTCTTCTTGCCTTCGAACTCGTCGAACAGCTCGCGCGGGTTCTTGCCGAAGGTGTTGACCAGCACGTTCAGACGGCCACGGTGGGCCATGCCGATAACGATTTCCTTGGTGCCGTAGGAACCCGAACGCTGGATCAGCTCGTCGAGCATCGGAATCAGGCTTTCGCCGCCTTCCAGACCGAAACGCTTGGTGCCCGGGTATTTGGTACCCAGGTATTTTTCCAGGCCTTCGCCGGCCGTCACGCGCTCGAGCAGGTGGCTCTTGATGTCGGCGGAGTACGTCGGACGGCCGCGCACGCTTTCCAGACGCTGCTGGAACCACTGGCGCTGCTGGGAATCGGTGATGTGCGTGAATTCAGCGCCGATGGTGCGGCAATATGTCTGCTGCAACGCTTCGTGAATTTCGCGTAGGCTCGCTTCCTCTTTGCCGATGAACAGGTCGCCGGCACGGAAGGTCGTATCAAGATCGGCATTGGTCAAGCCGTAATGATTGATCGACAGGTCTGCAGGTGCAGTACGCTGCCACAGTCCCAGCGGGTCAAGCTGGGCTGCCTGGTGGCCACGCATACGGTAGGCCTGGATCAATCGCAGCACTTCAACTTGCTTCTTCTCGTGCTCACTGCTCACGCTACCGGCGGAAACCGGTTGGGCGCGGCGCTGGTTCTTTGCCAGCAAGACGAAATGATCGCGAATTGTGGAGTGCGAAACATCGGTGGCAGAGTTGCCGTCGGTAGGCAACTTCTGAAAGTAGGTGCGCCACTCTTCTGGCACAGCGTTAGGGTCGTGCAGGTAGAGCTCATAAAGCTCTTCCACATAGGCAGCGTTTCCACCTGAAAGGTGGGCGCTGTTCCACATGCGCTGCATCACGCTTTCTTGCATGCTTGGTCACCCTCGGTTAGGGGAACACCATCGGCGAAGACACCGAGCAAACTTGCAGAAGTCCGAATGCAGCGACCAAAACAAGCCACTTAGGATCACGCTGATAGTCCGGGTACCAGCCCGGATGCCCCTGCTTGTCTCATTTCTTCAAAAGAAGAGCCGCAGCTTTTGGCTACTGCTCTGGTTATAACCATGACGCGGGTTGAAGCCCGCGCCTTGGTCTTTACAGTTACAGCGGTCTTACGGGTACAACAGCTGAATCACACGCCGCTCGAGAGCAACATGTTACGGATGTGACCGATGGCCTTAGTCGGGTTCAGGCCTTTCGGACATACGTTGACGCAGTTCATGATCCCGCGGCAGCGGAATACGCTGAACGGGTCATCCAGCGAAGCCAGACGCTCGGTAGTCTTGGTGTCGCGGCTGTCTGCCAGGAAGCGGTACGCTTGCAGCAGGGCAGCTGGACCCAGGAACTTGTCCGGGTTCCACCAGAAGGACGGGCAAGAGGTCGAGCAGCAAGCGCACAGGATGCACTCGTACAGACCATCGAGCTTTTCACGCTCTTCAGGGGACTGCAGACGCTCGATGGCCGGAGCCGGCGTGTCGTTCTGCAGGAATGGCTTAACCTTCTCGTATTGCTTGTAGAAGATGCTCATATCGACGACCAGGTCACGGATCACCGGCAAACCTGGCAGAGGACGAACGATCAGCTTGTTACCTTTTACAACGGCGGACAGCGGCGTGATGCACGCCAGGCCGTTCTTGCCGTTGATGTTCATGCCGTCGGAGCCGCAAACGCCTTCACGGCAGGAGCGACGATAGGAGAAACCTTCGTCCTGCTCTTTGATCAGCGCGAGCACGTCCAGCACCATCAGGTCCTTACCACCGGTATCGACCTGGAATTCCTGCATGAACGGCGCAGCGTCCTGATCAGGGTTGTAACGATAAACACTGACTTGCAACATGGCGGTCACCCTTAATAAGTCCGGACTTTAGGTTCGAAAGTCGGAACAGTCTTCGGCGAGAAGTTCACGGCACGCTTGGCAACACGCTTCTCACCCGGGAAGTACAGGGTGTGGCACAGCCAGTTTTCGTCGTCACGGTCTTCGAAGTCTTCACGGGCGTGAGCACCGCGCGACTCTTTACGTACTTCGGCAGCGATGGCGGTAGCTTCAGCCACTTCCAGCAGGTTTTGCAGCTCAAGGGCTTCGATTCGCGCAGTGTTGAACGCCTGCGACTTGTCGTTGATCTTGACGTTGGCGATGCGCTTGCGCAGATCGGCCAGCTGGGCAATACCCTTCTGCATGTATTCGCCGGTACGGAATACACCGAAGTAGTTCTGCATGCAGCTTTGCAGCTCGCGACGCAGGGTGGCCACGTCTTCGCCGTCGGTACGAGCGTTCAAGGCGGACAGACGCGCCAGGGCAGCTTCGATGTCGGCTTCGGTGGCGTCGTCGTATTCGATACCGTCGGTCAGCGCCTTCTCCAGGTGCAGGCCGGCAGCACGACCGAAGACCACCAGGTCGAGCAACGAGTTGCCGCCCAGACGGTTGGCACCGTGAACCGATACGCAAGCCACTTCGCCTACAGCGAACAGGCCAGGGATGATGGTGTCGACGCCATCGGCGTCCTGGGTGATCGCCTGACCATGAATGTTGGTGGCAACGCCGCCCATCATATAGTGGCAAGTCGGAACGACCGGAACAGGAGCAACAACCGGGTCAACGTGAGCAAAGGTTTTCGACAGCTCGCAGATGCCTGGCAGACGGCTGTGCAGCACTTCCTCGCCCAAGTGGTCGAGTTTGAGCATTACGTGGTCGCCATTCGGACCGCAACCGTTACCGGCGATGATTTCCTTAACCATCGAACGGGCAACGACGTCACGACCTGCCAGGTCTTTGGCGTTCGGAGCATAACGCTCCATAAAACGCTCGCCGTGCTTGTTGATCAGGTAACCACCTTCACCACGGCAACCTTCGGTTACCAGAACACCGGCGCCGGCAATACCGGTCGGGTGGAACTGCCACATTTCGATGTCTTGTACCGGTACGCCTGCACGCAGAGCCATGCCGACGCCGTCACCGGTGTTGATCAGGGCGTTGGTGGTCGAAGCGTAGATACGACCTGCACCACCGGTCGCCAGAACAGTGGCCTTGGCGCGGATGTAGGTGGTCTCGCCGGTTTCGATGCAAATCGCGATCACACCGACGAACTCGCCTTGACCGTTTTTCACCAGGTCGACAGCGTAGTACTCGTTCAGGAACGTGGTACCGGCTTTCAGGTTGCCCTGATAAAGGGTGTGCAGCAGCGCGTGACCGGTACGGTCGGACGCTGCGCAAGTGCGAGCAGCCTGGCCACCCTTGCCGTAGTCCTTGGACTGACCGCCGAACGGACGCTGGTAGATACGGCCGGTTTCGGTACGGGAGAAAGGCAGACCCATGTGGTCCAGCTCGAATACGGCGGCCGGGCCTTCCTGACACATGTATTCGATAGCGTCCTGGTCACCGATATAGTCGGAACCTTTGACGGTATCGTACATGTGCCAGCGCCAGTCATCGTTCGGGTCGGCCGACGCGATGGCGCAGGTGATGCCGCCCTGTGCCGATACAGTGTGCGAACGGGTCGGGAACACTTTGGTGATCACGGCAGTCTTGTGACCGCCTTGTGCCAGTTGCAGCGCTGCGCGCATGCCTGCACCGCCGCCACCAATAATGATGGCGTCGAAAGAAATCGTTGGAATGTTAGCCATGAATCAGATACCCCAGAGAATCTGCACACCCCAGACGAAGTAAGCGAACATCGCAACGCCGCATACTGCCTGGAAAAGGAAACGTACTGCAGTCGCGGACTTGCCCAGCGCCATCGGCGTCAGGTAGTCGGTCGCGATGGTCCACATGCCGACCCAGGCGTGAGCGCCAAGGGCAACAAGGGCCAGCAGACTGAAGATACGCATCCCGTTGTGAGCGAACAGGCCGTGCCACTGCTCGTAGCCGATGCCCGGATTCACTGCGAGGTATCCGATCAGGAAGATGAAATAAGCCGCGAGAACGACCGCAGACACACGTTGTGCCATCCAGTCATAGAGGCCCGAACGCGAAAGATTCGTAACGCTGGTTACCATATCCAAACTCCTGCCAGAACGATCAACACCACGGAAACGGCGATGATAAGTTTCGAGCCCAGGCGGCCGCCTTCCAGCGTCTCGCCAATGCCCATGTCCATGATCAAATGGCGCACACCGGCTACCAGGTGATACAGCAGAGCGGACAGGAGACCCCATGCTACGAACTTGGCCAGCGGGCTGGTCAAGGTTGCCTTCACGTCGACAAAACCTTCCTCGGAACCCAGGGATTTGCCCAATGCATAAAGCATGAAGCCGAGGCCCAGGAAGAGGATGATGCCGGAAACACGGTGAAGAAACGACGTAACGCCGGTGATGGGGAGTTTGATGGTCCTTAGGTCTAGGTTTACAGGTCGTTGGCTTTTCACGGCTTTTTTTTCACACTGAAGAGCCCCTAACAATCAGGGCAAAGTTGTTGGGGAGTGCACTGGTCAGGTAACCACCACCCAGGGATGCGACCCCCAATGAAAGCGAGCCCAAAAGCCCTTGGCGGTCGGTCGCCGAGTATAGACAGTTAGGCTACTAATGACAACGCAAACACCTACCCCAAATAGCGGATTGCACAACTCGCATAAAAGGCGTAAATGGCAGGCAATTTCGAGAAAAAAGTCGGGTTAAAGCCTTCTGGAGCAAGACTTTAGGCAAATTGACATTCGAATTTATCTCACTATAGTGGTGCGGGCCCTGCGTGGGGGGTCTGTCTGATGATTTCAAGCATAAATAGGAGGCCACATGGCTGACAAAAAAGCGCAGTTGATCATCGAGGGCGCAGCCCCCGTCGAGCTGCCCATTTTAACCGGCACCGTTGGTCCCGATGTTATCGATGTTCGGGGCCTGACGGCCACGGGCCGCTTCACTTTTGACCCTGGTTTCATGTCGACCGCCTCCTGCGAGTCGAAGATCACCTATATCGACGGCGACAACGGCATTCTGTTGCACCGCGGCTACCCGATCGAACAACTGGCCGAGAAGTCGGACTACCTGGAAACCTGCTATCTGTTGCTCAACGGCGAATTGCCGACTGCAGAACAGAAGGCCCAGTTCGTCAGCACCGTCAAGAACCACACCATGGTTCATGAACAACTGAAGACCTTCTTCAACGGCTTCCGTCGCGACGCCCACCCGATGGCCGTCATGTGCGGTGTAGTCGGCGCCCTCTCGGCCTTCTACCACGACTCCCTGGACATCAATAACCCGCAGCATCGCGAAATCTCCGCGATCCGCCTGGTTGCCAAGATGCCGACCCTGGCGGCGATGGTTTACAAGTACTCCATGGGCCAACCCATGATGTACCCGCGCAATGACCTGTCGTACGCGGAAAACTTCCTGCACATGATGTTCAACACCCCGTGCGAGATCAAACCGATCAGCCCGGTACTCGCCAAGGCCATGGACCGGATCTTCATCCTCCATGCCGACCACGAGCAGAACGCATCGACTTCCACCGTGCGCCTGGCGGGCTCTTCGGGGGCCAACCCGTTCGCCTGTATCGCCGCCGGCATCGCTGCACTGTGGGGCCCTGCCCACGGCGGCGCCAACGAAGCTGTACTGACCATGCTCGATGAAATCGGCGATGTTTCGAACATCGACAAGTTCATCGCCAAGGCCAAGGACAAGAACGATCCGTTCAAGCTGATGGGCTTCGGTCACCGCGTTTACAAAAACCGCGACCCACGCGCCACCGTCATGAAGCAGACCTGCGACGAAGTGCTGAAGGAACTGGGCATCCAGAACGATCCGCAACTCGAACTGGCCATGCGCCTGGAAGAGATCGCCCTGACCGACCCGTACTTCATCGAGCGCTCGCTGTACCCGAACGTCGACTTCTACTCGGGGATCATCCTCAAGGCGATCGGCATTCCAACCAGCATGTTCACCGTGATCTTCGCCCTGGCGCGGACCGTCGGCTGGATTTCCCACTGGAAAGAAATGCTCTCCAGCCCGTACAAAATTGGCCGTCCGCGCCAGCTGTACACCGGCTACGAGTCGCGCGACATCACCAAGCTGGAAGATCGCAAGTAAGATCTGTCTTTTGATAGCGTCTTAGTTGTACCGAGAACGGCCTCTATATAAATAGAGGCCGTTTTTGTTTGTGGAGCCAGCCATTCCTTCGGTAACAACTAGCCCACCAGTAGGAGCTGCCGAAGGCTGCGATCTTTTGCCTTTCAAAGGCAAGATCAAAAGATCGCAGCCTTCGGCAGCTCCTACATTTACCCCACGCAATACCTGGAGATCGCCTCCGCCACAGATTCAGTTCGATAAACGCCCAATAAAAAATGCCCCGATCTCTCGACCGGGGCATTTGCTTGCCGCTTGAAACTTGCAGCTTGTAACTGCTGTTAGTGCGAAACCGCCCCACTCGCCCCCAAACCGGTCTGCGAGCGAACGAATTGCGGGAAGAACAACGCCCGCTCATTGTCAGCTGCAGTCGACTTGTCGGTCACCGAGAAGAACCAGATCCCGATAAAGGCAATGATCATCGAGAACAGCGCCGGGTACTCATACGGGAAGATGGCCTTTTCGTGATGCAGGATCTGCACCCAGATGGTTGGGCCAAGGATCATCAAGCCCACAGCACTTACCAGGCCCATCCAGCCGCCAATCATGGCGCCGCGGGTGGTCAGCTTTTTCCAGTACATGGAAAGCAGCAGGACCGGGAAGTTGCAGCTCGCCGCGATGGAGAACGCCAGGCCCACCATGAACGCAATGTTCTGGCTTTCGAACAGGATGCCCAGCGCAATCGCCAGCACTGCCAACGCGATGGTGGTGATTTTCGAGACGCGGATTTCATCCTTCTCGTTAGCCTTGCCCTTCTTGATCACGCTGGCGTACAGGTCGTGAGACACCGCCGAGGCACCGGCCAGGGTCAGGCCGGCAACCACTGCCAGAATGGTCGCGAACGCTACCGCCGAGATAAAGCCCAGGAAGACACTGCCGCCGACCGCATTGGCCAGGTGCACCGCCGCCATGTTGTTACCGCCCACCAGTGCGCCGGCGGCATCTTTGAAGGCCGGGTTGGTGCTGACCAGCAGGATCGCGCCGAAACCGATGATGAAGGTCAGGATATAGAAGTAGCCAATGAAACCGGTTGCGTACAGCACGCTCTTGCGAGCTTCCTTTGCGTCACTCACGGTGAAGAAGCGCATCAGAATGTGCGGCAGGCCAGCGGTACCGAACATCAGTGCCAGACCGAGGGAGAATGCCGAGATCGGATCCTTCACCAGGCCGCCCGGGCTCATGATGGCTTCAGCTTTCGGGTGAACCTTGATCGCTTCGGAGAACAGCATGTTGAAGTCGAAGTTGACGTGCTTCATCACCATCAGCGCCATAAAGGACGCGCCGGACAGCAGCAGCACAGCCTTGATGATCTGTACCCAGGTAGTCGCCAGCATGCCACCGAACAATACATAAAGGCACATCAGGATACCGACCAGGATCACCGCTACATGGTAATCGAGACCAAACAGCAGTTGGATCAGCTTGCCGGCACCGACCATCTGCGCGATCAGGTAGAACGCCACCACCACCAGCGAACCGCAAGCGGACAGCGAACGGATCTGGGTTTGCCCCAGGCGATAGGACGCCACGTCGGCAAAGGTGTACTTGCCCAGGTTACGCAGGCGCTCGGCGATCAGGAACAGAATGATCGGCCAGCCCACCAGGAAGCCGATCGAATAGATCAGACCGTCGTAGCCGGAAGTGAACACCAGCGCGGAAATACCCAGGAAGGATGCCGCGGACATGTAGTCACCGGCAATGGCCAGACCGTTCTGGAAACCGGTGATTTTGCCGCCCGCCGCATAGTAGTCGGCCGCCGAGTTGTTGCGCTTGGAAGCCCAGTAGGTGATGCACAGGGTTGCACCCACGAAGGCCACAAACATCAAAATCGCCGACACGTTAAGCGGTTGTTTCTGCACGGCGCCGGTCAGGGCATCAGCGGCCCAGGCGCCCGGTGCGAATGCTGCGATGCTCAAAAGAGCCATTAAACGCCGGATCATTGCTGAGCCTCCTTGAGAATCGCATTGTTCAGGTCGTCGAACTCGCCATTGGCGCGTCGTACGTAAATCCCGGTCAGGATGAAGGCCGAAACAATCAGCCCGACACCGATCGGAATACCCCAGGTGATCGAGGACTCAGGGCTGATTTTCGCCCCCAGTACCTGCGGCCCGTAAGCAATCAAAAGGATGAATCCGGAGTAAAGCCCTAGCATGATCGCCGAAAGAATCCAGGCGAAACGCTCCCTCTTGCTCACCAGCTCCTTGAAGCGCGGGCTGTTTTGAATCGAGAGGTAAATGCTGTCGTTCATTGTTTTTATCCTCGCAGCACAGATTGAGTTGGAACGGTATCCACTCTATGCGGCTGCGAGCCGGGTTCCAGACGACCTTAGTCTTAGAACCACATGACGTATTTGCCATTTACCAGCACACCCTAAACAACTGTAGGAGCGAGCTTGCTCGCGATGAGGTCTTAACATTCAACGACTTTGTTGACTGTTACACCGCCATCGCGAGCAAGCTCGCTCCTACAGGATCAAGCGTATTACTTGGTCCAGTCAGCCACGCGTTCCGGGTGCTTGGCTACCCAGTCCTTCGCCGCGGCATCAGGCTTGGCGCCTTCCTGGATCGCCAGCATGACTTCGCCGATTTCGTCTTTCGAGGCCCATTGGAAGTTCTTCAGGAACTTGGCCACTTCCGGCGCCTTGGTTTCCAGCTCTTTGCTGCCGATGCTGTTCACGGTTTCCGCCGCGCCATACACGCCTTTCGGGTCTTCGAGGAAACGCAGTTTCCATTTGGCGAACATCCAGTGCGGTACCCAACCGGTCACGGCGATGGATTCGTTTTTCTTCTCGGCACGGGTCAGCTCGGCAATCATGCCGGCGCCGGAACTGGCCTTGAGTTGATAGCCCGTCAGATCATAGTCCTTGATGGCCTGCTCGGACTTGAGCATTACGCCTGAACCGGCGTCGATGCCGACGATGCGCTTCTTGAAGCTGTCGTCGGTTTTCAGATCTTCGATGGATTTGGCCTTGACGTACTCCGGCACGATCAAACCGATCTTCGCGTCCTTGAAGTTCGGGCCGTAGTCGACGACTTGATCCTTGTTTTTGGCCCAGTAATCACCGTGGGTCACCGGCAGCCAGGCAGACAGCATGGCATCGAGTTTGCCAGTGGCCACGCCCTGCCACATGATCCCGGTAGCAACGGCTTGCAGCTTAACGTCGTAATTGAGTTTCTGCTTGATCACTTCAGCGGCCACATGGGTGGTCGCGACACTGTCGGACCAGCCATCAACGTAACCGATGGTCACTTCCTTGGCGTTGGCGAATGTGGAGCCCATCGCAAATGCCAGAGCGGCACCTGCACCTAAAAGTCGTCGCATCTTCATCGTTACTTCCCCGAAAGTGCTGCGCTCGACGGATGTCGAGTCGCGTCAACGTATTGTTCTGGTGCACAGCGCCCCCATCACGCCCAGCGCAAACTCATTCGAACATCAGCGCGATTTATCAACCAGGGTACTGACGCCTTCGATCATCAACCTGACGCTCAACGCGACCTGCTCTGCCAACGACCTCAAGGCATCGAGAAACGACATCAGAAAGCCATTAACCTCATGCCCGGCAAGCGCATCGGTCAATCCGCCCGAACTTTGCATGTCAAAATCATGCAAGGGCCCAAGCACGCGAAAAATGCAGGTAACATGCGCCGCTTTGCTCCCAGACGGCCTGACCATGCCTGCGACATCCCGCTTTCCTTTTTTTGCCTATCTCTTCGCCTGTCTGTTGGGGCTGTTTGCCCTGATCGGCTTTTGGTACGGCCTCGGCCAGCCGGTGATCCTTCCGGACGCGGCCACCCCGACGCACAAATTGCAATGCGCCTCCTACACTCCCTTCGACAAGGACCAGTCGCCGTTCGATGTACCGTTCAATTTGCGCCCCGAGCGCATGGACGCCGACCTCGCACTGCTGGCCAAAAACTTCCAGTGCATCCGCACCTACTCCATGACCGGCCTCGACGCCCTGCCCGACCTGGCGCGCAAACACGGGTTGAAGTTGATGATCGGCGCCTGGGTCAACAGCAATCCCGTCGATACCGAAAAAGAAGTCGATCTGCTGATTGCTTCGGCCAACGCCAATCCGGACGTGGTGACGGCGGTGATCGTCGGCAATGAAACCCTGCTGCGCAAAGAGGTAACCGGCGCGCAGTTGGCCCGGCTGATCAACAAGGTCAAAAGCCAGGTCAAGCAGCCGGTCACTTATGCCGACGTCTGGGAGTTCTGGCTCAAGCACCCGGAAATTGCACCGGCCGTGGATTTCCTGACCATCCACTTGCTGCCGTACTGGGAAGACGATCCTTCGAACATCGATGCCGCCCTGCAACATGTGGCCGAAGTGCGCCAGGTGTTCGGCAATAAATTCGCTCCCAAGGACGTGATGATTGGTGAAACCGGTTGGCCGAGCGAAGGCCGCCAGCGTGAAACCGCCCTGCCGAGCCGGGTCAATGAAGCCCGATTCATTCGCGGCTTTGTCGCCATGGCCGAGCAGCAAGGCTGGCGCTACAACCTGATTGAAGCCTTCGACCAACCATGGAAACGCGCCAGCGAAGGTGCGGTCGGTGGTTACTGGGGATTGTTCGATGCGGATCGTCAGGACAAGGGCGTTTTGGCCGGTCCCGTATCGAACGTGCCGTACTGGTCGCAGTGGCTGATGGTGGGTGGATTGATCTTCCTCGGCACGCTGATCCTCGGTGGTCGCGTGCGCAGTACTCGCGCGGCGCTGGTTCTGCCATTACTGGGCGCGCTGGCCGCCTGCTCGATTGGCGCCTGGGGCGATCTGGCGCGAGTCACCACCCGATTTACCAGCGAGTGGTTGTGGGTCGCGCTGCTGACGGCGTTGAATCTATTGGTACTGACCCACGCCGCGCTGACCTTAAGCCCTCGCACCGGTTGGCGCGGACACGCATTCAAAGCGCTGGAGCGTCGCGCCGGCTGGTTGCTGGCGGTGACCGGGTTTGCGGCGGCGGTGACGATGCTGGAGCTGGTGTTCGACCCGCGCTATCGCAGCTTCCCGAGCGTGGCGTTCATCGTGCCGGCATTGGTTTATCTGTGCCGCCCGGTGAGCGTGCCTCGTCGGGAAATTGCTCTACTGACCTTCATCATTGGTGCCGGCATTGCGCCGCAGCTGTATCGCGAAGGATTAGAGAACCAGCAGGCATGGGGATGGACGCTGGTGAGTGTGTTGATGGTGGTGGCGTTGTGGCGCAGTTTACGAGTTCGCAAAACATAATTTTCAGAGCATCTGCCGGCCTCTTCGCGAGCAGGCTCGCTCCCACATTAGATTTTGGTCGTGCACAAATAGTGTGTTCACTGGAGATCAATTGTGGGAGCGAGCCTGCTCGCGAAGGCTGACTTTCAAGCGCTGCGAGATGCCCTGACCAACCGCAACCCCGCAATCACCACCGCAAACACCGCCAGCGTCGTGTTGTACAACGCCAGCGCCGGCAACCCGAACGCCAGCGCCAACACCGCCAGCCACCACCCGGCCCGCCCCGGCGTCACGAAGCCGATCACTGCGGCGGCCAATGCTGCCCAGCCCATTACCCCGAAGTGAATCATCAGCCCCAGGTTCGAACGGACCTGGCATTCCCACCGACTCGCCTCATCCACACAGACGCCCACCCACTGAGCATCTTCCATAAAGCCATAACGCGCGCCATAGCTGGCGGCCAGCCATACGGGCAGCAAAACGAGCAGCAGAATCACGGGCAGACGGCGGGACATGGAGCACTCCAATAAGCGAAAACGGCGGCCAGCTTAATCGTCCGGCGGCCTTGTGCAAGCGCTAACAACAGTTAACTGGTCATCCAATCGCTGCAAAGTGTATCGTCCAGCTACTATTACTCAGAATTAGGCCTGTTTGGTGCCGATGCGTGGCACTTTGGCGCAAATCCGGTGGTCATAGCCTGCGAACTTCATTCGGCACCTTTTCTAAGGGATTTAGTCATGCTCCGATCCTTGCGCTTCGCCGCGCTGTTCAGCGGCCTTATCTTGAGTGCGTCCGCACTAGCGGTCGATGTCGACGCCGCCAGTTATGGCTATCCCTTGACCAACCCCTTCGAGGCGACCATCGCCACGACGCCACCGGATTTGCGTCCGGACCTGCCACTGGATGACGACATCGATCAATCGGATCGCAGCGTCACGTTGCGCCCGGAGCGCCAATTCGAGTTGCCCGACAACTTCTGGCCGGTGAAAAAGCTCACCTATCGCATTGCCACCCAGGATAAGGCCGCACCGCTGATCTTCCTGATCGCCGGCACCGGCGCGCGGTATGACAGCAGCCTTAACGAGTACCTGAAAAAGCTTTACTACAAGGCTGGCTATCATGTGGTGCAGTTGTCGTCGCCCACCAGTTTCGACTTCATGAGTGCCGCCTCGCGCTTTGCCACGCCCGGCATCAGCAAGGACGACGCCGAAGACATGTACCGGGTGATGCAGGCCGTGCGGGCGCAAAACCCCAAGTTGCCGGTCACAGATTACTACCTGACGGGCTACAGCCTGGGTGGCCTGGACGCGGCATTCGTCGCACACCTGGATGAAACCCGTCGCAGCTTCAACTTCAAGAAAGTCCTGTTGCTCAATCCACCGGTCAACCTCTACACCTCGATCACCAATCTCGACAGGTTGGTCCAGACCGAAGTAAAGGGCATCACCAATACCACCACCTTCTATGAGCTGGTGCTGAACAAACTGACCCGTTACTTCCAACAGAAGGGTTACATCGACCTCAACGATGCGCTGCTCTACGACTTCCAGCAGTCCAAGCAGCACTTGAGCAACGAACAGATGGCCATGCTGATCGGCACGTCGTTCCGCTTCTCGGCGGCCGACATCGCCTTTACCTCTGACCTGATCAACCGCCGCGGCCTCATCACCCCACCGAAAACCCCTATCACCGAAGGTACCAGCCTGACGCCCTACCTCAAGCGTGCTCTGCAATGCGACTTCGACTGCTACATCACCGAACAGGTCATTCCGATGTGGCGCGCCCGTACCGATGGCGGCAGTCTCCTGCAACTGGTCGACCAGGTGAGCCTGTATGCGTTGGAAGACTACCTGCGCAAAAGCCCGAAAATTGCCGTTATGCACAACGCCGACGATGTGATCCTCGGCCCGGGCGACCTCGGTTTCCTGCGCAAGACCTTCGGCGATCGCTTGACCGTTTACCCGCTGGGTGGCCACTGCGGCAACCTTAACTACCGCGTCAACAGCGACGCCATGCTGGAGTTCTTCCGTGGCTAAATACCTCCTGCTTATCGCCGCGTTACTCTGCGCAACCGCTGCCAATGCCGACAACAGCAAAGCCGACGCCCCCGTGGTCGTCGACAGTGATGGCTTCAAGGAGCCATTGAGCAAACTCAAGTTCAACCCAGGACTGGACCAGCGCGAGTTCGAACGCTCGACCCTCAGCGCACTGAACGTCTACGACCCGCTGGAATCGTGGAACCGCCGCGTTTACCACTTCAACTACCGGTTCGACCAATGGGTATTCCTGCCGGTGGTCAACGGCTATCGCTATGTCACTCCGAGCTTCTTGCGCACAGGGGTCAGCAATTTCTTCAACAACCTGGGAGATGTGCCGAACCTGCTCAACAGCCTCTTGCAGTTCAAGGGCCAGCGCTCGATAGAAATCACGGGGCGATTGCTGCTCAACACCACCATCGGCATTGCCGGATTGTGGGACCCGGCCACCGCCATGGGCCTGCCGCGCCAGAACGAAGACTTCGGCCAGACCCTGGGTTTCTATGGCGTACCGGCCGGTGCTTACTTCGTACTGCCGATCCTCGGGCCGTCGAACCTGCGTGATACGGGCGGGCTGGCGGTCGACTTCAGCGCCGAGAACGCGATCAACTTCCTCAACGTTGCAGAAGTTAGCTCCAACCATCCAGAGGTCTGGATACTGCGCGGCATCGACAAGCGCTACCAAACCAGCTTCCGCTATGGACAGCTGAACTCGCCGTTCGAGTATGAGAAGGTGCGTTACGTGTACACCGAGTCGCGCAAACTGCAGATTGCCGAGTAAGTCCGAGAGCTAAAAAACACTGTGGGAGCGAGCCTGCTCGCGAAAGCGGTCTGTCAGTCAATGTAGATGTCGACTGACGCACCGTCTTCGCGAGCAGGCTCGCTCCCACACTTGAATCGCATTAAGGTCTCAGCCTTTCAGCGCTTTCCAGATCTTGCTGACAACCATAACCCCAACCAACACCACCGCCCCCGCTACAATCCCCGCCACCCCATTGAGCAAGGTCGGCACGATAAACCCGGCACCACCTGCCGCCGCACTGACCGTTTCGATCCAGTGGTGCACCACCGGCACGCCGTGGGTCAGGATGCCGCCACCGACCAGGAACATCGCCGCGGTGCCGATCACCGACAGACTTTTCATGAGGTAGGGTGCCGCACGCAAAATCCCGCCGCCGATGCTTTTGGCCATCTGCCCGGGCTTCTGGGTCAGCCACAGCCCCAGATCATCGAGTTTGACGATGCCCGCCACCAAACCGTAAACACCGATTGTCATGACAATGGCGATGCCCGAGAGCACGACGACTTGCTGGGTGAGCGCCGAATCGGCCACGACACCAAGGGTGATGGCGATGATCTCCGCCGAGAGAATGAAGTCGGTACGGATCGCGCCCTTGATTTTGTCCTTTTCAAAGGCCACCAGATCCACCGCCGGGTCCGCCACCGCCTCGACCAGTTCGGCATGTTCGGCCTGGTCTTCAGCCTTGCTGTGCAGAAACTTGTGGGCGAGTTTCTCGAACCCTTCGAAGCACAAGTAGGCGCCACCGAGCATCAACAATGGCGTGACCAACCAGGGAATGAACGCGCTGATCGCCAATGCCGACGGCACCAGGATCAGCTTGTTGATAAACGATCCCTTGGCCACCGCCCAGACCACGGGGATTTCCCGTTCGGCCCGTACGCCACTGACCTGCTGGGCATTAAGCGCGAGATCGTCGCCCAATACGCCGGCAGTCTTCTTGGCGGCCATTTTGGTCATCAACGCCACATCGTCCAGCACGGCGGCAATGTCGTCGATCAGCACCAGCAAACTGCTTCCTGCCATGAACCGGGTTTCCTTCTTGAATGAATGGCATGCAGCATAGCGCGGCCGAGCGCCGCACGGAGCATTCTTGAGCGCCGCCAAAGGCCGGTGCTACCATGCGCAACCGCCAGTACAGGCAAGGAACCACCTGGTTTATGAGCACAATCCGCGAGCGCAACAAACAACTGATCCTGCGTGCCGCCAGTGAAGAATTTGCCGACAAGGGCTTCGCTGCGACCAAAACCAGCGACATCGCAGCCAAGGCGGGATTGCCCAAGCCCAACGTCTACTACTACTTCAAATCCAAGGAAAACCTCTACCGCGAGGTCCTGGAAAGCATCATCGAGCCCATCCTGCAGGCCTCGACGCCGTTCAATCCTGACGGTGTGCCCAGTGAAGTGCTGAGCGGCTACATCCGCTCGAAAATCCGCATCTCCCGCGACCTGCCTTTTGCCTCCAAGGTATTCGCCAGCGAAATCATGCACGGCGCGCCGCACCTGAGTGCTGACCTGGTCGAACAGCTCAACGGCCAGGCCAAGCACAACATCGATTGCATCCAGACCTGGATCGACCGCGGGCAGATTGCGCGCGTCGACCCCAATCACCTGATGTTCAGCATCTGGGCCGCGACCCAGACCTACGCCGACTTCGATTGGCAGATCACCGCCATCACCGGCAAGGAAAAGCTGGACGAAGCGGATTATGAAGCGGCGGCGCAGACGATCATTCGGTTGGTGCTCAAGGGGTGTGAGCCGGATTGATAGACCGTGGGGCATCCATCGCTAGCAGGCTAGCCCCCACATTGGACCTATGGCGTAAACAAATCCCCTGTGGGAGCTAGCCTGCTAGCGATGAGTCAACTCGATTTCAGCTCAAACCCAAATGGCATCCCAGAGTGGATAGTCGCCAAGCCGCTCGACCAGTCCCGCCCGCAATGGGTTTGCCACAACATACCGTGCGACCTTTACCAAGTCCTCTTCACGACGCAGCGCTCGATCATGAAAACCTCGCTGCCAAATACTGACACCACGACCGGTAGACGACTTCACTGCCTTGGTAGTCAACGATTTAGTCCTTTGCACCAGACCACCCAACGACCCCTGCCGCAACTCAATCAACCAATGAAAGTGATCGGGCATGACAACCCAGGCCAGCGAATTGGCAAAGCCTTGATCCTGAGCGCAGCGAAATTGATTAACCACCACTCTACCCAAGGTGAAGTCTTTGAATATCGGCTCTCGGTCGCGTGTATTGATAGTCAGCAGGTAAATCCGGTTGGATTCGGCATAGCGGCCGATGCGCAAGCGATTTGAAGCGGGTAGATCAGGCATTCCTTTGCCCCTTGCATGATTAACTCAAGAAGAAGGCTAGACCTGATATCACCCAAGGGCGGGGCAGACATTTAGACGGATGTGTCTGGTAGTTCGTCATCGCCAGCAGGCTGGCTCCCACAGTTGATCTCTGACACTCAGATAATCCCTGTGGGAGCCAGCCTGCTGGCGATAGCGGTAAATCAGTCAACCATCAATCAAGCAACAACCCCCGCATCCGCCCTCAACCCCAGCGCCTCGATCGCATTGATCGCACACTGCTCATCCACATCCGACAAATCCCCGCTGATCCCCACCGCCCCCAGCACGATCCCGGCCTGATCGCGAATCAGCACGCCACCTGGCGCCGGGACGACGCTGCCCTGCCCCAGGCTGTTCAACGCAGCGATGAAGGCCGGACGTTGTTGTGCGTCCAGCGCCAGCAGGCGTGAGCCCTTGCCCAGGGCGATGGCGCCCCAGGCCTTGCCGATGGCGATTTGCGGGCGCAGCAGGCTGGCGCCGTCTTCACGCTGCAAGGTGATCAGATGCCCGCCGGCATCCAATACCGCGATGGTCAGGGGCGCAGCAGAAATCGCCCGTCCCGCGTTGATGGCTTCGTTGACCAGGTTGACTGCGACTTTCAAGGTTAAAGCGCTCATGGTGCCGTCCTCATTTTGTTTTTCGGAAAGCCGTTGGGCTGCTTCTTTGTGTCGCAGCCGCATGCAACAAATAGAACACAATGAATTATTTTTTTGTATACAATAATTCTCGAAAAGCGCCACATGCGACGAAAAGCCACAGTGAACCGGGCTTCCGACGAATGAAACAACCGCTTGAGAAAATGGATTGACCTGCGCCGTCCACCGTGAATACACTCAGCGCAAAGCCACTTGTATACAATTACAAAACGTAAAGAGGCACAAAACCATGAGCAAAATGAGAGCAATCGAAGCCGCCGTTCTGGTGATGCGCCGTGAAGGGGTTGATACCGCTTTTGGCATCCCGGGTGCCGCCATCAACCCGCTGTACTCCGCCTTGCAAAAAGTCGGCGGCATCGATCACGTCCTCGCTCGCCACGTTGAAGGCGCGTCGCACATGGCCGAGGGCTACACCCGCACCAAGGCCGGCAACATCGGCGTGTGCATCGGCACCTCCGGCCCTGCCGGCACCGACATGGTCACCGGGCTGTACAGCGCCTCGGCCGACTCGATCCCGATCCTTTGCATTACCGGCCAGGCACCCCGCGCCCGTCTGCACAAGGAAGACTTCCAGGCAGTCGACATCACCAGCATCGTCAAGCCGGTAACCAAGTGGGCGACCACTGTTCTGGAGCCGGGCCAGGTGCCTTATGCGTTCCAGAAAGCCTTTTATGAAATGCGCTCCGGCCGTCCAGGTCCGGTGCTGATCGACCTGCCATTTGATGTGCAAATGGCGGAAATCGAATTCGACATCGACGCTTATCAACCGCTGCCGCTGGCCAAGCCAAGCGCGACCCGCGTTCAGGTGGAAAAAGCCCTGGCGATGCTGGATCAGGCCGAGCGTCCGTTGCTGGTGGCCGGTGGCGGTATCATCAATGCCGACGCCAGTGAGCTGCTGGTGGAGTTCGCCGAGCTGACCGGCATTCCGGTGATCCCGACCCTGATGGGCTGGGGCACCATTCCTGACGATCACCCGCAAATGGTCGGGATGGTTGGCTTGCAGACTTCGCACCGCTACGGCAACGCCACCCTGCTCAAGTCCGACCTGGTGCTTGGCGTGGGCAACCGTTGGGCCAACCGTCACACCGGCTCCGTTGACGTCTACACCGAAGGCCGCAAATTCATTCATGTTGATATCGAACCGACCCAGATCGGCCGCGTGTTCACCCCGGACCTGGGCATCGTCTCCGACGCCGCTGCCGCGCTGACCGTGTTCATCGAAGTCGCTCGCGAATGGCAAGCCGCCGGCAAGCTGAAAAACCGCAGCGCCTGGCTGCAGGATTGCCAACAACGCAAGGCCAGCCTGCAACGCAAGACTCACTTCGACAACGTGCCGGTCAAGCCGCAGCGCGTTTATGAAGAAATGAACCAGGTGTTCGGCAAGGACACGTGCTACGTCAGCACCATCGGTCTGTCGCAGATTGCCGGCGCGCAGTTCCTGCACGTCTACAAGCCGCGTCACTGGATCAACTGTGGCCAGGCAGGTCCACTGGGTTGGACCATCCCGGCAGCACTGGGTGTGGTCAAGGCCGACCCGACCCGCAAAGTCGTGGCACTGTCGGGCGACTATGACTTCCAGTTCATGATCGAAGAATTGGCGGTGGGCGCGCAGTTCAAGCTGCCGTACATTCATGTTGTGGTGAACAACTCGTACCTGGGCCTGATCCGTCAGGCTCAGCGCGGTTTCGAGATGGACTACTGCGTGCAGCTGTCCTTCGATAACCTGAACGCACCGGAACTCAACGGTTATGGTGTCGACCACGTCGCGGTAGCCGAGGGCCTCGGTTGCAAGGCACTGCGCGTATTCGAACCGGCTGACATCGCCCCTGCCCTGCGCAAGGCCGAAGAGATGATCGAAGAGTTCAAGGTTCCGGTGATTGTCGAGATCATCCTGGAGCGCGTGACCAACATTTCCATGGGCACCGAGATCAACGCCGTCAACGAATTCGAAGACCTGGCGCTGGTCGGCAACGACGCACCGACTGCGATTTCGTTGCTCGATTAACAACCTGTGGGAGCGAGCCTGCTCGCGAAGAGGCCGGTACATTCAGCCCTTCTGTCGTCTTGCCCCCCGTTTTTTTGAGACGGAGCGCTCCCCCAAGGGACCCCCACGCGT
>NZ_JBPKAM010000070.1:0-34334 GCF_051216495.1 Pseudomonas baetica | reverse complement strand
GGAGGGGTCTTCTCAGCGGGAAACTTGATTCCGTGACGGTTGTTCGTTTTTCCATCTTCCTTGTTAACACCCCCCACGAACAACCCCTCCCCTACAGGAGGGGGTGTTTCGGGCTTAGCGCATGAACAAGCCGCCATTGACGTCCAGGCACGCACCGGTTACTGAGGTCGCGTTGTCGGCGACCAGCAGCAATACGCTGTCGGCAATGAACGTCGGGTCACCGAGGGTGCCCGCCGGGATCATCTTCAGAATCTGCTCCAGACGCTCCGGCGCCACGGTTTCGCGTACCACGGGCAAGTCCAGCGGACCTGGCGAAATACTGTTGACCGTCACGCCACGGGGCGCCAGCTCACGGGCGAAGACCTTGGTCAGCGTCGCCACACCGCCCTTGGCCGCCGCGTAATGCGCGCCGGTGGCGGTGCCGCCGTTCTGCCCGGCCAGGGAGGCGATGTTGACGATGCGGCCGAAGCCACGCTCGGCGAAGTGCGCACCGAACACCTGGCAGGCGACGAAGGTACCGCGCAGGTTGATCGCCATCGACTCGTCGAACTCTTCGGGCGTGATATCCATCAGCGCCGCGACTTTCGACACCCCGGCGTTGTTCACCAGAATGTCAGTGCCGCCCCAGTGCGCAGCGAGCAAGTCGCGGGCACGCTGGAAGTCGGCCTTGCTGCGCACATCCAGCTCGATGGCGACCGCCGTGGCGCCGCTGCCATCCAGCTCGGCGGCCAGTTGCCTTACGCCTTCGAGGCGCACGTCAGCCAGGCCGACGCGATATCCCGCAGCGTGCAGACGGCGGGCGATGCACTCGCCCAGTCCGCGCGAGGCGCCTGTTACCAGGGCTACTCGACTCATGATCCAGCCCTCACAAAAGGAAGCCGAGCGCGCTCAGGCTGTCGGTGGAGTTGATCAGGCGTACCACTTTGCGCTCCAGCGATGGCACACCGTCGGTGAAGCGAATGCGGTGGTTCAGGTCCGCTACGAACGGCGTGTGCACGCCGCGTTTATAGGCGTACAGCAACTGTGCCGAGTTGACTTCGACGATGTCGCCCGCCGCTTCCACCAGACGAAAACGCGAGATGGTACGAATGGTTTTCGCCGCATCCACCGCCGACGGCGAGTAGCCGGCGCTCAAGCGTTCGATACGCAGGGCACGCATGCGCGCGTCGTCGTAGGCGTAGTTCAGCGTCGCCTCGAAATCTTCGGTGTCCGGGTCGATCGGCACGATGTACTTGCCGCTTTCGCTCCACAGGGTCGCCCATTCGGCGTAGTTCTTGTGGTCCAGCAGTTCGGCTTCGCGCCAGATGAATTCGATGGCCTGGGCCAATGGGCCGGAAAAGCCGGTCAGGGTGTCTTGATTGCTCATTGGCTCATCATCCTTTTCCACATGTCGTAGGCACCGCGCATGCCGCCTTCGTCGGTGGCGTGGCTGACTTTGTCACCGTTCTCGGCGGTGATTTCGCGGTTCAGGCCGCGGTTGACCAGGATCGGTGCGTCGACACCGGCATACGAGCCGCGCTGTACACGGTCCCAGGCCTCGGCGTCGTCGGGGCTGCCGAAACCGAACGGGCCCTGGAAGTGTTCGTGAATGCGCATGCGTTCGCGGTTGGCGATTTCCGGGCCGCCGTCCATGCCCAGGGCCACGTGACGGATTTCCGTTTCGGTGACCGACACCGGGCGCAGCACGCGGAAGAACGACATCGACATGGCCACGTTGGGGAACAGGTTCAGGTTAAACCCGGCGCCGTGCAGCGAACGCACGATGCGGCGCACCTGCTCGGGCGGCATGGTTTTCGACAGCTCTTCGGTGACGTGGGCGAAACGCTCTTGCAGTTGTTCGGTACCGTCGTCGTGATCCAGGTCGACGTGCTCCGGCACCATCACCATCACGCTGTGGCCGTTGCCCAGCGAGTGGGTCACGGCTTGCTCGTCGGTCATGAACGAGAGCATTTCCGAGGTTTCTTCATCCACCGACGACATGAACGACTTGTGCACGATCGGGAAGTGGTAACCGTCGGTGGTGTTTTCCAACTGGATCTTCCAGTTGCCCTTGAAGCTGAACTTGTGCTCGCCCTGGGTCTTGATCGGGTAACCGGCGCCCTGCTTCATGAACAGGTCCATCCAGTGCTTGGCACCGCCGAGGAAGTCTTCCAGCGGTTCGATCTCGTCGTTGTAGCTGGCGAAAATCATGCCGGCGTAGCTTTCGACGCGCAGGCTGGTCAATGGCAGTTCGGATTTCTCCAGGATGCCTTCGTAGCCGTCCGGGTATGGCAGCGCACGGAGCTTGCCGTCCAGGCCATAGGACCAGCTGTGGTACGGGCAGGTGAAACCGGTGGCGTTGCCCTTGTGCTTCTCGCACACAGTGGCGCCACGATGCCGGCAACGGTTTTCCAGAACATTGATGTTGTTCTTCTTGTCGCGCACGACAATCACCGGGCGACGGCCGATGGTGGCGGTCTTGAAGTCGCCGCTGTTGCGCACTTCGCTTTCGTGGGCAACCCACACCCAGGTGCGGTAGAAAATCTTTTCCAGCTCGGCTTCGAACAGCGCCGGGTCGTTGTACAGCGAGACGTCGACGCGGTCGTGCTGGACCAGGTCTTCAGGGCTTTTCGACGTTGCGATCAGCCGGTATTCATGAGTGCTCATGCGGTTCTCCTCATGGCTTCTTTTTATGATTTGGTTTGTAGAGCCACACCGTTAACCGGCCATGCTCTGTTGCAGCTGCGCACCGAAGGCGCAGACCACCTCGTCCTGTCCCTTGCGCCCGACGATTTGCAGACCGACCTTCAGCCCGCCGCAATCGAGTTCCACCGGCACCGTCAGCGCCGGGTGGCCGCTGAGGTTGAAGGGGCGTACCAGCGGGGTCATGCCGGCCACGGCCTTGCTGCCAGCGCGCGCTTCGCTCAGGGTCGGCGGCAGGCTCGGCAAGGTCGGTAGCAGCAACACCGCGAACTCTTCCAGCGCTGCATCCACCTGTTGGGTGAATCGGCTGCGCACGGCTTCGGCCTCGGCCAGTTCTTCACGAGTCGTACGGCTGGCCGCCAGCAAACGTGTTTCCACGTCGGCGCCGATCAGGCCCTGGCCGGTCAAGTGACCGAACGCCGCCCAGTTCTCGAAATTGATCACGGTCAGGCCGGCGGCGAAAGCGGCTTCGAATTCGCTCAGGTGCAGGCTGCTGCGACGCCAACCGGCACGATCGGCAGCGGCACCCAGGCTGGCTTGCAGATGCGCTTCGCAGGCCACTTCCAGAAAGCCGACTTTGGCGCCGTCGCCGGACAAGCCCTGAACCGCGAAACCCGGGCAAATCACCTGCATGGCCGCGATCAGGTCGTCCATGGTTCTGGCGAACGGCCCGACGCAATCGAGGCTGGATTCCAATGGATGTGCGCCGACGCGGCTGACTCGCCCGTAAGTCGGTTTGAGCCCGGCAATCCCGCAGCAGGCGGCAGGCACCCGCACCGAACCACCGGTGTCGGTGCCAAGGGCGATGTCCGCCAGACCCGCTGCCACCGCCGACGCCGAACCGCTGGAAGAACCGCCCGGCACCCGATCAGGCGCTTGCGGGTTTACTGGCGTGCCAGTCCAGTCGTTGATGCCGGTGACGCCAAAGGCCAGTTCGTGCAGGTTGGTCTTGCCGACGATCTGCCAGCCGGCGTTGAGAATCGAATCCACCACCTCGGCGTTTTTCGTCGCGGCTGGTGCATCGGCGAAGGCGCGGCTGCCCGAACGGGTCGGATAGCCGGCGATGTCGATGGAGTCCTTGATGGCAACGCGTTTGCCGCTGCCGCCGAGGAGAAATTCGCTGATGAAGGTACTCATGCGCTCAGCTCCGAATTGAACAAGCGTTGCGTGCGGAAGTGCGCGATCAGCCACACGCCATCGACACAGCGGAAATCGATGTTCAGGCGGGTGCCGAACAACTCGCTGCGGCCATCGGCGTAGGTGGAAATCTGCTGCATGATCCACTGCCCCTGCGCCGTGTTGCCGTCGACCGCAATCCACTCGCTGGTGAGGTAGTGCAGGTTCAGCTGGAAGTGATCCGACGGCGGCAAATAACCGCCGACGAATGCGGCCACGGCCTCACGACCACGATGCTGACCGAAGGTTTGCGCGGTCTCGCGACCAACCCCTTCCCAGATCGCATCGACGCAGAACAGCTCGGCCAGCTCGCTGACCTGGGTCGGCGCCCTGGGCACGTCGCAGAGGTCCATGTAGCGCGCCATCAAGCGACGCACTGCGCTTTCCCCTTCGAGCGTCGCCAGACGCTGCAGCAAGGCCTCGTTCATGGCTTACACCTTGGCCGCATCAGGGATGGTCAGCGGACGACCGATGCGCGCTTCGACCTTGGCGTAGCGCCACAGGCTGTACTCGTTTACCGGCGTGGTGCGGAACAGGTTGCAGGCGTCGATCACCGTTTGGTGGCAGTCGACATCGGCCATGATGTACACGGTCCACGGCGAGGTGGTGGACGGGCCGACCATCAGGCGGTCGTCATCCATCGCGCCGAGCACGGTGATGCCAGGCATCGCGCCGAGGTCGGCCATCATTTTGCTAAAGCCTTTCCACACGGCCAGGCCTTCGCCGGTGGGCAGGTCGAAAAAGTTCTGGGTGATGCCGATGCAGAAGACGACGCGCAACGGTTCCTGGGTAGCTTGGGACATGCTGTTGATCCTTGAATTCGAAGACTGAAAAAGTGATGAAAATCAGATGTAGCCCGGGAACGGCGGCACGCCGAGGAACACCGAGCCGGCGCCGTCGTACAGCCCTTCGCTGAGGAAAGCGTGCTGGGTCACCACCATCGAGTCGCGCAGGTAGCGTTGCAGCGGATGGCGCAGGTAAATGGCGGTGGTTCCGGCCAGGCTGTAGGCGCTCTGCACCACGGCGGCGCCGGCCTGGGACACGTGGATCGCGGACAGGCGCAACTGGCTGGTCTGCTCCGGGGTGACTGGGTTGCCGGCGAGGATCGAGTCCCACACCTGTTCGGTGGTGTTGTAGAAGAAGGCACGGGCGGCGGCGAGCTTGGCTTCGGCCTTGGCAATTTCGATGCGGACATAGGCGCGGTCGGACAACTTTGGCGCGCCAGTGATGCCGCCGCCGTTGGCCATGCGGCTGACTTCGTCGAGGGCAGCGCGGGCCAGGCCGAGATTGACCACGGCCAGCACTTGCGCAGCGTAGGCAATCGACGGGTAGCGGAACAGAGGCTCGTCGATGGTGGAGGCACCGCCACGGATGAAGGTCCAGCGCTCATCGATACGCTTGTCGGTCACGCGCAAGTCATGGCTGCCGGTGCCCTTGAGGCCGACCACGTCCCAGTTCTCGACGATTTCCACCTGATCAGGACGAAACACCGCCGTGCGAGGCTTGCCGCCCGCCGCGCCGATACCGACACCGAGCAGATCGGCGCCTTTGCAGCCGCTGGCGAATTTCCAGGTGCCGTTGACCTGCCAGCCACCTTCGACGGCTTCGGCCGGTTGCAGCGGGAACAGGCCGCCGGCGAACACCAGGTCAGGGCTGTCGGCGTAGAGTTCGGCCAGGGTTTCCTGCGGCAAGGCGGCCAGATAGACACCGGCGCTGCCGAAACTGGCGACCCAGCCCGCGGAGCCGTCGGCTTCGGAGATGCGCTCGATCATGTGCAGGAACTTCGCAGGCGCCAAAGCATCGCCGCCGTAGCATTTCGGCGTAGCGGCGCGGTAGATACCCACCTGCTTGAAGCGCTCGATCATGTCCCGTGGCACATGGGAGACGCTGTCGAATTCATTGCGACGTTGGCGCACTTCATCCAGCACTTGCTGGAATGCCTGGCTGTCGACGACAGGTTCGTCAACGCCGATCGATGCGTCTTGTTGCACGACCGCTGAACGCAGCATGGGCTTTCTCCGTTTTGCTTATTGTTAGGTGGGGTGACGGTGCCCTGCCCCTGTAGGAGCGAGCATGCTCGCGATGGAGGCCCAGGCACCGCGGGCATTCAGACAGCCCGCGTTATCGTTAACGACCATCGCGAGCGTGCTCGCTCCTACAGGAGGGGATCGGTGTCACCCTTGCATTGAGGTCCAGTGTAAAAACCCCATCCGGACGCAACTATTGGTGCGTGCAGCCCCCCGACTAAAGAAAACCCCTAGGCCGCCCCCGGTTACCTCTGAGCGCATCCCCAGGCACGAGCCGGTATAAAACGCCATACTTCCGGTTCACCGGTCTCAATCCCCTGCCGTCAAGGGCTGCGCGATGTACTTCCCTGAACAGAACGACTTTTTCACGCTGGTCGAAGCCATGCCGCTGTGCATCATTCTTCACGATGCCCACAGCAAGGAGATCCTCTGGGCCAACGCTGCGGCGCTGTCGGCGCTGGGTTTTACCCTCGAAGAACTCACCCCGCTCAAGGCCCCGGACATGACCCGCGATGCGCCCAAGTACCGGCGCTCGGTAGGTTTACGCTGGCTGGAAGGCGCCGCGCGCACGGGCCAGCGCGCCATCGAATGGTGTTATCGCTCCAAGCAAGGCGTGGAGATTCTTTCCGAGGCCGTGGCGACGCTGGTGCATCTGCAAGGTCGCGATGTGTTGATGGTGCAGTTCCGCGACATTTCTAAAGAGGACAAGGTCAAGCGCGACCTCAAGCGCTTCGAAAGCCGGCTCAAGGCCTTCATGCAGGACCTGGCCGAAGGCGTGGCGGTGCTGGGCCCGGAAGGTGAGATACGGTTTATCAGCGATTCGGGCGCGCATTTGCTCAACAGCAAAGTGCAGCAACTGATCGGCAAGAACTTTCTCGGCTGGTGCGACGATGCTTCGCGCCAGCGCCTGCTGCAGCAACTGTCCAACGAGACACCCGAGCACCTGCCGTTCAGCGTGCACTACAAAGTCCAGCGACGTGACGGCGAGTGGCGCTGGCATGACGCGACCTGCCGGTATATCGAAATCGAAGACGATCTGGTGGGTCATCTGCTGCTGTTCCGTGACGTCACCGAACAGGTAAAAGCCGAAGAAGCACGGCGGGTCAGCGAACAGAAAATCGAATACCTGGCGCGCTACAACGCCATGGGCGAAATGGCCGTGGCCATTGCTCACGAACTCAGCCAGCCACTGGCCGCCACCCGCAACTTCATCGAAGGCGCATTGATTCGCCTGGGCAACACCGACGAGACCGATCAAGGCGTCGCCTGGGGTTTGCACAACGCCGTGCGGCAAATCGAGCACGCCTCGGTGATCATCAAGAGCGTGCGCGATTACGTGGTCAAGCTGGAGCAAAGCGAAGAACTGATCGACCTCAACGAGCTGCTGCGCGAAACCCGCTACTTCATCACCCTGCGTGCCGACCCGAGCCAGATACGGGTCGACGTCGTCCCTTCACCCGAGCCGCTGCGGGTGAGTTGCGAGAAAGTGCTGATCGGCCAGGTGATCCTCAACCTGGCGTTCAATGCCATCGAAGAAATGGCCGACCTGCCTCTTGAACGCCGTGTGCTGCGCATCCAGGCCAGCCGCGACGGCGAAGTGGCGCTGGTGCGGATCGAAGACCGTGGGCGCGGGATTCAGGCCGAAGCGCAGGAGAAACTGTTCGATGGATTCTTCTCGTCCAAGGTCAGTGGCAATGGCATTGGCCTGGCGTTGTGCAAGAACATCATTGGCCGGCATCGGGGGGATATCTGGGCGCAGAATCTGGAGCCTTGTGGGGCGGTGTTCAGTTTTTCGCTGCCGTTGGCTGTTTCACAAGGCCTGTAGGCGCTGTTCCTTTAAGACGGTGTACATATCCGTTTCTTCGGTGATGGCTACTGGCGGTTCCGCTTTTACAGCGGGTCACTTGGAAGAGCCCCAAGTAACCAAGGGCTTTTGCCCCTTTCGTTCGGTGCCTCGCCTAGGCTCGGCATGCCCTCGCTCCGGTCCTGCTCCGTGGGCCCGCCGCCATCGGCCATCCATGGCCGGGGGCGGCTAAACCGGCATCCATGCCGGTTTGCCCACTGCGCAGAACCTCCACTCGGCCTCTCGAGGGGGCGTACACCGCGAAAAGCCAAAGCGAGGCGGCCTGACAGCCGACCTGATCTCGAATGTACGCATTCTCCTGTAGGAGCTGCCGAAGGCTGCGATCTTTTGCTTTTGCTTTTGCTTTGGCTTTGGCTTTTGATCTTGATCCACCCGCCCCTTCGGCAGGCTGAGTGGAGGCGTTCATCCGGGGATTGGCGCGCAGCGCCGTTCGACGAAGTCGAACACATTGCATGTAGGTGCAGCGAAGCCAACCGGAGGGCAATGCCCCCGGATGAATGCCGGAGCGAAGGAACCCCGAGCCTTAGCGAGGGGCCGGACGCTCGGGGCAAGACCTTTGGTTCCTTTGGGGCGTTTGCCAAAGGGACTCGCCGTAAGGGCGAAACCGCCAGTAGCCATTACCGCAGCAATGGATATGTACACCGTCCTACATAAACAGCACTCCACCATAGGAGCCACTTTGTTTGCCCCATTTTCAACTGATATGACCGGTGACGCGCCAAGCACGAATCTGGCAGCCTACGGCATGAACCGCGAGGCCCGCCCATCATGAGCAAAACCGAAACCCTGGCCAAAATCATGCTCGGTCCCCTATTGCTGATGCAGGGCATCTACACCCGCCGGGTCACGCCGACATTGCCGGAAGCCGAAGGTGACCGCGAAGGCGAAGCCGGCGATGGCGAGCCCCTGCGGCTGCTGATTCTCGGCGACAGCGCCGCGGCAGGTGTCGGTGCATCGACCCAGGCCGAGGCCTTGAGCGGCCGGTTGGTCAGTCGCCTGGCCAGGGATTTCCGGGTCTGCTGGAGACTCTCGGCCCAGTCGGGCCTGGACACGCAAGCCTTGCTGGAACACCTCGAACAGCACACACCGGAAACGTTCGATGTGGCGCTGCTGTCCATCGGCGTCAACGATGTCACCGGCACGCTGACTGCTGATCAGTGGATCGCGCGGCTACAACAATTGATGGATGTGCTGGCCGGCAACTTCGGGGTCAAGCTGATCGTTGTCTCCCCTCTTCCGCCCATGCACCTGTTTCCGGCATTGCCGCAACCACTGCGCTGGTATCTGGGTCAACGGGCGACGCGCTTCAATGCGCGTCTTGCAGAGCTGGTCAAACCCATGGATCGTTGCACGATGCTGACAACCCGTTTGGCGCCCGTGGCGGGGTCCATGGCCGCAGACGGTTTCCACCCCGGGCCATTGATCTACAGTGTCTGGGCGAATGACGCCGCACAGGTCATTTCCCGGCACTTCGGGAAATCCCGTCAATCAAGCTTTGAACAACAACAAACAACAGGAGTTGACGATGTCTGAACTGCAATTGCACCCCAAAGCCGCGGAGTCCCTGAGCCTGTGGCACGCGATGATCCGCTCCGGCGACCTCAAGGCCTTGCCCGAATTGCTGGACCCGCAAGCGGTGTTCCGCTCGCCGATGGCGCATACGCCGTATCCTGGCGCGCCGGTGGTTTCGATGATTCTCAACACCGTGTCCAAGGTGTTCGAAGACTTTGCCTACCACCGTGAACTGGCGACCGCCGACGGCTTGAACGTCATCCTCGAATTCAGCGCCAGGGTGGGCGAGAAACAACTCAAGGGCATCGACATGATCCGCTTTAACGAACAGGGCAAAATCGTCGATTTCGAAGTGATGGTCCGGCCCATGAGTGGCTTGCAGGCCTTGGGCGAGGAAATGGGCAAGCGCCTGGGCGCTTACCTGGCCGCCAGTAAAGCCTGATCATCAAGCATTACCGGTTGAGGCTTGGGCACCACCTGCAACTCGACCGGTTCGCAGAGAAACGCGCAGCAGCGCGAGCGCAGCCAGCGCTGGCCAGAATCGTTGTGCGCCGCCGCACGCCAGACCATGGACAACTCCTGTACCGGCAGTTGCAGCGGTGCCTGTTCCGCCCTGATTCCCGCCACTGACACCATCGCCTTGGCGACATAATCCGGCACGATGGCCAACATGTCGCTTTGCGCCAGCAACACCGGCAACGCACTGAACTGCGGAACGGTCAGCACGACTTTGCGCTGCCGGCCCAGCAGGCTCAGGGCATGGTCAGTTTCATCGGTGGCATGGCCGATGGGCGACACCACCACATGCGGGCGCCGGCAGAACTCGTCGAGCCCCAACGGCCCCGGCCGTTCATCTGCCCGCAACAGCATGGGCCGCATCGGCCGCAAGCCCTTGCGCCGCGCATTGGCCGGCAGGTCGTGGGTGTGACTGATGCCCACGGAAATATCGCCATTCATCAAGCGTTGCGACATCTGCTGCTGATCGACCCGACGCACGATCAAGTTGATGTTCGGCGCATCAATGCGCAATTGCCGTAACAACCGTGGCAGCAGCGCATATTCGACATCATCGGACAGCCCGACATGAAAGGTCGCCTCGCTGGTACGCGGATCGAACGATTGGCAACGACTCAAGGCGGCGGCGATACCGTCCAGCGCCGGCACAAGGTTGGCGAAGATCTCCTCGGCCCGTGCCGTCGGCTCCATCACCCGTCCCGTGCGAATGAACAACGGGTCATCGAACAACACGCGCAAACGGCCCAGGGCACCGCTGATGGTCGGTTGCCCGAGGAACAGCTTTTCGCCGACGCGGCTGACATTTCGCTCATGCATCATCGTCTCGAAGACCACCAGCAGATTGATGTCGGCACGACGCAGGTCATTTCTGTTCATGAGATTCGCTACCCGGCACGTGGCCATTGAGTTCGAAGGTGTGTGAACAGGTTATGGCCGCGCAGGCAAAACGTCTGTCGTACATGGGGACAACGCGATCATGCGTTAGGTGCGCCCATTAATACCCGGGTATAGCCTTGGCTGAAAAAACATCAATTAAATAAACGACTTACACGCCATTTCGGTCCACCGACAAATTCCGTGCATGGCAGGAATATCGGGTTTTTTGTCCTAACCGAATGAGAACCGTTGCTCCTAGCATAGCGATGCGATTCTCCGCCCACCCCGAACAAAAACGAGGCGCGCATGATCGATACCAAAACAGGCCAAAGGACGACACGCCCCTTGATCACTCTCAGCCTCAAGCCGTTTGAAAACGTACTGATCTGGCTGATGGGTCTGATCGTGGCAGGCGGCATCATGATCAACACCGAAACCCGCACCGACCTCCCCACCGCGACGCTGTGCATCGCCGTGTTGTTGATGGCGGTGAACCTGTTTTCGGTCAGTGCGGTGATCGTGGTCGCCCTGTTCTGCATGTTGATGCTGACGGCCATCTTTCTCTACCACGGCGGGTTCGATCACTGGGAATCGACGGAAGAGTTCTTTCACCGCCTGACGTTGCTCGCGGCGATCACGTTGCTGGCATTGCGCGGCAAGAAAACCTGCGATGACCTGCGCCACAGGGTCGTTTACTTTTCCGGTTCACAGCAATTGAGCCAGACCGGCTGCATGGGCTTTCGCAGTGGTCGTGAGGAACTTTCCTGGTCGGATCAAGCGGCACGGATCTACGAGTACCCGGTGGGCGTGACGCCGACGGTTTCAATGATTCTGGCGCGCACCCACCCTGCCGATGCGCCGCTGGTGAGGGCTGCCTTCGAGAAAGCGGCACGCCGAGAGGGGTTAATCGAGATCAAGCATCGCTTGTTGATGCCCGACGGACGCCTCAAGCACGTGCACATGACCGCCACTCCCCTTTACACCCACCTCGGCTACATCGATTACCTGGGGGCGTTGCGCGACGTGACCGCCAGCAAGCAGGCCGAAGAAGCGCTGTGCCGCGCCCAGACCCAACTGGCCCATGTCTCGCGTGTGACGTCCCTGGGCGAGCTGGCGGCGTCCATCGCCCATGAAGTCAATCAACCGCTGGCGGCGATCACCAGCAGCGGCGAAGCCTGCCGCAACTGGCTGAGCCGCCCGGCACCCGATCTGGCCGAAGCACGCCAGTCACTGGACCGGATCATCGCCAGTTCCCATCGCGCCAGCGAGATCACGCGCCGGGTCCGGGCTCTATCGCGCAAGTGCGACCCGCAGCGCCAGAACGAGTCGCTCAACGACATCGTCAGCGAGACCCTGAGCCTGGTCCGCCATGAACTGGCCCACCACACGATCAACCCGACCATCGAACTGGCCGCTTTCGGCGCTCAGATCAGCGCCGATCGCGTGCAACTGCAGCAGGTCATCATCAATCTGATCATCAACGCGTGCCAGGCCATGGATGCGGTCGATCCTTGCGAGCGATCATTGCGTGTCCGCACCTGGGTGAAGGACAACGAAGCGGTGTTGGAAATCACCGACCAGGGCCCGGGTATCCCCGCCCATGTCATGTCACAGTTGTTCATGCCGTTTTTCACCACCAAGGAAAACGGCCTGGGCATGGGGCTCTCCATTTGCCGCTCGATCATCGACTTCCACGAAGGACGGATCTGGGCCACCAGTGCCAATGGCCAAGGCAGCGCGTTCCTGTTTGCCCTGCCGATACGGGTCGTCAACGATTCAGGTTACGCGGCGGCCATCTAATACGAAGGTATGACGCGGGCATGCCAACGTATTGAGCGACTACCCGCAGGTATGAGTGCCGCAAGCCTCGCATGCACTTAATGTAGCGCCCTTCGCAAAGGACCACAGCGAAGGGAGGTTGCATGTCCAACCCCTTGGGAACAAACAATGAAAGAACAACATCCCATCAACAAAACCACCTATGGCGAATCCATGGTTTTCATCGTTGACGACGATGCGCCGCTGCGTGAATCCGTCGGCAGCCTGTTGCGCTCCATTGGCCTGCGGGTCGAGTTGTTTGGCTCGGTAGCCGAGTTCATGACTTACCAGCGTCCGGACACGCCCAGTTGCCTGGTACTGGATGTACGCCTGCAAGGCAGCAGTGGCCTGGACTTTCAAAACGAACTGATCGCCGCGGGCATCAACGTACCGATCGTATTCATCACCGGGCATGGCGACATCGCCATGACGGTGCGGGCCATGAAAGCCGGGGCCGTGGACTTCCTTACCAAACCCTTTCGCGAACAGGATCTGATCGATGCGGTGTGTGCAGCCCATGCCCGGGACAAACAGCGTCGCGAATCCGAACGGCATGCCGATGAATTGCGGGCACGCCACCAGACCCTGACCGCCCGGGAACAAACGGTCATGGCGCTGGCGGCTTCGGGGTTGATGAACAAGCAAATCGCCGGGGAAATCGGCTTGAGCGAAATTACCGTGAAGATCCATCGCGGCCAGGCCATGCGCAAAATGGAGGCGCGCTCATTTGCCGATCTGGTGCGCATGGCCGAGGTGATCTCGGCGCAGCCCGTTATCCGGTAACTATACCCACGTATACTGTGCACCTATTCAGGACGGCGTATCTTGCAGTGATGGCGGACAGCCTCTAAGTGCTCTCCGCTACGACGCAGGACACCACTATGTGCAATAAGGCAATGATTGCCGTCGTCGATAACGACGAATCCGTTCGAATGGCGTTGGACAGCTTATTGCGCTCCAGCGGATATAAAGTGCAAACCTATGGAGGGGCCCGCGAATTTCTCTTCTCCGACGGACCGGGCACGACGTCCTGTTTGATCTCCGATATACAAATGCCGGACATGGACGGCATCCGGATGTATGAAGAACTGGCGACCCTGGGCATTCATATTCCGGTGATCTTCATTACCGGTAACCCTGATGCACAGCGCCAGCCCGGCGCGCCTTGCAGAGAACCCATCGCGTTTCTGCCCAAACCCTTTTCAACTGATAAGTTGCTCAACTGTATTGAAATAGCGCTTAAGCAAAATAACTAACTACTACCGGCTTACCTCAACTAACACTTTGGTATAACCCGTTAATACTTACTCATACTCTGGCTGACCCTTTGTAGAAGTGTTTCATCCAATCCCCTCGAATAACATCTGTTTCAGATCAAGCCGATCCCTGTCCATCAAGCGTTGTTTATACACAGCGCAGTCATGAGCCACAGCGATCGCGTTGATTTCGCGCGATTTTTCTTCATGCCCTCGATTGTTCTTCAGGAGCAAAACAATGAAACAGCAGATTTTGATTATCGGTGCAGGGTTCGGTGGTGTCTGGAGCGCATTGAGCGCGGCCCGCCTGCTGGACAAGCATGATCGCAATGACGTCGAGATCACCGTGCTGGCTCCTCAAGCCGAACTGCGTATTCGTCCGCGTTTCTACGAGCCGAACGTGCACAACATGAAGGCGCCGTTGAACGACCTGTTCGACGCCGTGGGAATCAAGTTCGTCCAGGGTTCGGCCGAAACGATCGACGAGAAGAACAAACAGGTCGGCTACACCAAAGCGTCTGGCGCGCAAGGTCAACTGAGCTACGACCGCCTGGTGCTGGCCGCCGGCAGCCAGCTGATGCGTCCTCCGGTCGACGGTCTGGAGCGTGCATTCGATGTCGATCAGATCGAGTCGGCCACGCGCCTGGAAGCCCACATCAATTCGCTGAAAGACTTGCCGGCCAGTGCCGCCCGCAACACCGTGGTGGTGGCCGGCGGTGGTTTCACCGGCATCGAAACCGCGACCGAAATGCCGGCGCGCCTGCGTGCCGCCCTGGGCGAAGACGCTGACATCCGCGTGGTCGTGGTCGACCTCGCCCCGCAAATCGCCGCAAGCCTGGGCGATGGCATTCGTCCATCGATTGTCGAAGCGTCGGAGCACCTGGGTATCGAGTGGATTGTCGGCACCAGCGTCGCCTCGGTCGATGCCGGTGGCGTCACCCTCGCCAATGGCCAACGCATCGAGTCCAGCACCGTGATCTGGACCGTCGGCTTCCGCGCAAGCGCCTTGACCGAGCAAGTGCAGGGCACCCGTGATCGCCAGGGTCGACTGCATGTCGACCAGAACCTCAAGGTCCGCGGTCACGCCGACGTGTTTGCCACCGGCGATGTGGCGTATGCCGCCACCGACGATCTGGGCAACTTCGCCGCCATGTCCTGCCAGCATGCGATCTGCCTGGGTCGCCATGCCGGCAACAACGTGGCCGCCGAACTGCTGGGCGTGGAACCGATTGCCTACAGCCAGCCGAAATACGTCACCTGCCTGGACCTGGGTGCCTGGGGTGCGGTGTTTACCGAGGGCTGGGATCGCCAGGTCAAGCTGGTCAAGCAAGAAGCCAAGGAACTCAAGACTCAGATCAACACTGTGTGGATTTATCCGCCGGCCGCTGATCGTGCCACTGCGCTGGCCGCGGCCGATCCGCTGATTCCGGTGGCCTGACAGTTATTGATCGGTAGGGGTTGTCGGGCCGCAACCCGGTGCCCCCGTCTACTGCTGTCAGCCAGGGCACACGTATCGACCGCGATGCGGCCCGGCCATCCACTTTGCCAGGCAATGTGAAGTCAACACCCATATCCCGTCCCAGCTCACTCCTTGCTGGACCGGGACATTTCCCAAGCGCCCGCCACTCGTTTTTCTGGCGGGCGTTTTTTCTCAATCTCGATCAACCACTGCCCTCGGTCAATGTAGGAGCGAGCTTGCTCGCGATGAACTCAAGTGCGCCGCGTTGAACCCGTAGACACACGTCATCGTTAACGACCATCGCGAGCATGCTCGCTCCTACAGGAGGTCAGCATTACGGTCCTTCGCTGACTCTGCAAAAGGGATCAATACAAACACCTCTCACAAAGAGTTTGCCCGGCATCACGAGTGCCGTGCGAGTTGCCGTTCGATAGCAAAAATCCGGAAAAACAAATGTCTATCATCAAACGTTGCAAGAAACTTTTTCTATCGGACGCCATGGCCTGGCTGGCCGCCATTGCGGTCGGCGGCATGATCTTCATCACCAACTCGATGCTCGACATGGATGTGGCACCGACGCTGCTTTACATCACCCTGGTGTTCATGTCGGCGAACATCTTTTCCGTTCCCATGTTCATCACCGTCGCGGTCAGTTGCATTGGCTTCCTGACCCTCAGCTTCATTGTCGACGAAGGCTTTCGCGACCAGAAGCAGATCGCCGGTTTCGTGCGCTGCCTGATCGCGTTGACCACCATTTCCTTGCTGGCGCTTCGCAGCAAGCGGGCGAGCGACAGCTTGCGGCGCAAGGAAGCGTTCTTTCTGGGCGCACAGAAACTCAGCCATACCGGCAGCATCGGCCTGATCGTCGACGATCACAGCGTGTCGTGGTCGGATGAGTCGGCACGCATTTTCGAATACCCGCTGGATGTTAAACCGACGCTCGCCATGATCAGGGCACGCACCCATCCCGATGATTTGCACATTGTCGAAAGCGTTTTCGAAAAGGCTGCGCTGCGCGAATGTCTGATCGAAGTGGAACATCGACTGGTGATGCCCGACGGACGCATCAAGTACGTGCAGATGAGCGCCAACCCGCTGTTCAACCATCAAGGGCGGATCGAGTATGTCGGTGCCTTGATCGATGTGACCGCTTCCAGGCAATCCGAAGAAGCGCTGTTTCACTCCCAGGCAAAACTGGCGCACGTCACGCGGGTGACCTCCATGGGCGAACTGGCCGCCTCCATTGCCCACGAAATCAATCAACCGTTGGCCGCGGTGATCACCAGTGGTGAGTCGTGCAAACGCTGGATCAACCGCGAGGAGCCGAATCTCGACGAAGTGCGCCGCTCGCTGGACCGGATCATCCAGAACTCGTGTCGGGCCTCCGAAGTGATCACCTGCATCCGGGCGCTTTCGCGCCAGAGCGATGTACAGCGCAAGACCGAAGTATTCGATGACATCGTCAGTGACTCATTGACCCTCATGCAACATGACACCGCCAATCATCAGGTTCGTCCCTACCTGCAACTGCGCGCTACGGGCGCTTTGGTGAAAGGCGATCGGATTCAACTGCAGCAAGTGATCATCAACCTGATCATCAATGCCTGCCAAGCCATGGCCAACGTGCATGACCGGCCACGAACCCTGCGGATTCTCACCCGGGTACAGGACAACGAGGCCGTGCTCGAAGTCGCCGATGCGGGCACCGGCATTGCCGAAGACATTCTGGCCTCGCTGTTCGATCCGTTTTTCACGACCAAGCACAACGGGCTGGGCATGGGGCTGGCGATCTGTCGCTCCATTATCGAATTCCATGGCGGTCGCATCTGGGTCAGCAGCACGGTGGACGTCGGCACGCAGTTCTTTTTTGCGATCCCGCTGACTGTACCGATACACGACGAATAACCTTCCACACCTGACGACGCCATGCGGCGACTTGGAGACCGAGCAGTGTCCGACAATGATATGAGCATCAAACCTGACCATGCCCACGCTGAGCAGGCTCCGCCGCGCACCATTGTCTTCGTGGCCTACCCGCAAATGGGCTTGCTGGACCTGACAGGTGCCCAAACGGTGTTCTATGCCGCGAACCGTGGCCTGGTAGAGCGCGGTTTGCCAGGCTATGCCCTGCACACCGCCAGCATGGACGGGGGACCGGTCGCGACGGCCGAGGGCCTGGTGGTGCAAACCCGGCGCTTGGGCGAGTTTGCCGCGAACCCCATCGATACGGTGATCGCCCCCGGCTCCCCGAACATTCGCCAGGCCATGGCCGACAACGTTCCGCTGGTGGACTGGTTGCGCGTCGCCTCGACCTCGACCCGACGCATGGCGTCGGTGTGCAGCGGCACCTTTTTGCTGGCACAGGCCGGTTTGCTCGATGGCCTGCGCGTGGCGACCCACTGGGTGATGGCCGATTTGTTCGAGGAACTGTTCCCGCAGATCGAACTCGATCGCGAGGCCATTTTCGTGCAGCAGCAATCGGTGTGGACCTCGGCCGGCATCAGTGCCGGGATCGATCTGGCCCTGGCGCTGGTCGAGGCCGACTGCGGACGCGACATGGCGATGCAGGTCGCCCGGCGAATGGTGGTGTACTACCGGCGTCCGGACAATCAGGACCAATGGAGCCCGCTGTTGCAATCGCAGTGTCCGGTGGGTGCCTAACCGGAAACGATGATTATCCTGTGATGAGGGGCGGTGCCAGTTTCGCTGACCTCTCACTACAAAAATCCTGGGTCACAGACTAACCACTAGCGCAACACCCCAATCGCCCGCCGATACTTCTCGACCCGCTCCAGATCGTCCCAACTCGGCTGGGCAATCCGCGACAGATCGCTGTTCTCCTCCAGATCCGCCAGTTTCACCACCCGGCCAATCGGGTTCTGCGAGACGCGCTCAATGAATGCCTCATAGGCTTCGGCCGGCCTTTTGGTCAGTGATTCGATGGCCGTCAGCACCGTCTCGCTGAATCCCTCCTCACGCAATTCATCAAGGCTGATGTCGCAGTCCTCGACCACGTCATGCAGCACCGCGACGATCCGCTCTTCCTGCGTGGTGACTTTCAGCATCACCCTGAGCGCATGCAGGATGTACGGCGCGCCGCCCTTGTCCACCTGCCCCTCGTGGGCACCGGCCGCGATGGCGATGGCATGTTCCAGTGTTTGGGTCATGTCGGTTCTCCCTGATTTGAAGCCGCGCTTGAAATGCCTTGGATACGTCACAGCGTGGCACTGTTTCCCGGTTGTTACCTTAGCGTAGATATTGTCGCTTCTGCGCCGAACGGGGATAAATCCCCTCGCCACAATGACCATGCATGATCCTGAATACCGGTGCTTACCCGGTTAAAGATTTGCGGTGATCGAGTAGCGAACACTTCAAATAGGTCACATGCAGTGACTGGATAGCAGGCAATAAAAAACCGCATCTCTGCGGTTTTTCATTGCCTGGCTTGATCAACGGGAAGCCGCTGTTCAGTGCGCTTTTTTGGATCCCGGTGTGCCAGCCTTGCTCAAACCTTTCGCGTCGTGGTCGCCCGGCTTCGAGGCCGAAATGGCACGGGCCTTGTCGATACCGCGGGTTTCCTTGGAATGGGCGATACCGGACGTCGTCGTGCCACGTCCATTGTCATCATTGCGCTCACTGCCATAGTGATTGCCGCTGACGCCGTGGTTGCGAGTAGCGTTGCCGGCGTGATTGCTGGCCAGTCCTTTGCCATGACCATTGCTGGTGGAATTGCCGGCATGATCCGAGCCGTTGCGACCGCCGCCTACACCGGCACCATGGCCGGCACCATGGCCGCCGCCATTTCCGCCGCTGTTTCCGCCACCGTGCCCGCCGCCATTGCCACCGCCGTTTCCACCACCACCACCACCACCACCACCACCTTCTTTGGCGTGTGCGGCGTTGATAATGGACAGGTCAGCAGGCAGTAAGGGAGCGGCTGCGAGCATCAGGGCGCAGGACAGGACAGCGGCGAGACTCTTGTTGTTTAAAAGCATGATTGCTTCCGTAGAATTGATTTCGCGTGATGTATGACGCGTTAATCTCCCTACAGTTCAAAGGCTGGCGACGGACGGAAAGGCCGACGCTTAAAGGGCCGAAGGGAATACCATGAGCATCCCCTCGCCCCTCGAACGTCAGTGAAAAGCCCCGTTGAGCACTTCATAAATGAGCCCGGTGGCGAGCGCGACCAGAATCAAGTCCGTGCCCGCCTGCTGCCATTCATAGCCGTCATAATGCGGCAACTTGCCGATCAACCGACCATCGAGCTTTTTGGCAATCCCCGGCGGCAACGGTTTGCCCCGGGCGAGGTTCTTTTGAATGCCGGGTGGCAACGCCGGGCCGGGAGTCCAATAGCCACGATAGTCGCCGACAATCCCAAGAACGCTGGCGTGATTGATGCTCGGACCATGGTCCCAATCGCCGCCTCCTGACTTTTTACCCTTGTTGCCATGCCCACCCTGGTTGCCGTGGTCCTGGACATTTTGCGGGTTTCCCTTGGCGTTTCCCTGGCCCTTTCCATTACCGGGATCAGCCCATGCGATCACTGGGCCGATGACCAACGCGAGGCATGTAACAGCTGCGATCAATGAGCGGGATCTGTGCATGAGTCGTTCCTTCAAGGCAGGCCAATTGCTGTGAACTTTAGACGTTATTGAGGGGGTTGGTTCCTTCCTGGCAGGAATCGGCACCGACGCAGCCCTCATGGCGATTGGAGTCTTTATGGCGCCAGGATGGTGAGCCAAGGCCAGCGCGCCTGATAACTTTTCGCCTTCTGAACGAACAAGTCCGGCTGCGGGTTTTTCGGGTTGATGCGAAGGATTCCCTGTTCCGTGTCCACTAAGCCATTGGGCGCATAGACTTCGCCCGAATCGACATCCAAACCGATGCAGGTACCGGCCACCAGATAACGGTCGATCCCGTCTTTAGTTGACTGAAGCGCTGGATACGGCTTGCCAAAGCGCTGACCGTACCAGAGATGAACACGAGCCTGATTCCTGATCTCGACATGCACCTCAAGGTCCTGGAACAGGCACTCGACCGAACGAATCACTGCATCCTCGGCTTCCCAGGACAGGTCCGTATCGAAGTAGAAAACGTCGTAGTCCTTGATACCCCGCTCGGGAGGCAGGCCTGACTGATGATTCCACACGGCCTGGAACAGGCAGCCGGCGGTGAGCATGCATTGATTCAGGCCGAGGGATGGCAGGCGGGAGGTGATTTGCGCGTTGATCGGGTTGGTCATTGCGATCCTGACCAATTCCTCGGTAGTCAACGTCATATTCGCTCCTTGAAACGCGTATTAAACCCGCATCCAGCGGGACGATACTTTGCAATGTCTGTAGGAGCCGGCTCGCTGGCGATAACGGCGTCCCAGGCACCATCGGTGGTGTTTGACACACCGCCATCGCCAGCAAGCCGGCTCCTACAGGTTTGCGGCGGTTACTTTTTCTATCAGAAGTTGGCTGGGGTGTTGGCGCTGATGATTTCCGCCTCATCCTGCCCGATGTTGCGAAACCGGTGCGGCAACGTCGTCGGGAAGTAATAGCCGTCCCCGGCATTCAGCACACTGACCTGCCCATCAACGGTGAGCTCGACCGTGCCACGGGTCACCAGACCGCACTCCTCGCCTTCGGAGTGCACGATCGGCTCTTCCCCGGAGCTGGCACCCGGTGCGTATTGCTCGCGCAACAAACGCATTTGCCGGCTCGGGACGGAGGCGCCGATCAGCAGCAGGCGCAGGCCGTGGCGGCCGAGGTCCGGTTGTTCGTTGGCGCGGAAGACGTATTGGTGTTCACGCGGCGGCTGGTCGAAGGTAAAGAAGTCCGCCAGGGACATGGGGATGCCTTCGAGCAGTTTTTTCAGGGAACTGACCGAGGGGCTGACGCGATTCTGTTCGATCAGCGAGATGGTGGCATTGGTGACGCCGCTACGCCGGGCCAGCTCGCGCTGGGACAGTTTGTAGCTTTCGCGTACTAATTTGAGTCGTGAGCCCGTATCCATGACAGCCTTATGTGCCAACCCGTAGGAGCGAATCTGATCTTTAACATTGATGTCGGCTGAACCGGCGCCATCGCGAGCAAGCTCGCTCCTACAGTAATTATGGAAGGGTGGATCGCAGGCGCGGATAACGCCGTTTTCCGGTCCCGGAATCGTGAAAGGCGGCTATTAAATCACGTTTGAGGGTGTTGCAAAGCAGCTTCGATAAACGGTGAAAAAAAACAGCCCGCGGATGGCGATTTCGGCCATGGCGCAAATCCTGTGGGAGCGGGCTTGCCCGCGATGGCGGTGTGTCAGGCGACTTAAATGCTGTCTGATCTGGCGCTATCGCTGGCAAGCCAGCTCCCACAGGTTATTCAGTGTTCATGCCGTCGGTGACAGGTAAAAAAAGCCGGCGATGCCTTTTGGGGCCATCGCCGGCGAGGTAACGCTTAGATCCCGAAACGATCGCGCAGCGAGTAATACACGGCGCCCATGGCGGTGAGCGGCGCGGAGAACGTGCGTCCGCCGATCATCGGCATGTGTGGCAAGGACGCAAACGCGTTGAAGCGCTCGGCATCGCCACGGATCATTTCCGCTATCAGTTTGCCAGCCAGGTGCGAGCAGGTGACGCCGTGGCCGCTGTAGCCCTGCATGTAGTAGGCATTCTTCTCGATCCGGCCGAATTGCGGCATGCGCGACATGGTCAGCAGGAAATTGCCGGTCCAGCGGTAGTCGATCTTCACGTCCTTCAACTGCGGGAAGGTCTTGAGGATTTTCGGACGGATCAGTTGTTCGATGTCATTCGGCTCACGGGCGCCGTAGACCACGCCACCGCCGTAGAGCAAGCGGTTGTCGGCGGTCAGGCGGAAGTAGTCGAGCAGGTAGTTGCAGTCTTCGACGCAGTAGTTGTTGGTGATCAGGCTCCTGGCCTGTTTTTCCGTCAACGGCTCGGTGACGACGATCTGCGAACCGCACGGCATGCTTTTGCTGGTGACGCGATTGTCCAGGCCTTGCGGCAGGTAGGCATTACCGGCGATCAGCAGGTACTTGGCCCGCACCACACCCTTGGCGGTGCGCACGACGTTCGGTTCGCCATAGGTGATTTCCACCGCCGCCGATTGCTCGAAAATCTTGCCGCCCAGGCCGATGATCGCCGAGGCTTCGCCCAGCGCCAGGTTCAGCGGGTGAATGTGCCCGCCTTGCATGTCCAGCAGGCCGCCGACGTAGTTGTCGCAACCCACTTCGCGCTTGATGTCCGATTCGCTGAGCAGGGTCAGGTTCTTGTTGCCGTAGCGTTCCCAGGTTTTCTTCTGCTCGGCCAGACCCTTGAACTGCTTCTTGTTCAACGCGGCGAAGATGCCGCCCGGACGGTAGTCGCACTGGATGTCGTAGTGCTGTATGCGCTGGCGAATGATGTCGGCGCCTTCGAAGATCATGCTGCCGAGCACTTCGGCGGTCTTATCGCCATAACGCTCTTCGATAACATCAACGTCACGGCTGTAGGAGTTGACCAGTTGGCCGCCGTTGCGACCGCTGGCGCCGAAGCCGACCTTGGCCGCCTCCAGCACGGTGACGCTGTAGCCGGCTTCGGCGAGGAACAGGGCCGAAGACAGACCGGTATAGCCCGCGCCGATGACGCAGACGTCGCATTCCACCAACTCTTCCAACACCGGGAAGTCGCCGGTGAAGTTGCGGGTGGCAGCGTAGTAGCTGTTTACATGCTGTTGATTTGAAGAGGCTTGTTTCATAGGTTTCTCCGATGGTCGCCAGCGCAACTGGCGACCGCCGCTTTATTGTTGTTAGAGCTTGATCCAGGTCGCTTTGAGTTCGGTGTACTTGTCGAACGCATGCAGCGATTTGTCGCGGCCATTACCCGATTGCTTGAAGCCACCGAACGGTGCGGTCATGTCGCCGCCGTCGTACTGGTTGACCCACACGCTGCCGGCGCGCAGGCCACGGGCGAAGGTATGGGCCTTGCTCAGGTTGCTGGTCCAGACGCCTGCGGCCAGACCGTAGATGCTGTCGTTGGCGATCGCCAGGGCTTCTTCGGCGGTGTCGAAGGTGATGACCGACAGCACCGGGCCGAAGATTTCTTCCTGGGCGATGGTCATGGCATTGGTCACACCGTCGAAAATCGTTGGCTCGACGTACTGGCCACCGGTCTCTTCAAGCGTGCGGCTACCGCCGGCGATCAGTTGAGCACCCTGCTCCTTGCCAATGCCGATGTAGCGCAGCACGTTGTCCAGTTGACGCTGGTCGACGACCGCGCCCACGGTGGTTGCAGGATCGAGCGCGTGCCCCGGTTTCCACGCTTGCAGCGCTTCGACCAACAGAGGCATGAACTGCTCGTGAACCGAACGCTCGATCAGCAAGCGCGAACCGGCGGTGCAGACTTCACCTTGGTTGAAGGCAATGGCGCCAGCCGCGGCCTGCGCCGCGGCGCGCAGATCCGGTGCGTCGGCGAACACCACGTTCGCGCTTTTGCCACCGGCTTCGGCCCATACGCGTTTCATGTTGCTCTGGCCGGCGTAGATCATCAGTTGCTTGGCAATCGCGGTGGAGCCGGTGAAGGCCAGCACGTCGACGTCCATGTGCAGCGCCAAGGCCTTGCCGACGGTGTGACCGTAGCCTGGCAGCACGTTGAACACGCCTTTTGGAATGCCGGCTTCCAGCGCAAGTTGCGCGATACGGATCGCGGTCAGCGGCGACTTTTCCGAAGGCTTGAGAATGAACGAGTTACCTGCCGCCAGCGCCGGGGCGAATTTCCAGCTGGCCATGATCAGCGGGAAGTTCCACGGCACGATGGCCGCGACCACGCCTGTCGGCTCGCGGGTCACCAGACCCAGTTGATCGTGGGGCGTGGCGGCGACTTCGTCGTAAATCTTGTCGATGGCTTCGGCGGTCCAGCGGATCGCGTTGGCGGTCGCCGGGATGTCGATGCCCATGGAGTCGCTGATGGGCTTGCCCATGTCCAGGGTTTCCAGCAGCGCCAGTTCTTCGCGGTTTTCCAGGATCAGATCGGCGAAGCGGATCAGGATGCGCTTGCGCTCGACCGGGGCCAGTTTGGCCCAGACGCCGGATTCGAAGGTGCGGCGTGCTACGGCGACGGCGACATTGGCATCGGCTTCGTCGGTGCTGGCGACATTGGCCAGGAAGCGGCCGTCCACCGGGCTGACGCATTCGAACGTGGCGCCGCTGGCGGCCGCGCGGTATTGACCGTCGATGAAGGCACGGCTTTCGATGGTGAGGGACTGGAAGCGTTGTTCCCAGTCGCTGCGGGTGATTGTCATGGTAGTGACTCGACGCAGGGAATTGAGTGATCGTTGGACGAATGCCCGCCCAATCAAAAAAATGAAACGCGGTCCCTGTGGGAGCTGGCTTGCCAGCGATAGCGGTAGATCAGACGCAAGCAATGTCGACTGTGACGACGCCATCGCTGGCAAGCCAGCTCCCACAGGTTTGGCGGCGTACACAAATCTTGTGTATGCCGCCAACGCCGTTAAACGGTATGCAAGTACCAGTTGTACTCAAGGTCCGAGATGGAGTTTTCGAACTCGGCCAATTCGCTTTCCTTGCACGCCACGAACACGTCGATGTACATCGGGTCGATGTATTTGGCCATGACCTCGCTGTCGTCCAGCTCACGCAGAGCATCGCGCAGGTTGTTCGGCAGGCTTTGCTCGTTTTGCTCGTAGCTGTTGCCTTCCACCGGGGCGCCCGGCTCGATCTGATTGGTCAGGCCGTGGTGCACACCGGCCAGGACCGACGCCAGCAGCAGGTACGGGTTGGCGTCGGCACCGGCAACGCGGTGCTCGATGCGCACGGCGTCCGGTGAACCGGTCGGCACGCGCACCGCAACGGTACGGTTGTCGATGCCCCAGCTCGGCGAGTTCGGCACGTAGAACTGGGCGCCGAAACGACGGTAGGAGTTGACGTTCGGGCAGAGGAACGCCATCTGCGCCGGCAGGGTCTCGAGCACACCGCCGATCGCGTGACGCAGCGCGGCGTTCTGCTCGGGATCCTCGCTGGCAAAGATGTTTTTGCCTTCCTTGTCGAGTACCGAAATGTGCACATGCAGACCGTTACCCGCCTGACCTGGATACGGCTTGGCCATGAAGGTGGTGTCCATCTCGTGGTCGTAGGCGATGTTCTTCACCAGACGCTTGAGCAACACGGCGTAGTCGCAAGCCTTTATAGGGTCGGCCACGTGGTGCAGGTTCACTTCAAACTGCGCCGGGGCACTTTCCTTGACGATGGCGTCGGCCGGGATGCCCTGCTCTTTCGCGCCTTCGAGGATGTCTTGCAGGCAGTCGACGTATTCGTCGAGGTCGTCGATCAGGTAGACCTGGGTCGACATCGGACGCTTGCCTGACACCGGCGAACGTGGCGATTGCGGACGACCGTTCACGTTGTCCTGGTCGATCAGGTAGAACTCCAGTTCGAACGCGGCGCAGATGGTCAGGCCCAGGTCGTCGAACTTGCGCACGATATTGGCCAGTACCTCACGCGGGTCGGCGAAGAACGGCTCGCCTTCCAGTTCGTGCATGGTCATCAGCAGTTGCGCGGTCGGGCGCTTCTGCCAGGGCTCGATGCTCAGGGTGCCGGGGATCGGGTAGCAGATCCGGTCGGAATCGCCGATGTCCAGGCCCAGGCCGGTGCTTTCCACCGTTGAACCATTGATATCCAGAGCAAAAAGCGAGGCCGGCAGGTTAATGCCCTTTTCGTAAACCTTGTGGAGACTGGTGCGCTCGATGCGCTTGCCGCGCACCACACCGTTCATATCCGCAATCAGAAGGTCGACGTACAAAACCTCAGGATGTTTCTTAAGGAATGCGTTTGCTTCGTTGAGTTGAACGGCACGCGAGGGGACCGACATGATGCACCTATTTTTTACTGTTAATTATTATGTTCACCGCCCTTTCACGCAGCCAGTCAATCCGAAAGGCAATGTTAAGTCAATAGTTAACACTCAGCCGCTCAGCGTTTATTTTTTGGCCTTTTAAAGGTACCCGTGTACCAAAATTCTTATCAACCACACGTAACCCCTGAAGATCAGACGTTCGGCGTTTAGAATTTTTGACGCGGGAGTTGTTAATTAAAATCAACGAGGCTAAGCTCCGGAAAAGCTCGTTCAAGTGTCAAACTTCGAGGTGATAAAAATGGCATTCAAGCCATTGATCGGCGTTACTGCGTGCGTCAAACAGATTGGCCTGCACCCCTACCATGTCAGCGGCGACAAGTATTTGCGCGCCGTCAGCGTTGCGGCACTGGGGCTGCCTGTCGTCATTCCTTCCCTGGCTGAACTGACCGAAATCGATGACCTGCTGCCGCAGCTCGACGGTCTGTTGCTGACCGGCTCGCCATCGAACGTGGAGCCCTTCCACTATCAAGGCCCCGACAGCGCTCCCGGCACCGAACACGATCCCCAGCGGGATCGCACTACCCTTCCCCTGATTCGCGCGGCCATCGCCGCCGGCGTGCCGGTGCTCGGCATCTGCCGTGGCTTCCAGGAGATGAATGTGGCGTTCGGTGGCAGCCTGCACCAGAAAGTCCATGAACTGCCTGGCTTCCTCGATCATCGCGAAGCCAACCATCCGGACCTGGCCGTGCAATACGCTCCCGCCCATGCGGTGAAGGTGCAGCCCGGCGGTGTCTTCCAGGCGCTGGACCTGCCCGCGGAATTCCAGGTCAATTCGATTCACAGCCAGGGCATCGACCGACTCGCTCCGGGCCTGCGTGCCGAAGCCGTCGCACCTGATGGCTTGATCGAGGCGGTCTCGGTGGAGAACAGCCAGACCTTCGCCCTCGGCGTGCAGTGGCACCCGGAATGGCAGGTGCTGGACAACCCGCCCTACCTGAGCATTTTCCAGGCGTTCGGTGAAGCGTGCCGGCAACGGGCGGCGCTGCGCAATTCGCGCTGACGATCTGAACCTCACTTTCAACGATTAACTGCCCCCATGAACGGGCAGGCGGGCCGGTGCGCGCCTCTCGTTCGTGAAAACAACAAACCGCAATAACAACAAGTACGACCAGGCAGCCAGGATGGCGGCGCCGAATAAACCCGAACGGAATGGGTCGGGGAGTCGAACGCGATCTCCCTGTGGGAGCGAGCCTGCTCGCGAATGCAATGTGTCATGCGACATCCATGTTGACTGAACCACCGCTTTCGCGAGCAGGCTCGCTCCCACAGGGGATCGCCGCTGGACTCACTGGCACCGCAAGACTCGGGTTTGCAATCAACTATTAAGTCGGGCCGTGTTGGCCTGGCGACTGAAACCTGTTGGGAGTTTCACATGGCAAACGCCTCCAGCATCTACAGGAAGGCCCTCGAAGGTCACCAGGCACCGAAAAAGGTGTTGGTGAAAGTCGATCGCGTCACCAAGAAATTCGACGAAACCACCGCCGTGGACGATGTGTCCCTGGAAATCCATCAGGGCGAAATCTTCGCCCTGCTCGGTGGCTCCGGTTCCGGTAAATCGACGCTGCTGCGCATGCTCGCCGGCTTCGAGCGCCCGACCGAAGGCCGGATCCTGCTCGATGGCGTGGACATCACCGACATGCCGCCGTACGAGCGGCCGATCAACATGATGTTCCAGTCCTATGCCTTGTTTCCACACATGACCGTGGCGCAGAACATCGCCTTCGGCCTCAAGCAGGACCGTTTGCCAGCCGCCGAAATCGACGCCCGCGTGCAAGAGATGCTGCGCCTGGTGCACATGACCCAATACGCCAAGCGCAAACCCCATCAGCTGTCTGGCGGCCAGCGTCAGCGCGTGGCCCTGGCCCGCTCCCTGGCCAAGCGTCCGAAGCTGCTGTTGCTCGACGAACCGATGGGCGCCCTGGACAAAAAGCTGCGTTCGCAAATGCAGCTGGAACTGGTGGAGATCATCGAGCGCGTTGGCGTGACCTGCGTGATGGTGACCCACGACCAGGAAGAGGCCATGACCATGGCCCAGCGCATCGCCATCATGCACCTGGGTTGGATCGCCCAGATCGGCAGCCCTGTGGATGTGTACTAAGCACCGGTCAGCCGCATGGTTTGCGAGTTCATCGGCAACGTGAACGCTTTCGAAGGCACGGTGGTGGAAGACCTGGAAGGTCACGCGATCATCCACAGCCCGGACCTGGATCAGAAGATCTACGTCGGCCACGGTGTCAGCACCTCGGTGCAGGACAAGTCGATCACCTACGCGATCCGCCCGGAAAAACTGCTGGTCAGCACCACCAAGCCGGACACCCGTTACAACTGGTCCAGCGGCAAGGTGCATGACATCGCCTACCTCGGCGGCCACTCGGTGTTCTACGTCGAACTGCCTGGCGGTAAGGTCGTGCAGTCGTTCATGGCCAACGCCGAACGCCGTGGTGCGCGTCCGACCTGGGACGATCAGGTCTACGTGTGGTGGGAAGACGACAGCGGCGTGGTACTGCGCGCATGAAAACCTTCAATCAGCAATTCCTGCGCCTGGTGCCCAGCGGCCGAAAGATTGTCATCGGCATTCCATTCCTGTGGCTGTGCCTGTTCTTCATGCTGCCGTTCTTTCTGGTGATGAAGATCAGCTTTTCCGAAGCGGCCCTGGCCATTCCGCCCTACTCGGAGATCTACACCTACGCCGAGCAGAAATTCAACCTGCTGCTCAACATCGGCAACTACACGCTGCTGGGCGAAGATGAGCTGTATCTGTCGGCGTACCTCGGTTCGTTGAAGGTCGCGTTCTTCAGCACCTTGATGTGCCTGCTCATCGGTTTCCCGATGGCCTATGCCATTACCAAGACCAGCAAGGAAGCGCAAAACGTCCTGATGCTGCTGATCATGATGCCGACCTGGACCGCGATCCTGATCCGTGTCTATGCGTGGATGGGCATCATCAGCAACAACGGTCTGCTCAACGCGTTCCTGATGTGGACCGGGCTGATCGATCACCCGATCGAGATCCTCAACACCAACACCGCCGTCTACATCGGCGTGGTGTATGCGTATCTGCCGTTCATGATCCTGCCGCTCTACGCCAACCTGGTGAAGCACGACGCCAGCCTGCTGGAGGCCGCTTCCGACCTGGGCTCGAGCACGTTCAACAGCTTCTGGAAAATCACCGTGCCGCTGGCCAAGAACGGCATCATCGCCGGTTGCATGCTGGTGTTCATTCCGGTGGTCGGCGAGTTCGTGATTCCGGAACTGCTGGGCGGCCCGGAGACCCTGATGATCGGTCGCGTGCTGTGGCAAGAGTTCTTCAATAACCGCGACTGGCCGGTGGCGTCCGCCCTGGCGGTGGTGATGCTGTTGATCCTGATTGTGCCGATTCTGCTGTTCAACCGCAGCCAGGCCAAAGAGATGGAGGCACGGGGATGAAACGTTTCGGTTTTTCAAAATTGATGCTGGTGCTCGGCCTGTCGTTCATCTACCTGCCGATGCTGATCCTGGTGATCTACTCGTTCAACGCCTCAAAACTGGTGACGGTGTGGGGTGGCTGGTCGTTCAAGTGGTACGCCGGCCTGCTCGACAACTCGCAATTGATGGGCTCGGTGGTGCGCTCGCTGGAAATCGCCTGCTACACGGCCGTCGCGGCGGTAGCACTGGGAACACTGGCTGCGTTTGTGTTGACTCGCGTTACACGCTTCAAGGGTCGCACGCTGTTCGGTGGCCTGGTGACCGCGCCGCTGGTGATGCCTGAGGTGATCACCGGTCTGTCGCTGTTGCTGCTGTTCGTGGCCATGGCGCAACTGATCGGCTGGCCGATGGAGCGCGGCATCGTGACGATCTGGATCGCCCACACCACGTTTTGTGCCGCTTACGTTGCAGTGGTAGTCTCCGCCCGCCTTCGCGAGCTGGACCTGTCCATCGAAGAAGCGGCCATGGACCTGGGTGCCAAGCCGTTCAAAGTGTTCTTCCTGATCACCATCCCGATGATCGCGCCGTCACTGGCGGCCGGCGGCATGATGTCGTTCGCCCTGTCGCTGGATGACCTGGTGCTGGCGAGCTTCGTGTCCGGCCCGGGTTCCACCACCCTGCCGATGGAAGTGTTCTCGGCGGTGCGCCTGGGCGTGAAGCCGGAGATCAACGCCGTGGCCAGCCTGATTCTGCTGGCGGTGTCGATCGTGACTTTCATGGTCTGGTACTTCAGCCGCCGCGCCGAAGCCAGCCGCAAGCGGGCAATTCAGGAAGCGATGGAACAGACCGCGAGCGAATCCTGGCAACAACCGCAACGGACCGCTGCAACCGCCTAGCCCCCCCTGTAGGAGCGAGCATGCTCGCGATGGACGTCAACGATGACGCGGGCTACCTGAATAAACGCGGCGTCCTTGAGTTTTTCGCGAGCATGCTCGCTCCTACAGTGGAGCGCGCAAGCGTTCTAGCTACAGATGTGTGTCGTGTGATTTTGAATAAGAAAAGCTCTTCAGTAAAAAGAATGGAGTTGTACCGATGAAAATGTTTGGCAGGACTCTGCTGACACTGTCCTTAATGGGCGCGATGGCAACTGGCGCCCAAGCCAATGACAAGGTACTGCGCGTCTACAACTGGTCGGATTACATTGCCCCGGACACCGTCAAGAAGTTCGAAGACGAGACCGGGATCCAGGTGACCTACGATGTGTTCGACAGTAACGAAACCCTGGAAGCACGCCTGCTGGCGGGCAAGTCCGGCTACGACATCGTCGTGCCGTCCAACAGCTTCCTGGCCAAGCAGGTCAAGGCCGGTGTCTACCAGACGCTGGACAAGTCCAAGCTGCCGAACTGGAAAAACCTCAACCCGGTGCTGCTGAAGAATGCATCCGCCAGCGACCCGGATAACGGCCATGCCTTCCCGTACATGTGGGGTTCGATCGGCATCGGCTTCAACCCGGACAAGGTCAAGGAAGTGCTCGGCGCCAACGCCCCGACCAACTCCTGGGACTTGCTGTTCAAACCGGAAAACGCGGAAAAACTGAAAGCCTGCGGCATCAGCTTCCTCGACTCGCCCACCGAGATGATCCCGGCCGCCCTGCACTACCTGGGCTACCCGGTGAACGATCAGGACAAGGCGCACATCGCCGAGGCCGAAGCGCTGTTCATGAAGATTCGTCCTTCGGTGGCGTACTTCCATTCCTCGAAATACATCTCCGACCTTGCCAACGGCAATATCTGCGTGGCCGTCGGTTACTCCGGCGACGTGCTGCAGGCCAAGGCCCGCGCCCAGGAAGCCGGGGACAAGGTCAAGATCGACTACAGCATCCCGAAAGAAGGCGCCGGCAGTTTCTACGACATGGTCGCCATCCCGCGCGATGCCGCCAACGTCGAGAACGCTTACCTGTTCATGAACTTCCTGATGCGCCCGGACATCATCGCCGAGATCACCAACAACATCGGCTACAGCAACGCCAACTCCGCGGCCACGCCTCTGGTGGATGAGGCCATTCGCAACGATCCGGGCTCGTATCCGTCGCAGGAAACCATGGCAACCCTGTATGCCATTCCGGACATGCCGATTGGTGTGCAGCGGGTGATGACCCGGGGTTGGACCAAGGTCAAGCTCGGTAAGTAATTCACTTAACACAACTGCTGAATCTGACGCTGCCTTCGCGAGCAGGCTCGCTCCCACAGGGGAATGCATTTCAGTTGTGGGAGCGAGCCTGCTCGCGAAAAGGCCAGCTCATTCAGCGAAGAAATCAAATGTCCCATTTCCGTTCACGCAGCGCCTTACCACCGCTGCACTCGTCTCCGAAGAACGGCCTCACCTGGCTTCCTCGGTTTGGGTGAGTTTGGCGCCTTCGGGCGCCTTTTTTTGTTTCGGCTACGAGCCTCCCAGCGGCCACGAAGCCAGCGGTAGATAGCGGCCCTTGTGAGACTCGAACAAGGCGAAACGATCGGCACGCAGGAAAAACTCCGGCGGTGTGGCGGACTCGGGCACCGGTGCGCGAAAGTCGCGGGCCAGGGTCAGGTGCGGGCGAAACTCGCGAGGTGCATCCTCCTGGGTAAACGGTAACACCGCCTGTTCCAGGTCATACACCAGCCGCAACAACGCCGGTGGCGACTGTTCCGGAGCCAGGACCAAGACCCCTGCCCTGCGCCAGACATCCAGTCGATTCAATACCACGGTCAGACGTTCACCCGAGGTACGCACCGCCGCAGCCGCCGTGCAGATGTCCGCCAACTGCGCCGTCCCCACCGCCCCGAGGAATTTCAGGGTCAGGTGAAAGTTCTCCACCGGCACCGGGCGTCCATTCCTCAGTTGCAAGGCACTGCGCCATTGGGCAATCGCCTTGCGCTGCGCCGGCGCGCAATCGAGGGCAAAAAATAGACGCTTGAATGGTAAGCGGGATTCGTCGCTCATGCCTGGCACCTCCTGACATCCAAGTTATAGTTCATCCAAACGCTTCAACGGGAGGGGCCATGCGAGAGATCATCAGCAAAGAGCCATGGTGGGCCGTGCCACCGAAACCCGGCCAGGATGAGTCGGAGCTGGAATGGGGCTGGCTGGTTCACTACAACGAAGGCGAACCGCGCTTTGAGTTCGTCAGGGAGCGACCGACGGACAGCGAGATCCGCAATCGCAAGAGTTGTCGGATCACCCCTTCACCGGAGTGACCCGGCTTTGGCGGCTCACGCCTTCACGATCATCTCAAAACCGCCAAAAATCATCCGTTGACCATCGAACGGCATTGGATTGACGTCGGGCTGAACCCTCGGATCGGTCATCAATTTCGCCATTCCGGCATCGCGGGTGGCCTTGTCCGGCCAGATAATCCAGGAAAACACCACGGTTTCATCTTCCTTGAGTTTCACGGCCATGGGAAACGACGTTACCTTGCCATCAGGGACGTCGTCGCCCCAGCATTCGGCGAGACTGAGCGCGCCGTTCTCGATGAAAATGGCCGAGGCCTCTTCGGCGTGCTTCCTGAATTTTTCACGGTTGGCGGTAGGGACTGCGATAACAAAGCCATCGACGTAAGACATGGGTGTTCTCCTTGAGCTCACAGGCAACTGCGTTCATGGGTTGATCTGCTGGTTAGTCGATTGGCTCGGCTGCCATTCGACATGACCCGCCTCCAGCCCGACCGGCGGTTGCGCGCTGCTGGCCAAGTTACCCTCGATCTGCCCCGCCATGTACAAGGTCCCGGCCATGACACCGCTGGTCGGGTTCTGCACCAGCTTCATCCAGGCCTTGTCGAAGGTGTTGCCCAGGCTGCTGCGAATCAACGCCTCGCTATCGGGGCGGTCGTTGGCCTGGATAATCGCCCGGACCCCCGCCACACCCACCGAAATCAGGGCTCCGGCCAGTTTCCCCGCGGCCGCGGCCACGGCACTGGCGGCGCCACGGGGCGCCATTTCCGCTTCGATTCTTTTACTGGCACGCTTGGCCACCGGCGCCATGGCGGTGTCGGTCGAATCAATCCCCTTGTCACCACCGGCCTTGTGGATCTTGTCGACCAGCGCGGCGTAGGCCGGCAATGTGTTCAATTGCTCGGCGTACACCACCTGATAGAGCGAAGCATCGCGCGCCGGTGGCGGTCCGAGGGCAATCGCGGGGACTTTCCGGATACGCCCATTGAGCTGGGCTATTGGCACGCCGTGACGCTGGGAAATCTTTTGCAGCGCTTCCTTGAGGATGTCCACGTAGAAGGCAGACGCCAGGCTGAGAATCGCATCCGGATCGATCTCCACCGCCACGGGGGCCAGGACTTTTTCCTGGTACTTCTCCAGCAAATACGCGGCCAGGCGCTTTTCCGAAGCATCCTGCTCGCCCTGGGCGCTGAGGGTGTACCAGCTGACCTTCATCGACAGCCATTCCTGGGTCCAGTAGCTGCTGAACCAGGGAATGAAGTTTTCTTCGGTCAATTGATAGACCCGCGTACGCCAAAAATCCATGGCGCCGCGGGCATAGATTCGGGTCTGCTCGGTGGCCGATTGCGACGCCTCGACAATCTCCCGGTCCACCTGCTGCCAGGTGCTCGGCGAAATCATGACCTGTGGCACTTCCACAGGGGCAGGCGGCGGCGTGACGCATCCCGCCAACACCAGCAGCACGGCGACGATCAGCGAACGCAGGTTCAAGATCGCGGTTCCTTGAAGTCTTCGCCGAACCGGGTGGCCGGCGGTTTAAAGCCCTGAATTGAGTATAGGTGGCGGTGATTGCCCCTTTGGCATTGAGGGTGACCTCAATGCCGTCTTCGCGAGCAGGCTCGCTCCCACAAGGG